>CAZAEC010000001.1:0-122350 GCA_964484055.1 uncultured Clostridium sp.
GACTTATCAGGAGTTATAAAAACATGATTAAAATACTTTTTATTTGCCACGGCAACATCTGCCGTTCTACAATGGCTCAATTTGTTTTCCAGGACATGGTCAACAAACGCGGTCTTCAAGACTTATTTTATATTGATTCAGCGGCTACGAGCCGTGAGGAGATTGGGAACCCTCCTCACTATGGAACAGTCGACAAATTACGCCAAGTTGGTGTTCCGGTGCTGAAGCATTATGCTGTACAGCTTACAAAGAAAGATTATGACAAATACAATTATTTAATTGGGATGGATTCTTGGAATATTCGCAATATGATGAAGATTCTCAAGGATGATCCAGACTGTAAAGTTTCGAAATTGCTCGATTTCACAGGGGAATCAGGGGATATTGCAGATCCGTGGTATACAGGCAATTTTGATCGGACTTATGAGGATGTGAAGCGTGGATGCGAGGCACTTTTGTTGGAGTGTCTAGAAAAGATGCCTGAATAGTTTGCAGTTTTACAAACGATAATCAATTGTGTTACGAGAAAGGGTGATTGCAAAATAGTGATGAAGTTCAGTTATTTTGCGATTAGCCCTTTTTAACTACTCAAGTATTAAAAGAATTTGCCGATGTGGTAAACGTGGCTGGTTGACACATAGGTGTATTGGTGATAAACTTAAATCAAGAGAAAGAACCGTTAAATATAAATCGAATGTAATTTCAAGGAGTGATTTGATGGAACATTATTCATTGGGAAAGATTGAACGTCGTTTTGCTGATTTGGTATGGGAACTTGAGCCGATTGCGAGCGGCGAATTAGTAAAAGTATGTGCGAAAGAATTTGATTGGAAGAAGCCGACGACTTATATTGTGTTGAGAAAGATGATTGGCAAGGGGCTCTTTGTAAATGAGGATAGTATTGTAAAGGCTGTGATCAGTAAAGAAGAGTTTTTGGCTTGCCAAAGTGAAGAATATGTAGAAGAGATATTTGGGGGATCACTTCCAGGCTTTTTGGCTGCATTCACAACGAAGAAAAATTTAAGCAAAGATGAGATTCAAGAAATTCAGAAAATTATTGATAAGTATAAATAAAATGTCATCAGATAATACAAGGATATTTTTAAAATGAAAAAGAAGTGGAAGAATATTTTGATATATGTAATAAGTTTTCTGATCTGTACGAAGATCTATTTTAGCTTATACGAGTTTGTTGTAAATAATGTATTCGCATTACCACTAGAATCGATTGTTTTAACGGATTTGTTTGTTCTTCTTTTTTCAATTCCGATTATTGTTGCGGGAACGATTTTAATTTCAAAATTACTAAAAAAAGGATTACAAATTTTTATGTAGAAATAAAATAGAACACATGTATCCAATTGAAAGGAGGCACGTTTATGATTCTTATAGGCTTACTATTATTTTTAAGACCGGAAATATTGTTGCGTTTGAGATATGGCCGTTATACGAAGGATTTTCCGAAGGCTGCGGTGATCATTCAGAAGATTTTAGGAATTTTGTTTATTTTGGGCGGAATCAGAAATGTGATAATCCTAATTTATACATATATGAATTGGTGTTGAATAAATATAATTGTATTTTTGAAAATGTTATAAGGAGTCGATCCAGTGATGGGTCGGCTTTTGTTATATCAAGAGAGTTATTCTATAAAGCATTTTTATAAAAATATTGTGTTATATATTAGGAATTGACAGATTGGTTTATTACTGATAAACTATATTTAGAGGGAGGGTTTATTACTTGTAAACCGATAAAGGGAGGAGGCTGTCTATGGAGCATATTTTCAGTCAGATATTACAGATGAGCGTTCAAGCAAGTATCGTAATTCTTTGTGTTTTGGTGGTGAGGATGCTTTTTCGAGAGGCAAATATTCCAGAAAGAGTTGTTTGTATCTTATGCTTGTTGCCAATGATTCGCATGATTTGTCCAATTTCTGTTACGAGTAAAGTTAGTATTGTGCCAAAAGTAAATACGGAAAAATATGTATTATCACAAACAGTCGATTCAACGGTGCAGAACATTTCACAGAATAAAAGTGTTTTAGGAAATGATACAATTCAGCAGGGAACAGCAGAAATGATTTCTTCAAATGTATTAGACAGCAGTATGGCGGAGACAGCACCTTCGTTGATGCAGATTTTATCGATAGTTTGGATTGTAGGTATTATTTTACTATTGTGTTATAGTCTTGTATCAATCATTAGATTAAAGAAGAATTTACAAGAAAGTATCATTGTAAAAGAGTTTTCAGGGAAAAATAAAATTTACGAGTCAGATAAAATAGAAACACCATTTGTTTATGGATTCTTTTCGCCGAAGATTTATTTGCCATCATCAATATGGGAAAGTAATTATGAGTACGTGATTGCACATGAAGAGGCACATATCAGTCGAAAAGATCATCTGATGAAATATATTTGTTTTGTGCTTACAATGATTCATTGGTTTAACCCGTTTGCATGGCTTATGTTTATTTGCCTTGGAAAAGACATAGAAATGGCATGTGATGAACATGTTGTGAAGCGGATTGGAGTAGAGAATAGAACAGAATATGCGGAAACATTGTTAGCGCTATCTAGTAATGAAAGAAAGCAGTTAGGAATACCGTTAGCATTTGGAGAGGGGGAGACGAAAGGAAGAATCGTACATATTTTAAAATATAAAAATACAAAGAGGATTCTTATTATAGTTGCAATATTCATAATAGGAGTCGTGGCAGTAGTGACACTTACAAATGCAGAAAAACAAGTCAACGAAGCTGAGCTGTGCGAAACATTTTTGAGGGATTTATTTGAAATCAGCGAGGAAGAATATGCTGAATATGAAGAATTAGAAGAAACAAAGTCTATACATGCACAGGGAATTTGGCAGCGAAGATATGAAAAGTATTTTGATGAAAATGGATATGAGATAGCGGTGAGAAATCGTGTACTTGGATACGGAATTAAAACACGGCAGGCAGAATTTGAAATAAAAAATCTAGAAGTAGAAGAAAAGACATCAAGTTCTGCAGAGTGGTACACTTATAAAGTGACTGTGGGCGATGATTTAAATGAAGTTATTTATTCTGGAGAAATTTTCTATTCTGAAATAGAAAAAGGTAAGATCGCAAAAATAACACCATATGAAACGGAGCAAAGGTATTCGTTAGACAATCAGCAAGAAATACTTTTTCAAAATGATGAATTAAAATTTACAAAGCAGGAAGACAGAATAGATGGTGAGAAAAGAATAAATTATACGATAGACTATATGTTAGAGGGGATTGAGTTTACACCACAAGTAGAGGAACGTATACAAAATCTTGAAGAAGCTAAAGATCAAACAGTGATTCTATCGGACGGAGAAGAACTTCCAATACAGTCAGCCACTGGTAATTATAAAAGCTATGTAGGGATTTTTGCTTCGTATGAAGAAATGGAGATGCTTTTAGATACCGCCTTGGTCAAGAATATCAAATTACAATATCCGGATAATGGAAATAATTTTTATTTCCGTTATAACGATTTTGGTGGAGGAAACATAAGTTCCGCAACGATTATAAAAGATAATATAAAAATCCATTCGGCCATAAGCTTTTATGAAGGAATAAATGCAGGTGTTATGTTTTCATGGCCACTTAGAGAAGGTGTGGAATTCATGTACGAACAATATACAACAGGAAATGGGAAATTGGTATATATGTTTGTAGATAGTTTGGGTGAAAGCGGTATACTTTTGTTAAAGGAAGATAATTTATTATATGAATGGACTTATATAGCGTCTGAAAATACACTTGATATGAACTGGATTCGTGCATTTGCGGAAGAATTGCAATAGTAGAGAGGAATTACATAAAATTAAAACATTTTCTAATGAATCTATGATACAATTATTAATAAGAGAATTTTTGTCAGGATATCCAGATGAAATTTACAGATTCTATTAGGAGGACAGTATATGAGATATCAAATTCAGGGCGAAACATTACCAGTAGTAATCTGCGAATTGGAAGCAGGGGAAACAATGATCACTGAAAGTGGTGCTATGGCATGGATGTCACCGAATATGAAGATGGAGACAAGTTCTAACGGTGGCATTGGAAAGGTTTTTGGAAGAATGTTTTCTGGTGAGAATCTGTTCCAAAATCGTTACACTGCAATGGGTGGAAATGGATTGATCGCGTTTGCTTCCAGTTTTCCGGGTTCGATCAAAGCATTTCAAGTTGGACCTGGAAGAGAATACATTTTCCAGAAGAAAGCATTTTTAGCTGGGCAGAGCGGAGTTAATCTTTCAGTACATTTTCATAAGAAAGTTGCTTCTGGTCTGTTTGGAGGCGAAGGTTTTATACTGCAGAAAATTTCTGGAAATGGTATGGTATTTGCAGAATTTGATGGACATGTAGTGGAATACGACCTTCAGCCAGGGCAGCAGATCATTGTAGATTCTGGTTATCTTGCAGCGATGGAGGCTACTTGCAGTTTAGACATCCAGACAGTGCCAGGTTTGAAAAATGCAGTGTTCGGCGGAGAAGGACTTTTTAACACAGTGATTACTGGACCGGGACATATTTGGTTGCAGACAATGCCGATTTCGAGTGTTGCGAATGCGTTGATCCCATATATTCCAACAGGAAATAAATAGCAAACAAAAAGGAGTTTTGTCATGATTTTTCGTCATGTCAAAGCTCCTTTTTTAGTCTTCCTTTTAGTTTGTCGAGATGGAAGTTATTTCACATCTGATTTGAGTTTCTTTAAAAGTGTGATCTGGTCAAGATTGATCATTTTATTTTCAGTATTTAATTGTCCAAGATCAAGATTCTTTTTATTACTTCCATGATAATCACTGCCAGCACTTACAAGTAAATTGTGAGAATTGGATTTATTTAAAAGAAATGTGATTTCCTCTTGAGAATATCGAGAGTAGTAACATTCTAGTCCTTGGATTCCGTATTCAATGAGTGTATTCAGTTGAGTATGGAATTCATCTTTTGTTAGACGGCGTTCACCTTCACCACCAAGAGGATGTGCCCATACAGGGATTCCACCGGATTTGAGTATCGCTTGGATCGCAATCTGTGCATCAATGCCTTCTCTTGGTGTTTTACATTTATTAATGTACTGTGCGATGGCAGTATCAATATCTGGAGCAAGTCCATGATTTACAACAATCTCGGCAAAATTCGGTTTTCCAGGGCTGACCTGTTGATTTAACCAGGTAAGTTCTTCTTCGGTAAGTTTGATTCCCAATTCATTTTTGAGAAAATCTATTCGAAGACGTTTCTTTTCTTGACGTAAATTTTTCACAAATATCAATGCATTTTGGAAGTTTGGATCAAGTGGATCAAAACCATAACCTAAAATATGACATTTTCGGTTTGGAGTGACACAAGTGAATTCAATTCCATGTATAAAATGTAAGGTATCTGGAACCAAAGTTTTCATTTGATCAGAACCTTCCAACGTATCATGATCTGTGATCGCAAAAGTATGGATATCAGAACTTTGTATTTTGCGAAGCAGACCTGGAATGGAATCCGCACCGTCTGATGCTTGACTGTGAATGTGTAAATCTAATCGATTGCTCATAATGTCCTCTACATATTTAATAATACAAGTGAAATGACTACGAATAAAAGCGCGAGCATTTTCTGTTTGCTAAGTTTTTCTTTAAATAATAATACGCCAGCTAATGTAATCAATATAATACTTCCGACACTGTAGACCGGATAAGTGATCATTGCTGGTACGCTTCCTAAGGAAAGAAGCAAAAATCTTGCTGATAAATAGTTAGGAATTCCGACAAGTGCACCCCAGATTACATCTTGAATACAAGGTTTTTCTTTTCTTATAATTGCGGCAATTGTTGCAATGATGAATGCGGCAACAAATACATAGAAAAGATAATGATCTTTCAGATCTGGATTTCCAATCTTATCGTAAAAATTTGCCATGGAATCTGTGAATCCGGCAACTAAAAGTAAAATGATAAGTAAAAATTTGTGAGTACTGTTTCCAGTAGAATCTTTTTCAAAATGAATCAGGATGATTCCAACTACAGCAATTGCAAATCCAAGACATTGAATAAGACTTGGCTGTTCTCCAAAAACAGTGACAGCAAGTAATGTTGGAACGAGTACACCAAGTTTCATAAAAGTAGAAGAAAGTACAACACCATTATGTTTCATACTGTTTTGCAGAAGGATGAAGTTGATCAAATAAAATGCACCAGCGAAAATACCTGCTGCCAATGCAAATTGAATTCCTTCTTCATGAACGATCAAGGTTGTCTTTCCCATAAATGCACGTGCGAGTAAAAAACAGATTACGTAATTTACTGCAAAAAGTGTCATATCATTTTTTGCGTGACCTTTGCTCATGCGCAATACGATAGAAACACTCCCGCCGGTCAATACGGCTAATATCAGATTCAGCATAAAATTCTCCTTTGTAAAAATTTTTTAAACAGCATAAGTAAGCAATTTTTTTAATTTGTTGTGGTAGCGACGGATCTGATTTTTACGTTTGATACGCTCAGAATTGTTGTCATCTCGGTTGATGTGCGCATCATATTGTGCGATCAATGTATGATAGTCGTTACCAGGACACTGGCTCCAGCGTAAAAGAATCCAGTTCATTGGGTCTGGTAGCCAGTATTCCATAGGAATCTCTGCCTTTCGTAAAAGTGTGATATAAGGCAATGCCTGCAGAGAAAGTGAGTTCAAACGGGCTGCAAGTTTCTTCTCTGTTTTATCTAATTTGCCGACTTTTTGAAGAAACTTGATCGTGATACTTGTGCGATGAGATTCTTTTTCAAGTAAATTTGCACTTTCTTCTACCAATGCATATAAACTGCTGGCAGCATTCCAATATGTAACAAAAGAGGTGAGATCCTCTTTTTTTGTATTTTTTGCTTCTTCTTTTATATTAAATGTACGGAAAACACGATTAGGTTCCCCGCCAATCTCGCGATCGTATTCTTTTCGTTTTTCAGGATCTGAGAGGATACGATAAGCCTCCAGAATTTCCTGCATTTGTTCTGTAGTATCAATCCCACTGCTTAAATTCGCGTCTGGATGGTATACTTTTGCTAACGCAATCTTAGCATTTGTAATTTCTTCGAGAGTTGCTTTCCTGGAAACTCCGAGAATTTCATAATAAGAACGAACTGCCATTTCTATCTCCCTTAAATCATAATTTCTATTCTCCCGAATGATATCTTACGCTATTCAATAAGAAAAATCAAGCTGAACCGTGCCCTGTTTTGTTCTATTTTTCTATGGTTTTCACTATATTATAAAAATAGAAGTGTTGCAAAAGGAGACGGTTATGAGAAAGGTTCTTATAATCCTTCTAAGTGTAATTTTATGTATCTCAAACCTTCCCATTTTATGGGTAAATGCTGAAGAAAATGAAACAGCTTTTGAAATAAGTGCACCCTCTGCAATATTAATGGAAGCTTCAACAGGCACAGTCCTTTATGAAAAAGATGCAGATACTGTGAGGCCGCCTGCCAGTGTTACAAAAGTGATGACAATGTTATTGATCTTTGATGCATTGGAAGCAGGAAAAATTAAATTAACAGATGAAGTTTCCGTATCGGAACATGCGGCATCTATGGGTGGTTCTCAAGTGTTTTTAGAACCGGGAGAGATACAGACGGTAGAAACGATGTTAAAATGCATTTCTGTCGCAAGTGCAAATGACGCATGAGCGTCGTATATAGAAAGTAGACATTAGTTTTACATAAATTTCACGAGGAGTAAGTGATTGATTTTACAATTTTGTTTCATACTATGTGAGGTACCATAACAGAAAGGTGGAAATAGATATGAATGAAAATATTTCATTTAATTTTAATGATAAAAAAGGATTTATATGTGATATGGATGGTGTGATCTACCATGGAAATAAGATCTTACCAGGAGTTTCAGAATTTATTCAGTGGCTTCATGAAGAAGAGAAAGAATTTCTTTTCTTAACAAATAATAGTGGATATACACCACGAGAACTCAATCAGAAATTAGCAAGAATGGGATTGGATATTTCGGAAGATCATTTCTATACAAGTGCACTTGCTACAGCGGCATTTTTGCGAGAACAGTCTCCTGGATGTTCTGCGTTTGTGATTGGAGAGGCAGGTTTATTGAATGCACTTTATGATGCGGGAATTACAATGAATGATGTGAATCCAGATTATGTAGTTGTTGGTGAAGGACGTTCTTATTCTTTGGATACATTGACAAAGGCAACCAATCTTGTTTTAAATGGAGCGAAGCTGATCGGTGCAAATTCAGATATTTCTGGTCCGATTGAAAATGGAATCGCGCCAGCATGTCGTGCGTTGATCGCTCCAATTGAGATGGCAACAGGGAAACAGGCATATTTTTGTGGGAAACCAAATCCGCTTATGATGCGTACAGGCTTAAAGCTGCTCGGCTGTCATTCAGGAGAAGCAGTAATGGTCGGTGATCGAATGGATACAGATATTGTTTCTGGTTTGGAAAGTGGGATGTCTACTGCTTTAGTCCTGTCAGGTGTTTCAAGCAAAGAAACGCTCAAAACGTATGCATATCAGCCAACAGTAGTATTGAATGGAGTGGGAGATATTGCTGCGATTGCACGAAGTCAAAAATAAGATAAGTCATATTATAAATCTTCTTAGTGAAATGATGTGGAACTTGACAAGTAATATAACCGATGCTAAAATGTGCCTGTAATAAAAAGCTGCTTGATGCAGCTTTTAAAAACATCACAAGTTAGACGTAACTAACTTACGAAGAAAGGGAGATACGAATAATGATATTTTGCGGAATTTTCATTCCTTTTTTGGGCACTGTGTTGGGGGCTGCCTGTGTGTTTTTTGTAAAAAAATCTCTAGGAATACAAATGCAAAGGGCGTTGACTGGATTTGCAGCAGGGGTTATGGTTGCAGCGTCTATTTGGAGCCTATTGATTCCAGCATTAGAACAGGTAGCAGATATGGGGAAATATGCAGTGATTCCTGCGGTGATCGGGTTCTGGATAGGTATTTTGTTTTTATTTTTACTGGATCGAATCATTCCACATTTGCACCAAAATAGTGATCAGGCAGAGGGCATTTGTTCGAGTTTGCAGAAAACAACAATGATGCTCTTAGCAGTAACGTTACATAATATTCCTGAAGGAATGGCAGTTGGTGTTGTTTATGCGGGAGTATTTTCGGGAAATACACAGATTACTGCAGCGAGTGCATTTGCATTAGCAATTGGGATCGCTGTTCAAAATTTTCCAGAAGGAGCGATCATATCTTTACCTTTGTATGCAGAAGGGATGAAGAAGAGAAAAGCATTTTATAGCGGTGTTTTATCAGGGGTCGTAGAACCTTTTGGAGCATTTTTAACAATTATGGCAGCACAGTTTGTAGTTCCTGCACTGCCATATCTATTGAGCTTTGCGGCTGGGGCCATGCTCTATGTAGTTGTAGAAGAATTGATTCCCGAAATGTCAACAGGAACACATTCGAATATTGGAACGATTTTCTTTGCAGTCGGCTTCAGCCTTATGATGGTATTGGATGTGGTATTGGCTTAAGCCTGCGAATCCAGATCAATTGCATATGTAGCATATTTTTCTTCCATTTCAGGAGTGGAATTGTAATAGCGAACATTTTTGTTCAAAGAATTGATCTGTTGCATTTCTACTTCTGTTAAGGAGAAGTCGAAAATATCTGCATTTTCTTTGATATGTGCAAGGTTTGTAGAACCAGGAATAACAGCAGTTCCATTTTGTACATGCCAACGTAAAATGATCTGTGCTGTTGTCTTGTTATATTTTTCTGCAAGTGCTGTAAAGATTGGTTCTTCGAGTAATGCCTTATCGCCATGTCCAAGAGGATACCATGCCATCAATTTTACACCATATGGTTTTAACATATTGAGTGTTTTGGTGTCAGAAAAATAAGGATGTTCTTCTAACTGGATCACATGTGGTTTTATCTCGCATTCAGCTAATAAATGTTCTAATTTTTCATCATGGAAATTCGAAATACCGATTGCTTTGATTTTCCCTTCTTTATATGCTTTTTCAAGCAAACGATAACCAGCCATGTAGTTGCCGGAAGGTTGGTGGATATATAAAAGATCAATATAATCAACATCCAATAATTCCAAACTCTTTTCTACGGCATTTTCTTTCTCATATTCAGAAGCCCATATTTTTGTGGAAAGGAAAATGTCTTCTCTGGCAATGCCAGATTTTTTCATGCCACGTCCTACTGCACGTTCATTCATATAAGCATTTGCAGTATCGATCATGTGATATCCATTTGTCAATGCTGTAAAAACGGCATCTTCGACCTGTTCAGGAGTCATTAAAAACGTACCGATTCCAACAGCGGGCATTTTGATTCCATTACTTAATGTGAAATCCATATGTAAATCCCTCCGTTATTTCAGTTTCGCTCCATCATGAAATGCATTTCCGACCGTTTCACCAAGTTTTATATAAGTATGATTTACTGGTTCGAAAGTGATTGGATCTAATTTTCTTACATCGATCATTCCGTTTTCATCTAAAATACTTTCGTCTGCATTTACATTGATGATTTCACCAACCATACGGCAGCTTTCTTCATCATAAGAAATGAATTTGCATTCAATCGCCATAGGAAGTTCATCGATCACTGGCGCATCTACAAATTCTGCTTTTGTTGTATGGAAACCAGCTTTTTCCATTTTGTTTGGAGTATCATTTCCAGATGCAATTCCAACATAATCACATTCTGTTACAAAAGAAGCAGTTGCCATGCTGACTGTAAAAGCACCACGTTTTAAAATATTTTTAACAGTTTTGTGATTTGCACTCAGACACATAGAGATTTCATTAGCTTCACTCAGTCCACCCCATGCAGCATTCATAGCATCTGGTGTTCCGTCTTCTCCATAAGTTGCGATGATAAAAACTGGCTGAGGATACAGCCAAGGTTTTGAACCAAAATTTTTTCTCATAATCAAACCTCCGATTCTTGTGATTTTATTTTCTTTTATGTATAATCAGTGTAACACTCGGTAGTTACTACCGGTCAATATTTTTTTGAACTAATTTAAAAAAATTGGAAAATGAGGTGGCAGATATGTATGCAATGAAAGAAGCCTGCGAAAAGACGGGACTTGCTTATGAAACATTAAAATATTATTGCAATCAGGGGCTTGTCCCAAATGTTAAACGAGATGAAAAAAATCGACGCATTTTTGATGATCGAGATATTGATTGGATCAATAGTTTGAATTGTCTGCGTAATTGTAATATGAGTATTCAGGAAATGAGAGAGTATATTCAATTGTGCATGGAAGGAGAGGCCAGTATTCCAGAAAGAAAGCAAATCCTTGCAAAAAAACGTCAGAGTTTAGAAGAAGAGCTGAAGCGGATTCAAGATAGCATTGACTATATTGATTGGAAACAAGGATTTTATGATGATATCTTGTCTGGAAAAACAAAGTATTTCAGTAATCTGATTTCGGAATAAAAAATAGGGATTCTGATCAGCGCGTGAAGTGGGGAATGGGTATATAGAAGCAACAAAAGTTTGTGAGATATAAAATGAGAAAATTTTAGGATTGATTGAAGCAAATTGGGTACTATCAAGAGCGTTTTTTCTCGGAGAGAAGAAGATTAAGAAATTTATGGGTATAGAGAGAAAAGTAAGCATCTATAGAGAAATCAGGGAATGTGAAAGCTATACGAATGGTTGGATTTGGGCATATGGGAAAATTTGTTGTTTGATAGAGAAATGACAGAAATACATTTGTTCGAATAGTCCGTTAAATACAAGAAATCATCAGAATACAATCGCCCCACCTGAACTATTCAAAAAGAAACTAGAATTGCCACATCTGTACCATTTAGAAAGTAAATAAAATTGTACACCTCCATTATTCGATAAAAAGATTTCCTCAACTATAGCATCAAATCCACAAAATTTTTAAGGACAATGTTTAAATTGAAAAATGTCTACATAAGTATAAGAAAAAAGTCAAGCGTGGTAATACTTATGGAAAATTCAGAACTGAAAATGAAGCAGAGAACAGAACTTGAGAAGAAAAAGAAGTCTTCAAAAAAAGAAGAGATTTCGGTAAATGTTGTATATGGTGAGAAAAGTTTGAAAGAATGCATGAAGTCTGTTTTGAAATTGCAAATGTGAATTTTAAAATGAGTATGGAGGCAGGCGGGATGGATCGAATTTCTCATGAAAAAGACAGAGCAGTGTTATATCTTCGTTTATCGAAGGAAGATAAAGATAAGCTACAAAAAGGGGATGAAAGTGCCAGTATCACAAATCAACGACTTCTTCTTACAGAGTATGCACTAGACCATCATTATAAGATTGTGGAGATGTATTCGGACGATGATGAAAGCGGACTTTACGATACAAGACCAAATTTTGAACGGATGTTGTCAGATGCAAAGCTGGGGAAATACGATATCATTTTGGCAAAATCCCAGTCACGATTTTCGAGGAATATGGAACATATTGAAAAATATCTGCATCATGATCTGCCAAATCTAGGAATCCGTTTTATTGGTGTTGTGGACGGGACAGATACTGCAAATCAGGAAAACAAAAAGTCTCGTCAGATCAATGGACTGGTGAATGAGTGGTATTGTGAGGATTTATCAAAAAACATTCGCAGTGCCTTGAAAGCAAAGATGAAAGCGGGGAAATATCTGGGTGCTTCTTATCCATATGGATATATAAAAGACCCAAAAGATCATAATCATTTGGTGATTGATGAATATGCGGCAAATGTAGTGCGAAGAATCTATCGGTTATATTTACAAGGATATGGAAAAGGTAAGATTGCGAAAATACTTTCCGAAGAAGGGGTGTTGATCCCGAGTCATTATAAAAGGCAGATCCAAGGCATTTCTTATTATAACTCACATGAATTAGAGACGACAAAAAATTGGTCTTATCAAACGATACATACCATTTTAAATAATGAAGTTTATATTGGAACTATTGTTCAGAACAAATATAGTAATCAATCATATAAAGATAAAAAACATATCAAACAACCTGAAAAAGAATGGATTCGAGTAGAACAGCAACATGAGCCAATCATTGAGAAAGAGATTTTTTACAAGGTAAAAGAGCGGCAGAAGATGCGCACAAAACAAGTAAATGCGGAGCAAAAGCCAGCATTATTTTCAGGGTTGCTTTTTTGTGCGGATTGTAAACACACAATGGTTCGGATGTATGATCGTTATAGTCAGCATGCATGGATTGGGTATTGTTGTAAAACTTATAAAACACAAGGGAAAATAAAATGTAAAAGTCATAAGATTTATAATAAACAATTGGAAAGTGCAGTGCTAAAATCTTTACAAAACGAAGCAAAAAAGATTTTGACGGACGAAGATATTGCTGAATTAAGAGAAATAAAGAATTGTTATAATTTGAAAGAGGAAGAACAGCCACAAATTTCAAAATTACAAAAAGAAATAGAACGTTATCAACAATATAAAAAGAAAACATATCAAAATTATCTGGATGAAATCATTGATCAGGAAACATATTTTGCATATATAAAGGATTATGATTTAGAACTTCAGGATTTAAATGAAAAATTAGAAAAAGCGAGACGACAGCTTCAACAAGCAGAGCATGCAAGAGAAAAAATGAACCAATGGTGTGAACGTTTTATAGATTGTATCAATATGGATGTGCTTGAAAGAACGATTATCTGTGAATTGATTGAAAAAATTGAAGTGCAGGAAGAAGGAAATATTTGTATTTATTATAAATTTAAGAATCCTGAGTAAGATCTACTATTTTGAAATGATGCATGTGTGGCAATGGCAGAATTTTTATGCGGCAGTGAAGAAGCGTTTGTGAAACAGATGAATGAACGTGCAAAAGGCTTAGGCATGGAAAATACAAATTTTGTGAATTGTAATGGATTGGATGCAGATGGACATGTGACAAGTGCGCGGGATGTTGCACTAATGTCAAGAGAACTGATCATAAGGTATCCGGAAATTCATGATTATTGTATGATCTGGATGGAAAACATCACGCATACGACAGCAAAAGGTTCATCTGAATTTGGACTTACGAATACGAATAAATTAGTACGGCAATATGAGTATACGACAGGATTAAAAACAGGTTCTACTGGAAATGCAAAGTTTTGTGTGTCTGCTACGGCAAAGAAAAATGACGTTGAAATGATTGCAGTGGTTATGGCTGCAGAAGATTCGAAAACAAGATTTAAAGATGCAGTAACGTTATTAAATTATGGATTTAGCGTTTGTCAATTATATCGGGATGAAGAACCACCTGTTTTAAAAGAGATAACGGTAAAAGGTGGGGTAGAAGAGACGGTGGAAGGAGAATATGAGAAAACCTTTTCATTTTTAGATACGAAAAATAGAGATTTTACAGATATTCAAAAAACAATTCATGTGAAAGAGCCAATCGCAGCACCGGTGAAAAAGGGAGATGTGATTGGTTCTTTGATCTATAGTTTGGGAGAAGAAGAAATAGGAACCGTGAATATTATCAGTAAATCAGATGTGAAAAAAGCAGGATTTACGGACTATCTGAAAAAGATTGCTTCTCTTTACTTTAGCGGAAAAAAATGATAGGATTATATAGTAATTTTGTATATAAAATAAAAGGAAATACGTGTATACAATTATGAAAAACATTGTTTTGTGCTTGAGTAAAGGAGAATACTTGTGGGATATATAATTATATTATTTCTCGTTTTGGCAGCAGGAATTTTGTTCGAAAGTTGGAGAGAAAATCGGATCTTTAAGGTGAAAAGATATTGTCTTCCGACTTCTGATAAAAGAAAAAAACGAGAGAAACTTAAGATTGTTTTTTTGAGTGATCTACATGATCATATTTATGGGAATGAAAATGATATTTTATATGAAGCAGTAAGGAAAGAAAGCCCAGATTTAATCTTGATTGGCGGAGATATGTTGATCGGTAAACATCATGTTGCATATGATTCTGCACTTAAATTCTGTTCAAAGCTTCCGAATATTGCACCTGTTTATTACGCAATGGGAAATCATGAACAGAGGATGAAAACGTATCCTAAGAGATATGGTGATGTGATCGAACGATATATACAGAGCTTAAGAAATGCAGGTGTTCATATTTTAGATAATGACAGTACAGAATTTGAATTTTCTGATCGTATGATTCGAATTACCGGTGTGGATTTACCAATAGAATCTTATAAACATCATGATAAAATAGGAAAAACATATATTGAAACATTTGTTGGAGAAGCGTCTAAAGAAGCGTTCCAGATTTTGTTAGCACATGATCCAGGACATTTTGCTGGATACAAAGAATGGGGTGCAAATCTTGTGATGTCTGGTCATCTGCATGGTGGAGTTGCAAGAATTCCAGGATGGAGAGGTGTGATCACACCACATCTTCGACTTTTTCCGAAATATTCTGGAGAGATGACAACAGAAGGTGAGCATACGATTATTGTAAGTAAAGGACTTGGTACACATACGATCAAATTTAGAATCTTTAATTATCCAGAGATCGTCGTTGTTGAGTTATAAAAAAACTAGGACAGGAGAATTTTATGGGAATACCAGTAAAGCTGGATGTATTTGAGGGACCGTTGGATCTTTTGCTACATCTGATCGATAAGAATAAAATAGATATTTATGATATTCCAATCGTTGAGATCACAAATCAATATATGGAATATATCCGTGCGATGCAAAAAGAAGATCTGAATATTATGAGTGAATTCCTTGTTATGGCTGCAACGCTTTTGGAGATTAAGTGTAAGATGCTTCTGCCGAAAGAGGTTAAGGAAGAAGAGGAAGAGGAGATCGATCCGCGACAAGAACTGGTAGAACAATTGCTTCAATATAAAATGTATAAATACATGGCAGGAGAATTAAAAGATCGACAGTTTGATTCGGAACACATGATGTTTAAAGAGCCATCTATACCAGAAGAGGTCCGTAAATATAAAGAACCGATCGATCTTGATCAATTATTGGGTGATCTGACATTGACGAAGTTAAATAATATTTTTAAAGATGTTATGAAACGGCGTGATAATCTAATGGATCCAGTGCGAAGTAAATTTGGGAAAATTGAAAAAGAAGAAGTTCCACTTCCTTTAAAAATGAATTATGTAGAGGAGTATGCACGAACGCACAGAGAATTTAGTTTTCGTCAGCTTTTAGAGGAACAAAAGAGTAAGATGCATGTAGTTGTGACATTTTTGGCTATCCTAGAATTGATGAAAACAGGAGCGATACATGTAGAGCAGGATGAAACATTTGGCGAGATTAAGATCATTTCTCTTATCTAAAAAAGAGATGAATGAAAGGGAATAGAATGGATAAAACAAAAAAATTACAAGGTGCGATAGAAGCAATTTTGTTTACTATGGGAAATTCTGTTGAATTAAGTCGGATTGCGACAACGATCGAAGAAGATGAAGAGACAACACGAGCGATCATTCATCGAATGATACAGCAGTACGATGAAGAAGATCGAGGAATTCAGATCATTGAATTAGATGATTCTTATCAGATGTGTACGAAAAAAGAAATGTATGAATATTTGATCAAGATTGCAAAGCAACCAAAACGATGCGTTCTATCAGAAGTGCAGTTAGAAACACTTTCTATTGTTGCATACAAACAGCCGATCAGTCGCTTGGAGATTGAAAAGATCCGAGGAGTAAAATCTGATTATGCTGTAAATAAGCTTGTAGAATACGGTCTGATCGAAGAATGTGGCCGTTTGGATGTGCCTGGTCATCCGATCGTATTTGGTACGACAGAAGAATTTTTGCGTAGATTCAGTATTCAGAATCTGGATGAACTTCCAAGTCTTGCACCAGAACAGGTAGAAACATTTAAAGAAGAGGCGGAAGAAGAAGCAGAATTGACGTTAAAAGTGTAGGACAATTTCTAAGAATCACTGTTCGTACATAGAATGGATTAAGAATGGTATCTTGGAGAAATTTAAAAACAGATTTATGGTCTTTCGATTTTCAAAAAAATGGATTCGATATACGATATTCGGCATGATTGTTGCATTGTTTCTTATAAACAGCCAAGTAGAACTTATTATTGCTGAAGAATCTACAAAAGAAGAAAATATAAAAGAACCAGAAGAGTTATACGCCCAGTCAGCGGTATTGATGGATGCTGACAGTGGGCGTATTTTATTTGAAAAAAATGGGCGTGAAGTACTGCCGATGGCGAGTACGACTAAGATTATGACTTGTATTCTTGCTTTGGAAAATGGTGATTTAGATGCAGTTGTGACAGCAAGTCAGAATGCAGCTTCCCAACCGGCAGTCCGTTTGGGCGTGAGGGAAGGACAGCAGTTCATATTGCGAGATTTATTGTATTCGTTGATGTTAGAATCACATAATGATTCGGCGGTGCTCATTGCGGAAATGATAGGAACTAGTGTTGAAGGCTTTGCGGATTTGATGAATGAAAAAGCACAGGAATTAGGGTGCATAAATACATATTTTATTACCCCAAATGGATTGGATGCAGAAGATGAAAATGGAATCCATCATACAACAGCAGAGGAACTTGCAAGACTTATGAAGTATTGCATTATGGATTCTCCGAAAAAAGATCTGTTTTTAAAGATCACACAAACAGTAGATTACAGTTTTACGGATGTCAGTGGGGAGTTTGCCTATCATTGTGTCAATCATAATGCATTTTTGAAGATGATGTCAGGAGCTTTATCTGGAAAAACAGGATTTACGAATGAAGCTGGCTATTGTTATGTAGGTGCGTTAGAAAATGAAGACCGTACGTTTATTGTTTCCTTATTAGCGTGTGGTTGGCCGAATCATAAAGGCTATAAATGGTCAGATACTCGAAAACTTATGAAATATGGTATCGAGAATTTTCACTATAAAAATATATATGCGCCACTAGAATTACCGGAGATTCCTGTTGTAAACGGGATTCCGAATAATGATTTATTAAGTGGAGATTCTACAGTTTCATTAAAAGTGAACCTTCCGAAAAAGATCATTGATAGTGGAGAACTAAAGCTGTTGTTGAGAGATGATGCAGAGATAAAGGTGGATATAACAGTAAAAGAGGCTGTAACAGCACCAGTTGCAGCAGGAGCAGAAGTTGGAAGTGTAAGGTATTATTTGAAGGGTGAAATAATTCGAGAATTTGAAATCGTTACTTCAGAATCGACAGCGAAAAGGACATTGAAATGGTGTACATATCAAATTGTTGAGCGATATTTTATGCAACATTAATGAATAAATAGTTGCGTTTTATAAATGAAAATTTGAAAAGAGGTTAAAAATAATCAAGAAAGAGTATAAATTCGCACTGGTATAAATTGGTTATCTGTGATAACATAAACAAGAATAAAAAAAGACAACTTTATTGATAAAATATAAGGAGAGTAACTGCTATGAAGAATTTCGAAAAGTATGAAAGATCTTATTTTATGCCGCCTGTCGATTGTTACGACTGGGTTAAAAAGGATTACATCGACTCCCCACCAACTTGGTGTAGCGTTGATCTTCGAGACGGCAATCAGGCTTTGATCGAGCCAATGAGTCTGGAGGAAAAAGTCGAGTTCTTTAAGCTCCTTGTAGAAGTTGGATTTAAAGAGATCGAAGTGGGATTTCCGGCAGCATCTGAGACAGAATATCAGTTTATGCGTACGTTGATCGAACAGAATCTGATTCCGGATGATGTTACAGTACAGGTGCTGACTCAGGCAAGAGAACACATTATCAAACGTACATTTGAGGCAGTAAAAGGAGCACCACATGCAGTTATACATGTATACAATTCTACATCTGTAGCACAGCGTGAACAGGTATTCCGTAAAGATAAAGAACAGGTGAAACAGATTGCAGTCGATGGTGCTAAATTATTAAAAGAACTTGCCGCAGAGACAGATGGTAATTTTACATTCCAGTACAGTCCTGAAAGTTTTCCGGGAACAGAGATTGAATATGCATTAGACGTTTGTAATGCGGTACTTGAGGTATGGCAGCCGACCGAAGATAATAAGGCGATCATCAATCTTCCTACAACAGTAGAGATTGCAATGCCACATGTATTTGCTAGTCAGGTTGAATATTTTAATAAAAACCTCTTATATAGAGATAATGTAATCCTTTGTCTTCACCCACATAATGATAGAGGCTCTGGTGTCAGTGATGCGGAATTAGGTATTCTTGCAGGAGCAGACAGAATCGAAGGAACATTGTTTGGGAATGGAGAACGTACAGGAAATGCAGATATCGTAACGATCGCTATGAATATGTTCTCACATGGTGTGGATCCTAAATTAGATTTTTCAGATATGAAGAGAATCTGTGAAGTATATGAACGTGTAACTCGTATGAAAGTTTCTCCAAGACAGCCATATGCAGGAGAACTTGTATTTACAGCTTTTTCTGGTTCACATCAGGATGCGATTGCCAAAGGTATGACTTGGAGAGAAGAAGGGCATGCGGATAAATGGAGTGTTCCATATCTTCCGATCGATCCAAAAGATGTTGGACGTACATATGATTCTGATGTCATCCGTATCAACAGCCAGTCTGGTAAGGGTGGAGTAAATTATATCTTGAAACAGAATTTCGGAATCAGTCTGCCAGAGAAGATGCGAGAAGAAGTTGGATATCTTGTAAAAGATGTTTCAGACAAAGCACACAAAGAACTCAGCCCAGAATGGGTATATCATATTTTCGAAGATCACTATATTACTGCGAAACATATATTCTCAATTTCAGAATGTCACTTTAAACAGGAAGATGGAATTGTTGCATCTGCAACAATCAGTCATGCTGGCGGTGTTCGCGTGATCAATGGCGTAGGTAATGGTCGCCTTGATGCAGTAAGTAATGCGATCAAACATTATTTTGATATTGGATATGAACTTGCATTCTACGAAGAGCATTCCCAGTCAACAGGTTCATCGTCTAAAGCGGTTGCATATGTAGGTGTAAAATGCAAAGATAAGACTTACTGGGGTGTTGGTGTTGATGCCGATATCATCAAAGCATCTATCGCAGCGTTAGAAGTTGCTGTAAATAAGATCGAAGAAATCAAGAAAATGGATGAATGCAAAGATGAAAGACTTCTTCAGATCACAAATTATATTTATGCAAATTATAAAACAGTTACATTGGATACATTGGCAGAAGAATTTTTCTTGTCAAAACCTTATCTTTCTAAATACATTAAAGAAAAATCAGGAATGACATTTGGTGATATTCTGAAAAAAGTACGTATGAAGAAGGCGAGAGCGATGCTTAAAAGCAGCAATGCGACAGTAGAAAGTATTGCAGAGTCTGTTGGATACCAGAATGTAGAACATTTTAACCGTGTATTTAAGAAGTTATATAATATGACTCCAGTGCAGTACCGCAATCAAAAATAAATGGATTGTATTTCATTTAAAACAATCTGAACGTTGAGTTTTCTTTGGGATTGTGCTAATATAGCAATATTGAATTCCTGAGGGAGTAATCGGCATAGCAATATGTAGTAATATCGACATAATGATGCATGTGCATCCGGTATTATTTTGAATGGTGAGACTCAAGGACAGTTTACAAAAGCTGTCTTTGGGTCTTTTTTATTGCCATGTATCAAATATTTTTGCTTGTGCAATGCTGTTTTTTGGGAAAACAAAAGATTTTAGGAGGGAAACTATGAGTATTTTTGAATTATTTATTTTAGCGATCGGATTATCAATGGATGCGTTTGCAGTATCGATCTGTAAGGGGCTGTCTCTTGGGAAAATCAAGACAAGACATATGCTCACAGCAGGTGCGTGGTTTGGTGGATTTCAGGCGCTTATGCCTTTGATCGGATATTTCCTGGGAAGTTTCTTTGCAGAAATGATCACAAAATATGCGCATTGGATCGCCTTTGCTTTACTTATGTATCTTGGAATCAATATGTACAAAGAAAGCAGAGAAAAAGAATGTGATGAAATGGACGCATCTATGAAAGCAAAAGATATGTTTATCCTTGCTGTTGCAACAAGTATTGATGCACTTGCTGTAGGAGTTACATTTGCTTTCTTACGTGTGCAGATTATTCCAGCGGTTTCATTTATTGGAGTTATTACATTTGTCTGTTCAGCGATTGGTGTGAAGATTGGAAGTCTTTTTGGCGAAAAATACAAAAGCAAAGCGGAAATGTGTGGTGGTATTATTTTGATGCTTATTGGTATTAAAATTTTGTTTGACGGATTGGGGATTTTTTAAATAAATTCTTAAAATTTTGGTGAAAACCACAAAAATTGCATAAAAAAAGGGTGAAAACTGGCATATTTATTCGTTGAAATTTTCCAATGATTAGTATATACTATAGAAGGCAAAAATTAGATTAAAGTGTGAAAGCACAAAAACAATCTTAAATATACGGAGGAATTGAGTATGAGCTACAATGCAACAGAAAACTCAGCAAGCAGAAGAATTGCCGCAATGCTTGATGAGGGCAGCTTTGTTGAAATCGGCGGTGCTGTTACAGCAAGAAGTACAGATTTCAACTTGCAGGCAAAAGAGACTCCTTCAGACGGTGTTATCACTGGATACGGAGTAATTGATGGTAATCTCGTATACGTATACAGTCAGGATGCAGCTGTATTAAAAGGATCTATTGGCGAGATGCACGCAAAAAAAATTGCTAACATTTATGATATGGCAATGAAGATGGGTGCACCGGTGATCGGTCTGCTCGATTGTGCAGGTCTTAGATTACAGGAAGCAACAGATGCGCTGGAAGCCTTCGGAAGTCTGTATTACAAACAGTCATTAGCATCAGGTGTAGTTCCACAGATTACAGCGATCTTTGGAATGTGCGGTGGCGGACTCGCAGTAATGCCGGGACTTACAGATTTTACATTTATGGAAAGCAGCAATGCAAGATTATTTGTAAATTCTCCAAACGCACTGGAAGGAAATGAGATTTCCAGAAATGATACTTCTACAGCAGAATACCAGAGCAAAACAGCAGGTCTTGTAGATGGAATCGGAACAGAAGAAGAAATTCTTGCACAGATCCGTGAACTCGTTTGCTTGATCCCTGCAAATAACGAAGATGATCACTCTTATGACGAATGTCTTGATGATCTGAATCGTGTATGTGCAGATATTGAAAATGCAGCAGAAGATACAGGTATCGTACTTGCTACAATTTCTGATGACAATCTTTTCTTTGAGACAAAGAAAGACTTTGCAAAAGAGATGGTAACAGGATTTATCAGATTGAATGGTATGACAGTGGGGGCTGTTGCGAACCGTTCAAAAGTATATGATGCAGAAGGGAATGCTGAAAGTTTCGATACAGTCCTTACTGTAGATGGCTGTAAAAAAGCGATGACATTTATCAATTTCTGTGATGCTTTCTCAATCCCAGTTCTTACATTAACAAATGTAACTGGATTTGCAGCAACAGTAGATTCTGAAAAGAATATTGCAAGAGCTGCAGCAAAACTTACATATGCATTTGCAAATGCAACAGTACCAAAAGTAAATGTGATTATTGGTAAAGCTTACGGAAGTGCTTACATCACAATGAACAGTAAATCAATCGGTGCAGATATGGTTTATGCATGGCCAACATCTGAGATCGGTATGATGGATGCAACACTTGCAGCTAAGATCATGTACGCTGATGCTGATGCTGAAACATTAAAAGAAAAAGCAGCAGCTTACAAAGAACTTCAGTCAAGTCCTGTATCAGCAGCAAGAAGAGGTTATGTTGATGCGATTATCGAACCAGCTGATACTAGAAAATATGTAATTGGAGCATTCGAGATGCTTTTCACAAAAAGAGAGGATCGTCCGGCAAAAAAACACGGAACAGTTTAGTGAGGTGAGTCAAGATGAAGAAAAAAATTAGTTTATTAGGACTTGTACTCATTCTTGTTTTTAGTCTTGCAGGATGTGGAAACGACAGTAAAGAATCTGCATATAATCAGGCAACAATGGAATCTTACGCAGCGGTCATCACAGAAAGTTTTAGTGCGATGACAGGAGAAGAATTCCAGTATTATCGTGATCTTTCTGATCTGGCTTTAGAGCTGACAATGTTGAATTCAGGTCTTCCGATCGAGGGCGAAGATTTCATCGGAATGATGGATGCATGGGAAGCTGGACTTGTTGACTGTGGCACGATCACTGAGATCGGCGCATATGAAATGACAGTATCCAATACTGGAGCTATATTGATAGCAGATTTCACAGCGGAAGGCAGAAGTGGTAATATCCAGTTCAGTTTTGACGAAGATATGAATCTCGAAAGTCTTACGATCAATCCGGAATATTCTATGGGTGAGATCCTTGCAAAAGCCGGAATGAATACATTATTAGGTATGGGAACAGTATTTGTTGTACTGATCTTTATCGCTTTTGTTATCAGCTTGTTCAAATACATCCCAGTAATTCAGGGATTGTTCAGCAAAAAAGCAAAAGCAGAAACAGCAGTTCCAGAAACAACCGTTTCAGCAGCTCCTGTTGTTGAGACAGTGGAAACAGATGATACAGAACTGATCGCTGTAATTGCAGCAGCAATCGCAGCAGCTGAAGGAACATCAACAGACGGATTTGTTGTTCGTTCTATCAAGAGAAGAAAGACAAATAACTGGAAGTAATCAGGAGGAGATAAAGATGAAAAGTTATACAATTACAGTAAATGGCAATGTATATGACGTTACAGTAGAAGAAACAAATGCTGGCACAGCACCTGTAGCTAGAGCAGCAGCACCAGTTGCAGCACCAAAGGCAGCTCCTGCAGCACCAAAGAAAGCAGCTGGAGCAGGCAGCATTCAGGTAAAAGCTGGAGCAGCTGGTAAAGTATTTAAAATCGAAGCAAATGTAGGACAGAGCGTAGCAGCTGGAGATCCTGTTGTTATCATCGAAGCTATGAAAATGGAAATCCCAGTAGTAGCACCAGAAGCAGGAACAGTTGCTAGTATTGATGTAGCAGTAGGTGATGCTATTGAAGCAGGAGCAGTTCTGGCAACATTAAACTAGTATACCGGGAGGTTTGACAAATGGACTATATTGTAACAACATTAGGAAACCTCATCGACCAGACCGCTTTTATGAATCTTACTGTAGGCAATCTGATTATGATTGCGGTGGCATGTTTTTTCCTTTATTTGGCAATTGCACGTGGATTTGAGCCACTTCTGCTTGTTCCGATCGCATTCGGTATGCTCCTTGTAAATATTTATCCGGATATCATGATCCATCCGGAAGATTCAAGCAATGGCATCGGCGGATTACTCTATTATTTCTACGTGATGGATGAATGGTCAGTACTTCCATCTTTGATCTTCATGGGTGTAGGTGCGATGACTGACTTTGGACCACTGATCGCAAACCCTAAGAGTTTCCTCTTGGGTGCAGCAGCTCAGTTCGGTATTTTCGCTGCATATCTCGGAGCTATGGCAATGGGATTCTCTGATAAAGCAGCAGCAGCGATCTCTATTATCGGTGGAGCAGATGGTCCTACTTCTATTTTCCTTGCAGGTAAACTGCAGCAGACAGCATTGATGGGACCAATCGCGGTAGCAGCTTATTCTTATATGGCTCTTGTACCGGTTATCCAGCCTCCGATCATGAAACTTCTTACAACAGAAGAAGAAAGAAAGATCAAGATGGACCAGCTTCGTCCAGTTTCAAAACTGGAAAAGATTCTGTTCCCTATCATTGTAACGATCATCGTTTGTGTGATCCTTCCTACAACAGCACCATTGGTTGGTATGCTTATGCTTGGTAACTTGTTCCGTGAATCTGGCGTTGTAAGACAGCTTACAGAAACAGCTTCTAATGCAATGATGTACATCGTAGTTATCTTGCTTGGAACATCTGTAGGTGCAACAACAAGTGCGGAAGCATTCTTGAATACAGATACTCTTAAGATCGTAGCTCTTGGTCTGATCGCATTTGCGTTCGGTACAGCAGCTGGTGTCGTATTCGGTAAGATTATGTGCAAAGCAACTGGCGGAAAAGTTAATCCATTGATCGGATCAGCTGGTGTATCTGCCGTTCCTATGGCAGCACGAGTTTCTCAGAAAGTTGGTGCTGAGGCAGATCCCACAAACTTCTTGCTCATGCATGCGATGGGACCTAACGTTGCGGGTGTTATCGGTACTGCAGTAGCAGCCGGAACATTCATGGCAATTTTCGGTGTTAAATAAGATGGAGGATAGATAAATGGCAGAAATCGTTAAAAAACCAATTAAAATTACAGAAACTATTCTGCGTGATGCTCATCAGTCTCTGATTGCTACAAGAATGTCAACAGAGCAGATGATGCCAATCATCGAAAAAATGGATAAAGTAGGATATCATGCAGTAGAATGTTGGGGAGGAGCTACATTTGACGCATCTCTTCGTTTCCTGAAAGAAGATCCATGGGAAAGACTTCGTAAATTCCGTGATGGATTTAAAAATACAAAATTACAGATGTTGTTTCGTGGACAGAATATCCTTGGATATCGTCCATATGCAGATGATGTAGTAGAAGATTTCGTAAAGAAATCTGTAGCAAACGGTATTGATATCATCCGTATCTTCGACTGCTTAAATGATATGCGTAACCTTCAGACAGCAGTAAAAGCAGCAAATCAGGAAAAAGCTCATGCACAGGTTGCAATGTCTTATACACTTGGTGAAGCTTATACTTTGAAATATTGGACAGAGCTTGCTAAGAAGATCGAAGACATGGGAGCTGATTCTATCTGCGTAAAAGATATGGCTGGTCTTCTTTGCCCATATCAGGCAACAGAACTTGTTACAGCGTTAAAAGAAGCTGTTGATATTCCAATCGAAATGCATACACACTACACATCAGGTGTAGGTTCAATGACATATCTTAAGTCTGTAGAAGCAGGCTGTGATATCATTGATACAGCAATTTCACCATTTGCTCTTGGAACATCTCAGCCAGCAACAGAAGTTATGGTTGAAACATTCAAAGGAACTCCTTATGATACAGGTCTTGATCAGAAACTTCTTGCTGAGATTGCTGATTACTTCCGTCCAATCCGTGACGAAGCGCTTGAAAGTGGACTGCTCAATCCAAAGAACTTAGGTGTTAACATCAAAACACTTTTGTATCAGGTACCAGGTGGTATGCTTTCAAACCTTACATCACAGCTTGCTGAACAGGGTGCTGAGGATAAATTCTATGATGTTCTTGAAGAAGTACCACGTGTAAGAAAAGATCTTGGTGAACCACCATTGGTTACACCATCTTCACAGATCGTAGGTACACAGGCAGTATTTAACGTACTGATGGGTGAACGTTATAAGATGGCAACAAAAGAAACAAAAGACATCCTTTCAGGAAAATATGGTGAAACAGTAAAACCATTCAACGAGGATGTTAAGAAGAAGGTATTAGGCGATAACGCTGAAACAATTACTTGCCGTCCAGCAGATCTTATTGATGATGAGATGGACACACTCCGTAGCGAATGTGCTCAGTGGATCCAGCAGGATGAAGATGTACTTTCTTATGCATTGTTCCCACAGGTAGCTACTGAATTCTTTAAATATAGAGAAGCTCAGCAGACAAAAGTGGATGCAAAAGTAGCAGACACAGAAAACGGATCATATCCGGTATAATACTATACAGAGAGGGGGCAGAACCTTTAATCTATAAATGTTATGATCGCACAACAAGGTTAAAGGGGCTGTCCTTTTTTGGAGGAAAATTATGACAACACAGGAAAAATTAACTGCACTCCGTCAGTTGATGGAGAAGCAGGGGATTGATATTTATATTGTTCCAACAGCGGATTATCATCAGAGCGAATATGTTGGGAAATATTTTGAAGAACGAGCTTTCCTGACTGGCTTTACAGGTTCCGCTGGGACTGCTGCTGTTACAAAAGATGCAGCATATCTTTGGACCGATGGAAGATATTTTATCCAGGCAGCACAGCAGTTGGAAGGATCTGGTGTTGAACTTCAGAAAATGGGTGAACCAGGTGTTCCAACACTTGAAGAATTTTTGAAAGATACTTTGGCGGAAAACGGTGTTCTTGGTTTTGACGGACGTACGATCGATCTGTCTCAGGGAAAAGCGTTCGAAGAGATTGTAAATGAAAAAAATGGTAAGATCATCGCAGATGTTGATCTTGTAGGAGAAGTATGGACTGACCGTCCAGAGCTTTCGAAAGAACCAGCTTTTCTTTTAGAAGAAAAATATACAGGAGAATCTACAAGTTCTAAGTTGGCAAGAGTGAGAGAAGCAGTTGCAAAAGCAGGTGCAACAACACAGATCATTACAAGTCTAGACGATATTGACTGGTTGCTTAATATTCGTGGAAATGATGTGAGTTACTTCCCATTATTATTATCTTATGCAGTTGTTAATAAAGAAAATGTAGAATTATACGCAGATGAAAGCAAATTTGATGCTGCGATCAACAAAATGTTTGCTGAGAATCATGTGACAGTATATCCTTATAATGATATCTATGAAAGAGTAAAAACATTTACAGAAGAAGATATTCTTTTTGTTGATCCAACACAAACAAACTATGCTTTGTTTAGCAATATTCCAGAAAATGTAAAAAAGGTACAGAAAGAAAACCCAATCATCCTGATGAAATCTATTAAAAATGAAGTGGAGATCCAGAATATCCGTCGTGCACATTTGAAAGATGCGGTTGCACATACGAAGTTTATGTATTGGATTAAGACAAATGTAGGAAAAATGCGCATTACAGAAATTAGTGCATCTGAAAAGCTGGAAAGCCTTCGTGCAGAACAGGAAGGATTCATCAGACCAAGTTTTGGACCAATCAGTGCATATAAAGAGCATGCTGCTTTATGTCATTATTCATCTACACCAGAAACAGATGTAGAACTGAAACCAGAAGGATTGTTTCTTACAGATACAGGCGGTGGATACTTGGAAGGTTCTACAGATATTACAAGAACAGTTGCTTTAGGACCAGTATCTATTGAACAGAAAAAGCATTTTACAATTGTTGTATGTAGTATGCTTACACTTGCGGATGCAAGATTCCTTTATGGATGTGATGGAAGTGTCCTTGACTATGCAGCAAGAGAACCGTTCTGGAGAGTGGGATTAAACTTTAATCACGGGACAGGACATGGTGTTGGATATCTTGGAAATATCCATGAGGGACCAGCACGAATCGCATGGAATCAGAAAGCGGAAGCAAGACGTCCTTTGGAGGCTGGTCAGATCGTTACAGATGAACCGGGAATTTATATCGAGGGTTCACATGGTATCAGAATTGAGAATGAGCTTCTTGTATGCAATGGCAAAAAGAATGGATATGGACAGTTTATGTATTTTGAACCATTGACATTTGTTCCGATCGATCTGGATGCGTTGGATAAAGATGCAATGACAGTGCATGAAAAAATGCTTTTAGATGCATATCATAGAAAAGTATTTACATTGCTCAGTCCATACCTGACAGAGGATGAGAAGAATTGGTTGAGAGTGTATACTCGTCAGATTTAAATAACACTCAGAGAATCGTTCTTGAAATAAAAAACAGGATATTGTATACTTATTATTACAGCGGAAGTTAGCTTCCGCTGTTTAAAATTAGAAACAGAGGATCTAAGTGTGAATGAGAATAGTACAAACGAATTGCTTGTAAGGATAAAAGAAAAATATCCAGAACTTAGTAAAGGGCAGAAGATGCTTGCAAATTATGTGACGGAGAATTATGAAAAGGCAGTGTTTCTGACAGCTGCGAAACTTGGAGAGGTTGTAGGTGTGAGTGAATCTACGGTTGTACGTTTTGCAACTCAGTTAGGGTATAAAGGATATCCAGGGTTTCAACGTGCTTTGGAAGAACTTGTACGTAATCGCCTGAATTCAATCCAACGAATGGAAGTGACATATGGCAGGATCGATCAGTCAGAAATTCTTGAAAGTGTGTTACAGTCTGATATTGAGAAGATTAAACTTACAATGTCTTCGATCGATCCGAAAACGTTTAATACTGCGATTGATATTATTCTGAATGCACGTAAGATATATATTGTAGGTATCAGAAGCTGTGAGCCGTTGGCTTCATTTTTGAGTTTTTATCTGCATCTGATATTTGAAGATGTTATCATGGTGAACACAAATGGTTCTAGTGAGATGTTTGAGCAGCTTATCCGGATTGGTGAAGAAGACGTGATCATCGGAATCAGTTTTCCAAGATATTCAGTGAGAACTTTAAAAGCTATGGAATTTGCGAGTAATCGAAAAGCAAAGGTTATCACTCTGACAGATAGTGTACATTCTCCGATGAATTTATATTCTTCTTGCAATCTGATCGCAAGAAGTGATATGGCATCAATTGTTGATTCGCTTGTTGCACCGTTAAGTGTTATCAATGCACTGGTTGTCGCATTGTGCTTGAAAAAGCAAAAAGAAGTGATCAGTACATTGGAAACATTAGAGGGCATTTGGGGTGAATATCAGGTTTATAGTAGTGATGAATTGAATCCAATCCGTGAAATGGATGACATGAATGAATAAAATTAATGAGGATATTCTCTATGAGTAAGATTTTAGTAATTGGAGGCGGTGCAGCCGGAATGGCCGCCGCCATTTTTGCAGCTAGAAATGGCAATGAAGTTCATTTGTATGAAAAGAATGAAAAACTTGGCAAAAAAATTTATATAACAGGAAAAGGACGCTGTAATGTAACAAATGCAAGCGATATGGATACATTATTTGCATCTGTTATGAGCAATCCTAAATTTTTATACAGTTCATTTTATTCTTTTACAAATGAACAGGTGATGGATTTATTTGAAGAATTAGGCGTTTCATTAAAAGTAGAACGTGGAAATAGAGTATTTCCAGTATCTGACCATTCTTCAGATATTATTTTTGCATTACAAAGAGAAATGCAAAGACAGGGAGTAGATATCTGTCTTCATACAGAAGTAAAAGAGCTGATCGTTGAAGACAATGTCTGTAAAGGCTTATTATTAAAAAATGGAAAGAAAGTGTATGGTGATGCATGTATTGTTGCAACAGGCGGCATCTCTTATCAGTCTACAGGTTCTACGGGTGATGGATATCGCTTTGCCAAAAATGTAGGACATAAAGTAACAGAATTATTACCAGCACTTGTTCCGATGGAAGTAAAAGAATGGTATGCGAAAGAGTTACAGGGACTTTCACTTCGTAATGTGACAGCAACAATCTATGATGGTAAGAAAAGGGTATACGAAGATTTTGGGGAAATGTTATTCACTCATTTCGGAGTTAGTGGACCATTGATCATCAGTGCAAGCAGTAAAGTAGGAAAAAAACTTCAAAAAAATCCATTGACATTGTCAATCGATCTGAAACCAGCACTTACAAAAGAACAGTTAGATCAAAGAGTACTTCGTGATTTTGAAGAAAATCGAAATAAATTGTTCAAAAATGCAATAGACAAGCTGTTTCCGGCAAAACTAAAGCCGATCATGATTGAACTTTCGGGTATTCCAGAAGATAAAAAAGTAAATGAAATTTCCAGAGAGGAACGTCAGCATTTTGTAGAGTTGATCAAAGATTTTAGAATGACATTGACAGGACTTCGTGGATATAATGAAGCGATTATTACAAAAGGTGGTATCAGCACAAAAGAAGTCGATCCTGGAACAATGGAGTCGAAACTTGTAAAGAGTCTTTATTTTGCAGGAGAAGTGCTTGATCTTGACGCTTTGACTGGCGGGTTTAATCTGCAGATTGCTTGGTCAACAGGATATTTGGCTGGAATAAATGCGGGAATCGAATAACAATACGTGCAGGAGGATGAGAAAATGGGGTATAATGTAGCTGTTGATGGCCCAGCAGGAGCTGGAAAAAGTACGATTGCAAAGCTTGTGGCAAAAAAACAAGGTTTTATATATGTGGATACTGGTGCAATGTTTCGTGCTTTAGCGATTCATTTCTTAAACAATAACATTTTGCCAGAAGAAAAAGAAAAGATCATAGAAGCATGCAGGGATGTTGTTGTAAGTATTGCTTATGAAAATGGTGCGCAGCAGGTATACTTGAATGGTGCGAACGTTACTTCTGAACTTCGTGCTGAACAAGTTGGAAATATGGCATCAAAAACTTCATCTATTCCAGAAGTCCGTACAAAATTATTGGAACTTCAGCGCACTCTTGCAAAGGAAAAAGATGTGATCATGGATGGACGTGATATTGGAACAGTCGTACTTCCAGACGCAGATGTGAAGATCTATCTTACAGCCAGTGTTGAGACAAGAGCAAAACGACGATATGATGAGCTGAAAGAAAAAGGGGAAGCTTGTGATCTGGAAGCAATTGCAAAAGATATTAAAGAGCGTGACGAGCGTGATATGACACGTGAGACAGCACCTCTTCGTCAAGCAGAAGATGCAGTACTTGTAGATAGCTCGAATATGTCAATTATGGAAGTTGTAGACACAATCTGCAGTTACTGTAAATAAGTGAGGGCAGGATATGAAAGTGATCAAAGCAAAGACGGCAGGATTTTGTTTTGGCGTCAAACGTGCGGTAGATACGGTATATAGACAAGTAGAAGAAAGTGAGGGCCCAATCTATACTTACGGTCCGATCATTCATAATGAAGAAGTGATCAAAGACATGCAGAAGCATGGAGTACAGGTGCTTCGAAATGAAGAAGAGCTTGATGAGATAACAGAAGGTGCAGTCATCATACGTTCTCACGGTGTTGAGAAAAGGATTTACGATAAATTAGATGATAAAAATATAAAAATCGTTGATGCAACGTGTCCATTTGTAAAGAAGATCCATAACATTGTGCAGCGAGAAAGTCAAAATGGTAAATATATTATTATTATAGGAGATCCGAAACATCCGGAGGTGGAAGGAATCCGTGGATGGGCAGGAGAACGCATTTCCGTGATCCAAAATGCAGAGGATATAAAAAAACTATCTGTAAAAGAAGGAGAAAGCATTTGTATAGTCTCTCAAACGACATTTAATTACAATAAATTTCAAGAATTAGTTGAAATTATTTCCGAAAAGAGGTATGATGTAAGTGTTTTAAATACTATCTGCAATGCAACGAAAGAGCGTCAAACAGAAGCTCGTAATATTGCAGAAGAGGTGGATGCAATGATTGTAATTGGTGACAAGCATAGTTCCAACACCCAAAAGTTATTTGAAATATGTGCGAAAGCATGTAAGGATACGTACTACATACAGACACTTGGCGATTTGGATTTGAATCAATTGAGGTCCGTGGAAACAGTAGGTATTACAGCAGGGGCATCCACGCCCAACAATATAATTGAGGAGGTTCAAAATAATGTCAGAATTATCTTTTGAACAAATGTTAGAAGAGTCATTAAAAACAATTCATAATGGAGAGGTTGTAGAAGGCACAGTAATCGATGTGAAACCAGACGAGATTATTCTCAACATCGGCTACAAAGCAGACGGTATCATTACAAAAAATGAATACTCAAACGATCAGTCTGTAGATCTTACAACAGCAGTTTCTGTTGGTGACAAGATGACTGTTAAAGTTCTTAAAGTAAATGATGGAGAAGGTCAGGTTCTGTTAACTTATAAGAGACTTGCAGTAGAAAAAGGAAACGAAAGACTGAAAGAAGCTTTTGAAAATAAAGAAGTACTGAAAGCACCAATTACACAGATTCTTGGTGGCGGATTATGTGCAGATGTTGAAGGCGCAAGAGTATTTATTCCTGCAAGCCTTGTATCTGATTCTTATGAAAAAGATCTCAGCAAATATGCTGGACAGGAAATCGAATTTGTAATCAGCGAATTCAATCCAAGAAGAAACCGTGTGATCGGTGATAGAAGACAGCTTCTTGTTGCTGAAAAAGCTCAGAAACAGAAAGAACTGTTTGAAAAACTTAACGTTGGTGATGTGATTGATGGTGTTGTTAAGAACGTAACAGATTTCGGTGCATTCGTTGATCTTGGTGGTGTTGATGGTCTTCTTCACATTTCTGAAATGTCATGGGGAAGAGTTGAAAATCCTAAGAAAGTATTTAGCGTAGGCGATGAACTCAAAGTTCTTGTAAAAGACATTAACGATACAAAAGTTGCACTCAGCTTAAAATTCCCAGAAACAAATCCATGGGCTAATGCAGCAGAAGTTTATGCTGTAGGTAACGTTGTAACTGGTAAAGTTGCTCGTATGACAGACTTTGGTGCATTTGTTGAATTAGCAGCTGGTGTTGATGCTTTATTACATGTATCACAGATTTCTAAAGCTCACGTAGAAAAACCATCAGATGTACTTACAGTTGGACAGGAGATCACAGCTAAAGTTGTAGATCTGAACGAAGCAGATAAGAAGATCAGCTTGAGCATGAAAGCACTTGAAGTTGCTGAACCAGCTCAGGAAGATGCTGAATAGTAATTAAGAGATTTTAAGGCGGATCATTGATCCGCCTTTTCTTTTTTTAGAATCATTGTAAAGAACTGGAAAAAATTTAGAATGTTTTAAGAAATATACAAAGTATTTTCTAAAATTGCTAGATTTTATGGTGTTATTTTTATATAATATATACAATGTTAGAAAAAGAAAGGAAGGAAACTCGAATATGGGACTTTTAACTTTTAAAGGTGGGGTTCATCCAAATGATGGAAAAAGCCTTGCAAAAGATCAGCCAATTAAAGAAGTTCTTCCAACAGGACTTTTGGTTTACCCACTTTCACAGCATATTGGTGCTCCGGCAGTTGCAGTGGTAAAAAAGGGTGACCAGGTATTAAAAGGTCAGAAGATTGCTGAAGCAGGTGGATTTGTATCTGCACCAATTTATGCATCTGTATCCGGTACAGTAAAAGCAATCGAAAAACGTCTTACACCAGGCGGTGGATATTCAGATTGTATCATTGTTGAAAACGACGGTGAATATAAAGAGGTAGAGTATCCAGAAGTAAAACCATTCAATGAACTGACAAGAGATGAGATCCTTGCTATGATCGCAGATGCAGGTGTCGTTGGAATGGGTGGAGCAGGTTTCCCAACAAGGGTAAAACTTTCTCCAAAAGAACCGGACAAGATCGAGTACATTATTGCAAACTGTGCAGAATGTGAGCCGTATATCACAGCGGATTATCGAAGAATGCTAGAGAATACAGAAGAGCTCATAAGCGGTATGCGTATTGTATTATCATTGTTTAAAGGAGCAAAAGGTATCTTCGGTGTAGAAGATAATAAAAAAGATTGTATCGAAAAATTGAAAGAAGCAATCAAAGATGAGCCACGTATGGAAGTAAAAGAACTTCAGACAAAGTACCCACAGGGTGCAGAACGTCAGCTCATTTACGCAACAACAAAGCGTGCAATTAATTCATCCATGCTTCCAGCAGATGCTGGTTGTATCGTTGACAACGTAGAAACTTTGATCAGTATCCACAACGCAGTTATCAATGGACGTCCATTGGTTGAACGCGTAACAACAGTAAGTGGTGATGCAGTTGAAAATCCTGGAAACTTTAAGGTTTTGATCGGAACAAATCACAGAGAACTGATCGAAGCGGCAGGCGGATTTAAGCAGGAACCAGAAAAATTGATCTCTGGCGGACCAATGATGGGATTTGCAATGATCACATTAGATGTTCCAGTTACAAAGACATCTTCTGCACTTCTTGCATTCAAAGAAGATGAAATTGCAAAGAAACCTGCAAGTGCATGTATTAACTGTGGACGTTGCGTTGATGTATGTCCAAGCCGTATCATTCCTTCAAGACTTGCAGATTATGCAGAACGATTTAACGAAGAAGCATTTACTGCACAGAATGGTCTGGAATGTGTAGAATGTGGCTCTTGTAGTTATGTATGTCCAGCAAAGAGACCATTAAAACAGTCGATTGGATCTATGCGTAAGATTGCTCTTGCAAATAGAAGAAATAAATAGTGAGGTGAAAAACAGTGAGTGAAAAATATAATGTATCATCATCCCCGCACGTAAGGGATAAGATCACAACCAGCAACATCATGCTGATGGTAGTAATAGCACTGTTGCCTGCTACTTTATTTGGAATTTATAACTTCAGACATGAAAATGCATGGTTACTTGTTCTTGTAACAACAGGTACTGCAGTATTAGCAGAATACCTTTATCAAAAATTGATGCACAAACCAATTACGATCAAAGACTGCAGTGCTCTTTTGACAGGTCTTTTGCTTGCATTGAACCTTCCACCAACACTTCCATTATGGATGGGTGCACTTGGCTCAGTATTTGCAATCATTGTTGTAAAACAGTTATTTGGCGGACTTGGTCAGAACTTTATGAACCCAGCACTTGCAGCAAGATGTTTCCTCTTAATCTCATTTACAGGTCGTATGACATATTTTGTATATGACGGAGTAACAGGTGCAACACCTCTTGCAGAATTAAAAGCTGGTGAAGCAGTTAATACAATGGATATGTTACTTGGTTTTACACGCGGAACAATCGGTGAGACATCCGTGATTGCGCTTATGATCGGTGCTATGTTCCTTCTTTTGATGGGCGTTATCGATCTTCGTATCCCAGGTACATATATTGTGACATTTGTAATCTTTATTACAATTTTCGGTGGACATGGATTTGATTCACAGTTTATAACAGCGCACCTTTGTGGTGGTGGTCTCATGCTCGGCGCATGGTTCATGGCAACTGATTATGTAACTTCTCCAATCACAAAAAGAGGTCAGATCGTTTACGGTATTTGTCTTGGATTATTGACAGGTCTGTTCCGTCTCTTTGGTGGTTCTGCAGAAGGTGTATCTTATGCGATCATTATCAGTAACCTTTTAGTTCCATTGATCGAGAAGGTTACTCTCCCAAAACCATTTGGTAAAGGAGGAGAGAAGTAATGAGTAAAATTATTAAAAATACTTTAATTTTAACAGCGATCACAGTAATTTCAGGTTGTCTGCTTGGACTTGTATATGAAGTTACAAAAGCTCCGATCGCAGCAGCGCAGGAAGCAGCAAAACAAGATGCGTATCGCACAGTACTTGAAGAAGCTAAAGATTTTCTTGCAGATGAAGAGTTTGATGCTTCTAAGGCATCTGGTTTTCTTTCAGATGCAGGAATTACAGGCACAGATATTGATGAAGTAGTTATTGCAAAAGATGCTTCTGGAGATGTTTATGGATATGTAATTACTGCAACATCTCATGAAGGGTATGGCGGAGATATTAAGGTTTCTATTGGTATCCTCAATGATGGTACGGTAAAAGGTATTGAAATGTTATCAATCAGTGAGACTGCAGGTCTCGGTATGAAAGCATCAGAACCTGATTTCAAAAATCAGTTCAAAGATAAACTGGTTGGACTTTTCGCAGTAACAAAAAGTGGTGCATCAAGTGATAGTGAGATTGATGCATTGAGTGGTGCAACGATCACATCCAATGCAGTAACAAATGCAGTAAACTCTGCACTTGTATATTATCAGAATATGTTAGGAGGTAGTGTAAGTGAATAGAAATGTAGAAAGACTTTATAACGGTCTTATTAAAGAAAATCCTACCTTCGTTTTAATGCTTGGTATGTGTCCAACACTTGCGGTTACAACTTCTGCGACAAATGGTGTTGGTATGGGGCTTTCAACAACAGTAGTACTTGTTTTATCAAACATGCTGATCTCAATGCTCCGTAAAATCATTCCGGACTCTGTTCGTGTTCCAGCATTTATCGTTGTTGTTGCATCATTTGTAACAATCGTACAGTTCCTTTTAGAAGGTTTCCTTCCAAGCTTATATGCATCACTCGGACTATATATTCCGTTGATCGTAGTTAACTGTATCATCCTCGGAAGAGCAGAAAGTTATGCTTCTAAGAATCCAGTGATTCCATCTATTTTTGATGGTATCGGTATGGGACTTGGTTTCACATTTGGTCTTACATGTATCGGTATTGTAAGAGAATTATTAGGTGCAGGACAGATCTTTGGTATGCAGGTTCTTCCAGAAAGTTATGAACCAATTACAATCTTTATCCTTGCACCAGGAGCATTCTTCGTACTTGCATGTCTTACAGCATTGCAGAATGTTATGAAGAAAAAAGCTGTTGCAAAAGGTGATCCAAATGCAGCAAAGATTGGCTGTGGAACTGATTGCTCTGCATGTGGCAAAAAAGCAACTTGCGGTGGTGCAACAGTAGCACAGAAGATTTCAGAGTAGGAGGAGATGGAAGATGAAAGAATTATTATTGATCGCGGTTGGTTCCGCATTCGTAAATAATGTTGTACTCAGCCAGTTCCTCGGAATCTGTCCATTCCTTGGAGTTTCAAAGAATGTAAAAACTGCTGCTGGTATGGGTGCTGCAGTTGTATTCGTTATTGGAATCGCATCTGCTGTTGCAAGTTTGATCTATGATTTTGTTCTTGTTCCAACAGGGTTTACATACCTTCAGACAATTGTATTTATTCTTGTTATTGCAGCACTTGTTCAGTTTGTAGAAATGTTTTTAAAGAAAGCAATGCCACCGCTTTATAATGCGCTTGGTGTATACCTTCCTTTGATCACAACAAACTGTGCAGTACTTGGTGTTGCTCTTACAAATGTACAGAAATCTTATGGTTTTGCAGAAAGTGTTGTAAATGGTCTTGCTACAGCGGTTGGTTTCTTAGTATCAATCGTACTTATGGCTGGTATTCGTGAAAAGATTGAATATAATGATGTTCCAGAGGCATTTAAAGGAACACCTATCGTACTTGTGACAGCAGGTTTGATGGCAATTTCATTCTTCGGATTTTCAGGACTTATATAGGAGGGATAGACGATGAATATTACTGGAATTATTATAGCTGCCGTTATCGTTGGCGCTGTAGGATTATTCATTGGAATTTTCCTTGGTATAGCTGGTCAGAAATTGGCAGTAGAAGTAGATGAAAGAGAAGAAGCGATCATCGGTGTTCTCCCTGGAAATAACTGCGGTGGTTGTGGTTATGCAGGATGTTCAGGTCTTGCAGCAGCGATCGTAAATGGAGAAGCAGAGATCGGCGGATGTCCTGTTGGTGGTGCTCCTGTTGCAGCAAAGATTGGTGAGATCATGGGACAGGAAGCTGGAGAACAGGAACGTCAGGTTGCATTTGTAAAATGTGGCGGTACTTGCGAAAAAGCTCATGATACATATAATTATTATGGAATCGAAGATTGTAAGATGGCAAGTATGATGCAGGATTCTGGTCCAAAAGGATGTGATTATGGATGTCTTGGATATGGAAGTTGTGTAAAAGCTTGTCCATTTGATGCAATTCATATCATTGATGGAATTGCCGTTGTAGATAAAGAAAAATGTAAAGCATGTAAGAAGTGTATTGCTGCATGTCCAAAACATTTGATTGAACTTGTACCATATAATCAGAAAACATTTGTACAGTGTAGTTCTAATGACAAAGGGAAAACAGTAATGGATGCATGTCTTGTTGGATGTATCGGATGTAAACTTTGTCAGAAAAATTGTGAAGCTGGTGCGATCACAGTGACAAACTTCTTGGCTCACATCGATCCAAGTAAATGTACAAACTGTGGTGTATGTGCTGAAAAATGTCCAAGAAAGATCATTATTCCTCGAAACATTCAGGCTTCATAATGAAAAAGATTTTGAAAAAGTCGGTTATCCGGCTTTTTCTTTTGCATATATTTTGTGTAAAAACAAAGGTCTTGTTGTTTGAGAAGAATGATGATATACTACTTTATTGAAAATGTTATACAACAGGAGGAAATTGTTATGTCAAACGAAAAAGAAATGAATCCAGGAACAAATTATGAAGAAATGTTCGAAAACAATCCTGGAGTATTAGATTCTTTATTAAATAGTTTTGATGAAGATTCAAAGAAAGAATTTTATATTCAGACTTTGTTACGAGTAGAAGATGCTGCGGGCAATAAGATTCTGGCTGACAAAGAAGATGTATTAAGAAAATTAAGCGTTGCAGATCTGGAAGATCTCTTAAAATAATCTGTTTATGCATTTGAAAAAGAAAAGCAGAAAGTATGTTATACTGGGTGTTTATCCTTGAAAACATATTTTCTGCTTTTGTTTTAAAAAGAATGAGACATATAAAGTTATTTGATATGATGAATTTCATAATCATCGGTTATAAAATAAGCTTCTACACCATCTAGTTGTTTGATCAATTCGCTACCGTCTTCTAAACCAAGTGCATAGCAAGAAGTACTTAGTGCATCTCCATCGACGGAAATATCAGAAACGATCGTTACTTGAAGAAGATTGTTTCTTATTGGATACCCTGTGTTTGTGTCTAATATATGATGATAGATTATTTCGTCTTTTTCAAAATATCGTTCATAGACTCCGGATGAAACAACGGATTGATCACGAATCTCTAAAACCGAGATCGCAGAACCTTGTTGATCAAAAGGTTTCTGTATTCCTATGCGAAATGCAGAACCATCATATTTTGAACCTACAGCAAGAGAGTTGCCTCCAAGGTTGATCAATGCATGTTCAACGCCAGATTCAGTAAGATATTCTTTTAATTTATCGGCAATATAACCTTTTGCAATTCCGCCAAGATCAATTTTTGTGTCTGGGTCAGTGAGTGTTACAGTATTTCCTTTTATTTGAATGTTTTTATAATCTACATGTGTGAGTGCTTCTTGAATAATTTCTTCATTTGGAATCAGTTTATCTGGATTATCTGTAAAACTCCAAAGATCACTAACGGATGAAATTGTGATATCAAATTTTCCGTTGGTCAGTTCTCCATATGCGATTCCTTTTTGAAGAAGTTCAATGGTATCATCGGAAACGGTTACAGGTTGTCCATTTGCGTGATTGATCTGAGAAATCTCACTTGTTTCAATCGTATTACTGAATTTATTTTCATATTTCTCACAGAGCTCCAAACATTCATCTAAGATTGATGAATCCGTTCCCCAAGTATCGATTTGGATCACAGTATCGAAATATAAGCCTGTTACAGATTGTTTTTCTGTACTAGAAGCGGAACAGCCACTAATAATGAAAATACAGAATAAAAATAATAGAGAAATTTTGATGTGTTTCATATAAAATCTCCTGTTTAAAAATATTACTTCTGCTATTATACCGGATAAAGATTAGAAAAACAATGCAAATTGAAATTGGATCATATCGAACATGTGGTTGCATTTCTTTGGGCTGTATGCTATGATTACGTGGAAAGGAATGGAATAAATGAAACGAAATGATTGGATTTTAATAGGAATCGTAGTCGTGATTGCATTGTTATTTGGGGGAATACAGTTCTTTAAATTGGCCGATACGGATGGCATTGTACAAGTTACAGTTGATGGAGAAGTGTATGGTGAATATTCATTAAATGAGAATAAGGATGTTCAGATTGATGACACGAATTACCTGTCAATAAAGAATGGAAAAGCAACTATGATCGAAGCGTCTTGCCCAGATCAGTTGTGTGTACAGCAAAAGGCCATTTCAAAAGATGGAGAGAGTATCATCTGCCTTCCGAATAAAGTGATCGCAACGGTAATCGGCGGAGAAGAAAGTGAAATTGATACAATATCAAATTAAAATAAATTGTTACAAAAATAGGAGAATTTCATGATTTCATATATCAGAGGAGAACTTGTATCTTTTGAAAAAGAGAAGATCATCGTAGATGTGAACGGAGTGGGATATGGTATTTTTATGCCTGAGACAAGTATGGGAATGCTTCCACAATGTGGAAATGAAGTGAAGATCCATACATATTTAAATGTAAGAGAAGATGCGATGCAACTGTTTGGCTTTTTGACACGAGATGATCTAGAGATTTTTAAAATGTTGATCGGAGTCAGTGGAATAGGCCCAAAAGGCGGGCTTGCGATTCTTTCAAAATTATCAGCAGATGATCTAAGATTTGCAATTCTTTCGGGAGATGCAAAGGCAATTTCGGCTGCACAAGGAATTGGAAAGAAGACAGCGGAAAAAGTAATTATTGAATTGAAAGATAAACTTGATCTGGAAGATATGCTGAAGCCAAAACAAGATACAGAAATTGCAGTGACTGGTGATTATTCAGCGAATGAAATGCAGTCAGAAGCAGTACAAGCGTTAGTGGCATTGGGTTACGGGAATACAGAAAGTTTAAAAGCTGTAAAAAAAGTAGGTGCGGATTGCGCTACCGTAGAGGAAATCTTAAAAGCAGCTTTAAAACACTTATTTTAACTTTAATTAGTTTAAAATAATATGAAGAATTTGGAAGTTTAGGAAGGATTCATGAAAAGATCATCATGGGAAAACGTATTATAACAACGGAAAATCTAGAAGAAGACGTTAAGATTGAAAATCATCTGCGTCCACAATACCTGAAAGACTATATAGGACAGGCAAAAGCAAAAGAGATTCTTGATATCTATATCCGTGCGGCAAAAGAGCGTGGTGATGCACTGGATCATGTGTTATTTTATGGGCCACCGGGACTTGGTAAGACAACACTTGCGGGAATCATTGCGAATGAGATGGGGGTTAATATTAAGATTACTTCTGGTCCTGCAATTGAAAAACCAGGTGAAATGGCAGCAATCTTAAATAATCTTCAAGAGAATGATATTTTATTTGTGGATGAGATTCATCGTTTGAATAGGCAGGTAGAAGAAGTTCTTTATCCAGCGATGGAAGATTACGCGATTGATATTATGATCGGAAAAGGTGCAACTGCACGATCAATTCGTTTGGATCTTCCAAAATTCACATTGGTTGGAGCAACAACTAGAGCAGGAATGCTTACGGCTCCTTTAAGAGATCGTTTTGGTGTGATCCATCATTTAGAATTTTATACAGAAGAAGAACTTACTACGATCATTATACGTTCGGCAAGTGTCTTGAATGTAGAGATTGAAAGAGAAGGTGCGATAGAATTGGCAAAGCGTTCTAGAGGGACTCCACGTTTAGCCAATCGTCTGTTGAAACGTGTGAGAGATTTCGCACAGGTGAAATATGATGGAGTGATCACAAAAGAAGTAGCGAATTATGCATTGGATCTATTGGATGTAGATAAATATGGATTAGATAACATCGATCGAAATATTCTTCTTACAATGATCGAAAGATTTCAAGGGGGACCAGTTGGATTAGAAACACTGGCAGCATCTATATCTGAAGATGCTGGAACATTGGAGGATGTATATGAGCCATATCTTTTAAAACATGGATTCATCCAGAGAACTCCACGAGGAAGAGTGGCAACAGATTTGGCGTATATGCATTTAGGAATTCCAAAATCTGAATAAAATAAATATAGTTTCTTTAAAAACCTGCAAAACATGTGTGAAGGGGTATAATATTTGCAAAACTTGCAAAAAATGGTTGGTTTTTAGAAAAAGATAGTTTATAATATCTACATGTTTAATATGCAAGGGGAGGAAGCTATGAGTTCAGCAAAACATTATACAGAAGTATTGATCGGGGGAAAGGTTTATACTTTAAGTGGATTCGAAGGAGAAGAGTATCTGCAGAAAGTATCATCTTATCTGAACCATAAAATTACAGAATGTACAAACAGTGAGGGTTATCGCAAACAGAGTTCAGATACCCGTAACGTACTCCTTGCGTTGAATATTGCGGATGATTATTTTAAGGCAAAGAAGCAGGGAGATTCTCTCGAGAATGATATCGAATTAAAAGATAAAGAGATGTATGATCTGAAACACGATCTGATTTCTGTTCAGATTAAATTAGAGAATACAGAAAAAGAACTTGCTAAGTTGAAAGAAGAAAATAATGATTTGCAGATGCAGATCGTTAAATTAGAAACAGAAATGAAAAACCGCAGAAAATAAACAACGCCAGGCTGTCCGAAAAGACAGCCTGTTTTGACAAGTAAAAAAATCACTATATATTTAGGAGAACGCATGAAGAATAAATCAAATCAAAAAGTTGAAATTCTTGCACCAGCTGGATCATATGGAAGTTTTCATGCTGCTATTGCAGCGGGAGCGGATGCTGTCTATGCTGGTGGTCCACGTTTTGGAGCACGTGCATTTGCGAAGAATTTTTCTGTAGAAGAAATGTTAGAAGCAATTGATTATGCACATCTTCATGGACGAAAATTTTATCTTACAGTTAACACTTTATTAAAAGATAAAGAAATCGAAGAATTAGTTGAGTATCTGAAACCTTTTTACGAAGGAGGACTGGATGCAGTTATTGTACAAGATTGGGGTGTGCTAAAAGTAATTCGTGAAACATTTCCTGATATGGAGATTCATGCGAGTACACAGATGACGATCACATCTGCGGATGGTGCGGCATTTGTGAAAGAACAAGGAGCATCCCGTGTAGTTCCTGCAAGAGAATTATCATTCCAGGAAATACATGAAATGAAAAAAAGAACAGGATTAGAAATAGAATGTTTTGTTCATGGTGCATTGTGCTATTGCTATTCTGGTCAATGTTTGATGAGCAGTATGATCGGTGGCCGCAGTGGAAACAGAGGACAATGTGCGCAACCATGTCGTCTTCCTTATCAAGCATCGGATGAACATGGACATCTGCTCAGTATGAAAGATATTTGTACATTGGATCTGATTCCAGATCTGATTGAGGCTGGAATTGATTCTTTCAAGATTGAAGGACGTATGAAGCAGCCAGAATATGTAGCTGGTGTGACTTCTATTTATAGAAAATACGTTGATATGTATTTGCAAAATGGAAGAGAGCATTATCATGTATCCAAACAAGATAAAGAAAAGTTGATGGATTTATATAACCGTGGGGGATTCCATGCAGGATATTATGAGCAGCACAATGGGCGAGATATGCTTGCAATAAAACGTCCTAATCATGCAGGAGTTACGGCTGTCAAGATTATTTCACAAAAAGGACGTGAATTGACTGTTCAGACATTGACGGATATTCATAAAGGAGATATTGTAGAATTTTCTGGCTCTAAAGAAATCTATACTTTTGGAAAGAATGTAAAAAAAGGAACAAATACGATGATTCTTGCGCCGAAAGGGCAGAGATTTCAAGCGGGAAGTTGTTTGAGCCGCACACGTAATCAAGAATTGATCGATTTTTTGAATACAAATTATACAGAGCATAAAGTTTCGGAGAAAATCAATGGTTTCTTAAGGTTGGTGGTTGGAGAACCGGCTGTTATGACTGTTTGGTATCACGACACATATATCCAGATAGAGTCTGAAATGGTTGTACAAGAAGCGTCAAAACGTCCGTTGACAAAAGAAACGGTTTATGAAAAGATTACAAAAACAGGTAATACGGAATTTGAATTTGAATCTTTAGAAATTGAAGTGGATGCAAACGCATTTTTACCAGTTCAGCAATTGAATGAACTACGAAGAAAAGCAATTGAAGAGCTGACACAATCTGTATGTGTTCAGTATCATCGAGGAATGCAGGATGTGCCTGATATAGATGAAGCGAAAGTTAAACTTGTAGCAGATCGTAATGCACTTCCGAATTTGACGATACTGGCAGAAACAAAAGAGCAATTATCAGTTCTTTCTGATTATAAGCAAGTTCATAGAGTATATATAGAGAGTGATATGGAGGGGCTGTTTACAGATAAGTTTATTACATCTACTGTATATAGAAAGTTAAAGGAAAATGGGACAGAAATATTTCTTGCAATGCCTAGAATCTTCCGATTGAATGCAAAACAGAGATTTTTGAACTATAAGAAGAATATTTTAAATGATTTTGATGGTGTATTGATTCGTAATTTAGAGAGTTTAAAATTTTTAGAAGAAATTGATTTTCAGAAACCAAAGATCTTAGATTATAATCAATATACAATGAATCGTTGTACAAAAGATTTCTGGAAAAATTTAGGGGTTTCTGAATTTACAGTTCCTGCAGAGTTGAATCGCCAGGAAATGGAATCACTCCATGTACAAGATTCTGAATTGATTATATATGGCTATACTCCTATTATGACAAGTGCTCAGTGCATTACGAAAACAATTGAAGGATGTAAAAAACGTCCACAGAAGCTTATGCTTCAAGATCGATTGCAGAATCAATTTGCGGTAAGAAATCATTGCCGTGAGTGCTATAATGTAATTTATAATTCTTCACCATTGTATCTTTTGGACTTGAAAGATGAGATTCTAGACTTAGGACTTGTATCTTTGAGGTTAGAATTTTCAATTGAAAGTTCAGAAGAAGTTCGCACAATTTTGGAAACATATGATGCAATATATTATAAAAATGTGTCAGATCTCGATGTGCCAGAACAATATACAAGGGGACATTTTAGAAGAGGAATATCATAAAGCAGGTGAAAAATTGGTTAACATAATTGTAGAAATTTCAAAATATATACTCATAATTTTGATGACGATCTATACTTTTTCTGGTTTTTCTGTTTTTGTACAAGATTATGTAGAAGGAGAACGGAAGATATTACGACGTCAGAATATTATGATGTTCAGCATTCATTTTCTTGCATATATGATAATGTATTTGAAAACGAATGATAAAAAAATATTATTTTTGTATGCAGCGCAATTTATATTATTTCTTGCGGTGATCATGCTTTACTCTATTATTTATCCGAATGTTTCAAGACTTATTGTGAATAACATGTGTATGTTGTTATGCGTTGGATTCATAATGCTAACACGTTTAGATCTTGATTGTGCGATCAAACAATTTATTTTTACGGTGTTGGGAATCACATTTGGTTTAATCGTTCCTGTCTTGATCAGAAAGTTGAAACGATTAGACGAGTGGACTTATATTTATGCTGGAATTGGAGGCGGTGCACTTTTACTGGTAGCAATTTTCGCTGCAACATCAGGTGGTGCAAAGCTTGGATTTACGATAGCAGGATTCGGTATACAACCATCAGAATTTGTTAAGATCGTGTTTGTATTCTTTGTGGCAGCAAGTTTGAATAAATCAACAGAGTTTAAAAATGTTGTGGTCACAACAGTGATTGCTGCAGCGCATGTATTGATCCTTGTACTTTCTACGGATCTTGGTGCGGCATTAATTTTATTTGTTGTGTATCTTGTCATGTTATATGTTGCGACAAAACAACCTTTATATGCATTGGCAGGAATCGGTGCAGGAAGTGCAGCAGCAGTTGTAGGATATCATGCATTTTCACATATTAAGACACGAGTTGCAGTGTGGAAGGATCCGTTTGCTTCTTATCATGAAGGTGGTTATCAGGTAGCGCAGTCATTATTTGCAATTGGAACAGGAAGCTGGTTTGGCATGGGATTGTATCAAGGCAGTCCGGAATTAATTCCAGTGGCAGAAACAGATTTTATTTTTTCGGCAATTGCAGAAGAATTAGGATTGATATTTGCACTTTGTCTGATTCTTGTTTGCGTCAGTTGTTATGTAATGTTTTTAAATATTGCAATGGAATTACATGATCACTTTTATAAATTGATCGCACTTGGACTTGGAACTTGTTATATATTTCAGGTGTTTTTGACTTTGGGCGGAGTGACAAAATTTATTCCGTCTACAGGAGTAACGCTTCCTCTTGTAAGTTATGGCGGAAGTTCTTTGTTGAGTACGATGATCATGTTTGGTATTATCCAAGGATTATATATAGTTCGTGAAGATGAAGAAAAGAAATTGGAAAGGAAAAGGGAGAGAGCAAGAAAGAATGATCGAAGAAAAACCTCGCAGACCAAAGCAAAAAAACCGAAAAAGGCGTTCGAAGAAGTCCCGAAACAAAGAGTTCGCTAGAGTTACTTATTTTTTTGTGCTTTTGTTTATGGCGCTGATGGGATATCTTGTATACTTTAATATTGTACAAGCGGCAGAGATTGTAAATAGCCCTTATAATGCACGCCAGGATAATTTTGCAGAACGTGTAGTAAGAGGATCTATAGTTGATAAATCTGGAAGTGTGCTTGCAGAAACACAGGTTGCAGAAGATGGTACAGAAACAAGATATTATCCATATGGGAGCTTGTTTGCCCATGTGATAGGATATAGTGACTCGGAACTAGGAAAATCAGGATTAGAATCTTCAGAAAATTTCAATCTGTTGACATCAAATGCATTTTTTGTAGAAAAAATAAAAAATGAGATGCAAGGAGAAAAAAATATAGGAGATACAATCGTTACAACATTAGATGCAAGTCTTCAACAAGCGGTAGCAAACTCTATGGGTGGAAACAAAGGTGCAGTTGTTGTAATGGAAGCTTCTACAGGAAAGATCTTATCGATGTATTCAAATCCGGGATTTGATCCAAATAGTATATTAAGTAATTGGGAAACTTTGAATACAGATGAAGAGAATGGACCGCTTTTGAATAGAGCAACGCAGGGATCATATGCTCCAGGATCTACTTTTAAGATTGTTACAGCTTTAGAATATATGCGTGAATATAATGACTATAAAGATTATGCATATGAGTGTAATGGAGAGATTACTTTAGGTGAAACAACAATCCGATGCTTTAATAATACAGTACATGGGCATCAAGATCTTAGAAGTTCAATGGCAAATTCATGTAATTCATCCTTTGCTAATATGGGGCTCTTATTAAATAAAACGGCATATAAAAAGACGGCAGAAGAGTTGTTGTTTAACAAAACTCTTCCATCTCCTCTTGGTTATAAAAAAAGTTCTTTTACAGTTACAGAAAATACATCAAATGCAGAAATTATGATGACGGCAATGGGGCAAGGAAATACGACGGTAAGCCCATATCACATGGCGTTGATCGTATCAGCGATTGCAAATGGTGGTACACTGATGGAACCTTATTTGGTGGAAAAAGTAACAAATTATACAGGAACTGAAATTAGTAAAAATGTTCCAAAAAGTTATAAAAAGCTTATGACATCAGAAGAAGCAGCACAGTTGAAAGAATATATGATGGCAGTTGTAACAGAAGGAACAGCATCATTGTTTAACGGTTCGGGATATTCAGTTGCCGGAAAGACTGGAACAGCGGAATATAGTATGACAGATGGAGAAAAAACACACTCTTGGTTTGTTGGATTTTCAAGTGCAAATGACTCGGATCTTGTGATAAGTGTAATTATTGAAGGTTATGATGGACAAGATGGTGCAAAAGCAGTTCCAATTGCAAAACAGATATTAGATTCTTATTATTATTGATAAAAGAGGAAGAGATATGCGGATAAAATGTTATTGTGATCTGTATACTGGAGCATCAGTTACCAATAAGAAAAATCAATATATTCTTGATCTTATGAATGGAGAATTTTCGCATTCTGTTCATCTTATTACATTGGCACAAAGCGCACAGAACCAGTTGGAAATTTTCGCTTCTTCGCTTTTGCATCAACGTATATATGAGGAGAAAGAAATCTTTATTGTTGGGATTGCAGGTAGATATTACGAAGCAGTTGAGCTTGTGGAGAAGATCGTACAGGATGCGTTGGAGCAAACAGGGAAAACAGATATACGCAACTATATCGAAACGCAACAAAAAGTATTTGAGGAAGGCAGAATATAAGTATGCTTCACATTTTATTGTTACTACTAAAAATTGTAGGAATTATTATATTGGCTGTGTTAGGAATTATGCTTCTGCTTGTATTGACTTTTGTATTTACACCGTTTCGTTATGAATTGGATGGAAGCAGCAGTGGCGATCTAAGTTCTTTGGATGTTCAAGCAAAAGCATCTTTTTTAGCGCGGATCATAAGGATTTATATTCAATATCAAGAAGAACGACTGACTTGGAAGTTTTGTCTTGCATGGAAACAATTTTCAAACAAAAAGATTGAAACGAATGCATCAGAAAACAAAAAAGATACTGAACCGAAAAAAGAAGTTACGTCCAAAGCACCTGTAACACAAAAGAAAACTGTTGAAAACAAGCAGGAAAAGAAAACGATTTCTATGAATTCGGGAAACAAAACTGAAAAAATATCTTCTGAAATAAAGAAGGATAAGACCGAAGATTCGAAAAAAGCTAAAACAGGGATTATCAAAAAGATTGAGCGGCTGTTCCAAAAGTTAAAATGTACATTCGAAAAAATCTATGATATGATGGTTGTGTTGAAAGAAAAAACAGATGTGATCAAAAATTTTATCAATGATGAGACACATAAGAATGCATTTCATAAGCTTTTGTCAGAATTAAAGTGTTTTCTAAAAAAATTAAAACCAAAAGTATTGGATGGTGAGATTTCTTTTGGTTTTGAAGATCCATCTATAACCGGAAGAGTTCTAGGCGGAATCAGTATGTTTTATCCGTATCTTCAAGATCATTTGAATATATCTGCTGATTTTGAGGAAAAAAAGTTATCTGGTAAATTATATATAAGAGGAAGAATTCGACTTTCTATGATTCTTTCGTTTTTATTGCATTTACTTTTGGATAAAACAGTAAGAATTACAATTCGTCATATTTTAAAACTGAGAAAGAAGTTCGGACAGGGAGGACAATAACATGGCAGGAATAAATAATTTTCAGACAACAATAGCTGCTCTTTTTGAAGGTGTTGATAGTCTGATTTCCTCAAAAACAGTTGTAGGCGATGCAATCCAAGTGGGGGATATCACAATACTTCCATTAATTGATGTGTCATTTGGTATGGGAGCAGGATCAAATCTTGCGGATAAAAAAGACAAAGGAATGGGCGGTGTTGGTGGAAAGCTAAGTACGAGCGCGGTTCTTGTCATTAAAGATGGACACACACGACTTGTAAATATTAAAAATCAAGATACGATTACGAAAATTCTTGATCTTGTTCCAGAAGTAGTAGATAAATTCACAACCAAAAAGGAAGACAAGCTTACAGAAGAAGATGTGGCAGATATCTTGGATTCGATAGAATAGGCTCATTTTTAGAATGATTTCAGCATATATTAAATTAAAGAAAGAAAACAGGGATTTGAGATGCGTAGAGTTCTTGGATTGGCATTGCTGTGTATAGCGTTTGGAATGTTAATAGTATTGATCATACCTTTTTCTTCTTTGTTTTGTGTGATTTTATTTCTTGTATGTCTGATCATTGGTTATATGTTATTTTGTAAATACTAAAACACCTTTTTCTATTTTTGTATGAACAGTCATTAGAGAATAGAAAAGGTGTTCTTTTATCTTTAGAAATGTAAAAAAAGACTGTTACATTCACAAATTTAAGTCTTTGCATCTGTAACAGTCTCTCTTTTGTTTTCCGTGTCAATTAAGCAGTTCTTTAAAACTTTCAAACTTTTTGATTAAGCACGTTCTACACGACCTGATTTTAAACAGGATGTGCAAACATACATTTTCTTAGATCCGCCTTCTGTTTTAACTCTAACGGATTTGACGTTGGATTTCCACATTTTTGGTGTTTTTCTATTAGAGTGACTTACGTTATTTCCAAAGTGAGCACCCTTTTCACAAATAGCACATTTAGCCATAATTGCACCTCCTAACAATCTGAAATAGTCCTTATGGACTCACAACATGCATATTCTATCAGAAATATTTCAGTAATGCAAGAGTTTTTTATAGAAAATTGATAAAAAATGTAAATTTTATTGGTTTTGTAAAATTTCAGGTTTCATAAATCATAAAATCATGATAGAATAAACATGTCTATATTGTAAACTACATAGGTTATGTGTATAATACCTATGATATTTAGACGAATATTCTACAGATTTGGAGGAATATAGAATGAAAGGCAGTATGAGTACAGATTTAGGAATCGTTACAATTAATCCTGAAGTTATCGCAATGTATGCAGGTTCTGTAGCGGTTGAATGTTTTGGAATTGTGGGTATGGCTGCAGTGAACGTAAAAGATGGTATTGTTAGATTATTGAAAAAAGAAAGCCTTACACACGGAATCAAGATTTCAATCAGCGACGAAAACAAACTTACATTAGATTTTCACGTAATTGTTGCATATGGCGTGAATATTCTTTCGGTATCTGATAATCTTATGGATAATGTTAAATATAAGGTAGAAGAATTTACCGGTATGACCGTTGAGAAAATTAACATCTTCGTAGAAGGTGTTCGAGTGATTGATTAAGGAGGAAACTTGTCGTGGCAACAAGAACGATAGACTCGCAGCTTCTTACTAAGATGTTTCTTTCTGGAGCTGCAAACCTTGAAGCAAAAAAAGAATTTATTAATGAACTGAATGTATTTCCTGTACCAGACGGAGATACAGGTACAAATATGACACTTACGATCATGTCAGCTGCAAAAGAAGTTAGTTCTCTTGACAATGTTGATATGGTATCTGTTGCAAAAGCAATTTCTTCTGGTTCCTTAAGAGGAGCAAGAGGTAACTCAGGTGTTATTCTTTCCCAGCTTCTTCGTGGATTTACAAAAGAGATCCGTGAATACAAAGAGATTGATGTTACAACACTTGCAGCCGCTTGTGAGCGTGCAACAGCAACAGCTTATAAAGCAGTTATGAAACCAAAAGAAGGTACGATTCTTACGGTTGCAAGAGGAATTTCTGAAAAAGCAAGAGAACTTGCTCTTGATACAGATGATCTGGAAGAATTTATTCCAGCTGTGATCGAAGAAGGAAAAGCAGTACTTGCAAAGACACCAGATATGCTTCCAGTATTAAAAGAAGCAGGTGTTGTAGACTCTGGTGGACAGGGGCTTCTTGAAGTACTGAATGGAGCATATGATGCATTTCTTGGTAAAGAAATCGATTATACAGCAATTGAAGCAAGTGCAGGAACAAAGATGGTAAAACCAGGTGCACAGGCTGAAGCTGATATTAAGTTTGGTTATTGTACAGAATTTATTATCATGCTTGATAAGGAATTTACAGAAAAAGATGAAGTAGAATTTAAAGCATACCTTGAATCGATCGGTGATTCTATTGTGTGTGTAGCGGATGATGAGATCGTTAAGATTCATGTTCATACAAACAACCCTGGTCTCGCAATTGAAAAAGCGCTTACATTCGGACAGCTGTCTAGAATGAAGATTGACAATATGCGTGAGGAACATCAGGAGAAACTGATCCGCGATGCTGAAAAACTCGCAGCAGAACAGGCAGAAGCAAAGAAGAATGAACCTCGTAAAGATTATGGCTTTATTGCTGTTTCAATCGGAGAAGGAATGAATGAGATCTTCCGTGAACTTGGTGTAGACTACATTATTGAAGGTGGTCAGACAATGAATCCAAGTACAGAAGATATGTTGAATGCGATCGATCATGTAAATGCAGAGCATATTTTCATCCTTCCTAATAATAAGAATATTATACTTGCAGCAAATCAAGCACAGTCACTGGTTGAAGATAAAGATATTATCGTAATTCCAACAAAGACTGTTCCACAGGGAATTACAGCGATCATCAATTTCATGCCAGATGCGGATGCAGAAACGAATGCAGAAACAATGGAAGAAGAGATCAACAATGTAAAAACAGGTCAGGTTACGTATGCTGTACGTGATACTCGTATCGATGATAAAGAAATTCACGAAGGTGATATTATGGGTATCGGAGATGCAGGTATTCTTGCTGTTGGACAGTCAATTGAAAATACAACAAAAGAAATGCTTGGTCATATGGCAGATGAAGATACAGAATTGATCAGTCTTTATTATGGACAAGATGTTCTAGAAGAAGATGCAGAACGTTTCGCAGAAGAAATTGCAGAATTATATCCAGATGCAGATATCGATGTTCATTCAGGTGGGCAGCCAATTTACTATTATGTAATTTCAGTTGAATAAAGAATTGATAGGTATAAGACAGGATCAGCTTTTTGGCTGGTCCTGTTATATTAAATAGGAGATAAAGCTCACTGTCATAAGCAGAGAGAAAAAAGAATGTTATAACATTCTTTATGAAAATAAATATGAATGAAAACTCAAAGATTACGGTGTTAAAAGGAATTGGAGAAAAAACTGCAGCAATATTTCAAAAAACAGGAATCTTCACTGTTGCAGATTTATTAAGATATTATCCAAGAGGATATGATGTATATGAACCGGCAGTTCCTATTTCGGAAGTAACAGAGAATAAAGTAGTCACTGTAACAGGTACCGTGTTTGGACGGATCCAGGTGGGTGGAACTGCTAAAATGCAGATTACGACATTGTATTTAAAAGATCTGACAGGAACACTGAAAGTTATTTGGTATCGTATGCCATTTTTACGAAATACATTATCTCACGGAGGTGTGATCACACTTCGTGGAAAAGTGATCCGTAAAAAAAATACACTTATAATGGAACATCCTGAAATTTTTTCTCCAGTAGAAAAATATTTGGGAAAGTTGGATTCTCTTCAACCTATTTATCCATTATCAGCAGGACTGAGTAATTCGACGATCGTAAAAGCTCTTCGACAAGCTTTGGATACATGTGATTGTACATCCGACATTTTGACGGATGATATTAGTAGGCGATTAAAATTTGGTGATTATAAAAGTGCGCTTCAGGGAATTCATTTTCCACAAGATAAAGAAATGTTTTATACGGCACGAAATAGACTTGTGTTCGAAGAATTTCTTGTGTTTATTATGTCATTAAGAATGAGCTCTGAAAAAAAAGAAAGATTATTAAATCCTTATTGTTTTCGTGAGCAAGATCAAATAAAAGAATTTTTAAAGAAACTTCCATATGAATTGACGAATGCGCAAAAACAAGTTTGGAAAGAAATACAAAATGACATGATGGGAATTCATGTGATGTCACGACTTATACAAGGAGATGTAGGATCTGGAAAGACAATCGTAGCACTACTTGCTATGATGCTAGCAGGATTGAATGGATATCAAGCGGCAATGATGGCACCAACGGAAGTTCTTGCAAGGCAGCATTTTGAGAATATTCAGCATCTTATGACTCAATACGATATTCCTTTAAAACCGGTATTATTGACTGGTTCTATGACTACGAAAGAAAAGAGAATGATATATTCTATGTTAGAAAACGGTGAAGCAGATTTGATCATTGGTACACATGCACTGATCCAAGAAAAAGTTATTTATAAAAATTTAGCGCTTGTTGTAACTGATGAACAACACCGTTTTGGAGTCCGACAGAGAAAATTTTTTTCGGAAAAAGGAATATGTCCGCACATTCTTGTTATGAGTGCAACACCAATTCCGAGAACATTGGCGATTATTTTATATGGTGATCTAGATATTTCAATCATTAATGAGCGTCCTAAAAATCGTTTGCCGATTAAAAATTGTGTGGTTGATACAGGGTATCGAAATACAGCATACACGTTTATGAAAAAACAGATTCATGAAGGACGACAGTGTTATGTGATCTGTCCAATGGTGGAAGAGAGTGAAGCGATGGATGCCGAAAATGTGATTGATTATTCAGAGACACTTCAAGAAATCATGGGAAATGATGTGAAAGTAGGATTCCTTCATGGGAAAATGAAACCTTCTGAAAAAGATCAGATCATGAATCAATTTGCACAAAATACGATTCAAATTTTAGTTTCTACCACGGTTATTGAAGTTGGGATTGATGTTGCAAATGCATCGGTTATAATGATTGAAAATGCAGAACGGTTTGGATTGGCTCAATTGCATCAGTTGCGAGGTCGTGTTGGGAGAGGACAACATCAATCCTATTGTATTTTCATGACTGGATCGAAAGCAAAAGAAACAAAAGAACGATTGGACATTTTAAATCATTCAAACGATGGCTTTAAAATTGCTGAAGAAGATCTTCGGTTAAGAGGACCTGGAGATTTATTTGGAATCCGTCAAAGTGGACTTATGGATTTTCGATTAGGAGATGTTTATCAAGATGCAAAATTACTTCAGCAAGCAAGTGAAATTGCGGATGAGATTTTAGAAGAGGATCCAGAATTAAAAGACTTAAAATATTCTAATCTTAAAAAACAGATTTTATATCAGACAGAACAATATCTTTTGGAAAAGACTTTATAAACGGCAGAAACTTCCAGTGTAAAATCAGATTTCCTTCACATACTATGGATGTAACGAATAAACGTTACAAAGAAAAAATGAGAAAATGCAATAATTAAGTTGCAAAAGATGCAAAAGGAGGAAACAAAAATGGCAAGTCGTTCATCTAATCGTAAAGCGGTACCAGAAGCAAAAGGGGCATTGGATAAGTTCAAATATGAGGTAGCTGATGAGCTTGGTGTACCTTTAAAAGAAGGTTATAATGGTGACCTTACTTCAAAGCAGAACGGATCCGTAGGTGGATATATGGTCAAAAAGATGATTGAAGAACAAGAGAAAATGATGGCTGAGAAATAAAACTCATTAAAAATGTAAGAAAAAAGCACTTGGGATTGACCTGAGTGCTTTTTTCTGCTAAAATTTCTTCGGAGTTAGGAGTGAGAAACATGAGAGTCATAGCTGGCAGCGCAAAGCGATTGCAACTAAAAACTTTAGATGGAATGGATACAAGACCGACAACAGACCGTATTAAAGAAACTTTATTTAATATGATTACTTCGGGAATTTATGATAGTGTCTTTTTGGATCTTTTTAGCGGAAGTGGTGGGATTGGCATTGAGGCATTAAGTCGAGGAGCAAAAAAAGCGGTATTTGTAGAAATGAATCCGAAAGCAATGATGTGCATAAAGGATAATTTGAAATATACAAAGCTTGAAAGAAAAGCCATGACACTTACAAAGGATGTTATGACTGCATTATATCAGCTGGAAGGTGAGATCGTATTTGATTATATTTTCATGGATCCTCCTTATAATAAACAGTTGGAAAAAAATGTATTGGAATATCTGGCAGATTCAAGTATGGTCTATGAAGATACATTGATCATTGTAGAAGCCTCAAAAGAGACAGACTTTTCTTATCTGTCCGATTTGGGATATCATCTGATAAAAGAAAAAGTTTATAAGACCAATAAACATGTATTTATAGAGAAAGCAGGCAAAGAAGAAATATGTTAAGAGCTGTTTATCCGGGAAGTTTTGATCCGGTTACGTTAGGTCATTTAGATATTATTAAAAGATCATGTCGCGTGGTAGATGAATTGGTCGTTGGCGTCCTGAACAATAATGCGAAAATTCCGTTGTTTTCTGTAGAAGAACGTGTTAAAATGTTAGAGGAAGTCACAAAAGATTTGACAAATGTTAAGATTGTGCCGTTTAATGGTTTGTTAGTAGATTTTGCAAAACAGCACAATGCAACTGTCACAATTCGTGGACTTCGTGCAATTACAGATTTTGAATATGAGTTGCAGATGTCGCAGATTAATCATAAGCTGGATTCAGATCTTGAAACTATATTTTTGACGACCAGCATTGAATATTCATATGTAAGTTCTACGATCGTAAAAGAGGTTGCTACTTTAGGGGGAGACATCACACAGTTTGTGCCAGAAGTAGTGATTGAGAAGTTAGAACAGAAGATGAAAGAAAAAAGGAGAGTGTAATTATGAGCAGCCGTATTGAGCAGATTATTGAAGAAATCGAAGAGTATATTGACAGAGACTGCAAGTACCAGCCTTTGTCTACTACAAAAATTATTGTTAACAAAGAGCATCTTGATGAATTATTAAAAGAGCTTCGTTTGAAGACTCCAGATGAGATCAAGAGATATCAGAAGATTATTGCAAATCGTGATGCGATCCTTGCTGATGCACAGGCAAAAGCAGATGCTATGATCGAAGAAGCACAGGCACAGACAACGGAATTAGTAAGTGAACATGAGATCATGCAGCAGGCATATGCACAGGCGAATGAGATCGTAACACAGGCAACAGCACAGGCACAAGAGATCATTGACAATGCAACATCTGATGCAAATGCAATCCGTATTGGAGCAATCCAGTATACAGATGATCTTCTTGCAAACGCAGAAAATCTTATTGCCCATACTTTAGAAAATTATACAACAAAATATGATGGATTGATCAATTCATTACAGGAATGTTATGATATCGTTCATACAAACCGTGGACAGTTGGATATTCCTGTACAGGATGAAGAATATTATCCAGAACAGGAAGGAGATTTGTAGAATTTTACAAATTTCGTAGGAAGAGGTATATAAAGCCTAATAAACTGGCAGTTGCAGAAGCTGCCAGTTTTTCTATAATATAAGGGATTATCCGAAATTCTGCTTTTTGAATAACACATTGTGTTTGTGCAACGGAACACCATCCACCGAATGCTGTCAATCCAAGTGTTAAAATATACTTTAATTCAAATCGAAGATCTAACTTAGAGATCATCTGTATTCCATTCGTTATTTCTAATGAAGAAAGCAGACATATAATTTCTATTTGTTCTGAAAAGAATTGTTTCAATAATACAATAATCACAGAAAATAAAATAATATAACCACCCACTTTAATCAGGATTTGAAAACTGTCTATAATAGAGCGGTCAAGCTCTTCAAAATTCCATGTTTTTTTGGGGATAGAGATAGTCTTTTTTTGTTGCTGCTGCTGAAGCTTTCTTCGGGTGAAGAAACTAACGATTATTGGAGAAAGCATTAAAATGATCATTGTTGGCCATGCTAGTTCCTGCTGCTTTAAACTTTTGAAGACAACGAAATTCAAGATAAATCCAGGACTGCTATTATTCGAAAAAGATAATAAATATTCCCCCTCTTTTTTTGATAAATATCCACATTCTGTCATATCAGCAGCCATTTTTGCTCCCATGGGATATCCACACAAAAATCCAACAATGATGACAAAGGCGGCATTTGGGGAAACTCGAAACAATAGGGATGTGATTTTGCCGAATACATCTGTAAGCATTTGAATACTTCCAGTATTTAAAAGAAGATTTGAGGTTAATAAGAATGGGAATAACGTTGGCAGGACAATTTGATACCAAAGTAATAATCCATTACTAGCACCTGCGAAAACTGCTTTTGGAAATAATAGCATAAGAAAGAAAAAAAGAATGATATTGAAGCTTATAAATTTGCGTTTCATAAATTCCTTCTTAAATTTTTTGAGCCTCTGTAAAGTTTATGAATTGTTTTATTCTTTTATGAGGTGTTTTATGGTATAATATCCTAATGCAGCAATAGTATGCACATCGAAAGGACAAATGATATGAATTTACCAATTGCTTTTGAAGAAAAGATGAAACATTTACTGCAGGATGAATATGAAAATTATCTGCAGTGTTACGACGAACCACGCCATTATGGATTGCGTGTGAATACAAATAAAATAACAGTCGAAGAATTTTTAAAGATTTCTCCATGGAAGTTAGAACCAATTCCATGGATTGAGAATGGATTTTACTATGACGGAGATTCTATTTCTCCAGCAAAGCACCCGTATTATTTCGCAGGACTGTATTATCTCCAGGAACCAAGTGCGATGACACCTGCGAACAGACTGCCGATCACTCCGGGTGAACGTGTTTTAGACGTATGTGCGGCACCGGGTGGAAAGGCAACAGAACTTGGAGCAAAACTTCAGGGACAAGGTGTTTTGATCGCAAATGACATTAGTAATTCCAGAGCACGTGGACTTCTGAAGAATATGGAATTATTTGGAATTAAAAATATGTGCGTGATCAGTGAAGAACCAGGAAAGTTGATCGAATATTTCCCAGAATATTTTGACAAGATCTTAATTGATGCGCCGTGTTCTGGTGAAGGAATGTTCCGTAAAGAGAAAAAGATGGTAAAAGCGTGGGAAGAACACGGACCAGAATTTTTCTCGAAATTACAGAGAAGTATCATTACACAGGCAGCCCAGATGTTAAGACCTGGCGGAATGATCTTATATTCTACTTGTACATTTGATGCTCTTGAAAATGAGCAGACGATCGAGTATTTGATGCAGCAATATCCAGAATTTCAGATTTGTGAGATGAAAGGCTATGAAGGATTTGTAGCTGGAAAACCAGAATTTACAGAAGGTAAGATAGAAGACATCTCTAAGACTGTTCGAATCTTTCCTCACAAAATGAAAGGGGAAGGTCATTATCTTGCTCTTGTGAAAAAAGGCGAAACAGATGCCGACAACAAAACAGGTAAAGTCAGAAAAGGAAATCTGAAAAAGATGCCAGAAGAATTGGCAGAATTTTTAAAAGATGTTTCTTGGAAATTAAAACAGGAACGTTTTGAAGTTCATGAAGAAAGAGTTTATTATATGCCAGAACAGCTTCCGGACATGAAAGGAGTGCGTTTCCTTCGCTCAGGCCTTCTTTTGGGAGAATTAAAGAAGAATCGTTTTGAACCTAGTCAGGCTCTTGCTATGTGTCTGAAAAAAGAGGAATACACCAAAATACTGAATCTGTCCATTGACGATGACCGTGTGATCAAGTATTTAAAAGGGGAGACATTGGATGTAGAAGACCTTGTTTCTAGAAAAGAAAAAGGCTGGTATCTTGTTTGCGTAGATGGATATCCTCTTGGATTTGGTAAGCTCGCAAATCAGACTTTGAAAAATAAATATCTGCCTGGATGGCGTATGCAGTCATAGAAAGTTATAGTTGGAGAGGTTATATGAAATTAAGATTAGATAAATATCTGGCTGATATGGGCTGTGGAACAAGAAGCCAAGTAAAAAAGGCAATTTCAAGCAGGGCCGTACAGGTGAATGGAGAGACAGTCAAGTCAGCAGACCTTAAAATCGATACAGAATGTGATGAAGTATCATTTCATGGTACACCTGTTCGTTATGCAGATTATGAATATTATATGTTGCATAAACCAGCAGGTGTCGTTTCTGCAACCGAAGACAGCAGAGAAACAACTGTAATTGATCTGATCATCGAGAAACAGCGAAAGGATCTATTCCCAGTTGGAAGGCTGGATAAAGATACAGAAGGCCTTTTGTTGATCACAAATGATGGCGACCTTGCACATAGATTATTATCTCCGAAAAAACATGTAGATAAGACCTATTACGCAAGAGTACAGGGGAAAGTAACTGCTGATGATATCGCTGCATTTAAAGCAGGGGTAGATATTGGAGAAGAGAAACTGACTTTACCTGCGGAACTTAAGATCTTAAAATCAGATGATGAGTCAGAAATCGAACTTACAATCTGTGAAGGCAAGTTTCATCAAGTAAAACGAATGTTTCAGGCTGTTGGAAAAGAAGTTGTTTATCTGAAACGTCTTCGTATGGGAACACTGGTTTTGGATGAAACATTAAAAGTCGGTGAATATCGAAAATTAACAGAAAAAGAATTAAAGGATCTATTATGAGTCACAATTTTTTACCAATAAATAAATCAGAAATGAAAGCACGTGGATGGGATCAAGTAGATTTTGTCTATGTGATCGGGGATGCTTATGTTGATCATCCTTCTTTTGGACATGCAATCATAAGCCGTATCTTGGAAGCACATGGATATCGTGTCGGAATCATTTCCCAGCCGGATTGGAAACAAAAAGAAAGTATCACAGAGTTTGGCGAACCACGTCTTGGTTTCCTTGTTTCTGCAGGGAATATGGATTCCATGGTAAACCATTTTTCTGTATCAAAGAAAAGAAGAAGTAATGATGCGTATACACCAGGTGGTGTAATGGGAAAAAGACCAGATTATGCAGCGGTCGTATATGGGAATCTGATCAGACAGACTTATAAACAAACACCGATCATTCTTGGTGGGATTGAAGCTAGTCTTAGAAGACTTGCACATTATGATTATTGGTCAGATAAAGTCAAACGTTCTGTATTATTGGATTCTGGCGCAAATATCATTTCTTACGGAATGGGTGAGAAATCCATCGTTGAGATTGCAGATGCATTGAATAGTGGAATTGCTATAGAGGATATTACTTATATTGATGGGACAGTTGTAAAAGTAAAATCTTTGGATTCTGTTTATGATGCAGAAGTATTGCCTTCTTTTGAAGAGATCAAAGCAGATAAAAAGACATATGCAAAAAGTTTTTATACGCAATATTGCAATACAGACCCATTTACAGGAAAAAGACTTGTAGAGCCATATTCTGACCATTTATATGTCGTACAGAATCCACCTGCAAAACCATTATCACAGATGGAGATGGATGATGTATATGCGCTTCCATATATGAGAAAATGTCATCCTTCTTATGATAAATTGGGTGGGGTTCCTGCAACAGAAGAGATTAAATTTAGTCTTATCAGTAATCGAGGCTGTTTTGGTGGATGTAGTTTCTGTGCATTGACATTTCATCAGGGCAGGATCATTCAGACGCGAAGTAAAGAGTCTCTGATCGAGGAAGCAAAACAGATCACACAGGAGAAAGATTTCAAAGGATATATCCATGATGTTGGCGGTCCGACAGCCAATTTCCGACAGCCAGCTTGTTCAAAGCAGCTCACAAAAGGAGTATGTGCAAAGAAACAATGTCTTTTCCCGAAACCATGTAACAATTTAAAAGCAGATCATACAGAATATATTGAGATCTTACGTGAACTTCGAAAATTACCAAAGATCAAAAAAGTATTTATTCGTTCAGGTATTCGATTTGATTATCTGTTAGCAGATAAAGATCAGACATTTTTACGTGAATTATGTAAATATCATGTTAGTGGACAGCTTAAAGTTGCACCAGAGCATGTATCGGACGCTGTTCTCGAAAAGATGGGAAAACCAGAACATAAAGTATACGAGCAATTTACGAAAAAGTATTATGAGATGAACCAAAAACTCGGAATGGATCAATATCTTGTGCCATATCTGATGTCATCTCATCCAGGAAGTGGATTAAAAGAAGCAGTTGAATTAGCAGAGTATTGTCGTGATCTTGGATATATGCCAGAACAGGTACAGGACTTTTATCCAACACCATCCACGATTTCTACATGTATGTATTATACTGGTTTGGATCCACGTACAATGGAACCTGTTTATGTACCGAAGAATCCGCATGAAAAGGCAATGCAGAGAGCATTGATCCAATACAAAAATCCAGCAAATTATGCATTGGTAAAAGAAGCTTTGCAGAAAGCGGGCAGAACAGATCTGATTGGATTTGATAAGAAATGTCTGATCCGTCCAAGGCAGTTAAAAGATGAAAAGAATATGGATCATCGTTCTAGTTCTAAAAAGTCTTCTGGATTCCAGAAAAATTCTGCGAAAAAAACGACAAAGAAACAACATACAGTTGGAAATCAGGACAGAAATAATACAAAAAGAGTAACAAAAAAACGAAGGAAATAAAATCATAGCATGAGAGTAGCGATCGTAACAGGTGCTTCTTCTGGAATTGGACGAGAATTTGTCCGTCAGATTGAGCATTTATATAAAGAATTGGATGAAATCTGGGTCATAGCGCGAAGAGAACAGTGTTTAAAAAAATTAGAGGATGAAGTAAGAACACCATTGCGTATATTTGCGGGGGATTTGACAGATTCGGCTATTTTTAGTGATATAGAAACTGTTTTAAAAAAAGAAAAACCAGATATTCGTATGCTTGTAAATGCTGCTGGATTTGGAAAAAGTGGTTCTGTAGAATCTATTTTGGCACAAGAGAAAGATAGTCAGATGGATATGATTGAGCTTAATTGTATTTCTTTGACTCGAATGACGCTAGTGTGTCTTCCTTATTGCAGCAAAGGTACAAGGATCATTCAGATGGCTTCTGCTGCCGGATTTTGTCCACAGCCTGGATTTAGTGTATATGCAGCTACAAAATCTTTTGTTTTGAGTTTTTCGAGAAGTCTTGCATCGGAGTTGAAATCTAAGGGGATTTCGGTCACAGCAGTATGTCCAGGACCGGTTAATACAGAATTTTTCGAGGTTTCAGGTCCAATCACAAGTATATTCAAAAAAATGACGATGGCAGATGCACCAGATGTAGTGAAACAGGCATTGAAAGACAGTATGAAGAAGAAACAGCTTTCTATTTATGGATTTCCGATGAAGGTATCATATCTAGGATCCAAGCTGCTGCCGCATCGATTGCTTATGAAATTTTTATAGAATAAGGAGCATTAGATGAAGAAAGTGAAGAAAGGGCAGGCTGGTTATCTTATTTTTAAAATGAAAGCCCAGATCCTGCGAACAATAATCTATTTCGCACTTTGTATTTTGATATTTGGTTTGGGGTATTGGCAGACTGGTTCAAAAGAAAATCTTTTGACGGTTGTTGCTGTTGTTGGAATTCTTCCTTCCTCCAAAGCACTTGTTGATGTGATCGTTCGTATCCCATATCGTACGATCAAACCAGAGATCGCGGAAGAAATCGCACAGAAATCAAATTATTTGATGGTAATCTATGATCTGATCATTACAAGTTCAGAAAAGATCATGCCAGTTGCTTGTATTGTGATTTCTGGCAATAAAATATTTGGTTATACAGATAATAAAAAAGTAGATGTAAATCTTGTTGCAAGTAATATCAAAAAAATGCTTGCCAGTCATGATTATGATGTTTCTGTTAAGATCTTGAATGAATACAAACCATTTTTATCTCGTGTAGAAGGTTTGAATAATATTCAGGAAGTTGAACGATCAAATACAAAACAAGATGAAAAAATCATGGCACTATTGATCCAGCAGATTTCTCTGTAATCGATAGTATGATTTCAGATTAGATTGGAGAAATTTATGCAAGAATTAACAATAAGTACAAATGAAGCCGGTCAGCGTCTGGATAAGCTTTTGGGAAAATATTTAAAGGAAGCTCCAACAAGTTTTATTTATAAGATGCTTCGAAAGAAAAATATTACATTAAATGGAAAAAAGGCTTCAGGAAATGAAAAGCTGAAAAATGGAGATATCGTAAAACTGTTTCTAGCAGATGAAACAATTGAAAAATTTTCGGGAACAGAAACTGTTCGTGCAAAAGGAAATTTAAACGTTATCTATGAAGATGATCAGATTATCCTGATCAATAAGCCAGTCGGCATGCTTTCACAGAAAGCCAAAGAATCTGATATTTCAGCAGTAGAAGAATTGATCGGTTATCTTGTGAATTCAAAACAGATCAAAATGTCTGAATTAAAGACATTTCATCCTGCATTCTGCAATCGTTTAGACCGCAATACAAGTGGTATCCTTGCAGGTGGAAAAACATTGGCAGGATTGCAGGAATTAAATACATTTTTTAAAGAACGTACGATTGAAAAATATTATTTGACAATCGTAAGTGGCGTTGTAAAAGAAGATGCGTATATTAAAGGGTATCTTTTGAAAGATGAAAAGACGAATAAAGTTCAGATTTTGAAGAAAGAAGTTTCTGGAAGTGCTGCGATTGAAACATCTTATCATCCAATCAGCAACAATGGAAAAGTGACATTATTAGAAGTTCATTTGATCACTGGAAAGCCACATCAGATCCGTGCACATTTATCTTCTGTAGGTCATCCGATCATCGGTGATTATAAATACGGAAAAGCTAAGGTAAACGATGTATATAAACAGAACTTTAAATTACAGTCCCAATTATTACATGCTTATCGTCTCAAAATGCCAGATTCAACAGGTGTGTTATCTTATTTGGCAGGAAAAGAATTTTTTGCTGAACTACCTGCTTTATTCCAAAAGATATGTGAAGCAGAAAAACTGCAGCTAAGAGGTTGATCTTATGGGAACTTGGAATTCGAGAGGGCTTCGAGGTTCTACTCTAGAGGATCTTCTTAATCGCACAAATGAACGATATCAGGAAATGGGACTCGCGTTGATTCAAAAGATTCCAACACCAATTACTCCTGTACAGATTGACAAAGCACATCGGCATATTACTCTTGCATATTTTGACAAGATTAGTACAGTGGATTATATAGGAGCTGTGCAAGGAATTCCAGTTTGTTTTGATGCAAAAGAGTGTAGTGCTGATACATTTCCTTTGCAAAATGTACATGAACACCAGATGACCTTTATGGAAAATTTTGAAAAACAGAGTGGAATTTCGTTTTTGATCATTTATTATAGTACGAGAAATCAATTGTATTATATGCGATATGAAGAGATAAAACGATTTTGGGAGCGGGCAAAGAACGGAGGACGTAAAAGTTTCCGTTTCGAGGAATTGAATCCGGAGTATTTTATGTCATGGAAAAACAATTGTTATGTGCCTTATCTCGATTATATCCAAAAGGATTTGGATGCAAGGGATTGACATTCTTTTGAAACATGTTATAATGACAGGAGTTTAATACTTTACTAAGATAAAGTAAATATTGTTTGTGAAGAAGGTGGTTTTTATGGAACATAAATTACATACACCAGAAGGTGTACGGGATATTTACCATTTAGAATGTAAAAGAAAGTTGAAAATACAGGATGAACTGCATCATACGTTACTTTCTTATGGTTATCAAGATATCCAGACACCGACATTTGAATATTTTGATGTGTTCCGTAAAGAGATTGGAACGATACCATCGAATGAATTATATAAATTTTTTGATAGAGAAGGACATACACTTGTTCTTCGGCCTGATCTGACACCATCTATTGCCAGAGCAACTGCAACATTGTTTGAAGAAGAGAATTTTCCAGTTCGGTTATGCTATATTGGAAATACATTTATTAATCATTCCAGTTATCTTGGGAGATTGAAGGAGAATACACAGCTCGGCGCAGAATTGATCGGTATTGATTCAGAAGATGCGGACGCTGAAATGCTTGCAATGGTTGCAGATGGATTAAAACGTATTGGTCTGAAAGAATTTCAGATCAGTATTGGACATATTGATTACATTTATAGTCTTATGGAATCAACTGGTCTGTCAGATGAATTAAAAAAAGAAATTTATACATTGATCAATAATCGTAATTATTTCGGCGTAGAAGAAGTCTTGCTTTCCCAAGGAGTGCAGGACACGGTGCTTGAAAGTTTTCGTATACTGCCTGAATTGGTTGGCGGAGTAGAAATCTTGAAAAAAGCACTGAATGCCGCACCATCCCAGAAGGCAAAAACAGCTGTCATTCGATTGATGAAGATATATAAGATCTTGAAATATTATGGAATGGAAGAACATATTTCTTTCGATTTGAGTATGAGTGGAACTTACGGCTATTATACAGGAATCATTTTCCGCGCATATACATATGGTACAGGTGATGCTGTTGTAAGAGGCGGTCGTTATGATAAGTTAATGGAAAAATTCGGAAAAAATACCCCATCTATTGGGTTTGCAGTTCTTATAGATGAACTTTTGAAGGCATTTAATCGACAAAAGCTTTCCATTGAAACTCATCAGATGAATTTGATCATTTATACGGAAAAGACGCTACATCGTGCAATCTTGTTTGCAAAAAAACTTCGTGAAAAAGGAAGTTGCGTAGAACTTCTTAAAGAATCCGAAAATGATCCAAAAGATTATATTGCTTATGCAAAACGTCTGCAGGCAGCTACTATTTATCAGATAAAGGAAGATCTTTCAGTTTGTAAGATTTCTTCCGAAACAGGTGTAGAAGAAGAAATTTATTCTAAAAAAAATAAATAAATCAGAAGTGCGGAGAGTGGTTTATGAGATATTTAACATTTGCCCTAACAAAGGGACGACTTGCTAAAAAAACATTAGAAATGCTTGAAAAAATGGGCATTACCTGTGAAGAGATGAAAGATAAAGATTCCCGCAAACTGATTTTTGTAAATGAAGAATTAAAGTTAAAATTCTTCCTTGCAAAGGGTCCAGATGTTCCGACTTATGTTGAGTATGGGGCGGCAGATATTGGAGTTGTGGGAAAGGATACGATTGTAGAAGAAGGACGTAAAGTCCATGAGGTTTTAAATCTTGGATTTGGAAACTGCAAAATGTGTGTGTGTGGATATGAAGAAACAAGAGAACTTTTAAAACATCGTGAATTGATCCGTGTTGCGACAAAATATCCAAGCATTGCAAAAGATTATTTTTATAATAAACGTCATCAGACAGTGGAGATCATAAAGATGAACGGTTCGATCGAACTTGCGCCGATCGTTGGTCTTTCAGAAGTGATCGTTGATATCGTAGAAACTGGTTCTACATTGAAAGAAAATGGTCTTGTAGTTCTTGAAGAAGTCTGCCCGTTATCTGCGCGCATGATCGTAAATCCGGTCAGTATGCGTATGGAAAATGACAGGATCAAAGAACTTATTACAAATTTAAGGAATATCGTACAGGAGGATAAGCCATGAGAATTGAACGACTGGATGCACAGACAAAAAAGAACCTTCTTGAGGATTTATTAAAAAGAAGTCCAAATAGTTATGGGAAATACGAAGCAAGCGTACAGGATATCCTAAACCATGTGAAAGAGGAAGGCGATCAAGCGGTATTTGCTTATACAGAAAAGTTTGATGGTGCAAAGATAACTGCTGATACAATACAGGTGACTGAAGATGAGATTCAAGAAGCATATGCTCAGATCGATGATAATCTGCTTCGAATTGTAAGAAAATCATTGAAAAATATTGAAGCTTATCACGCAAAACAGATGCAGTATAGTTGGTTTGACAGTAAACCAGATGGAACGATCCTCGGTCAGAAAGTAACTGCACTTCAAAGAGTCGGCGTTTATGTTCCAGGTGGAAAAGCGGCATATCCATCCTCTGTACTTATGAATATCATGCCTGCAAAGGTTGCTGGGGTAGAAGAGATCATTATGGTAACTCCGCCTGGAAAAGATGGAAAAGTAAATCCTACAACGCTTGTTGCAGCGAAAGAAGCTGGTGCAACAGCAGTATATAAAGTTGGTGGTGCACAGGCAATCGGAGCTCTTGCATACGGTACAGAAAGTATTCCGAAGGTTGATAAGATCGTAGGACCAGGAAATATCTATGTGGCATTAGCGAAAAAAGCGGTTTATGGACATGTAAGCATTGATTCTATTGCGGGACCAAGTGAAATCCTTGTACTTGCAGATGAAACTGCAAATCCACGTTATGTTGCGGCAGATCTGCTTTCTCAAGCAGAACATGATGAACTTGCATCAGCAATCCTTGTAACAACAAGTATGAAGTTGGCTGAAAAGGTTTCTGCGGAAACAGATGCATTTATCAAAGAATTATCTCGTGGCGAGATCATGCAGAAATCATTGGATAATTATGGACATATTCTTGTTGCAGATACACTGGATGACGCGATTGATGCGGCAAATGAGATCGCATCTGAGCATTTAGAGATCATGACAGCAAATGCATTCGAGGTTATGACAAAGATCCGTAATGCAGGTGCGATCTTCATTGGTGAATACAGTAGCGAACCGCTTGGCGATTATTTTGCTGGACCAAACCATGTTCTTCCAACAAATGGTACTGCAAAGTTCTTCTCACCACTTTCGGTTGATGATTTTATTAAAAAGTCCAGTATCATTTCTTACTCGAGAAATGCGTTGGAAGCAATTCACACAGATATCGAACAATTTGCCGAAGCAGAACAACTGACTGCACATGCAAATTCAATCAAAGTTCGATTTGAATAAGAATAGAGGAGGCGATGCTTATGTCAGATAGAATTGGAATCTGTACAAGAACAACAAAAGAAACTGATATCTCCATAACATTCAATATAGATGGACATGGAAATACAGATATCCAGACAGGAATTCCATTTTTCGATCATATGTTAAATGGATTTGCAAGACATGGGCTGTTCGATCTAACACTTCATGTAAATGGAGATCTCGAAGTAGACTGCCATCATACAGTCGAAGATACGGGGATTGTTTTAGGACAGGCAATTGCGAAAGCATTGGGGGATAAATCTGGTATCAAACGTTATGGAAGCTGTATGCTTCCAATGGATGAAACACTTGTATTATCTGCGATTGATCTTTCGGGCCGTCCGTATTTGAAATATAATGCAGAATTTACAACAGACCGCATTGGTGATCTAGATACTGAGATGATCAAAGAATTTTTCTACGCGGTTTCCTACAGTGCTGCCATGAATCTGCATTTAAAAGTCCTTGATGGTGGAAATAATCATCACATGGCAGAAGCACTTTTTAAAGCATTTGGCAAGGCTTTGGATGCGGCGACTCTGAAAGAGCCACGTATGACAGAAGTCTGGTCTACGAAAGGAAGTTTATAAATGAGTTATAGAAGATTAGCACCATGTGTATTTATTGATAATGGAAAAGCAGTGAAATGGTTTGATGATAAGACAGTAATTTCAGAAGACGTCCCAGCTCTTGCAAAAAAATATTTTGACAACGGTGCTGATGTACTGGTTATTTTTGATCTGTCAGATGCAGATGAAGAACATGAATTAGCGATCGATATTATTAAAAAGATCACGCGAATCGTTAGTATCCCAGTCATTGCAGGTGGAAATGTCAACAGATTAGAAGATATCAAGAAAATCTTATATGCCGGTGCAAAACATGCGATCGTCAATCTTTCAAAACCGGGTGCATATGATCTGCTTCAAGAAGCAGCAGCTCGATTTGGACAAGACCGTTTGGTTGGCTCATTGAATAACTTTGACGAGTTGTTTAAACACAGACGACAGATTGAAGCTTATTGCGCATATTTATTCTTTATGCATCGTTTGGATGTGAATTCTGTCGCAAGCATTACGGATATTCCTTTCCTTGTGCTTACAGATACAATGAAGCAGGAAGAAATCCTTAAGATTTTACGATACAAAGAAGTGGAAGGAATTTCAGGAAGATTCATCAGCCAAGAAGGAATGGATCTGATGGCATTTAAGGAACTTTGCAAAGAGGAAGGGATTACGATCACTTCTTTTGAAAGTTTGATGCAGTTTTCTGAATTTAAATTAAATTCAGACGGATTACTTCCAGTTGTAACGCAGGATTTCCGTACAGGAGAAGTTCTGATGGTTGCATACATGAATGAAGATGCATTTAATCATACAGTAAAATCAGGAAAGATGACTTATTATAGCCGAAGCCGAAAAGAACGTTGGGTAAAAGGAGAAACATCTGGTCATTATCAGTATGTAAAATCACTCACGATCGACTGTGATAAGGATACGCTCCTGGCAAAAGTAGAACAAGTTGGAGCTGCATGCCATACAGGAAATCAGACTTGCTTCTTCCAGCCAATCGTTGGAAGCGATTCTACAGAAAAAAATCCATTGCAGGTATTTGAGGATGTTTACAACACGATCTTGGATCGAAAAGAACATCCGAAGGAAGGATCTTATACAAATTACTTGTTTGATAAAGGAATCGATAAAATATTAAAGAAAGTTGGGGAAGAAGCAACAGAGATTATCATTGCTGCAAAAAATCCAAATCCAGAAGAGATCAAATATGAAATCTCAGATTTTCTTTATCATGTAATGGTATTAATGGCAGAAAAGAAAGTAACTTGGGAAGATATCACAAAAGAACTTGCAAATAGATAAGATTTGTTCTAATCACAAAAGAAAAGCATAGGATATGGTAAATGTCCTATGCTTTTTTTGAGGTATCGTATGAATGAAAATGCAAAACGAAGACAAGATTTGGTATTGCAAATGAAAAAGGAAAATCATTTTTCTTCAACTATTCCGGCAGTACATCCAAAATACAATCGAATATATCACGATCTTTACGATCAAAAGAAAGAATCGACAATGCCAAGTTATTCATTTGCTTTTCGTTTGTTCGTAGCTGTGTTGTGTTTTCTACTTTATCTGGCAGTAAATACATCGAATGTTGAGATGGCACAAAAATATAGTTCGAGAATTACCTCGACAATTCAGAGTGATTATGATCTTCAAGAGATACAAGAAATTTCCAATATTCTTAAATCACTTTAATTCTACATATTTGGCTTGAAGATCAAATGCATGATTCATTGGTCCGGAGCCTTTGCCTAAGTTCAACATATCTGCCAAAGCGTCGGAAATGTAATCTTTTGCTTTCTGCACAGATTCTATGAGTGTGAAGCCCTTTGCGAGATTTGATGTAATTGCACTGGATAATGTACATCCGGTTCCATGTGTGTTCGGATTGTCAATGCGTTTGCCATAAAACCAAGTAATCTCACCATTTGTGTATAAAAGATCATTTGCATCATTAATACTGTGTCCACCTTTAAGAAGAACAGCACAATGATAAGAATCATAAATTCTTTTTGCAGCAGATACCATATCTTCTTTTGTTTGGATTTTTAAACCAGAAAGAACTTGTGCTTCTGGGATATTAGGAGTTACAAGTGTTGCAATGGGCAATAATTCATTGATCATTGTTTGAACAGCATCATTTTTCATCAGTGTTGAACCAGATGTTGCAACCATAACAGGATCGACGACAACATTATCTGCGTTATAAAAATTTAGTTGCTCAGCAATTGCATGAATTAATTCACTGGATGATACCATACCAATCTTTACAGCATCAGGACGAATATCATCAAACACCATTTGAATCTGCTGTTTTAGAAAAGTTGGAGTAATTTCCATGATTCCGCTAACACCAGTCGTGTTTTGTGCTGTAAGAGCAGTGATCGCACTCATTGCATATACACCATTTAAAGTCATTGTTTTTAAATCTGCCTGAATCCCAGCACCACCACTGCAATCACTACCGGCAATTGATAATGCTGTTTTCATTTTCTTATCGCACTTCATAATTTGCCCCTTTCTCTAACATTTCTGGAGTCATGTTGTAAATTGCATCAATGATATAATTTCTATAAGTAGAATTTCCATCCAGCTCCGACAGTCTGTTGTAAGCAATCTCACCTGCATAGCCCATAGCCGAAACAGCCGCCGCAGCCGCTTCTAAAGGTTTTGTAGGATTTGCAGTTACAAAAGCTGCTGTCATAGCAGAGAGCTGGCATCCTGTTCCAGTAATAGAAGACATCATAGAGTGGCCATTGCGAATACAATAAGCATTTTGGTTATCTGCAACAATGTCAATCGCACCTGTAATGACAATGACTGCACCTGTTTTTGCGGCAAAATTCTTAGCAAAACAAATCATATCATCAAGATTTTCTTCCGTTACTCTATCTGCTATATCTGCATCTACACCTTTTGTTGTGCCGTTCCCTAATGCAAGCATTTTGATTTCAGAAACATTCCCTCGAATGACTGTAAACTGCACTTCTTCAAGAAGATGCATAGCTGTTTCTGTTCTCAGCTTAGAAGCACCTGCCCCAACAGGATCTAAAATAACAGGGTGCTTTAAAAGATTCGCTTGTTTCCCTGCGATCAGCATAGAAGCAATCGTACGACTATTTAACGTACCGATATTGATATTTAATCCAGAACAGATAGAGGTAATCTCGGCAACTTCATCTTTATCATCTGCCATGATAGGTGACGCACCACAAGCAATTATAATATTTGCACAGTCATTGACCGTTACATAGTTTGTAATATTATGGATCAACGGGCAAATATTTCTCACATTTTCGAATATATCTTTAAACATGGTTTTCCTCCTTAGCGATTAAGAGTTTCCTGCATGTTATGCAGAATGTGTGTCTTCTTTAAACTGTAAATTAGTATTGCAGAAATGATAGCACCACCAGCAGTAGAGATCAAAAATGGAATAATGTATGCATAAAAAGCGATTCCTGCTACACTTTGTCCCATGAAGAAAATCGCAATCGGATAAGCACACAAACCTCCAAGAATCGCAGTGCCGAATACTTCACCAATCAATGTAGCAAAGATATTCTTTGTTTTTACATAAACGATGCCGCAGATCAATGCACCGAACATACTTCCTGGAAAGGCCATTAAACTTCCGAGTCCAAGAAGATTGCGGATCAGCGATGCCGCAAAAGCAGCTCCTAATCCGTAACCCGGACCCAGTAATACCGCACATAGAATATTGACCATATGTTGAACTGGAGAACATTTACTACCGAAAACAGGAAATGAAAATAGACTTCCTACAACTGCAATGGCACAAAAAACGCTTGCGACCGCTAACTTTTTCGTATTTGTTTTTGACATTTGTTTCACCCCTTTCTAATCTAAAATAAAAGAAAAAACAGGAGAATACCTTTATGGATATCCTCCTGTAACAGAGCAAAACATTTTCCTACGGCGGCATTATCCACATCAGGTATAAGGGTCGAAGTTTGATTACTTCCTCTCAGCCTGCCAATACAAGCTCCCCTGTATTTTCAATTGTAAAAAATAAAAACAGAAGACAACCGTTAGAGATGCCTCCTGTAAAAATCCTTCAATATGGCTTCCTACGGCGGCATTATCCGCATCAGGTTAAAGGGTCGAAGTTGATTACTTCCTCTCAGCCTGCTAATACAAGCTCCCCTGTATTTATTTGTCTATTACTATATATTAATTGTTGTGAAAATGCAACAAGTTTTTTACCTAAAAGAGTTCTAATATAGAGTAGAAGTAGAAGCGAAGGAATAGATGTATGCAAAAATCTTTGACATTTATATATTTGCGTAATATAATGAAAAACTGGTATATTATGCAAATATGAGGACAAAAAATTCTTCAAAATCATAAAAAACAAAACACTTAAACCAATAAATTATTATGTACACTTGTACAGAAGAAAGGAGTTCAAATTTGAGAAAATTAGCGTTAAGCGATGATATTTTAATGAGCGTTGAAAAGCCTGCTCGCTATATAGGAAACGAAGTGAATTCTGTTATGAAGAATCTTGATGATATTGATGTACGATTCGCTATGTGCTTTCCAGATGTTTACGAAATCGGAATGTCTCATCTCGGTATTCAGATTTTATATGATATGTTTAATCGAAGAGAGGATGTATGGTGTGAACGTGTTTACTCACCATGGACAGACCTTCACAAGATCATGAAAGAACAGCAGATTCCACTTTTTGCATTAGAATCACAGGATCCGATCAAGGATTTTGATTTCCTTGGAATTACGATCCAGTATGAAATGTGTTATACAAATATTTTGCAGGTGCTTGATCTTGCACAGATTCCTATGCACAGTGTGGATCGTACAGAGGAACATCCAATTGTAATTGGTGGTGGTCCATGTGCTTACAACCCAGAACCACTTGCTGACTTCTTCGATCTGTTCTATATCGGAGAAGGTGAGACGGTGTATGACGAATTGTTGGATACTTATAAAGAGTATAAAAAGGCAGGAAAAAGCCGACTTGAGTTCTTAGAGGCTGCTGCTGGTATCGAAGGAATCTATGTACCACAATTTTATACTCCTGAATACAATGAAGACGGTACATTGGCAGCTTTTAAAGCGAACAATGTACATGCTCCAGCAGTTGTAAAGAAACAGGCTGTAAAGGATGTGACGGATACAACATATCCTTTAAAACCAGTTGTGCCATTTATTAAGGTTACACAGGACCGAGTTGTATTAGAAATCATGCGTGGATGTATCCGTGGCTGTAGATTCTGTCAGGCAGGAATGTTATACCGTCCTACAAGACAGAGAGATGTAGAAACATTAAAGAATTATGCTAGAGCTATGCTTGAAAATACAGGACATGAAGAAATTTCTCTGAGTTCCTTAAGTTCTAGTGATTATGCAGAATTAGAAGAACTTGTAACATACTTGATTGATGAATTTCAGGATAAGAGTATCAACATTTCTCTTCCATCTTTGCGAATCGATGCATTTTCATTGGATGTTATGAGTAAAGTACAGGATATAAAGAAGAGCAGTCTTACATTTGCTCCAGAAGCAGGTTCCCAGCGTATGCGTAATGTAATCAATAAAGGTCTTACTGAAGACGATATCATTACTGGTGCAGGACAGGCTTTCGAAGGTGGTTGGACAAAGGTAAAACTTTACTTCATGCTTGGACTTCCATCTGAAACAGAAGAAGATATGAAGGAAATTGCAAGACTTTCTGATCGTGTTGCAAGACGTTATTATGAGATTCCAAAAGAAGAACGTCATGGAAAATGTCAGATCACTGCTAGTTCTTCATTCTTTGTACCAAAGCCATTTACACCATTCCAGTGGGCACCAATGTGTACTGCTGAGGAATATGTACGCCGTGCTGCGATCGTTAAACATGAATTCCAGGATCAGTTGAACCGTAAGAGCCTGCGTTATAACTGGCATGATGCGGAAGAAACTGTTTTGGAAGGTGTTTTTGCCCGTGGTGACCGTAAAGTTTCTGTTGCATTGGAAGAGGCATACCGCATGGGTTGTCTGTTTGATGCATGGTCTGACCAGTTTGATTATAAGAAATGGTTTGAAGCTTTTGATAATGTAAATATTGACATTGATTTCTATACATTACGTGAACGTGAAGAAGATGAATTGTTCCCTTGGGATTTCATCGATATTGGAGTTACTCGTAAGTTCTTACGCCGTGAATGGGATCGCGCAATGAATGAAGAAGTAACACCAAACTGCAGAATGCAGTGTTCCGGCTGTGGTGCTGCTGTTGTGGGAGGAGGAGTATGTTTTGAAGGTAAGAATTAAATTTAAAAAATATGGTGCGCTTAGATTCATTGGACATTTGGATGTTATGCGCTTCTTCCAGAAAGCATTGCGTCGTGCAAATATTCCAGTTGCATTTACACAGGGATTTAGCCCACATATGATCATGTCTTTTGCAAGTCCTCTTGGAATCGGACTTACAAGCGAAGGAGAATATTTTGATGCCGAGTTGACAGAGTCTATTTCTACAGAAGATGCACTTCGTCAGTTAAATGCGGTTATGGTAGAAGGGATTGAAGTAACTGGTTTTTGTCAGATTGCAGAAGAAAAGAAAATGACAGGTATGGCGATCGTTGCGGCAGCAGATTATCTTGTATCAGTGAAAGACGGCGTTCTTCCTGAAAATTGGAAAGAACAGGCAGAAGCATTTATTGCCCAGTCAGAAATTGCCGTTTTAAAACAGACAAAACGTAGTGAGAAAATGGTTGATATCCGTCCAATGATCTATAAATTTGAAATAAGAGAAGACGCATTTTACATGCAGTTGGCAGCAGGCAGTGTAGAAAACTTGAAACCAGATCTTGTAATGCAGGCACTGCTCGCATTTATGAATGTTGAGGAAGAAACAGTAAAATTCCACTATCATCGTTTGGAAATGTATGCAGATCTTGGAGAAGAAGGAACACATAATTTTGCATCACTGGAAGCTCTTGGTAAACCAATTTTATAATTTGACACAAAACAAATAGAACTTTAGGCATGAGAATTGAGAATGGAAGGTGCCAGAACGTGGAACGAAAAATTATTATAACAAAAGAAACGAATGCAGTCTGGACTTATCTTCTGGAAAATGAACAGATTGCTGAAATTCACTGTAGCCCTGATGAAAGTGAAGATTCCAATCATTTCGCACTCGGAAATATTTACATCGGTAAAGTGACGAATATTGTAACAAATATCGGTGCAGCCTTTATCAATATCGGTGGGATTAACTGTTATTATGATCTGAGTCAAGCTGGAAGTGCATTTTTTACACATAAAAGTGGTAAAAAAGAATTATGTATCGGTGATGAACTCCTTGTTCAGATTTCAAAAGAAGCAGTTAAGACAAAAGCTCCGACTGTCAGTAGTAACATTAGTCTGACTGGAAGATTTGCAGTTCTAACTTCCGGCAATACACGTATTGGAGCTTCAGGAAAAATTCCAAAAGCTCTTCGTGAAGAATTAAAGGAGCAGCTGCAGATTTTTAAAAATGAGGAATATGGTATCATTGTTCGCACAAATGCAAAGGATGCTGAATTTTCAGAAGTATTGAAAGAAATTCAGATGCTGACTGTAAAATATGAACAGTTAAAGAGAAATGCTCTTTATAGAACATGTTTTTCCTGCTTATATACTGCAGATAAATCTTATTTAAGTGATCTGAAAAATGTATACTCCGAAGGGTTGAAAGAGATTATTGTCGAAGATCAAGCTCTTTATGAAGAGATTCTCGAGTATATGAACAGAGAACAGCCAGATTATATCGAAAAGGTACGTCTTCATAATGATAAAATGCTGCCGCTTTCAAAATTATATAGTACAGAAAGTATCCGTGAACGTGCTCTGAGCGAACGTGTTTGGTTAAAACATGGCGGATATCTTATCATACAGCCAACAGAAGCTTTGACAGTAATCGATGTCAATTCTGGAAAAGATGTCTCAAAAAAGAAAGATCAGCATACGTATCTGAAGATCAATATTGAGGCTGCAGAAGAGATCGCACGTCAGATTAGACTGCGTAATTATTCAGGTATTATTTTAGTTGACTTTATCAATTTAGACGATGATGAACTGATGTCTATTCTTTTAAAGGAATTTCGTCGATTCCTTTCAAAAGATCCGATCCAGACAACACTGGTCGATGTCACTCAATTGCAGTTAGTAGAAGTAACGCGTAAAAAAACGCGTCGCCCATTGCATGAATATGCAATATATTATAATAAATAGTAGAAAAATATTTCAAAAATTAAATTTTTGCCACATTTTTAATTTACATTTATGCATAAACGCTTTATAATAAGACGCAATCTTGATTTACGTAATCTTCAAGTATGAAAGGAAGTTGATCATTATGATAAAAGTAACAAAATTTGGCGGCAGTTCCCTTGCCAGCGCAGAACAGTTTAAAAAAGTCGGAAATATCATTTGTTCAGATGAATCTAGAATGTTTGTTGTTCCATCTGCACCAGGTAAACGTTTTTCCAGCGATATTAAAGTAACAGACATGTTGTATGATTGTTATAATACAGCAGCAGAGCAGAAAGACATTACAGAGAAAATAGCTAACATCAAAGCTCGTTATCAGGAAATTATCGATGGATTGAATCTTACACTTTCTCTTGATGATGAATTTGAAACGATCAAAGTTAATTTTGAAAATCAGATTGGACGCGAATATGCTGCATCCCGTGGAGAATATTTAAACGGTATCATCATGGCATCTTATCTTGGATATGAATTTGTAGATTCCGCAGAAGTGATTCGATTCAAGGAAGATCATAATCTTGATAATGAAACAACAAATGAATTATTAAAGAATCGTCTTGCAGGAAGCAAAGGAGCAGTTGTTCCAGGTTTTTATGGTTCTAATGAAAATGGTGAAGTTGTAACATTTTCACGTGGTGGTTCTGATGTTACAGGTTCATTGGTTGCATTATCAGTAAATGCAGATCTTTATGAGAACTGGACAGACGTATCAGGCGTTATGATCGCCGATCCAAGAATCGTTAAAAATCCAAAATCAATCGATACTCTTACATATAAAGAACTTCGAGAATTATCTTATATGGGTGCAAGCGTTCTTCACGAAGATGCAATCTTCCCTGTAAGAAAAGCAGGTATTCCGATCAATATCCGTAATACAAATGTACCAGAAGATAGGGGTACAATGATCGTAGAAAGCACATGCCGAAAAACACCATATACAATCACAGGTATTGCTGGAACAGACGGATTTGCTTCTATTACAATTGAAAAAGCGATGATGAACTCAGAAGTTGGATTCTGTCGCAAAGTACTTCAGGTATTCGAAGACAATCACATTTCAATCGAACATATGCCATCTGGTATCGATACAATGACAATCTTTGTACATAAAGATGAACTTGAGGAATATGAGCAGCAAGTCCTCTCTGGTATTTATAAAGAAGTAAAACCAGATCATGTGGAATTAGAATCTGATTTGGCATTGATCGCAGTCGTTGGACGTGGTATGAAATCTACACGTGGAACAGCTGGAAGAATCTTCTCTGCACTTGCACATGCACACGTTAATATTAAGATGATCGATCAGGGCTCTAGTGAGCTGAATATCATCATTGGTGTAAGACACGATGACTTCAAAAATGCGATTCGTGTATTGTATCAAATCTTCGTTGATACACAGATTTAATTAAGATATTAAAAATTAAAAATATTTATAAAAAAGTGTTGACAAATCAAAAAACCGCTGGTATTATACAGAGGTATGCCGCACAGTGAGGTTTTCAAAGCGATGTATTTTCATACATCCACCATAATTGGCGAGTAAATTTATAGGAGGTGCCATATGTACGCAATTATAGCAACAGGTGGTAAACAGTACAAAGTAGCAGAAGGCGATATCATTAAGGTAGAAAAGCTTGGTGTAGAAGCTGGCGAAACTTATACATTTGACCAGGTTCTTGCTGTAAACAATGACAAGCTCGTTGTAGGAAATCCTACAGTAGAAGGAGCAACAGTTACAGCATCTGTAGTTGAAAACGGAAAAGCTAAAAAAGTTATCGTTTACAAGTACAAAAGAAAATCTGGATACCATAAGAAAAATGGTCACAGACAGCAGTACACAGCAGTTAAGATCGAAAAGATCAATGCTTAATTAGAAATGATTAAAGCAACTATTTATGTAAACAAGGATCATGAATATAAAGGGTTCGACATCTGTGATCATGCAGGATATGCTGATCCGGGATTTGACATTGTATGTGCAGCAGTCTCAATGCTTGTTATCAATACATTGAATTCGATTGAAGCGTATACAGATGATGAAACAAGCCTTGTAGATGACGAGAAAGAGGGATTGATTCAGTTCCGCTTTAAAGCAAAACCTTCTCATGATGCTGAGCTGTTAGTCAAGTCTATGATTCTCGGATTAGAGAGCATGGAAGATAACAGTGATTACGAACCATACATTGATATTATTTTCAAGGAGGTGTAACTACCATGATGAAATTAAACCTTCAGTTTTTCGCTCATAAAAAGGGAGTTGGTTCTACTCGTAACGGACGTGACTCTGAAGCAAAGAGACTCGGTGCCAAAAGAGCTGACGGACAGTTTGTAAAAGCTGGCAACATCCTTTACAGACAGCGCGGAACAAAGATTCATCCAGGTGTGAACGTAGGTCGCGGTGGAGATGATACTTTATTCGCTCTGGTTGACGGAGTTGTAAGATTTGAAAGAAAAGGAAGAGATAAGAAACAGGTTTCTATCTATCCAGTAGCTGAATAATCAAACCGTACTTAAAAGGCAGGAAGTTTTTTCCTGTCTTTTTTTAAAACAATGAAATTTGTTTAAAGTACATTTTGAATATATATACAATATTGACTCAATCTAATATAACCACTGTTTTTAACAGCGGCGTTTTTGGAAAGTGAGGAATACTTATGTTTGCAGATAGAGCAAAAATATTTATCCGCTCTGGTAAGGGCGGGAATGGACATTGCAGCTTCCGTCGTGAGTTATATGTACCAAACGGCGGTCCAGATGGCGGTGATGGCGGTAAAGGCGGAGATTTGATCTTTGAAGTAGATAAGGGATTAAATACTCTTGTTGATTATCGTCATAAACGTAAATATGCTGCACAAGATGGCGAAGAAGGCGGAAAACGCAGATGCCATGGTAAAAATGGAAAAGACCTTGTTTTGAAAGTTCCAGAAGGAACTGTTATCAAAGAAGCAAGTACAGATAAAGTAATCGCAGATATGTCCGGAGATAACCAGAGACAGATCGTATTAAAAGGCGGTAAAGGCGGTCTTGGAAATATGCATTTTGCTACTTCTACAATGCAGGTTCCAAAATATGCACAGCCTGGTCAGCCTGCAATGGAACTGGAAGTAAAATTGGAATTGAAAGTGATCGCAGATGTTGGTCTGATCGGTTTCCCAAATGTTGGAAAATCTACACTTTTATCAAGAGTTACAAATGCAGATCCAAAGATTGCAAACTATCACTTCACAACATTGAACCCAAATCTCGGTGTTGTAGACCTTCCAGGAGGAAAAGGATTTGTAATGGCAGATATTCCTGGATTGATCGAAGGTGCTTCTGAAGGTGTTGGTCTTGGACATAAATTTTTACGTCATATTGAACGTACAAAGATGATGATCCACGTTGTTGATGCTGCTGGTATCGAAGGACGTGATCCAATTGATGATATTTACAAGATCAATAAAGAGTTGGAAGCATATAATCCTGAAATCGCAAAAAGACCACAGGTTATTGCTGCTAATAAAACAGATTTGATCTTTTCTGAAGATGAAGATCCTGTAGAACTTTTAAAAGCAGAATTCGAACCACAGGGAATTAAAGTATTCCCAATTTCCGGTGTTGCTGGCAAAGGTTTGAATGAATTGTTATTCTATGTAAGTGAGCAGCTTCAGAATATGGATGAAAAACCAATCGTATTCGAACAGGAATTCTTCCCAGAAGATGAATTGATCTATGAAGACCTTCCATATACAGTTGAAGTAATCGACGGAATGTATGTAGTTGAAGGACCGAAGATTGAAAAAATGCTTGGATACACAAACCTTGATTCAGAAAAAGGTTTTGCATTCTTCCAGAAATTCTTGAAAAATACAGGTATTTTGAAAGAATTGGAAGATGCTGGAATCCAGGAAGGCGATACAGTAAGAATGTATGGTCTGCAGTTTGATTACTATAGTGAAAATTAAAGACATTTGATTCAAATAATAGGAGAAAGTATAATGACAACAAAGCAGAGAGCCTATTTAAAAAGTCTTGCTATGAACATGGATGCTATTTTCCAGATCGGAAAATCAAGCATGACACCAGGTCTCACAGAAGCAATCTCAGAAGCTTTAGAAGCTCGTGAACTGATCAAGATCAGTGTTCTTCAGAACTGTGCTGACGATCCAAAAGAGCTCGCTCAGATGGTTGCAGAACGTACTAGATCACAGGTTGTACAGGTGATCGGTAAGAAAATTGTTTTATACAAAGAAGGTAAGGACAATAAAAAGAAAATTATTCTGCCATAGGTGATAAAATGAAAGTTGGTATCATGGGAGGCACATTTAATCCGGTGCATATTGGTCATCTTTTATTAGGTGAATTTGCATATGAGCAGTTTGAATTAGACGAGATATGGTTTATGCCTAATGGAAACCCACCACACAAAGAAGTATTTTCTTGGGAGAATGCGCTTGCACAACGGATTGAGATGCTGCGTCTTGCAATAGATGGAGTTCCCTATTTTAAATTGAGTCTGCATGAAGCAGATGATTCCAAACATTCATACACGTATCAGACATTAAAAGAATTAAAAGAACTGTATCCTGAGAATGAATATTATTTTATTCTCGGTGCAGATTCTTTATTTGCTCTTGAAACGTGGAAGAATTATAAAGAAATCTTTCCTTCTTGCGTGATCCTTGCTGCAATGCGAGATGATAAAATGCGAGAAGATGTGATCGTTCAGATCCGCTATCTAATTCAAAAATATGATGCGGATATTAGGCTTTTAAAAGCCCCTAAATTCGAGATTTCTTCAACGGAACTTCGTGAACGGATCCAACAGAAGAGAAGTATCAAATACATGGTTCCACAAACAGTAGAAGAATACATTGTGGAGCATCAGATTTATCAGACAGAGGAAGGATCCGTATGATGAATTTAGAAGCAATTGAAAATGAATTGGCACAGGTCTTAAAAAAAGGTCGTTTTAAACATACGATCGGCGTTATGTATACCGCTGGTTCAATCGCAATGAGATATGATGAAGATATACAGACAGCAATGCTAGCTGGTCTTTTACACGATTGTGGGAAATATTGTTCTGAAGAAGAACAGATTGCCCTTTGCAAAGAATATGGAATTGAGCTTACAGAACATGAATTAGAAGTTCCAGCATTGATCCATGCAAAATTGGGTGCATATCTCGCTAGAGAAAAATATCATACAGAAGATGACGCTGTTTATCAGGCAATTCTTTACCATACGACAGGTCGTCCAGATATGACAATGCTCGAAAAGATCATTTATCTTGCAGATTATATCGAACCACATAGAAAACAGATTCCAGGACTCGATGAAATCCGTAAGATGACATTTATTGATATTAATGAAGCGGTACGCCTCTGTGCAGAGAATACTTTGAAGTATTTAAAGTCAGCGGGTCGTCCAGTTGACCCTATGACACAATATACCTACGAATTTTACACAAAAAATAATGAGGTGATAAAATAATGGAAGATTCAAAATTAATGGCTAAAATCGCTGTTAAAGCTCTCGAAGAGAAAAAAGGCGAAGATATTAAAGTAATCGATATCGCAGGCGTATCTGTTCTTGCTGATTACTTTATTATTGCAAACGGAAACAACCAGAGTCAGGTAAAAGCTCTTGTAGATAATGTTGAAGAAGAACTTGCAAGAGCGGGATATCTTGCAAAACAGCGTGAAGGATACGGAAGCGGAAGCTGGGTACTTCTTGATTTCGGTGATCTTATCATCCATGTATTCGATAAAGAAAACCGTCTGTTCTACGATCTCGAAAGAATCTGGAGAGATGGAAAAGTTGTTGAAGCAGGAGATTTATAATATTTAAAATGCAAAAAAGAGAAGTTGCTGATCATTGATCCAAAACTTCTCTTTTTTGCATTATCATAAACTTTTATTAAGCGATGCTCTTATTTAAAAAAGCGGAAAACACCAATTACTTTTCCGAGGATCACTGCGTCTCTTACAATGATCGGATCCATAAAATCATTCTCAGGCTGAAGGCGAATGACTCCTTCTTCCTTGTAAAATGTCTTAACTGTAGCACCGTCTTCGATCAATGCAACAACCATATCTCCATTATCTGCAGTATTCTGTTCCTGAACTAATACATAATCCCCATTCAAAATACCAGCATTGATCATACTTTCGCCTTGTACCTGAAGAATATAAGTCTGCTTATTCGGCATCATCTCAACTGGAATAGGGAAGTAGTTCTCAATATTCTCTTGTGCCAGAATTGGTTCTCCTGCAGCTACACGTCCAATGATCGGAACATTCACAAGCTCACGTCTTGTAAGATTGAATGTATCATCTAGAATTTCAATTGCACGTGGCTTTGTAGGGTCACGATGAATATATCCGTTCTTTTCCAATGTCTCTAAATGAGAGTGGACCGAAGAAGTGGACTTAAGATTGACCGCTTCACAAATCTCTCTTACGGCAGGCGGAAACCCTTTCTCTAAAATCTGAGCTTTTATAAATTCTAATATTTCTTCCTGCTTTTTGGTTATCTTACCCCGTGACATAATTTCCTCCTCATGTATATGCAATACATATGTATAATTTTTCTATTTAATCTTATCATAATCATATACAAAAAGCAAACATTTGTTGCGAAAATATGTTCGAATTTTGTCTCTTCTTTTATTGACAAACATGTGTTCGCATATTATACTATACATATAGCGAACAATTGTTCGGATTTACAGATAAAGGAGAGAGAAGAGGATCATGAGAAGAAGTGCAGAACAAAATAATAAGAATAGAAATGCATCCAAAAGAGGTGGGAAAATATTACATTCCCAAAATCATACTAGTTTGTTAACATCTATATTAAAGATTATGTGTGCTGTAGTTTTAGTAACATTTTTATTTGGTGGTTTTTATACTTCAGCACATAATAACCGTATCGAAGATCCTGTTGACTTTAAATATTATAAAAGCATAACAATTGAAACTGGAGATAGCCTTTGGTCAATTGCAGAAACTTATATAACAGATGATTATTCATCTATAACAGAATATATAGAATTTTTAAAAGAGGTCAACCATATACATGGTGATCGTATTCAGGAAGGCCAATCATTGATCATTGCATATAATAATACTGACTTTATTGAATAATTTATGGTATCAATATACAATCCCTATGTATTGATATATATCAAACTCACCAAAAGGAAGTTGTTTTTAATCCCGAAAACAGCTTCCTTTTTATTTTACAAATAAAAATATTTATTTCATGAAAGAAGTAGAAAGAAAATAAATCTCTAGTAATGATGAATAAAATGATTCAGAATCGAAAAAACAAGAAATCGGAACAGTTGTTTTAAAGAAATCAATCTATACGACAAATACTAATTTTTCCAAAAGATATAGATAATCTTTTCCAGATATGCTATAATAACCTTATTATGATGCTCAAATAACTGAATTTCATTAAGGAGTTTTTTATATGGATACAAACAATTCTAAATCTTATCACGAACAATTAACTGTTGAATATACTTTACGTTTAAGAGAAATCTTAAAAACTTTACCTCCGTTTACTAAAGATTATTTCAGAGCTTTAGAACCTCATACATCTATAAAAACACGTATTTCTTATGCATATGACCTTCGTGTGTTTTTTAATTTCTTGATTGAAAACAATCCAATCTATAAGGATTATGATGTTACTCAATTTGAAGTTACGGATCTGGATCGTCTGGAGGCAGTCGATATTGAGGAATACTTAGAATATTTGAAGGTATATAAAGATTCTGACAATAAGCAAATAACAAATACAGAAAAAGGACTTGCGCGTAAAATGTCTGCATTACGCAGCTTATATAAATACTATTTTAAGCACCAAGTCATAAATCGAAATCCAACGATGCAGGTTGAAATGCCCAAATTACATGAAAAAGCAATTATTCGATTAGATACTGATGAAGTTGCTATTTTACTGGATCATATTGAGCATGGTGGCGATGAACTGTCTGGACAACGAAAAGTTTATTATGAAAAAACAAAAAATCGCGATCTCGCAATTGTAACTTTATTATTAGGAACAGGTATTCGTGTTTCAGAATGTGTTGGGCTTAATATTCAAGATGTTGATTTTAAGAATAATGGAATCACTGTCACTCGAAAAGGTGGAAATCAGATGGTTGTATATTTTGGAGAAGAAGTCGCAAATGCTTTGAAATCTTACTTGTATACAGATCGTAAGGCTGCTACTCCCCTAGCCGGTCATGAAAATGCTCTCTTCCTCTCTACACAGCGCAAACGAATGGGTGTTCAGGCGGTTGAGAATATGGTTAAGAAATATGCAAAGGAAGTAACTCCTAATAAGAAAATCACACCTCATAAACTGCGAAGTACCTACGGAACGTCTTTATACAAGGAAACAGGCGATATTTACCTTGTGGCTGATGTTTTAGGCCATAAGGACGTAAACACGACGAAAAAGCATTATGCGGCGATTGACGACCATAGACGTCGTATGGCAGCTACTGCTGTGAAATTACGTGAAGATTAAGAAACAAGAAAATCCCCTCAGAGTAAACCTATCATCATCTACCTGAGGGGATTCGTTATTTCATTTATTTCTCATATTTTTCAGCAATTTTGAATTGTTTTAAATCTTCTTCCGTAATTCCTTCGCGAAGTGCAACATAATCTTTAATGGCTTTTACGGTTCCATCGATACCAAGTTTTCCGCTATTCAAGCAAAGATCATAACTTTCTGCTTCGCCCCAGCGTTTATTTGTATAGTAATTATAATAGCTTGCACGCTTTTTATCTGTTTTAACAGCCATATCCTTTGCTTTATTCAAAGGAAGATCAAAGCTATGTGCTACTCTTGCTGTTCTTGTTTCAAGATCAGCTTGAACAAATATACTTACTACGTTATCATATGTATCCAATGCGTAATCAGCACATCTACCAACTAAAACACAAGGCCCCTCTTCTGCTATCTTTTTGATCGCATCAAACTGTGCAAGAAAAACTCTGTGATTGATTGGCATATCTGCGTAAGCACTTCCGCCATAACCAAATGAATACGTGTCCATTACTAAAGAATATAAAAAGCTGTTTGTAGGCTTTTCGTCATGTGATTTAAAGATTTCTTCGCAAAGTCCACTTTCTTTTGCTGCACGAGAAAGTAACTCTTTATCGTAATATTTTATTCCAAGCTCTTCAGCAAGTTTTTTTCCAATTTCACGTCCACCGCTTCCAAATTGTCTTCCTATAGTTATGATCATATTTGTTTTCATTATTTCCAGCCTCCTATTCTATACTCAGAACAATCTGTTTCTGCCAAAACAGAAAAAGTAATTTCTGATTACATTATAGCGAAATTTCTCAAACAATACAATCAAAGCATTCTATTTTTTCAGTTTTTTTACCAAATCTTCAAAATATTCTGGGAGTGGAGCATCAAATTCCATGTACTGTAATGTTGTTGGATGCGTAATGCCTAACACTTTTGCATGAAGTGTCTGACCGTCCAATTTGAATGGACATTTTGCAGGTCCATATACGGCATCACCTAAAATAGGATGACCGATACTAGCCATATGCACACGAATCTGGTGTGTACGTCCCGTCTCAAGCTGACATTCGATATAAGTGTAATTACCAAATCTTTCTAAAACTTTATAATGTGTCACTGCAGGACGTCCATTTTTCGAATGAACACTCATTTTTTTACGATCTATCGGATGTCTTCCAATGGCTGCGTTAACAGTACCAGTATCTTCTTTTATATTACCGTGTACGATCGCATGGTATTTTCGTGTAATATTATGATCTTTTAATAAATCTGCAAGATACTGATGCGATTTATCATTTTTGCAGATCAATAAAGAACCTGTCGTATCCATATCAATTCGATGTACGATTCCTGGTCTCATAACACCATTTATTCCAGAAAGATTTTCTTTACAATGATACATGATCGCATTAACAAGTGTTCCTGTATAATGTCCTGGTGCTGGATGAACGACCATATTTTTCGGTTTATTTACAACTAATATATCGTCATCTTCATATAAAATATCTAATGGGATATCTTCAGGAAGGATATCTGGCATTTCTAACTCTGGAATCTGAATTTCAATCGCATCATTTGTATTTAACTTATAATTTGCTTTTACTGGCTTTTGATTGACTAAAACGTTACCGTCTTTTATTAATTTCTGAATATGTGATCGTGACATTTCAGGAAGTTTTTCGGAAAGATATTTGTCTAATCGGCCAGCATTCTCTTCAGCAATAAAATATAATTCTTCCATTCTTACTCCTCTATATCCTGTTTCTTTAATGCAAAGAACTTCAAATCTTCATCTTTGTAATAAAATAAGATTAAAAATGCAAACAGAAAGCATGCTATTACAACATAGCAATCTGCAATATTAAAGATTGGAAAATCGATCAAACTAAAATAAAGAAAATCTACTACATAATTATTTAAAGCGCGGTCGATCAGATTTCCGATGGCACCAGCACACAAAAGAATCATACACATTTTCATAAGAAAATATTTTTTCTCATGCGGTACTCTACCATAAAAATAAAAGATCGCTGCCATAATAATGCAAGTGATTATGATAAAAAATATCTGTTTGTTCTGCATGATTCCAAATGCAGCACCGCGATTCTCTAAATATTGAAGTTCAAATACACCGGGTATCAATTGTATTGATTCTTTCCCTTTCAGATGTACGACTGCTAGATATTTACAGAATTGGTCGAATGCAACTGCTAAAATGGTAAATAGCAATGCACCTATATAATTGTTTAAATTTTTCTTTTTCATATTTTTACACCTTATTATTTATAATTGCTATTTTTCTTCAATATCATATATACAAATATAACAAAACAGAAATTCGATTTTTCTTTGTAACTGCCATCTGTTTAACAAAACGAAATTTACCTATGCCTCGAACAGATATAATATCATCATCTTTGATATGATAACCGTTACTTGTAATAAGTTTTCCATTTACGAAGACTTTTCCGGCTTCGATCAGACCTTTTAGTTTGCTTCTAGAGGATGAATACGCAAGTCCCAGAAGGCAATCTAGCCTTAAAGATGCTACGGTTCCTGTGATTTCTTTATATTTTGGTTTATATTGAAAATCCTGCATTTCAACGCGTTGAACGATTACAAATGTATGACGTATTCTTGTGAGTTCATCACAAAGCATCTGTGCCAATTGTGGTTTTACAAAGAAATATGCATCCTGATCCATAAGAATGATATCCCCCACATTTTTTCGTTCGATTCCAAGATTTAAGACTGCACCGAGATAGTCTCTGTGAGATAATTCTTCTGCATATTTTTCATGGACTGGAGTTACACGTATTACTGCAATCTTTTCGGTAAAAAGATCTTTTAATGCTTCTGCATCAATTTCAGAATTTCCAGTACGTAAAGAAAGAGCATCAGGTAGGAAAACTGCCATCTGACGCTCTGCATCTTCATATCCTCCAAATGTTATATATTCGGAATATAACTGATTCTTTGGAATCGTATGTAAAATATTCAACTCATTCAGATTTAAAAAATCCGAAAACATAACAATATTTCTGTTATATGCAATCTTGGACAACTCGATAAGGCGCTTCTCCAAAAATTGTTCTTCTTTTTGCATTCCCTATCCTTTCAGATTAGAAACGGCCACGTACGCTTGGCTGTTCCATAGAAGTTCCAAGTAAATCCTGTAAATCCCCTGTGATATCTACATTCGTAGGTGTTACAAGGAAAATATAGTTTGAAATCTTCTGAAGGTTTCCGCTGATCGCAAATGTTGCACCTGAAATAAAATCAATGATTCTCTGAGCAACTTCCAGATCCATACCTTCCAAATTTAAAATTACTGTACGACCTGCTAAAAGTGTTTCTGTGATCTCACGAGAATCGTCAACAGAAGATGGTTTAACTACACATACTTCCATGCTTACATTTGCTTTTCTAACTGGTGTCTGACGGATTGGAGTTACTTTATTATTGTTTGTTGTAGAAAATCTTCCATCATCTTCCTGCATTTCAAAATCTTCATAAGATGATTTTTTTTCTTTTTTATTAAATAAGGAAGATCGACGTGCTGGTTTTTCTTCAAACTCTTCATCGTCATCATAGAATTCGTCGTCATCATAAAAATCATCATCGTAATCATCGTCATTGAGTTTCATAATATCTAAGAATTTATCAAACACACCCATATTTATTCTCCTATCTTGTGTCTTTTGTTTATACTTTTTTATTTTCATACTTTCATTTGAAATTATATATTATAATTTCTTGCACCAAAAATACCGGTTCCTACACGAACCATAGTTGCTCCTTCTTCAACGGCAACTTCATAGTCATTGGTCATCCCCATTGAAAGTACGCTCATACTAGTATTATCAATGTTTTTGGCTTCAATGTCAACAGATAATTTATGTAAAATATCAAAAATATCTCTGTTTTCTTCAGCATTTTCAACAAAAGGAGCAATTGTCATAAGTCCTTTTATACGAATATGAGGAAATGTTGAGATTTTTTCAATAAATGGAACAACCTCTTCGAGCTTTAGTCCAAACTTGCTATCCTCTTCTGCAACATTTACTTCTACTAAAATATTCGCAATACAATTCTTTTTTGCTGCTTCCTTTTCAATTGTTTCAGCAAGTTTTATGGAATCTACAGAATGGATTAAAGCAACTTTATCTATAATATATTTTACTTTGTTTGTCTGTAAATGTCCGATCATATGCCATTTGATATCTTTTGGAAGAGCTTCAAACTTGTCTACAAGTTCCTGTACTTTGTTTTCACCAAATACGCGAACACCTAGATCATATGCTTCCTGAAGCATTTCAACAGGTTTTGTCTTACTTACCGCAATCAAAGTAACTTCATTACGATCTCTTCCTGCCCGATCACATGCCTCCTGGATATTTTTATTTACTTGTTCAAGCTGTTCTTTTAACATTTTATTACCCCCTATTGGAATACCACTTCATCTTCTTTTACTTTGTTTCCATCCTGTACAATATGGTCATAATTACTTAAACCGTATTCTGTACCTTCTCCAACAATATAATATTCATCATTTTCACATAATATATCGATTGTACGGAATACAGCATATCCTTTATTAATATTATATACACCATTTAAAGATCTTTTTGTTTTGAGTGTATATGTTTCTGTCGATTCTGGTTTAATGAGAATCATATCTTCTTTAAATTTTCTCGAATCTAAGTAGAGATATCCATCTTCACTAACAGCATAAATATCGGCTGATTGAAAAATCGCCTCGTTGTTCTTTTGGACGAGCACTCCATTTAATGCCCCACTTTCCATCAAATACTCTTTAGGTACAATGAAAAAATCTTTTTCAATTACAGAACTTTTAGGAATCTTTAATCCTTTTTGATCTTGTAAGATTAATTCTATATTGAGATATCTTTCTTTTGAATATCTAATCATGGAATTGTCATATTCTAGACAACCGTAATAGTCATTTCCTTTTTTTATGATTGAAAAATTTGCCCAAATTGTTTCATTATCTTTATCAATCTTTGTTTTTATAGAGGTTAATTCTTCCAACTCTTCCGCTCTATCTTCCGTTAATTGTATATATACCTTCCAATTTTCTCCAGTGATCAATTTATATACTGGATCTCCAGAAGATACTTGCATTTGATCATTCAGTTGAGTCACCTCATAATTACTATAATCAAAATTTTTTTCTGTAATCTGATCTTCTGTTAAGATTTCATAGCCATCTAATGTAAGAGAAACGATTCCATCACGTACGCTCTGATAAGTTTTTACCCCTGATTTTTCCGATGCAATCACGGCATCTAATTTTGTAGTTTTAGTGACGTTTGTTGCCCCCTGAAGAGTTGTATCGATCTCATTTTTCGTTGTATATACATTTGAAAATTTTTGAGCATTATAACTTTGGTTTGCATTTTGAATTTTTAATACAACATTTTCTACAATCTCTGTACTCACAGCCAAATCTGCTGTATCTTTCGCAACAGACTTTGTATCTAGTGCATGTGCGGATAAAGCGTATATATTACTTCCAGTTTTTACTTTGCTATTTTCATCTTGAAAATAACTTACATATCCACTATCTTCTGCACTAATAACCTGTTCTTCCCGAATGATAAGACCTGTATAGGAATTATCTTTTACGATACTTCCTTTTCGAACTTCATATACAGAAATTCGTTTGCTTGTTGCATAAGTAAAAATCGTGATCAAAAGATATACAAAGATAACAGAAAAAAGAATGATCCCTATATTCATTTCTCGTTTTGATCTATATCTTATAAAATCGACTGAATTTTTTCGTTTATTTGACAATTTATACCTCCCAATTTACTAAATTTAAGACTTTTCAATCCTTACAATAATTTGAGTATTGTAATTATGCCTGATATAAATTTTCGATTCATTATTATATCATCTTTTCTTGTATATTTCCAGTTTTTATGGAAATAATAACACTATTCTATGATAAAGAAGGAGGATTGCTTCATGAAGTGGTTTGACAATACAGCTCTTACGATTGTTATTATCGGAGCATTAAATTGGCTTTTAGTTGGTATCTTTCGATTTGATCTAATTGCTTTTTTATTTGGTAATTTAAGCTGGCTATCCAGAATCATTTATGTAATTGTTGGGCTTTGTGGATTGTATTTGATCAGTTTATACGGACGATTTCATACTATTTCAGAAAATTAAGAATAAAACCGCTGTAGTTTCTTTACAGCGGTTTCGATTACATATCAATATATTCATGAAATAGGGATTCCATAATTCAATAATTCTGTCATATCATCATATAACGTTGTTTTATCTGTTGCACCCATGATAATAGAAATATAACGATTTCCCTGTGCATTTTGTTCATACAAAATTACACAACAACCTGCTTCATCAGTAGTACCTGTTTTTCCTCCATAAATAATAACATGTTCCGGAGCATTTGCGAGACCTTGTGCATAATAGTTCGTTGCAGGCCACTCAATCACTCGTGTACTTCCATCTGCTCCTATTACAGTTCCTGTATATTCTTTCTGTGAAATGATGTCTAAAAATCTTTGGTCCTTACAACATTCGTTGAAGATCAGATAAAGATCATAAGCAGTTGTTTTGTGTGCTTCATTATGCAAACCATTAGGATTCACAAAATTACTTTGAGACGCTCCTATTTTAATTGCTTCTTTATTCATTAAATTTGCAAATGCTTCCACACTTCCACTGATATGTTCAGCAATCGCCACGGCAGCATCATTTCCCGAATATAATACTAAACCATACAGCAAATCTTCCATCGATATTTGATCGCCTTCTATCAATCCACAAACTTGTTCATCTGCTGCAAAACCCGTTGCATTTGAACTAACAATCACAATATCCTCTAAATTCCCATATTTCAATACTAATAAGGCTGTCATAAGTTTTGTTGTACTGGCTGGATATAGTTCTTCAAAAATCTTATTTGAGTATAATACTTTTTGATTATCGATATCAAATAACGCAGCTTCATGAAACTCAGAATCCATAGACATTCCTTCTAAGGAAATGTCTGTATCTGTAACACAAAGATCTTTTGCGAGCAAATTTCCTTTATATAAGTTTTGTGTATAATATTTCTCTTCATATTGTAATGAGTACTTTTTATGTGCATGCTTTTTTTCAAAACAAGCAACAAAAAGCATCACAAATAGTACAAATATACAAAAAGCAAGAACATACCTAAGAAAACGGTTTGTTTTATCCATTCTATTTGTACATCTCACGCCAATCCAAATCTCCTCTGTCTAATGCTAAGATTAATGCTTCTGCTGTTGCAATATTCGTTGCAATTGGAATATTATACATATCACATAATTTTACAATGTCGTTTACATTTGGTTCATTTGAACGTGGTGAAAGTGGATCACGGAAGAAAATAAGAAGATCCATATCATTATGCTCAATCTGAGAACCAAGCATCTGCTCGCCACCTAAATGTCCAGGAAGATATTTGTGGATATTAAGATTAGTTACATTTTCCACTAGTATTCCTGTAGTTTCTGTTGCATAAAGATGATGTTTATTCAAAATCCCTCTATATGCTATACAAAAATTCTGCATTAATTTCTTTTTTGCATCATGTGCGACTAACCCTATATTCATTTCAGTCTGCCTCCTTTGTTTTCATCTATCGATTTCTTTCAGTCTGTAATCCTACGTTTAATACAAATCCTATTCCCATAAAAAAACAGACAATAGAAGTTAACCCATAACTTATAAACGGCAATGAAATACCTGTATTTGGAAAGATCATTGTTGCAACGCTTATATTAATAAAACTTTGTATAGCGATCAATGCAGAAACACCGCAACAAATAATCTTACCAGCCTGATCTTTTGCCTTCATACCTATCATTATACACTTTATTACGATCAATAACAATAAAATGATAACAATACAACAACCAATAAATCCTAATTCTTCTCCTACAATCGCAAATATAAAGTCCGTCTGTGGTTCAGAAATAAAATTTCCATTTTTAACCGAATCCGTTGCGTCACTATTATATCCTTTTCCTATAAGTTTTCCAGAACCAATTGCCATAAGTGAATTAAGTTGCTGGTAAGCCTCTTCGGATTCATATTCTTCAGGATTTAACCAAGCAAGAATTCGATTCTGCTGATATTGATGAATGAATGGTTGATTAGGCTGAATCAATATAATAAATAAAATCGCTGCTGTAGGAATTATGATCGCAAGTACTGTACATATAAACTTGTAACTCAAACCGCCCATATACATAAGAACGCAAAATAGTAATGCTAAACAAATGGTTGTAGATAAATTTGGTTGTTTGAATACAAGGATCAATGTTGGTATGATAAGCAAAATCCCTTGAATGATTGTTTTTTTATCATTAATAACTTCTTGTTTTTTGGTCAAAAATTGTGCATAAAACAAAATCGTCAATATCTTCGTCAAATCAGAAGGCTGAAACTGAATAAATCCGAGATCAAGCCATCTTGTAGCACCATTTACCTCTGTTCCAGCAATCAATACCGCAACCAATAAAATAAGATTCAAAAAATACATTGGCCAATAAAATTTAAGTACCCATTTATAATCAACCAAAGAAATTACGACCATTGCAGCAATTCCAATAAGCACTCCCATTAATTGTTTCATCTGATATTCTTGTTTTGCACTTCCTACAACAAAAATACCAATGATCGATATCAAAATCACTAAAAATGCAAGACTAAATTTATAATCTTTGAAACTATATCTAGATGAAATTTTTTTCGATAAAGTATTTAATATGTTTTTCAATCGTATTCTCCTGTATATTTAATTTGAATATCTGTACGTGTAATTTTCATTTCAAATGTTTCCGGATCAATAGAAATATATTTTTCTAATGTATGAAAAATATCCGAAGACATTTTTTCCATCATATCAGGTGTACATTGCATTCTGTCTGCACTCAACAGATTTTGTAATCTTTCTTTTGCAATCTGTACTGACGGCATACTCATAAGGATACTCCTTCTAATTTTTATTAAACAAATGCTTGAATTTTGATAGAAATCCATTTGTTTGTTTAAAATCAGGGATAGGAACTTCATTCCCTAAGATTCTTTGACAAATATTATCAAATGCTTTTCCTGAAATACAATTCGTGCCCACAATTTCTTCTCCTTGATTTGTAGCGATCACAACTTGTTCATCATCCGGAATTACACCTATCAAATCTACAGCTAAAATATCTGTCACATCTTCTACCGACATCATATCTCCTCTTCGGACCATGTCTACACGAAGTTTGTTGATAATCAGTTCATGTCTGCGGATACCATGTGTTTCTAGAAGTCCAATAATCCTGTCGGCATCACGAATCGCAGATACCTCCGGCGTAGTTACAACAATTGCTCGATCTGCGCCGGAGATTGCATTTTGAAATCCTTGTTCGATACCAGCAGGACAATCAAGTAAAATATAATCATAATCAACTTTCAATTCCGAAGTTAACTTTTTCATCTGTTCTGGCGAAACAGCGGACTTATCCTTTGTCTGAGCTGATGGAAGCAAGTAAAGTTCTGGATAACGGCTATCTCTGATGAGCGCCTGCTTTATACGGCAAGAACCATTAACTACATCAACCAGATTATAAACAATTCTGTTTTCTAATCCCATCACTACATCTAAATTACGAAGTCCAAGATCTGTATCAATTACAATCACTCGTTTTCCTTCTTTTGCAAGTCCTATTCCGATATTTGCTGTCGTTGTTGTTTTGCCAACACCGCCTTTTCCTGATGTAATGACAATTACTTCACCCATGATGTTACTCCTTTTACTTTTTCTGTCATATCAATTAAATTATTAGTCTCCGACTGTATCTGTTCCCAAATCCGCAGCATTTCCACTAACAAGATCATTTATATCTGCTAATCCATAATGTGCCTTTACAATATCTCTTCCGATTTCAGCAGTATAAGAAGAATAGTATCCATTTGCAATTCGAACTGCAATTGCGATTTCTGGATCTTCTAAAGGAGCAAATCCAACAAACAGCGCATGATCCGCATGCAGTGCACTTTGTTGGGCTGTACCTGTTTTTCCTGCCATATCTATTTCTAAATCTGCAAATGAAGTCGTATCATCGATCATAGCAGCCATTCCCTGATGAATAAAATTCCATGTACTATCAGAAATTTTATCTAATTTACTTGTCGCTTCTGGTTCATATTGTTTAATAATCTTCCCATTTGAATCTGTTGTTTTATCCAAAAGAGTAAGTTTATATAATGTACCTTTATTTGCTACCGTAGCTACATAACGATTCAATTGGCTGACTGTATAGTTGTTAGTACCTTGTCCAATTGCAGAAGGAACTGCATATACATCAGAAATCTGAGGCTCTGATTCTGGTATTTCGATACCTGTATTTTCGGCAAATCCAAACATTTCTGCATATTCAGCAAGTTTTTTGACACCTTTATCGCTGTCATACTCACCTTTTTCATCTAATCCCAACTGGTATCCTATTTCATAAAAGAAATTATTACATGATACACAAAGTGCATCAACTACATTTACAGAACCATGAGCACCTGGATATACCCAACATTTTGGACTTGGTGTGATCTTAGTGTAGATACCAGTACAAGGAAGATAAGTACTGCCATCTACAAGTCCTTCTTCTAATGCTGCAACAGAAGATACCATCTTAAAAGTAGAACCTGGTGCTGTACGCTCCTGTGTTGCATTATTATAAAATGGTCTGGATAAACCAGTTATAAGCTGATTGTAATATTCCGAATCCATAGTATTTGCCAATCGATTATTGTCATATCCAGGATAAGAAACACATGCTAAGATTTCTCCGGTATTCGGATCACTTACAACAGCCGATCCAGTACAAGGTTCTAATCCTAATTGTCCAGGCGTAATCTCTAGTGTCTGTATCTTTTCATAAAGCCATGTATAAGAATCCGTACTTCCATCACGCAATCCATTATAAACTGCTTCCTCCATTGGCAGAACTCCTTGTTCATAAGCGATTGCGCAGATCTGACTGCCTGAAATATAGCCTGCTTTGATCATATATTTGTAGATCAATTTATCAAATGCATCATTGGAACTTAAATATTCTTCCAAATAACTTACGATAGCTTGATAAATTTCAGAGGCATCTGAATATTTATCAGAGGAGATATAATCTGCAAGTAAGGATGTATCAACCCAATTTTGAGCAATTGCATAATTTAAATATTCATGCAGACTGATGGATTCGTCATTTGTCCAAGCCAAATAGGTTGCATCAGATGTATCAATTGCATCACTCATCAAAATTTTTGTATTTTCCATCAAAACTGTGATAGAGATGTAATCCATATATGCCTGCATTTCTGCACGAAGGCTGCTGTATGGAGTATTTCCGTTCATTTCTGTAATAATTTCTGAAAGAAGTGCCTGCTTTCTTTCTGTAAAAATCTGATACACCTCTTTTTCAGCAGCACCTGCATCAGCAGTGCCAAATTCTCCTGCATCAATGATACGATTTCCTATAAATGCATTATAAGCATCGCCCACAGGAATAATAATATCGCTTGCTGTTGCAGCAGTGCTAGGATCATAATCTAAAACATTTTGCAACTTTGATAAAATTATACCCGTAATCTTTTCTTCAAGTAATTTATAAGTGGTTTCCTGAAGATTTTTATCAATCGTAAGATAAACATCGTTTCCAGCTGTTGGATCCGTATAACTTACAACTTCTGTTACCTTACCAACACTATCTACATAAAATACAGTTTCTCCTTTTTCTCCTTGAAGAACATTGTCCATTACTTGCTCAAGTCCAGATTTACCTACAATATCTGAAAGAGAATATTTTTTCTTTTCTTCTTTATCTAAAGAATCATATTCATCTGTCGAAATTTGCCCAGTATATCCAATGATCGATGCAAAATATTGACTATCCGTGTATCTTCTTAAAGACTGTTCTTCAATATCAACACCTTGAAGTTTGTCTAGATTTTCCATGATTGCAGCAGCTGTTTCATCTGAAACATCGGATGCAAGCACAGTTGGGATATATTTTTGATAACTATTTAAATTAATTGCATATCTTAGATTGATCATTTTTAAAAGATATTCTTTATCCAAACTTTCATCTAGATCATATCCGTATGCTTTATTTGTACATAAATAGTGAATGATCTCGTCTGCAGATTGATTCTTTTGCTTATCTGTGAGATCATCGATATATACTTCTCCATAAACATCTGCGATAAATCGTAATCTCTGTGTCTCATTCGTTTGTGAAAATTGAAAATTTCCAGCTGAATCTAATACAATACCAAAACTGCTGATCACAGAATCACCATGAGATTCAACGATATTGATTACATTATCCAAAATTCCATTCAGAGTATCATTTCTATTTGAATCCGATGGAATTGTATCTTCAATGATAACTGCATACGCAAGTTCATTATATGCCAACAGGTTACCATTTCTATCATAAATATTTCCGCGAGTACCTGCAATCTCTCTTGTCTTACGTATACGAAGCTTATAGTTATTTAAATAATAATCGCCTTTTACAATCTGCAAGTAAAATAATCGTCCGATCAAAATAAGAAATAATGCACAGAATATAATGCACAGCATCATAAGTCTCGAATCGAGTAACCGCTTGCCGAACTGTTTTGTTTTATTTATGAATTGATCCAACAAATTTATCTGCACTCCTTTTTTCTTCTGCTTCTAATTTATTATTTATAAAAAGTATGATAGGGTAAACCCCCAATGTTATCACTATAGTATATATGAGCTCTGGTATGATAATATGACTCAAATAAAATACAAACTCAAACTCACCCTGCATCAAGAACATCAAAAAATATATGATCAATCCATAGATAAATTCACTAACTGAGATCAATATTAATGGTAATTTGATATCTTCATTAAAATACATCTGCTGGAATAAACCATTGATATATCCGATCAACATATATATCAATGTATAAAATCCTATAATACTGCTAAATTGAATATCAATCAGAAAACCGGACAAAAATCCCAAAAACATTCCTTCTTTTTTACCACGCACAAATCCATAAGATGCAGTTACAATGATCATTAAATTGGGCTTGATCGAAGCCAATGCAATCTTTGGAAGTACTGTACATTGCAGCAAATAACAGATTACTACCACAAGTGCTGTGATTACATACTGCTTTATCTTAATTTTTTTCATATATTTAACCTTTCTTAAATATAGTTCTTCTAACTAATTGCCGATCACTCAGCAGCAACTCCTGTCATCTGTGCTTTTGTCTTCATAATGATAAGTACTTCTTGGAGATTTTTAAAATCTACGACTGGTGTGATATATCCTGATCTTGTTAAATTATTTGCATCAACATTAACTTCTGTAATATATCCAACTAAAAGTCCTTGTACATATTTATCGCTAATGTAAGATGTAACGATCTGATCTCCATTTTCAATAATATTTTCATTGTTTTCCATCTGTTCAAATGCGAGTTTTCCTTCGTTGATCAAAGATAGATCTCCATTTATGATACATGTATCTGAAGTAGAAAGTACCATACCACTAATATTACTTGAATCATCGATAATAGAACGAACCGTAGACCATGTAGGACCAGTTTCTATTACAATTCCAACGAGCCCTTCTCCAGCAATCACATTCATATCTACTTCTACACCATCGTTGCTTCCCTTATCAATCGTAAATGTACTAAACCAATTCCCAGAATCTTTTCCGATCACATGTGCACCGATCTTTTCATAGTCTGCATAATCTTTGTCTAATTTATATAATTCTTGAAGTCTCTGTAATTCATACTTATCTTCCTGCAGACTTGTATTTTCTAATATAAGTTCATTAATCTGTTCCTGAAGCGCTTCATTTTCTTTTTGCACTTTTTTTAATGTCTTAAAATTTTTATTGAATTCTCCGATAGAATTTCCCACAACATGAATCCCTTGTTGCATAGGAATTACCGTGACATTTGCGATTGCTCGAAAAGGTCCTGTAGTCTGTTCTGAAAGAACAGATAACACCATAAATGCTATGCATACAATAGACATTCCAAGTAACCAATATTTATCTGCTAAAGGCTTTCTAGTTTTCTTTTTTTTCAAATTATCTTTTTTCCCTTTGTTTTTCATACTACTCCCCTTATAGCTTTACTGAAAATAACCTTGTTCTTTTAAACTAACATAACAATTATCACCTATGACAATGTGATCTAAGAGTTCGACACCGATCAAATTACCTGCTTCTCGAATTCTCATCGTAAGTTGTACATCTTCTAGACTAGGCGTAGGATCTCCACTTGGATGATTATGCAAAAGAATGATATATACAGCATTCTTTTGCAAAGCTTCTATAAATACTTCTCGTGGCGAAACAAGTGCTGCATTCACAGTCCCGATCGAAATGTCTTTTTCAGAAATAAGACAAGATTTTGTATTTAAAAGAAGCAGTTTCATAAACTCCTGCTTCTTATGTCTTAAATCTTCCATATAATATTGAGCGATCGTACCAGGTGTATTAAAATCAAGCAATTTTTCTGCTGATTCTTTTGCAAGTCGCTTCGCTAATTCAGATAAGCAAAGAATCTGTAACGCTTTTACTTTTCCAATGCCCTTGATCTTTAATAATTGTTCCATTGACCAATTGTGGATACTCAAAAGACCTTTTTTTTCATTTGATTGACAAAGGATCTTTCGAGCTACTTCAAGAGAATTTTCACCTTTTGTACCTGTTCTCAAAAGAATCGCCAGCAATTCAATGTTTGTTAGATGTTCCGCTCCAAATCGTTCACATTTCTCATAAGGACGTTCTTCATAATTCAATTCTTTTATTTTTTTCATACAGTATTTAACTGTGATGACAAATCCTAATATTGAATTTATTTTAGCACAATTTGGAAATCGTGTATAGTTTGAAGAACTTAATTTTCTATGAATAATTTTAAGATTATTTATATTTTTTTATGATCGCTTCTGCAACTTTTAATCCATCCATTGCAGCTGAAGTGATTCCACCGGCATAACCTGCGCCTTCTCCACATGGATAAATTCCAGCAAATGTACTTTCAAATGTTTCTTCCCTTTCCATTCGAACTGGAGAAGAGGTACGGCTTTCTACACCCGAGATCAACGTATCTTTTCCTGCATATCCAGCGATCTTTTTATCCATCGCCTTGATTCCTTCTTCAAGAGAATCGGCGATCACTTCTGGAAAGATTGGGCGAACATTCGTCAGTTGATATTCTCCTTTCATCATAGGCGAGACACTTCCAAGTTCCGTTGTCACTCTATTGTCACAAAAATCTTCGAAACGCTGTACTGGTATTTTTCCATTTGCTGTTTCAAATGCTCTTTTTTCCAATTCTCTTTGAAAAGCAATTCCTGCAAGCGGATGCTCAGAACCAAAATCTTCCGGTGAAACAGTAACGATTACCGCACTGTTCGCATTTTCACTGTCTCGACCGCTATAGCTCATTCCATTTACTGCAAGATGTCCATCTTCTGAAGAAGCATTTACAACATATCCACCCGGACACATACAGAATGTATAAACTCCTCGTCCTGTAGAAACTTGTTCTGTCATTTTATATGCAGCTGCTGGTAATTTATTTGCCCTTTCTTTTCCATATTGATTTTCTTGGATCATGGCTTGTTTGTGTTCGACACGAACTCCAACTGCAAATGATTTCGCATGCATTGGCAGTGCATGATCATATAACATCTGAAATGTATCACGAGCACTATGACCAACAGCTAGTACAAGGACATCCGTATCTAATCGCTCTGTTTCATTGATCACAACTGCTTTTATGCTATTATTTTCAGATAACACAATATCTGTGATCTGTTCATGGAATCGAATCTCTCCGCCCAAATCCAAAATCTCAGAACGCATATTGCGTACAACGTCCATAAGAATATCTGTCCCTATATGTGGTTTTTGTTCGTACAAAATATTTTCCGGTGCACCAAATCTAACGAATGTTTCTAACACCAAACGATTTCGTCCAAATTTATCTTTTACGAGTGTATTTAATTTTCCATCTGAAAATGTACCAGCTCCGCCTTCGCCAAACTGAACATTTGATGTAGTGTTAAGCACACCTGTTTTCCAAAATTCTTCTACATCTTTGATACGTTCTTCAACAGGTGCTCCACGTTCTACGAGAATTGGATGATACCCTTCTTTTGCAAGAAGCCATGCACAAAACAGTCCTGCTGGACCAGCTCCGGCGATCACAGGTCTATTTTTCAGTTCACAATTTCCGTGTTCTGGAAATTGATAAGGTACATTTTCTGCAAGTGTAACATTTTTAATTCCTTTCAAAAAACGTTTTTCCTGACTGATCGTTACATCCACTGTATAATTGTAAAATACATTTGGTTTTTTTCGTGCATCAATAGACTGTTTATATATTTTATAAGTAAACGCCTCTTTTTTTGACAGACGAAGTGTTTTTCGGATTTTCTGTTCCAACTCTTCGTCACTGTGTCCCGGCGCAAGTTTTATCTGGTTAATACGAAGCATTTGCTGCCTCCCTTCCTGCAACATATCCGCTGGACCATGCCCATTGCAGATTATATCCGCCACAAATACCATCTACATCAAGAATCTCACCCGCCAGATAGAGACCTGGCACACTATATGCTTCCAATGTTTCTGGATTTAATTCTCTTGTATCGATACCACCACAACAGATCTGTGCCTGTTCAAAACTATTAGTTTCTGTGATTTCTGTCTCAAAATTCTGAATTAGGAGGACAAGTTTTTTAACTTCCTCTTCTGTCAATTTTTCAACTTGTTTTTTACGATCGATCTTGCTTAAAGAAATCCATAGATCTGCTAATTTTTTATTAAACAGACCAACAAAAAATTCTTCAATCGTTTTTTTCGGACGTAATGAGATTCTTTGTTTTAATAAATTCTCAAACTCATCCTGTGAAAGTTCTGGAAAGAAATTCAAGACTGCAACAACTTTCTTTTTCTCATACAATGCTCTTGCCGCATATCGGCTCACCTGAAATACTGGAATTCCTGAAATTCCATAATTCGTAAGCTGAACTTCTCCCATATCTTTTCCCAGACATTTTTTGTCTGCATAAATTGCTACTTCTGCTTGAACACGAACACCCGAAACACTTTTATAAAACTTTTCTTTACATCGAAGCTGTACAAGTGCCGGAAGGACTGGAATCATATGAAGTCCAAGCTGTTTTGCAAGCATATATCCACTTCCATCTGAACCAGTTACAGGTGCCGCCTTAGATCCTGCTGCCAAGATTACCGCATCTGCTGAAAATGTATTCTGATCCGTAAGAATCTTAAATCCTTTTTTTGAAACCTTGATCTCTCTACAATTTACTTCCGTTATGACTTTAATCTTCAGTCTTTCCACTTCCATACGAAGTACATCTAATACAGAAGAAGCCTGTTCAGAATTTGGATAAACATATCCATTTTTATCCTTTGCATAAATTCCCAAATTTTCAAAAAATGCTAATGTCTGTTTTACATCAAACTGTTCATAAATCCCCCATACAAAATGGCGATTATCCGAACGATAGCACTCCGGTTTTTGCAAAAGATTTGTGAAATTACATTTTCCATTTCCTGTCGATAAAATCTTTTTCCCAATTCTATCTTTATGTTCTAAGATTGTCACATCTGCCTTATTTGATGCAGCGGTAATGGCAGCCATCATGCCAGCCGCCCCTCCGCCTATAATCACTACTTTTCTCATATTCACTAATGAATTCTCCTCATGATCGCAAAATGATCAAGCTTTTTACTTTGTAATTTTTGCTAACTGTTCTTCTGTCACAAGCCCTGCATTGACCATTTCCTGTAAAGACTTTAAGATTCCAAGTTTAGCACTTGGCCATGTAAGTCCACCCTGGAAATAAACAGCATATGGTTCTTTTAATGGGCCATCTGCGCTAAGTTCAATTGAAGAACCCTGTACAAATGCACCTGCTGCCATAATTACTTCACTGTCATATCCTGGCATTGCCCATGGAATTGGTGTAACATAGCTGTCTACTGGTGCTGCTGATTGAATACCTTTACAAAATGCTTTCATACCTTCTGGACTGCCAAGTGTAACAGCCTGAATGATATCATGTCTTGATTCTGTTGCATTTGGAATCACTGGATATCCGAGTCTCTCATAAATATTTGCTGCAAAGATAGCTGCTTTTACTGCAGAGCTAACAACAGTAGGTGCAAGGAAAAATCCCTGATAGAATGCCTGCATAACACCAAGAGAAGCACCAACTTCTTTTCCAAGTCCTGGAGAAGTCAATCGATATGCACAGTTCTCGATCAGATCTTCTCTTCCGGCAACATAACCACCAATCGGTGCAAGTCCGCCACCTGGATTTTTGATCAATGAGCCAACGATCATATCTGCGCCAACATCACTTGGTTCGATTCTTTCTACAAATTCTCCATAACAGTTGTCAACCATACAGATTACATCTGGTTTGATCTTTTTGATAAATGCGATCAACTCTCCAATCTTTTCAACAGAATAGCTTGGACGAGTCTGATACCCCTTTGAACGCTGGATTGTTACAAGTTTTGTTTTTTCATTAATTGCTTTTTCAATTGCTGGATAATCAAAATATCCATCTTCCAGAAGATCCACCTGACGATATGTGATTCCATATTCAGCAAGAGAACCTTTAGATTCTCTAATCCCGATTACTTCTTCTAATGTGTCGTATGGTTTTCCAACTGGAGATAAAAGTTCATCTCCTGGACGCAAGTTTGCAGAAAGCGCAAGGGCAAGTGCATGTGTTCCACATGTAATCTGTGGTCTTACAAGTGCAGCCTCTGTATGGAATGTATCCGCATAAACAAGCTCCAATTTATCTCTTCCCATATCACTGTAGCCATATCCTGATGCATAATTAAAGCATTCTGCACTTACACGATTTTTGTGCATTGCATTCAAAACCTTTAACTGGTTATATTCTGCTGTTTTATCAATTTCTTTAAAACGTACAGAAAGTTCTGTTTCCAGAGCTTCTCCCACTTCGTAAACTTCTTTTGAAATTCCAAGTGCACTGTACATGTTTTCTGATGTACTCATATCTCAAATCTCTCCTTTTATCCCATTTCTATCTAAAACTCTCAGCAATTCTGCCAAGATTCTATCTTCATCATAATCAAATTCTTCTTTGTTGATCCACTCAACATTTCGCTCTCTGCGGAACCATGTAAGCTGACGCTTTGCAAAATGTCTTGTATCACGCTTGATGATCTCAACAGCTTCATCTAATGTATAAATACCATCGAGATAATCCAACATCTCTTTATATCCAAGCCCCTGCATAGAAACCATTTCTTTTTGATAACCACGTTCTTTTAATCCACGTACTTCTTCAACAAGTCCCTCTTCAATCATCTGATCTACACGCAGATTGATTCTATCATACAGATTTTTACGGTCATCATTTAACACAAAATAAACTGCATTATATGGGGATTCTTTCTGACGTTCTTGTGCATTGTGCGCAGAAATCTTCTGTCCTGTCTGATGATGATATTCTAATGCACGGATTACCTTTTTTACATTATTTTCATGAATCTCTTTTGCAGATTCCTCATCAACTTTTGCAAGCATCTGATGCAGATAAGAAGCCCCTTTTTCTTTTGCTAATACTTCCAATTCTTCACGATACGAATGATCTTCGTCATTTTCTTGAAAATCAATATCATATAGCACAGCTTGGATATAAAAACCTGTTCCTCCTACAAGGATCGGTACTTTCCCCTTTGCATAGATTTCCTGCATCGCCTGTTTTGCCATTTGCTGAAATCGAACAACATTAAATTCTTCATCCGGTTCCAACTCATCTACAAGATAATGCTTGACTCCTCGCATTTCTTCCGGATGGATCTTTGCAGATCCAATATCCATATATTTATATACCTGCATAGAATCTGCAGAAATAATTTCCCCATTTATAGCTTTTGCAAGACCAATCGAAGCTTTCGTCTTTCCAACTGCTGTCGGTCCTGTAAGAATGATCAACGGTTGTTTCATTTCATTTCTCCTAAACAATACGTTTAAATTTCTTTTCTAGTTCTTTTTTTGACATGGAAATGATCGTCGGTCTTCCATGTGGACAATGATATGGATTCTCTAATTCCAAAAGTTCTCCGATCAAAACATTTACTTCCTGAGCTGATAAACGATTATTTCCTTTTACTGCCGCCTTACATGACATGGATGCAATCTTTTCATCGATCAACTCCGGTGTCATAGAAGTCGTCAGACCATCCATCATCTGATCCAGCATTTCCATTAACAGTTCTTTTTTGGCGATTGAGAACAAGTTGTCCGGAACTGCCCTCACAGCATAAGATTCCTGACCAAATGGTTCAATCTCAAAACCAATTCTTGCAAACACGTCAATATGTTCTTTCAAAACCTGTTCTTCCTGCATAGACAAGTTCAATATGATCGGAGGACTCAAATACTGAGAAGTATATTCTCTGTTTTTCATTTCTTTTAGAGTCCGCTCATATAATACACGCTCATGTGCCGCATGTTGATCGATAATATAAAGATTCTCTTGGAACTGTACAAGCCAATACGTATCAAACACCTGACCGATCAGTTTATATTCTGCCTTTATCTCACGCTTTAAGAAGTTTTCTTCGAACAAATCCAACTGCTGAGGTTTTTCTTCTTTTCGCTTTATTTTTGGTTCTGTAACTTCTTCTACTTTTTTTACGATCTCTGGCTGTATTTCCCGCTTCTTTTCCTCTTTTGGCTCTGCTTTATATCCGTCACTTTCGCGAACTGCATTTAAGATTCTCTCTTTTTGAACTTCCGGCTTAAAGATTCCTTTTGGATTCGAAACTTCCGCTGATGAGGAACGATTATGATAAGACATCACTCGTTCTTTCATCTTTCGGATAAAATATTCTTCATCGCGTACTTCTGGTTCTTTTTTCACAGACGATACCGGATTCTGCAAAGGCTTTGCCGTTACCTTTTCATAAGGCTTTCGGAATGTCTCTGACGGAATCTGTTCATACGGCTTTGCCATCTGTTCTTTCGGTATTTCTCTGCTATACACTTTTTTGATCGGTTGTGCTTGTGCTTTCGGTTTCAATAAAAATGGACTTTGTTCCGTAGTTGGTTCTTTATCAACAGATGCCTTCACAGGTTCTGGTACGGATACTTGTGGAATAAATTCTGGTTCAAGCAATCGTCTATGAATTCCTTCATAAATAGAATTATAGACATCTTGCTGCTTTTGAAAACGTAATTCCATCTTTGTAGGATGTACATTGACATCCACCTGTTCTCCGTCCACCTCAAAGTGAAGTACTACAAATGGAAATTTATGCTGCATCATAAAATCTTTATACGCATCTTCTACTGCTTTGGAGATCATCGCGCTTTTTACGTATCTTCCATTTACGAAGAAATTCTCAAAATTACGATTTCCGCGAGTGATGACTGGTTTTCCAAGATATCCTTTCATCTGGATTCCATTTTGTTCATAATTGATCTCAAGCAGATTCGCAGCCACATCTCTTCCATAAACTTGATAGATTACTTCTTTTAATTTCCCGCTTCCATTTGTCCGAAGCTTTTCTTGTCCATTATTACGAAAACATACCGCAACGTCTGGATGAGACAATGCCAGACGGAGTAAAAGATCTTGTACATGACCAGCCTCTGTGATTGCTGTTTTTAAAAATTTTCTTCGAGCAGGAACATTATAAAACAACTGTCGAACTTCAAAAGTCGTTCCATTCGATGCACCAACTTCTTCAAGACAGATTTCTTTTCCACCTTCAATCACATAACGACTTCCTAAGATCTCGTCTTTTGTTTTTGTTGTAAGCTCTACTTTTGTAACAGCAGCAATACTAGACAATGCTTCTCCACGGAACCCCAAAGATGTAATATGTGTAAGATCTTCTACCTGTCGGATCTTACTTGTCGAATGACGTAAAAATGCCTTTTGGATATCCTCTTTTTCAATCCCGCATCCATTATCTGTAATTCGGATTGAGGCAATCCCACCTTCTTCAATCTCAACATTGATTGAAGTTGCTCCTGCATCGATTGCATTTTCTACTAATTCTTTCACGATAGAAGACGGACGTTCAATCACTTCTCCAGCAGCTATCTTATCAATCGTAATCTGATCAAGTACCTGAATATGAGGCATCTTTTTCTCCTTCCTGTAAACAATTCCATTCTGTTACATTTCTGATCATAGTCACCATTTATTGTGACTGATTTTTACCATCTATTTTTCAACTTATTCTGCAAACGATAAATCGTATTCAACGCATCGATCGGTGTCAGATTTCCAACATCAATATTTTTCAATTCTTCTAATACATCGTCATCTTTTACTGTATCAAGGAATGAAAATTGTGCCATATCTACTTCATCGAATTGCTTTGATTTTGCTTTTTTCTTTGTTTCCGCATCTTTTGATTTTACTGAAATCTCGCTGACACGGACTGCAATATCACTATCAACCAACTGTTCTACGATTTCATTTGCTCGATTGATCACAAGATCTGGTACGCCTGCAAGCTTGGCTACTTGAATACCATAACTCTTATCTGCACCACCTTTTACGATCTTTCGAAGGAATACGATATCGTCTCCTTTTTCTTTTACAGCAATACAGTAGTTATTGACATTACTGATCTTGCCTTCAAGTTCTGTCAGTTCATGATAATGTGTTGCAAATAATGTCTTCGCTCCTAAAAGCTTTGTATTACTGATATATTCAACGACAGCCCAAGCGATGGATAATCCGTCAAATGTGCTTGTTCCTCGTCCAATCTCATCTAAGATCAACAAACTCTTACTTGTTGCATTACGCAAGATATTCGCAACTTCTGTCATCTCTACCATAAATGTACTCTGGCCAGATGCAAGGTCATCTGAAGCACCGACACGAGTAAAAATGCGGTCAACAATCCCTATGTTCGCCTTTGTAGCTGGAACAAAAGAACCAATCTGTGCCATAAGAACAATCAACGCAGCCTGTCTCATATATGTAGATTTACCAGCCATATTAGGTCCAGTAATGATCGAAACTCTCTGCTTCTTATCATCCAAATAGGTATCGTTGCAAATAAAAGTTCCGTTCTGGATCATCTGTTCTACAACTGGATGACGACCGTCTTTGATATCTATCACACCGTTTTCATTGATCTTTGGACGTACATAGTTATTACGTTCTGCAACCAATGCCATCGAAGTAAACACGTCCAGTTCTGCAATTGCTTTTGCAGTTCTTTGGATTCTTTCTACTTCTCCGGCTACTGTATCTCGAACCGTACAATACAGTTCATATTCTAATGCATACAGCTTATCTTCTGCGCCAAGAATTGTATCTTCTAATTCTTTCAATTCTGGTGTGATATAACGTTCTGCATTCGCAAGCGTTTGTTTTCTTGTATAATATTCAGGGACAAGATCTTTATAAGAGTTTGTTACTTCTAAGTAATATCCAAATACTTTATTGAATTTTACCTTCAGATTTTTGATCCCTGTTTTTTCTCTTTCTTCTTCTTCCAGCTTTGCAAGCCATTCTTTTCCTTCTGTTTTAGCTCTACGAAGCTTATCAACTTCTTCATGGAAACCATCGCGAATGATATTTCCCTCTTTCATAGCGATCGGAGGTTCTGGCGCGATTGCTGCACGAAGAAGTCCTGATAAATCTTCCAAAGTATCCAGATTTTCTCGAATCTCAGTTAAAAGTTCTGACTGCAACTCATCAAGGATATATTTGATCGGAGGGAGCATTTCCAAAGAACTGCAAAATGCGGTCAAATCTCTTGGATTTGCTGTTCCATATGTAATCCTTGTGATGAGTCTCTCCAAGTCATAAACTGGAGAAAGATACTCTCTAATCTCCTCACGTGAGATTGCCATTTCTTTTAATTCTGCAACGGCATCCAAACGTTTTACAATTTCCTTTTTATCAATCAGTGGCTGTTCAATAAATTTACGCATCATACGAGCGCCCATTGCTGTACGTGTCTTATCCATAACACCTAACAAAGAGCCACGCTTATTTTTCTCACGAAGTGTTTCGCTAAGTTCCAAATTTCTTCTCGTAGAACTATCAAGCATCATATACTTTCCTGTCGTATACGGTGTGATATGTGTCATGTGAGAAAGATTATTTTTCTGTGTTTCTAAAAGATACTGTAACAATGCTCCTGCACTGATCACACCACAATCATAATCTTTCAGTCCCAGTCCGTCTAAGGAATTCACATGAAAATGTTCCATTAGTTTCTGTCTGCAAAGTGCATCATCAAAATACCATGGTTCCAGTGAATAGATCACAATTCCAAGCCTATTCTTCAAATCTTCAAAATCAGTTCCACTCATATAGAAAGACTCATTACAAATAATCTCAGACGGTGTATATTTTGCAATTTCGTCATTTAATTTTGCCCCATCAGGAAGCTCTGTCACAAAATAATCTCCTGTTGTAACATCTGCGATCGCAACACCATATCTATCTGCTATGTATACAATACACATAATATAATTATTTCTTGACTCATCGATCGCCTGTCCTTCTAAAATCGTACCCGGTGTTACGATTCGAACAACTTCTCGCTTCACGATTCCTTTTGCCTGTTTTGGGTCTTCTACCTGTTCACAGATTGCAACTTTGTAGCCTCTAGAGACAAGTTTTGTCAAATATCCCTCCACTGCATGGTATGGGATCCCACACATCGGAGCTCGTTCTTCCAGTCCACAATTTTTACCTGTGAGTGTAATCTCAAGTTCTCTAGATGCTGTGATCGCATCATCAAAGAACATTTCATAAAAATCACCTAATCTATAAAATAAAATGCAGTCTGGATACTCTTTTTTTGTCTCCATATACTGCTGCATCATCGGAGTTAATTCTGCCACGTTGATACTTCCTTTCATTTTTTTCAATCCCTTATTATACCACCATTTTCGACAATAGAAAAGATTCTTTTACAATACATGAAAATGTGGATTCTTTTCATGATAGATCCAATGCAGCACATATCCTGAGATAAATAATCCGATCACACAAAGTCCAGAAAATAAGATTATAAACGGCATACAGATCTGCCCAAATAAATTCATTGGCTGATCTGAATAATCCCAAACATCCCATTTCATAAGTTTATTTACAAACATCCCTGTAATGAATTCTCCTGCCGTAATAAATGCTGTACATCGAAGTACTTGTTTCCACATTGGATCTTTCCATTCTGTCCAAAGTCCTTGTTTTCCGAAAAACAACATACATATGCCGCCTAACCCAAACATTGACCAATGCGAAAAACCTCGAAATGCTACTTCTAGCATGTAATAAATCGTGCCGCCAATTCCCCATAAAACAAACGATTCACTTAATTTTTTCGTTGAAATTTTTTTCATAGAAAAAACGTCCTCCCATCTGTAACAAAACATTCTGTTACATAGTTTGGACGTTTTTGATCATTTCATTCTATTTTTCACACATTTCGCCAAGATAATAGAAGCCTTTGCATTCTGTGAGATTTACTTTTACAATCTTTCCAATCAGATCAGCCTCTCCAGGGAAATGTACTAACAGGTTATTGCTCATTCTTCCTGTTACAAGTGAAGCGTCATGTTCATTCACTGTTTCTACAAGTACATCCTGTACTGTACCTGTATGAATGCTGCAGCGTTCTGCAGAGATTTCCTGTACTTCTTTTAACAGACGATTGAATCGGTCAGTCACAACATCTGCTGGAACCTGATCTTCCATAATGGCAGCAGGTGTTCCTGTACGTTTTGAATACTGGAATGTAAATGCACTATCAAATCGAACTTTGCGTACAACATCCATTGTTTCCAAGAAATCTTCTTCTGTTTCCCCAGGGAAACCAACGATGATATCTGTCGTAAGTGAAATATCAGGAACTGCTTTCTGGATCTTCTCTGCTAATGCAAGGAAATGTTCCTTTGTATAACGACGGTTCATTTTCTTAAGGATCTCTGTACTTCCTGACTGCATTGGAAGGTGAAGATGTTTACAAATCTTTTTCGATTTGCTCATTACTTCGATCAATTCATCTGAAAGATCCTTTGGATGAGATGTCATAAAACGGATTCTCTCCAAACCTTCAATTTTTTCAATCTCTGTAAGAAGCTGTGCAAAAGACATTGGTTCTTCTAATGTTTTTCCATAGGAGTTTACATTTTGTCCTAAAAGCATAACTTCTACAACACCATCTGCAACAAGTTTTTCAATCTCACCGATAATGTCTTTTGGATTACGGCTTCGTTCACGCCCTCTAACATAAGGAACAATACAATAACTACAGAAGTTATTACATCCAAACATGATATTGACACCAGATTTGAAAGAATATTTACGTTCGCTTGGAAGATCTTCTACGATCTTGTCTGTATCTTTCCAAATATCGATTACCATACGGTCAGACAAGAAACGAGTATATAAAATCTCACCGAATTTATAAATATTATGTGTTCCAAAAACAACATCTACAAAACGATAACTCTTTTTCAGTTTTTCTACTACATGTGGTTCCTGCATCATACATCCGCAAAGACCGATCATCATATGAGGATTTTTCTTTTTGATGCGGTTCAACTGACCAAGACGGCCATAAACTCTCATATTTGCGTTTTCTCTAACTGTACATGTGTTATAAATAACAAAGTCTGCTTTGTCTTCTTCAAGTTCTTCTACATAACCAATCTGTTCCAGAATACCAACTAATTTTTCAGAGTCGCGCGCATTCATCTGACAGCCGAATGTTGTCACACAGAATGTAAGCTTTCTTCCGATTTCTTCTTCTTTCTTTTTTATGTATTCACGAGATTTTGCAATAAAATAATACTGACGTTCCGGTTCATTTACCGGTGCTTCTGCATTCAGATCAATCTTATCAAAATTGATTTCGTTCATTTATATCTTTCCTTTCTCTGTGTAAATAAGATCCATACTGATATCATGTGGTTCAACAGGGATCTCGTCTATTATCTGCATAGAAAATGCAAAAGCAGCCTTTTGATACATTGGATGCTTTTGCAAGTAAGTGTCATAAAATCCGCCGCCATATCCGATCCTTCTGCCAGAACGATCAAATACTGTTCCTGGCACAATGACAAGTGCATGATCGATTTCTAACTTCTTTTTCCTCTCTGGTTCTAGAATGCCCTTATACCCTATATGAAGCTCTTTAAGATTACTAATTTCAAAAAACTCCATCTCATGACTTCCTAAAACTTTCGGAACACCGATCCGTTTCCCAAGCTTCCATGCAATTTCCATAAGTTCTAACGTAGAAACTTCATCTGCAGTGGAAACATAACAAAGGATCGTTTCTGCTTCTTGAAACTTGTTACTTCCAAGAAAATGTTGGACAATTTCATGACTATACTGTTCTTTCATATCAGCCGGCAACGCGTTTCTTTTTGCCAGCATTTCTTTCCTAATTTGCTGTTTTGTGTGCAAATCTCTCACCTAAGTTTGTGATAGATCCATCTTTTTCTTTCACATCAATGTTGTTCAGCTGTGATCTTAGGTTCTTACGTACATTTGCGATATATTCTTCGCGGAGTAATTTCTGTTCTTTCTTCTCTGCATCTGTAAGACCTTCTGCTTTTGATTTACGATATAATTCATTAATTCTTGCTATCTTCTGTTCATTCATATTTCTTATCCTACCTTTTCTACTTATTTTTAACATTATTTTATCTGTTGCGTCAACTAGAATAATTCTCCAAAAATGCATATAATTCATTGATTGAATTAAACTTTATCCCTTCCTGGATCTGGTTTTGTACCTCTTTTGGAAGTTCGGTAATAGAAATCCCAGTCACTTCATAGACTGTTTTTTCATCGCCAAGGTATACAATAACATAACCATTTAGCTCTTTCAATAAATACTCTGAATTTTTCTCCACATTTCCTTCTACAGCCAACACTTCTGTTGGTTCTGTTTTTTCCTGCAAAAAAGATGTATTTTCTTTCTGCTTGTCCAATCTTTGTTGATAACTCCATCGATATCCGACTTCTAATAGGAGCATGATCATAAAAATTGCCGCAAAAAAACCAATACAGTATTTTCTCTTCATAGGCTTCACCTCTTTAGATACAGTATTGGCTTTTTTTTAGCATTTATTCATCTGAATTATCTAGGCAACAGATGCAATTTTTTACAAAGTCTATAAATTTGATCTCCCTTTGGGAAGTTTGCAAGATCCTCTTCTGTCAACACACCAAAACGCATAACACCAATTGCATATACAACTACTGCCGCAAGGATTGCAAGGATTGTTGGGATTTTTCCTCCAATGATTATATCTAACAAAAGATGTACGATATATGTCGCAACTCCCATTACAATACCTGCTGTCATTGGTTTAATGATCGTTTTATTCCAATTCATACGATATCCACATGCTTTATAAATATCTCTTATATTCAAGTATGACATAACGATTGAAAATACAATATTACTTAATACGATAGAGTAAATGCTCCATTTAAATACTCCCATACTTATAAGCAATACGATCAAATGTACCACAAGTGCGATGGAAGCATTCTTTACTGGTGCAGACATCTTATCTAATCCTTGAAGGATAGAATTCGTAACAGTTGAAAGACCGAATGTTACAACTGTGATCGCACCCATCTGAAGCATTCTTGCTGGTGTTGCACTCGCATCATTATATAAGAAGACCATGATCGGAGATGCAAGTGCTATAAATCCAATAAAACATGGTACCGCGATCAGCATTGTAAACTGGATCGTCTGATCGATCTTACCGTGAATCTGCTTTTTATTATTTGTAGCAGCAGCCACGATCAAACTAGGAAGTACGGATGATGCAAGTCCATTTGACATTGCTAATGGCACGTTGATTAATGTATTGTATTTCCCAGAGAAGATTCCCTGTAATGCAATATATTCTTTTTGTTCATATCCCAAAGATGACATCATTTTATTAAAGATCGTCAAATCCATAATCTGACTCATATTATAGATTGCCGTACTAAAGATCACAGGAAGCATTGTCAAAATCAAAATTTTAAAGATTCTTGAGTAGCTTTCTGTCTTTCTCGTTCTATCAGCTGCAAGTTTTCTCTTGAATTTCTTCTTATACGCAGCAAAGATCAAGAGTAGAAAAACCAAAGCAGCTGCCGATCCAAATACTGTACCAAGTGTACCTCCTGCTGCACCATATGCAGGTCCGATTAATTCATTCCCTTCTTTTTCTGCGATTTTCAGACCAATCTTCATCAAGATACTTGCGCCGATGATACTAATGATTGCATTAACGATCTGTTCTATGATCTGTGAAAATGCAGTCGGCATCATTGTTCCCATTCCCTGGAAAAATCCTCGTACCGCACCCAATATTGAAACAACTAGCACTGCAGGTGCAAGGACACGTAACGCATATGCATTAAGAGGAGACTCCATCATATTTTTAGACAGAAAATCAGCTCCACAAAACAGTAACAAAGTAAATATCAGACCGATCACGAATGCAAATGCGAGTGCACATTTAAATACACGATATGCATTCTTATTCTGATTTCTTGCAAGTCTTGCAGAAACAAGTTTTGATACAGCTGTTGGCATACTAAACGTAGAGATCAACAAGATAAAAGCATATACTTCATATGCATATCCGTGAAATCCCATTCCTTCATCACCAAGAATATTGACCAAAGGAATCTTATACAATACACCAATGATCTTTGTGATCATCATCGCGATCGCAAGAAACATTCCCTGCATCAAAAAGTTGTCATTCTTTTGTGTTTTTTTATTATTCATATAAGCTTAACTTTCCTCCATTCTTTATCGCAGAATATGAATTTTCTCTAAAATTTCACGCTGTTTTGCTTCCATTTCTTCACGTTCTTCCTCAACCATGTGATCGAATCCAAACAAATGAAGCATACTGTGTGCGATCAAAAATGCAAATTCTCTTCGAATAGAATGTCCGTAAGCTTCTGCCTGCTGAAATACTTTTTCTTTACAGATCACAATATCCCCAAGTACAAGTTCACCGGATTCTGGATCAAACACTTCATCCATCTCTTCAAATTTTTCAAAATCTCCGGCTTCATCAAATTCCAGCATTGGAAATGACAAAACATCTGTTGCTCTATCAATCTGTCTGAAATTGTTGTTCATCTCATGGATCTCTTCTTCTCCTGTCAAAAGCAGATTCACCTCTGCTTCATAAGGACATTCGATATAGTCAAGTGCTGCTTCTACAACAAGCTGTGCTGTTTCTTCTACATCGATCGGTAATTTTAATTCGCTTTCTTCTTCAATGAATAAACTCATGATCTTTTCCTCTTATCATTATTTCCAGACGCATTATTATTCTTTGCTATGCGTGCTGCTTTTTTCTCATAGTCTTCGTATGCTTTTACAATCTGCTGTACGAGCGGATGTCTGACAACGTCTTTACTCGTCAATGTACAAATACTGATATCTTCCAGATTCTTTACAACTTTTACTGCAACATCCAGTCCAGATACAGTTCCTGTTGGTAAATCTTTCTGTGTAGAGTCACCAGTGATCACTACTTTTGATCCGAATCCAATACGTGTTAAGAACATCTTCATCTGCGCTGGAGTTGTATTCTGTGCTTCATCTAGAATGATAAATGCGTTATCAAGTGTACGTCCTCGCATGTATGCAAGTGGTGCAACTTCGATCAAACCTTTCTCTGAATTTTTAATAAAAGATTCTGCTCCCATAATCTGATAAAGTGCATCATAAAGAGGACGTAAATATGGATCGATCTTACTTTGTAGGTCTCCTGGTAAGAAACCAAGTTTCTCGCCTGCTTCAATCGCAGGTCTTGTCAGAATGATCCTTCCAACTTCATTATTCTTAAATGCTGTGATCGCCATCGCCATTGCAAGATATGTCTTGCCAGTTCCCGCAGGTCCAAGTCCGAAAGTAATCATTTTATCACGGATCGCATCGACATATTTTTTCTGCCCAAGTGTCTTTGGTTTGATCGGACGTCCCTGCAAAGTATGACAGATCAGTTCTTTATCAATCGTTACGATCTCTTCTTCTTGATCTTCAAATACAAGAGAGATCGCATAATCTACATTTTGCTCACTGATCGTATTCCCTCTTCTTGATAATTCTGTCAGTTGTTTGAGAACACGTCTTGCTTTTTCTGCCTGTGCCTGTTCTCCCATTACTTTTACATTCCCATCTCTTGCGATCAGAGTTACACGAAATGTACGTTCAATCTTTTTTGCGAACACATCAAATTGGCCAAAAACATTATTTTCATGCTCTGCCGGAATATCAATTAACAGTTCCGCTAGACTCATTTATTTCGTTCCTTTCAATTTCCAATATTTCTGTATCTGCAGAGTCTGTGATGCTTTGGTTTAAATAAAGAATCCCTTCTGCAGATGCGTAGTTTTCATAACATCTTATTCTAACACTATTTTCACGTATTTGAATACCTTTTTTCTCGAATTCCTGCAAAAATTTTGTAAAATCCGCTGAAAGTAACTGCTGAATCTCTTTATCCGAATACTTCTTTTCAATTTCTTTATATATTTTTAAGGTATGATATCCATATGTAATTGGAAGATAAAAATTTTCTCCAATCTTAAGTTGATGTTCTATACGATATACTTCTTTTTGTCCATTCTTTCTATTTTTGTCTGCACCAACACATAACGTATGGCCATTTATAGAAAGATACCATTTTCTCCGTTCTTGTTTTTTTAAATATATTTTTTCAACGTATGAACGCTCTATTTGGTTGTGATATTGTTGTTCTGTATCCGCTAATATATCTGCATCTGCCTGACAATACTGATATTCTATGATCTGTGCATTATCATCTTTTACATCTATCCTTCCTCGAACTAATACATCGCCCTTTTTCACCTCATCCCCCACCTGGACCAATGGTGTTCCTTGTCTTGTGATCATATCTGTGATTATCCCATCTGCTGTTGCTATAAGATCCTGTGGTAATCCCGCTAGCTGTTTATATATATCTAAAGAATCTGTATTTACTTGTTTTTGTTGAAAAAGAGTATCTTCATTTTCTTTTATATGAATCTTTAAACAACTCCCTTCTATAGAGACAGAAACCCATACAATATCGTTATATTTTTTTCGTATTTCTGATGCAATTTGCGAACAATCAATTTCACTTTTATGCATACCCGGAGTTACATGAAGTTCTTCTAAAAATTCTATCAGTAACGGATCTGTCCATTTTTCATTTCCTATAAAATGAATGTCCCAAATAATATTTGAATATTGTATAAGTAAAAAGATTGCAAGAACTGCACTAAACAAAAAAATTTTTCGTTTACGATTATGATGAATAAATATCGGAACACCATATTTTTCGATTATCTTTACTTTCGTATGGGTTTTTCGACAGATCATATGTAATTTCTTAAAATCCCGAACTAAGATATACATTTCATAAGCATTATCCTTTGGATATAATCCCCAAATTTGAATTTCATGATACCTACACAAATTTAAAAATCGCTCCGGTGATTTTCCATATATTTTGATTCTTATATATCCTTGTACACAACGGAAAATACGTTCAAACAATATGCTCCCCCCGTTTACAGTATTCTATTAAATGGACAAATCCTTTTATTTTCATTTCATCATTCGTATAATACTCTATCTGTAATTGTTTTCCTTGAATTTTAATCTGTTTTTCTTTGGTTTGAACACGGATCATCGTATCTGTATATTCAATGATCCCTCTATAATTTTCAATACAGATTTCATTTGTCCCTATTATAGTTAATATAGAAGCACCTAAAATAACATCTTTTGGAACATCTACGGCATCAATCATTTTATCGCGGATATTGCGCATCTATTCCTCTCTTTCTGCCCCACAATACTTGTCATTGACAGCTTCTTTCCACTAATAATAACAAAAAGAAGCCGCTCATACACTTTATAAAAAATGTATGTACGACTCCTTTTACTTATTCATCATATTCACAAACAAAACCGACCGTATCAACACCATAATAAGAGCTGATATCATTTGGTACATCTGCCCACACCCATTGATCATTTACCAAAAACATCACAAGACAATTTTCGTTTCCGCCTTCATTATTCGGTTCTCCAGAAAGCCAATTGCTATACTCAAAAGCTTCTCCAGTGACCCATTCGAAACTTTGATTCGAATTCTTTTGTGCGCCCAGCCATAAAACTTTTCTTCCAGAAGCATTTGCCAACTGAACGATCTTATTATATTCTTCCTGACTTTCTATCGTTGCCAAATAACCTCCCAAATTTTCACAATACGATTTTGCCTCTGTCCACGTCATACGTGTATTGATCACTTCATATCGATGCGACTCTGTAGACGTACTTTTTCTTTCCTCTGCTTTTTCAGTTTTTTCTTCCGCATTTTCCTTGGATTTTTCACTGATATTTTGTGTTGAAATTGTAATACTTGATACAGTTTTCATTTCTTTTTTTGAAGGAAAAGTTTCCGTAAGCTCTGTTGCTTTAGTAGTTTTTTGGAGAGTGCTTATTTTGTTTTTTCCTCCAAATAACAATAAAACAACCGTACCTATTATACATAACGCTATTATAACAGCTAATATAATAGACAATGGTTTCCATATATTTTTCTGTTTCATCTCACGACACCGCCTTTTCTGCTAATATCCAAGAAATACATCTATACCATTTGCAATTCCCAGTACTATTTTTTGCTGATATTCCGCTGTCTGCATCAGTAAATCTTCTTCTGGGTTTGTCATATATCCCATTTCTATCAAAGTTGTTGGAACCTGACTCCAGTTATTTCCGCACATAGTGTCTGTTTCCCAAACACCTTCACTGATTGCTCCTGTTGTTTTGCAATACTCTGTGAGTACACAATCTGATAATTGTCTGCATACTGTATAATTCTGAGAAATATAAGGATTATTTGGTGTAATACAAATCGCCATTGCTCCTTGTGCAGATTGATTTGTAGAACCATTCGCATGAATTCGTATATACGCAGCAGCATTTGCATTATTTGCAACATCTGCTCTTTCTATATTACTGCGTGGAACATCACTTGTTTCTCTCGTCATAAGAACCGTATATCCTCTTTCTTCAAGTTCAGTCCGCAACTGTTTTGCAATCACAAGATTTAATTCATATTCTGCCACTCCAGAACTCACACCTGAAGTTCCACCCGTATCTTTTTCTTTATATTCAGAAGAACCTGGTCCTAAAGGTTCAGAACCGGATTCCATTGTTCCTGAATGACCCGCATCAAGAACGATCACAAGTGCTCTCTTTTTAGCAGCTGCTTCTTCCAGTGCCTTTTCCTCTGCTTCCTTTTTCGCTCGTTCTTCTTCCTCTTTTTTTTGCTTTTCCTCTGCTTCCTTTTTCGCTTGCTCTTCCGTTTCTTTCTGCTCTTGTTCTACTTGAAGTTGCTGTTCTTCTGTCTCTTCTTTATTAGAACACCCAGCTAAAAGAAATGTAATACATAGAAGAAATACTATTTTTTTAATCTGCTTCATTCCTTTTATATCCTTTATTGATCTAATTTATATCCACCCGCTTTTTCTTCTGCTTCTCTCAAAAAATCTGTGTTTTTCTTTTCTGTGTCTGACAAAACAGATGCACTATATTTAGAATCAAAAACGGATGGTTCATATTTTCCTTCATACCAACTCTTACTTTCAAAATATTTCTGTAATTCTGCAGATGAGAACTTTCTTCCATGTCTTGCATAAATTTCATTTTTTGCATAATTTAGTTCTTTGGCAGATAAACCAGATATATCTGAGCTAGTCAAGATTTTCGTATTACTGTCTGCTATAATATAATCTTCTGTTAATTCTTCTTCCTCTTTTTCTTCTTCAACCTTTTTAGAAGATCCATTTGCACTTATTGTAATCTTTTCAACAACTTTTGTTTCTCCACCACTTGGAAGGACTGACTTCAATTCTTTTGTTTCTACAGATTTTTTTGTTGCTTTTTCCTGGCTATTTCCAGATGTAAAAAAAAGAATTCCGCCTATTATAATTATGAATCCAATTATGACAGCTAATACCAATGCTAATATTTTAAATACATCTTTTTCCATTGTCTTTTGCATTTTGTCACCTCATTTATTACACTTTTTTAAACTGAAATTTAAATGGTGGCTTTCCAGGAAGCCCTATGATCGCTTCTCCTATGTTTAACCTTGTAATATCCCAGTCCTCGACAACATTCGCATCTCTAACATTTTCTACAATTCCACGACCTTGTACTGACGCCATATATATTTCTTTTTTTCTATTTACCCCATGAAGCTTTTCTATAAACTCTTTTGATGCCGAATCATTTACACGAAATGCAACAGATGTCAAAAATCCAGATAATATACTTCTGGCACGAGATTCTCCATACACTTCAAATACCTGATCAATATTCTGAATACCAATCATAAATTTCACTCCAAGACTTCGACCAAAATTCACTGCATCATCCACATGCTGAAGATTCGGAATCAAACGAAACTCATCTGCGACAAAATATACATTTCCCTCACTTTTTTTTCTACAAAGAGCTTCTTTGATCGCAAGATCAAACAGCAAACTATAAATCGGTGTCAACATATTTCCAATTCCAAGATCATATTCAATAAAAATAATTTTTCCACCTTTTGAACGCACGAGATTTCTCATTGAGAGTGTTCCTTTTTTCTTAAAATTACCCAGAAAAATTTCTCGTGTCAATTGCTGTAATTCAGACATTACACCTTGCGTTTGTGCAGATCTATCATCAGAAATATAACTTATCATCGCTCTCATATCATCATATTGATCTAACATTGCTCGAATTTCTTTTGTTGGTGATCGATCTAAAAGAGCACGCAATGATTCATTATCACTGTTTAAATCTTTGTTTCTTGAAAAATGAGTTAAAATTGCAGAAAATAAGTCTTTCGCAGCATTCGGGAAAAACGGCTGGCTGGAATTCTCAATCTTTCCATGAAATAGAATTTTACTGATTTCTGTAATATTCTCTTCCATATGCTCATCTAATTCAATTTCATTAAAAACATTCCAATAATCTGGACCATTTGGTCCCGTAGCTGTATCATCATTACTGATAACCACATCTCCTGGTTGATAGAACTCATTATAAAAATCACCTTTTGTATCAAAAATAATCATAACATCATCTGGTGTCATATTATTTCGCATTTGTCTGATAATTTGAAAAAACGCATTTGTTTTTCCAGTTCCTATCCCACCCAAAAACATCAAATGACGACTAAGTAGCTCTGCGTCTAACGGTACATAAATATCTCCGCCTATTCTATTTGTGCCTAAAAATGCACATCTCGCATTTTTCACTGGATATGGAACAGGATCCGATTTTAATTCATTTCCATCAAATACTTCTATTTGTTTCATCTTACTTCTCCTTCATACGCCTTTGATACATTTTGTTTAATAACTTATACCATCGTCGTAATCTTCTCCTCCAGAATCTCCCGTATCTAAACCTTCATCCTCAGTTCCGGATTCATCTAAACCATTTGATTCATCTTCATCATTCGTTTCATCCAAATCGTCTGACTCGTCTTCATCATTTGACTCATCCAAATCGTCTGATTCATCTTCGTCATTCGTTTCATCCAAATCATCGGAT
>CAZAEC010000001.1:122450-208178 GCA_964484055.1 uncultured Clostridium sp.
CGTCATTCGTTTCATCCAAGTCATCTGACTCATCTTCATCATTTGTTTCATCTAAATCATCTGATTCGTCTTCATCATTTGTTTCATCTAAATCATCTGATTTATCTTCGTCATTTGCTTCGTCTAAATCGTTTGACTCATCTTCTTTATTCTTTGAATCTTCATCAGCGGTATTTTCCAGATTATCTCCTGGCGGTAATAACTTTTGGTCATCTCCTGGTGGCAATAATTCCTGATCATCTCCTGGCGGTAATAACTTTTGGTCATCTCCTGGCGGTAATAATTCTTGATCATTATCTGATGATTGACTTATCGGCAAATTTTTTTCTTGTTCCGCTTGTGCCTCAATCTGATCAGCTTTTTTACTAAATTCATTAAATCCAGATTTATACTGTAACGGTTCTGATGAAATTTCTATATCAGGATGTTTTTCAAAAAAGTCTCTATCTAAAAGAACCTGTGTTCCTCCACCTGGAAGTTCTTGACCTGATTTTGAATTTTGAGGTGCTGCAGTTCCTATATTAAGCTTTGTATTTTCAGGAATAATCATCATTGCTACTTGATCTCTTGTATTATGAACTTGTGATGAACCTGGCCATTCTTGAAGTATTGCACTATTTAATTTTGCCTCCATCGGATCTGATGGTTTTTCAGTTGTCCAATAAGATCCTTTTTCACCAACATTATTTCCATAAGCACGATATAGGGTGACTGGTTTATCTGTTATAACAGTTTGATAATCACTATTCGTAAATGTTTCTCTTATATCTTTCGGAAGATTATCTCTTGGAATCATATGAGAAGATTCTGCAAGTGCATTTCCTTTAACTGGCTGTGCTACTTTACTTCCTTCAACCGAATATTCGCCAAGTACCTTTACAGGCAGATCATATCCCAATTCTTTAGCAGCCATTATTCGATGTCTACCATCATCTTGAAACTGAAATCCATCCTTATAACCCATAACTTTTATCATTTTTTGTTCATCGAAATATGCGGCAACTGTATCTTTTAAATTCACATCATTGTACATACTTTCTAATGATCTTCCATTCAAAAGATTCTCATAAACTTCTGGTATATGTGATGCAATTTCAATATAATCACTTTTCGAATTATTATGATGATTCCAAAAATTAGGTGAATCTGTAAATTTTATATCAAATACTGCCTCTGGATTTATCATTTGAACGATTGGCTCATCAAATGGTACATAATCAAGCTTCCCATCCAAATCCATTATATCGAAACTTTTTTGTAATGTTTCCGTAATCTGTGTTTGCTCTGTCAAAAAATTAGGCAAATTAAAGTTTTCCGCAGGACAAATGTTATTATCTTTCATTGACCATACATTATTTCGAACATATTGTACCAAATCGCTAATTTGTAAATTCGAAGCTTGTGTATTTGCATCATTATGTGAAACAGGAATACTTTTTTTAAAAAAATCAAATAATTTCATCCGTTATTTCACCTTTCTTCTTTATTTATCGCAATAACTAATCCTCTTCTACATAAATTGATCAAAGTTTTTTCTATTTCATCTATCAAATAACCATATTTAATCGTTATTCTTCTTACGATTTCACTATATGTAATCAATCCATCTGCCTCTTTCCATATAGCATATTCCAACATTGACAAAGCTAATTTATTGCAAAACAAAACTTCATATTTATTTGCTGAATGTTCAAAACCAATACCTATTCCCTGTCGCATAAACTTGACTTCTTTTAAATCTGATATAGGCTGTAACATTCCAACATGAAGAAGCTTATTAATAGTCGGCACAAACCCATACTGATTTTGTTCCGATAACGTACATACAACTTCTTCATCATCTGCTCCCAACAAAAATCTACTCCAAATACGATATTCTATCGGCAACAGTCGGATTGTTTTACTATTTAAGGAAACCTGATAAACCTGTCTCTTATTAATAATCTCACTTCCTAACGGATATCCTATCGTTAAATAGTACATTGCATCCTCCCTCAAAAATTTGTGGGAACTGCCTACGACAGCTCCCTTTACAAATTTAATCTCTTAGATTATAGATTTATTTTTCTTTCCATTTTTTAATTCCATAATCACCCAATTTCTGAATATCCATGATCATAGAACCTAATTCTTCAATTGCTATATCAGCATCTTCTCCTGGAAGGATTTCCATTACTGAAACCATCGTCTGTCTGCTCCAAATATAAATTGGTTCAGCTGATGCGCATTTTGTTGTAATCGAAATTGAAAGACTTGGTTTTAATGCAAATAAAAATAATGATACGATAAAGAGAATCAGTATAATAATCATTAAAAACCATCCAAATTTTGCCCAAAATTCGTGTTCCCACAGAATTCTTGCCGCACTTGCACTGAGCATTCCTACTGAAACAGCCTGTCCTAACGCTTTAACAAAATATTTTTTTCTTAAGAAAATACAAGTTGACGCTGTTATAGCAAGTGCAAATACATAGGATAAGAATGCTGGCATCTGTCCAAGCATTGTTCCCAACACAATCGCAAAACAGCTAATAAACATTCCCAACAAAAAATCCCAAAAAGCAAAACGAACGCCATTAGATAAAGATACACCTGCAACTTCATCAATTGTAAATTCGATATGATCCATTGCTTTTCCAATCCAAGAGCGACCACTAAGACGGAAAAGAACTCGTTTATTTGTTACTTGTATTCTTCCTTCTTGCCATAATCCACGGATTCTAGATCGTGCATTACAGATATGATACTGTTTAACTGGAATCTCTTGTTCACAAGGTGCTATTAAATCTGGCACGATTTTTTTATTTCTTTCAAAGCATCCCTGTATATCACTTCCATTACTCTCACCGAATCCAATTAATTTTTTAATCGGTACCCAATCTTCTGTTGAAATCGTTACAGAATCATCTCCCATTGATTTTGTAGAATCAGTTTTTGGCTGCTGAACAGTCTTTTGTTGTTCTTTCTGATAATTAATTTTTTGATTATTTTGTGTCCCAGCTCTTTTCTGACACTGACAGATTTCTCCATCTACTAAAGGTGCTCCACACTGTGTACAAAATTTTGCCATTTCTCATTCTCCTTTATACTATCTTTTATCTTTTGTTCTTAAGATTTATATTACAAAACACTTCTGACATTTACAGATACTAATTTATATGTCTCACCATCATATCCAAAAGATGCGTTCATATAAGAATACCCACTATCTGTTCTTGTTTCCGTTGTTTTCTTGTTACTAAACCAAGAACTTCTTACATATGTATAATCCATATCATAATCATATGTCATTTCCGCACTGATCCCGTTTTCATTTACATAAAACTCACATTCAAAATCATCAAATGTTACTTCGTTTAGTGTATAGTAATCAGAACCATTTAAACTTTCAACTAAATAATCATAAGATTCTTTTGCATTTTCTGAGGATCCATCCATAAAAAGATCCGATACTTCTGAAAAATCTTTATTTGCTACAGCTGCTTGATAGAATTTTTCTAATGCTTCTTGCATTTTTGCCTGTAATGCAAGTTCTCCATCTTCTGTTATGCTCATACCTGAAACAGTGAATCCATCTCCAGCATACGCATTAAATTCTGCTTCATAAATCTGGAACCATGGCAATACCGCTTGAATCTTATGTGAACCACTGAAAATAGAGATGCGATATTCATCCATTCCATATCCTTGATCTTCTAACTTGTCTGCTTCATTCAACAAAATTCCATCCAGCGTAACAGATGCTCCTGTTGGAACAGATATATAATAATCACTTATTACCATATTATTAGAAGCTACTTTCCATGTATCAAAAAAGAGCATTGATTTTTCACTCTGTTTGATCAGCTCTAAAGACATATATCCCGTTCCTTGCCCTTTTACAGTATATTGTACATTATAAAATTTCTGAATACCCGATGTACTTGACGGTTGCTTTTCCTGATATCCAAATAGACTAGTTTCTGACATATAAGAATCGCCTGACAACTCTGTAATTTCAAAATTATCCATTGCAATTGAATCCGCATTCTTCATACATTCAATAAACTGCTCTTTCTGCAGATATGTTCCATCAGGAAAATCTGTCAAATCATACACTTTAGACCAATTTTGATCTGCATATGCCTCACTATATTCCTGTGCAACAGACTTAGCACTGCTCTTACTACTTCCAATTCCACAAAAAACAGCAATAACTAAAATTAAACACAAACATTCTGCTATAACAATCACTTGTGTTTTAGATAATTTTTTTGCCTTATCTTTATAGTCTTTTACATTAATATTTGGTTTTTTGAACGTAATAGAAGAACCTGTTTTCTGATTTTTTTCACGCGACTTTTTTATCTGTGACGGTCTCAATGTAACTTCTGGTTTTTCTTCTTCCCATGGCATTGCCTCTGTTTCATCGTTTACATTCTGCTCCCATGGCATTGCTTCTGTTTCATCGTTTACATTCTGCTCCCATGGCATTGCCTCTGTTTCATCGTTTACATTCTGCTCCCATGGCATTGCCTCTGTTTCATCTGTTACGTTCTGCTCCCATGGCATTGCCTCTGTTTCATCTGTTACGTTCTGCTCCCATGGCGTTGCTTCTGTCGAATTCGGAATTATATCAATTCTGGTTCCACATTCTCCACAAAATTTGGAACCATCATCAATTTCACTCCCACAATTTGGACAAAATGACATATCATTCCCCTCTCTTCCTCATATATACTATTTAACCACATATATATGTAGTTTGTTCCTTTTATTCTACAAAATCTTTCTTTGTTTGTAAAGTAACATTCCTGTTACTCTAAATTTTATTTTCACTTATTTCTGTACAGTTTTTTATTGATCGTTGCTACGATAACCAAAATTTTTTATAAAAAGATCGTAATTAATTTTTAGAATATAAAAGCTTCCCGATATCAACATAATTTTCGACATCGGGAAGCTTTCACTTTTCTCATATTCTCTAAAGATTATATTATTTTTATCTTGCAAGTTTCACTCTATATATTCTTCGCAAAGATTCATCAATTCGTTCTTCTGATAGAGTATTGTTAGAAACCGCATCTAAAATAGCCTGGCGAGCTGCATAAAAATCTTGAGGCATCAAAATCATATCTCCTCCTGCTTGAAGTACCATAACAGCTGCCTGTGCTGCATTATAATAATTGACAATCGCTCCCATACTCATAGAATCTGTAATTACAATTCCTTCATATCCAAGTTCCTCTCTAAGATATCCTGTGATCATCTGATGCGACAATGTGGATGGAGTATGATCTCCCGTTATATTGGGTACTGCAATATGTCCAACCATAACCATATCAACATTTGCATTTATTCCCGCTTGAAAAGGAAGAAATTCTATATTTCTTAATTCTTCTATTGTTTTATGTGATACAGCCATTTCTGCATGACTATCTTCTGAAGTATCTCCATGACCTGGAAAATGCTTGATCACAGCACTTACTCCCTGATTCTGCATTCCTACCACTTCTTTTTCCACCATTTGCGAAACAAGAAGTGCATCACTTCCGAAAGATCTCACACCAATGATCGGATTATCTGGATTCGTTGCAACATCCGCTACTGGTGCAAAGTCAACGTTAAAACCTAAGTTATTCAAATAATTTCCAATCGTTGAACCGACCTCATAAGCCTGCTGAGGATCTCCCGTATTTCCAATCTCCTGCATATTTGGAAATGTTGGAACAAAGATCGTACCACTATTCGCAATTCGTGCTACTAGAGTACCACCTTCTTCGTCTACACCTGTAAATAACGGATAGCGACTATATGCATGTAAATTAGAAAGCATTGTCTTCAATTGTTCTTCCCCTTGAATATTCTGAGAGAAGAAGATGATTCCCCCAACAGCATATTCTGAAAGTGCATTTTTCGTAGCATCTCCCGCCTGAATTGCAACTTCTACTCCAGTCAATGATTCTGGAGTAACAAAAAACAACTGAGAAACTTTATCATCCAACGACATCTCTTTAAGAATATTGTCGATCTCTAATTCCAATTTCTGTGCCTCTGTAAGCTCTGGTTCTTCTTTCTCAGTATTCTCTGGCAATTGCTTTTCTGATGACTGATCTTTTGTTTGATCTTGTTCTTTTAATGACTCGGATTTTTTCAAGTTAATTCCTTTAAAAAGAAAAACGATACAGATCAAAGCTGCGATCAAAAGAATGCTGCATATCGTGATCAATAAACGATATGGATTTTTTCGTTTCTTCTTTTTCATATTCTCCTCCAAAGCTCTTTTCTTTTCATTATATAACACTATCTTACAACAGACAAACACATTTTCCACGATTTCATTTGACAGAAAAGAGAGAACTCTGTAAAATTTTATATTATACCACTGTCGAATTTTATCGACAAATAAGGGAGATTCATTTTATTACTCTTTCAAAGGAGGACATAATAAATGAAAGATGAAAATATACATGAAAATCCACATGTAAAAACAACGCAAACAACAGATGATGCATATGAACGACGGCGACAATACTTAAGAGAAGAACGACGGCGCAAAAGATTACGTAAACTCAAGATCATTCGTGCAGCAGTGATCGCTGGCCTGATCGTTGTTTTAATTCTCATATTTATTGTGATTAAATCCATTTTCGGCTTTGTTGCATCTTTTATTTCATAAAGATACAGTGGAAGCCGATGCTCAGGCGACTATCGAATCACAAACCTGTACAGCTAGTATTTTGACTGGAGGAGATATTGTATTACACTCTCCGTTTTACGATTCCACAACTTATCTGACAGAAGAAGGGACTTATGATTTTAGCCCAGTATTTACTTATATGAAGGATACTTATAAAGCTGCCGATCTTACTGTTTTAGATCTCGAGGCTGCAATCACAGAAGATTATTTTAACGGCTATCCTTTGTTCCGTGCTCCAGAAACGATTCTTCCTTCGCTTTCTGAAAATGGCGTTGATATGGTTCTTTTTGCTAATAATCATATATATGATGCCGGTGATGACGGATTGAAATCAACCATTAATGCACTTGAAAAATATTCGATGCCTTATATGGGAATCAAAAAAAATAAAGAAGACTCTACTTATTCTATAAAAGATATCAATGGAATCAAAGTTGGAATGTTCGATTATACTTATGAAACCGGAACGATCGATCAGAAAGCAATTAATGGAATTGAAGTATCAGATGAAAGTTCTGATCTGATCAATAGCTTTAATTATGATGATCTAGACACATTTTATGATACAATTTCATCCGGTATTCAAGAGATGAAGAAAGACGGTGCAGAATATTTGATCGCATACATACACTGGGGTACGGAATATCAGACAGAAGAAAGTACCTACCAGCAGGAAATGGCACAAAAATTATGTGATCTCGGAATCGATGCATTGATCGCAAGTCATCCACATGTAATCCAACCGATCGATCTCTTCAAAAGCAGTACTGGGGATCATAAAATGATCTGCTGCTATTCCCTCGGCAATCATCTTTCTAACCAGCGCCAGGAACTTATGGATTCTATGCCTACTGGCCATACAGAAGATGGTTATATGGTTGAATTAACACTTGAACAAACAGATGACGATCCCGTTTCATTAACAGAAGTTCAATTTATCCCTACATGGGTATATAAAAATATCTCTGATGGCAATGCGGAATACTATATCTTCCGTACAGATGCTGCCAACAGTTACGAAAATATCGTAAAATCACTGAATATTACTGACAATCTAGCATCTTCACTTGAAAGAACACAGGAAATTATTGGAGAAGGTTCACAAAAAGTACAAGAGGCTCTTCCGATTTCAGCAGGAAACTGATATAATATGCTTCACCATGTATGAAGGAGGTAACATATAAAATGAAAAAATTCTTATGTACTATTTTAGCTAGTTTGATTTTCTTCTCACTTACAGCCTGTGGCACTGAACCAGAAGAAAAAAGTATGATTCTCACATTAGAAGAAGATGGAATAACTGTTGATTATCAATTAGATGCATTAGATGATACTGTACAGAAGATCACTCAGACAAGTATGATTGATTGCTCTGCATTTGCAGAAGAACAGATTTCAACTGTCATAGATGCTGTTGAAGAATATACTGCAGCTTATGAAGAAATCGAGGGTGTTACTTGTTCGATCGAAACAGTTGATACAGATCTTGTTGAAACGATCACGATTGATCTAACAAAGATTGATTCTCTTGAAGAATTATCTGATTCCGGTTTGCTTTCAATTGAAGGAGATGCCGATTCCATTTCTTTCGAACAAACAGTTGAGAGTTTAAAAGAATTAGGAATGACTGAAAAAGAATAATTTACACCAGCTAATTTATACAGTTTTACACAAGCGAAATGGATTCCCGTTACTATATGTAATAGGAATCCATTTTTTACTTTTTATGCTTTCTGTACACTTCCACAAACATGTATTTTGTTTATTACATACTGTTTTACTTCTTCTCTACCCTTTGCGTTATATTTTTTTGGATCATATATATCTGGATTTTCTTTCAAACATGCTTTTACCCCTTCTGAAAAAGCAATTCTTAAATCTGTTGCATAGTTTACTTTGCATATCCCACGTCGGATACATTCCTGAACCATTTCATCTGGAACACCAGAAGTACCATGCAATACAAGCGGAATCGACACAACTTTTCTAATCTCACTTAAACGTTCTACATCTAATCTCGGTGTTCCTTTATAAACACCATGTGCTGTACCGATTGCTACAGCTAATGAATCAATTCCAGTTGCTTCGACAAATGCTTTTGCTTCTTGTGAATCTGTATATGGATTGTCATCACCACCATCCAGATCATCTTCTTTTCCACCAACTTTTCCTAATTCTGCTTCTACCGGAACCCCTGAAGGATGACATGCATCCACAACCGCTTTACTCACTGCTATGTTTTCTTCGAAGGTTCCGTGTGATCCGTCGATCATAATCGAAGTATACCCACTTCGTAAAGCCTGCATTGCCAATTCAAAACTACTGCCATGATCTAAATGGATTGCGATCGGAACAGATGCTTTTTCTGCCGCAACCTTTGCATTTGCATAAAAATATTCTAAATCTGCATATTTGACTGTAGATGGAGTCGTCTGTATAATGACTGGTGAATGCATTTCTTCTGCTGCAGCTACAACTGCTTGTACCATTTCCATATTCTCTACATTAAAAGCACCTACTGCATATCCCTCTTTTTGTGCCTTTAACAATAATTTTTTTGTTGTTACTAATGCCATAACCATTCCTCCATTACAAATTAATAATTTCAACTTGATTTAATATTCTTTGTGCTGTATGAGGATCAAAATCACCCGTATTTTGCGATAAAGCATTTGCCGTTGCAACAGATACCGCATATTTCAAAGCCTCTTTAGCTGTATATTTTCTTTCAAATGCCACTGCAAATGCGCCAACCATAGAATCTCCACATCCCACTGTATTCACAGCGTCTACCTTAGGCGGTTTTGCTTGAAAAATACCTTCATCACAAACTAGCAATGCACCGTCTTTTCCCAAAGAAATCACTACATAGGAGATTCCTTCTTCCCTGATTTTATTCGCATAAAATATAACATCCTGTACACTATGTATTTTTGTATCAAAAAGCTGTTCGATCTCATCTTGATTTGGCTTCACCATTGTTGGTCGTGCTTTTATCCCATTTATGAGCATTTCTCCACTTGCATCCAAGATCACCGTCTTTCCCATCGTTTTTGCAAGTGTGATCATTTTCCCATAAATATCCTTTTTTACCCCCTGCGGAACACTTCCTGAAATCGTAACGACATCACTATTTTGTATAATATCTGGAAACTGTTTCATAAATCGCTTTTCTTCTTCAGGCGACACTTCACATCCCGGCTCCAGATATTCTGTTGAACCATACTCCATATCCAATATATTTATACAACACCTTGTTTCTCCACTTATCGGAATAAATGTATGTGGAATCCCATCCTGTTCAAGTAACGCTTCAAATTGTTGCCCATTATACCCACCTGCAAGCCCTGTTGCCTGTACATTTGCACCACATAAAGCAGCGACTCTTGCTACATTCACACCTTTGCCACCTGCAGAAGTCCTACTATAATCAACTCTCATTACTGTTCCATTTTCAATTGTATCACGCATAAAATATGCTTTATCTAACGATGCATTCATTGTTACTGTTGTTATCATACCATCCACCTATTTTTCACTATCGATCAATATTTTTCCTTTTACTGTTCCAGGTACTTTATACATTTCAAATGCTTCATCAATCTGACTGAGAGGAATTTTCTTAAATACAAATGAATCATCAAACTGTAATGCATATGTTTTAAAATAATGTGCTGTCAATTCCCATTCTTTTCCTGGAAATGGAGCGCTATAAGACATCCAAGATCCTGTAAGATTAAATTCTTTTCGATTCATGTTTTCCCATTCCTCAACTGTAAAGCTCAAATCTTTTACAGGTGTTCCAACAAAACATACATTGGCTTTATTAGCTGCCAACTGGAATGCCATTTTCATCGTAATTGTATTACCAGCAGTTTCAAATACATAATCAAAGCCTTTTCCATCTGTGATCTTCATTGCTTTTTCCATAAAATCTTTTTCCAATGTATTGATTCCCGAAGTAGCTCCAAGACATTTTCCGAGTTCTAATCTCTCTTCTACAATATCGAATACTACTACTTCTTTTGCACCGAAAATCTTTGCCCACTGCATGACAAACATCCCAATCGTTCCACCACCTAAGACAGCGACTGTTTTTCCACCTTCATAAGGAACTCTCATAAGACCATGTAAAGCAACGGTTGCTGGTTCAAAAAATGCACCTTGTTCAAATGATACACTGTCTTCAAATTTTACTGCATTTCGCTCCGGCACTACGACATATTCTGCAAAACTTCCAAATTCCCTAGATCCAATAAAACTATAATGTTTGCATAATGAATAATTTCCCTTTAGACAATCTTCACATTTCATACAAGGTACAAGCGGAACTCCTGCTACTCGATCCCCCACTTTTACACTCGTTACACCTTCACCTATTTCTTCTACGACACCTGAAAATTCATGACCTAATACATTTGGAAAGAAATGACATGCATCTCCATTTACACGAGGAACATCCGACCCACAGATTCCTGTATATTTTACTTTGATCAATACTTGCCCTTCTTTTGGAACTGGCTTTTCTATTTCTTCATATCGAATATCATTTTTTGCGTGTACAACTCCTGCTTTCATTTTTATTGTCCTCCTGTAGTTTTCATTAAATCTTTTAAATTTTCATATAAGGCAAGATATGTCTTATAATTTTTCTGATACACTTCGTGATTTTCTATATTCGGTTCGTATCTTCTTGTAATCTTTACTGTTTGCTGAACGGCATCTTCAAATCCATCATACATCCCTATTCCAACACCTGCTAAAAGCGCAGCTCCAAGTGTTGTTGCCGTATCAGAAAATGGCACCGATAGCACTTTTCCTGTAATATCACTCTTAATCTGCATCCAAAGTGAAGAATTTGCAGAACCGCCGACTGCAAGTAGTTCTTTTACTGATGCACCAGCTTTTGCAGCAATATCTAAATTATGTTTTAATGAATATGCCACCCCTTGTTCCTGCGTTTCACCGGCATGTACAACACCAGCTCCTAAAGTTCCACAAGCTGCATCTAACCCTCCTGCTGCAACTGGAATCCCTGGGATAAGTCCTGTCTGTTCTGCTGCTTTTTCCGTCACTGTTCCTATGATCTGGTGACACGGAACGATCTCTGGTAAGAAACGAATCGGAATCCCCATTGCTTTACACATTTCTTCATCCCAAGTACCCGTTCTCATATTAAAACAGTGTAAGCCATATCCTTGACTGATATCCTGTGATATTTTTCCTGTCAATCGATATGCAATAAAACTATTCGATTGTAAAATTTTATCTATTTTCGAATATATCTCAGGCAAATTTTCCTTATACCATAAAATCTTTGCTGTTGTATAAGATGGCTGAAGCATATTTCCACATAACTCAAATATCCTATCTGCTCCAATCTCTTGATTCAATCGATCACAAATAGACTGTGCTCTTGTATCCATCCAGATTGGTGTATTCGTAAGCACTTTACCGTCCTGATCTATTGCAATCGCGGACCAACTCTGTCCATCAATTCCGATACCAGCAATCTGCGATGGTAAAATTCCACTGCTGTCTAATACTTTTTGAATTGTTTCGCAGACAGCCTCCCACCATTCTTCCGGATCTTGTTCTACCCAGCCAGGATTCGGATAATATACAGGATATGTTCCTGAGGCTGCAGCCTCTACCTTCCCATCCTTTGAAAAGATAGCGATCTTACATGAACTGGTTCCTATATCTATTCCTAACAAATATTCTTTTCTCATTTTAAGAATCCCCTTTCTTGACCATATCCTGCTTATATTTTTTCATTGAAATTACCGTAAACATCAAACAGAATAGATAGATTGCTGCGATCACTACCATCCCTAATAAATTTTCTCTAACAAATATCTGTGTAAATACATAAGTAAGAGGACTTCCACCTTGATCTAATGCTGCTACCATGTGATCTCCATTTAAAGAACCAGTCACTTTTGCCAGTTCTGTCATCCAAGGAATCGTTTCATTTGCAATCCAGATCGTCATATACATAATGGCACTTCCAGAAACTAATGTTCGAAATAGATTCCCCTTATGTACAGCAACTGCTACAGATGTAAAAAAGCCAATCGTTGCAAGATCACCAAACGGTAATACTTGATTTCCAGGTACCAAAACTGCAAGTAATAATGTCAATGGAATAAACAATAACCCCGCGGTTATAACTTGAGAATCCTGTAAAAGTACTGCAGGATCAAGCCCTATATAAAATTCTGCCGTACCAAATCTTTTTGTAAGAATTTCTTTTGCTCTTTCTGATAACGGCATTAAACCATCTGTTATACACGATACAACTTTTGGCATCAATACCATGATTGCAGACATATTTACTCCTAATGGCAATGCCTGCTGTGGTGTATATCCCGCCAAAAAACCTACTGCTGTTCCTAAGATTCCACCAATAATGATAGGTTCTCCAAATACCCCTACTTTTTTCTGCATCGAATCTGCTGTAATATTTACTTTTCTTATAACTGGAATCTTATCAATCAAAGCATCTACAACACATGCAATAACACCCATGCAAGATCCACCGCCATGTGGTACTGTTAAACCGTCCATACCAAAATAACGATTCATTAAAGGTGCCCACAGATCTCCCAACTTATATGTGATCGCTGCGTGAACTATAATTCCGAGAATTCCAATTCCAAAACTTCCTGTCACTGTATATGCAATTGCACCTGTAAATGCCATATGCCAAATATTCCACACATCAATATTTACTGTTTTCGTAAGTTTTAATAAAAGCATGATCACATTGACCAAAATTGCTACTGGAATCGCAATCGTTGAAATATTCGATGCCCATGTCATCGGAGATGCACCCGGCCAGCCAATATCAATTACATTTAAAGTCAATCCGAAACGTTCCGACATTGCTTTTGCTGCCGGTCCTAATTGATCATTCATCATATTGATAAGCAATGATAAGCCAACAAATCCAACGCCGATCATCAATCCAGACTGTATTGCTTTTCCTATCTTAATCCCAATACAAATGCTGATGAATGCTATAACGATCGGAAGCATAACCGACGCTCCCATATCAATCACATATTGAATTCCTTGTAAAAATCCATTCAACATTCCATTTCCCTCCATATATTCTTTTGTTTTATGAATTCCGGTTGCAGCTGCTCTTCTTTTGTTACTTATATGCTAACATCCGTATCATTGCAAAAACAGTCAAAGGTATTTCTCGTTTTTGTGCAAAAAAATAGAATGGTTGAAATCCTTTCATAACTTTTTGAAAAGATTTCAACCATTCTCAATTCACATTCCCGATTCGCTCACGTTCTCTTTTAGAATAATAAACCGCAGCTATGAGACTTATAAGATATACAATAACAACCCATATAAAACCACTGGTATTCTGTTGTGCAAATATTTCTGTAAAAATATATGATATAGGTGAACCACCTTGATCCAATGACGCAGCCAAACGTCCGCCCGTTATCGTACCTGTTTGTATTCCAAGATCTGTTATCCATGGAACCGTCTGATTCGCAATCCATATTGTCAAATACATGATCACACTTCCAGAAACCAATGTACGAAACAGATTTCCTTTATGTACAGCTACAGAAATTGCAATAAAAAAACTAATCGTTGCTAAATCTCCAAATGGTAACACACGATTTCCAGGTACAAACATTGCAATTATTAATGTAATTGGAATAAAAAGAAGCCCCGCTGTAATAACCTGGGTATCACCTAATAAAATTGCTGGATCTAGACCAATATAAAATTCTCCATTTCCATATTTTTTTGATAATTTTTCTTTTATCCATTCCGACAAGGGTAAAAGTCCTTCCATAATGCACTTTACAATATGTGGCATTAGTACCATTACGGTTGCCATTTCAATTCCAAGCGAAAATGCCTGTTCCAACCGATAACCTGCCAAAACTCCTATTCCGCTTCCTATAATTCCCCCGATTACTACAGGTTCTGCAAAGACCCCTATTTTTTCTTGTAATTTGTCAATCGAAAAATCAATCTTATTAATACCAGGAATTTTTTCAATCACAAAATCGACCATACAAGCAACTGGTGCTACATATGCAGACGTTCCATGTGGAACAGTGATTCCAGACAATTCAAAATATCCCTCTATAAATGGAGCCCATAAATCACCTAATTTGTAAACTACTACAGCATGAACCACAACCCCTAATATTCCTATCCAAAACTTCCCTGTTACTACATATGCCAATGCACCTGTAAAGATCATGTGCCAAGTATTCCAAATATCAATGTTCACTGTTTTTGTCATCTTACAAATTAACATGATCACATTTACTACAACTGTGATTGGAATTGCAAATGCCGCAATCAATGATGCCCATGCCATCGGTGAAGCACCCTGCCATCCCAGATCGATCACACTTAAATTTAATCCAAAACGTTCTGACATTGCTTTTGCTGCTGTACCAAGCTGCGTATTCATCATATCTACAACTAATCCAATCCCAACAAATCCCGCACCGACCATTAAACCAGAGCGGATTGCAATTCCTATTTTCATTCGCAAGCAAATGCATAGCATAATTACTACGATAGGTAATAACGAGGAAGCCCCCATCTCCATAACTACATTTATCATTTCATTCCACATTTTATATGATACTCCTGATTCTTTATCTGTTCAGAATCTCAAGGATCGCTTGCTCAGTCTGTTCTACACCAATTCCAGAAACAAAAGCCATTCCTGTGATATGTGGTACACCATATTCTCTCTTTAAACGAGTTGTTGTAACAATTAATGATGCACCTATTAGGTGTGATTCAATCTCCGCAATTCGTACTTGACAGATTTCTATTGCAATATTATTTTTTTTACATAATTCTTCTATCCGCTTTGCTGCGATTGTTGAAGTTGCAACAGCTCCACCACATGCAACAATTACCTTCTTCTTCAAAGCAAATTCTCCTTTTCTTTAATCGTTTGAACAATTTCTGTATAATCTTCTGCCACCAATAACGCTTTTAAAACCTCTACGTCTTGTATCAAAGACAGAATACGTTGTAAATATTCTACATGTGTATTCGGATCCAGTAAAGCAAGCATAAACACTATTCTTACCGGAATCCTTTTCTTTTCCTCTCCCATCAAACCAAAAGTAACGGGGTCTCGTAAAACAGCGATTGCAATCCCTTCTTTTTTAACGTATTTTGCATCTGTATGAGGAATCGCGACCCCTATATTCTGAATCTTCAATCCCGTAGGGAAATCCTTTTCTCGTTCCACTAATGCTTGTACATAGTTCGGCTTTGCGTATCCCTCGCATATCAATACTTCTCCCATGATTTTTAGAATCTCTTTTTCTTCTTTCTCTTTTATATTGAAAAAGATCAAAGACTCTTTTAATTCTTCCCAAATCATTGCTTCTTCCTCTATTCTTCTTCGATACTATACTCAAACTTACGGATTACATCTGTCACATCAGTTTCTGTCTGACAAGATCTTAACGCTTCCTTAAATTCTTCTTTCTTCAACATATTTACTAAATGAAAAAATGCTTTTAAATGACTCTTCTGATCTATCGCACTCAAACAACAAACAAACTCTACTGGGTCTCGTTCTTCTGCATCGAATTCAACCGGTGTTGCTAAACGAATGAAATTCATCCCTAATTTCTTCGTTCCCTGATCCACACCTTCATGAGGGAATGCAAAACCTTTTGATAATACAATATATGGGCCATTTTCCTCTATATTACGAATCATAGAATCAATATAACGCTCTTCAATATATCCTAATTCTAATAAATTCTCAGCAGATGCGCGCACTGCCTGACGCCAATCTTCGCATTTTACATTCAATTGAATATGTGAAGCTGGAAGCAACTGGTATAAATATGGAGAAAAAAACTCTTCCTCCATATTCGATGTATCTTTAAAATAACCAGTCACAATATTGGTAATCTCTTTCACAAGCTCACTTGCCGCTTCTGGAACTTTCTCATATATAACAGGTGTGATCTGACTCATTAAATCTTTTGAAGTTAATTTCCTTTCTAGTTTTCTTATTGGAAAATCTTTTCTATCCCTCCTAAGTCGATCGATCAAATTGCCAATTTTAATGTAATCTTCATCTTTCAGAAGCGGTGAAACAGTAATATGTTCTACTTTACACTCTTTCAATGGAACTGTCGAAATCACAAAATCCACATCTTTTTGCTGAATATTTCCCGCCTCATGAGCAGATACAATATCAATGATTTCAAAATTAAAATGTTTTTTCAATTTTTCCATCAATAAATGTGAGGTACCTATCCCTGCATGACAAGCAACAATAACACGAAATGTGCATATTTGATTTTTCTTTCTTTCAATCGCAGCACAAACATGGACAATGATATATCCAAGTTCAGCATCTGTAATCGTTCTCCCTGCACATTGTGAAAGAATTCTGATATTTCTTTTAACAATGAAACTTACTTCTTGATTTTCTTCTACAACTTTATCTATCACAGGATTTCTTTCAAGACCGTCTTCTGCAAAAGTACTCTCTAAATGATTTGAAAGATTTTCAAAGAACTCATAATCTCGATTTAAATCTATCTTTAATCCTTCAGAAACACTTTCTATAAATTCTCTGGCTGCCATCTGAATTTGTATGGAATCTTTATCTGTATTTTTTTGTCTCATATAATGCGCTGAACTAAGTACTTCACTAAGAAATTGTGTTTCCTCTTCTGTAATTGAAATATTACAATACTGTTCAACATATTTCATGATTCCCTGTGCCATTGCATATTTACTATTTTTCTTGTCTACATGTTTTTCAACATACTCACCATGTAAAATGCGACTCATCATAATTTCTAGATAAACAACGATTTTATGGAAAGATGTATCGTCTAAATAACTCTCATATATGCGTTCTTGTTCACACAATATTTTAATCAAAATAATTCGTGTCTCTTCTTCTACAGCAATTTGTTTTCGTACAATATCTTCATTTGCTGTTTCTGGATTGTAGCTGATTAATTTCATTAGAAAAATACGTTTATCACTTTCTTTTCCGTCTATCGTCAAATCTTTATTTGGATGAGAATGTACATTCATATTTCCACTGTGAATGTATTTCTTCACTTCATCCAGATCATTGATGATCGTTGATCTGCTAACAGCCATATAATCCGCAATTTCTGAAAGTGTTATAAATCTCGAAGAAGATATCAATAATACAGAAGCAATCTTTTTTCGTTCTTCTTTTGATAATTTATAATCATAAAAATCTTTCTCTTCTATACAATTCTTTTGTTCATAAGAATATCCTCTACTTCACGCATTACTTTTTTATATACTTTTGTTATTTATGATACGGTTCTCCTGCCATGATTCGATAGCTTCGATATACTTGTTCAAGCAAGATCACTCGCATTAATTGATGAGGAAATGTCATCTTCGAAAAGCTAAGGGCATAATTTGAACGTTCACATACATCTTTGCCGAGGCCGATAGAACCACCAATTACAAATACAATATGACTCGTTCCTTGAATTCCTAGATTTTCTATCTTCTTTGACAATTCAACAGAATCTAACATCTTTCCACCAATCTCAAGTGTGATCACATATGCATCATCTTTAATATGTTTTAAAATTCTTTCTCCCTCTTTTTGACGGATTGCTTCCTCCACTACTTCACTTGCATTATCTGGTGTTTTTTCATCTGCCACTTCAACAATCTCTAATTTACAATATTTACTAAGTCTTTTACTATATTCTGCTATAGCATCTTTCAAATATTTTTCTTTTATTTTCCCTACTGTGATCAATGTAATTTTCATAATTCACCTTTTCTTTGTTTTAATAAAAGAAAAGAGTTCTGCGTTTCGATTCTTTGTCTATTCTGCAAAACTCCTTTTCTTTTTTATTAATCTAATAAATAACTTCTCTTCGTAACCGAAGTCAATTTTCCTGATTTACTTAATAATACTGCTGAAAATGTTGTCTGACCTGCTGGCATATCAATTGGACCAGTATAAAGTGTTGAGGCTGCTGTAGGTGTTGTACCATCCATTGTATAATAAGCAGTATACCCTTCAGGAACTGAAATTTCAATTTTGGTTGGCGTACTATACTGTCCTGTCGACGGAGTAATCGCCGGTGCATCCGCAATTGGAAGTTCAATAGTATATGTTCTTGTATTCACTAAACTCACTATATCTTTTTTATTAATACAGATTGCTTTTATGATCGTTGTGCCCTCATCAAGCAAAATAGGTTCTTCATATAATGTACTTTTTGCAGATGGTTCTGAACCATCTGTTGTATAGTAAATGTCTCCATTTCCTTTTATCGCTACTTCTTGGACTTCTGTATATGTACCTTCATCTAAACTAAATTCTGGTATCTTGGAAACGTATTCTTCCAATTCTCCCAAAACTTTCTCAGAACAACCATTCAATAATCTTGAAATATTATCCAATTGTTCTGTTTCAACATAAAACTCCACTGCTGCTCTGTAAAGATCTACGTTTTCTCCCTGTGCACTAACTGCTTTTAAAAAGACATTTTCTGCTTTTTCTAAATTCTTCTGCTCTACATAAACATCTGCCAAACCTTTATATGCCTCTGCTTTTTTTGAGTTTTTAGCAATTGCTTTATCAAAATATTTTGTAGCTGCACTATATTCTCCACGCTGCAATGAACTATATCCTCTTTTTATCAGTCCATTATAAGAACTTCTGTAAAGCATTGTGCTACAAATCCCTATAATTGCAAAAATAAATACAAATATACCAATAAGCATTTTCATACGTTTTTGCTTTTGCCGTTTCTTTCGCATCATCTGCTGACGTCTTCTCTCATCAGCTTCCCTTCTACGTGCTTCTCCTGTATTTTGATATCCAGATGATCTTCTTCGATTGCCCTCTCGATCTGCCCCTGAACGTATTCTTTCTAATTCACCTTGATTCAAAACCCTCGTTGAATTAGCTGGTCGTCTTCTATTTACTCCACGATAATCATTCACTTCACGTGAATTAATCTGGCGCGTTGCATCTTCAACAGAACCTCTCACTTCACGTACAAGCACATCATCCAATGGATTATAATCCGGTACAATCTGAACTTCTGTGCAGCAATCCGGACATATCATCATACCTTCTGGTATGTCAGCACCACAATTTGCACATCTCATATCGAATCTCCTCCAACCTAACGTACTGTCTCTACACAGTTATTCATTAACATTGCAATTGTCATTGGTCCTACTCCTCCAGGAACAGGTGTGATCGCAGAAGTCTTTTCTGCCACTTCTAAAAATGCAACATCACCGCATAATTTATTATTTTCATCTCTATGCATACCTACATCAATAACAACAGCACCTTCTTTTACATAATCCGCTGTGATAAACTGGCGTTTTCCGATTGCTACGATTAAAATATCTGCACGATTTGTTACTTCTTTTAAATCTTTTGTTCTTGAATGAGCAACTGTAACAGTTGCATTTTCACGAAGCAGTAATGCCGCCATAGGTTTTCCTACGATATTGCTTCTTCCGATAATGACGCATTCTTTTCCTTCCATCTCAATCCCAGATCTTTTCAAAAGCTGAATGATGCCAGCAGGTGTACAAGAAAGAAAACCTTTTTCTCCAATCCAAAGTCTTCCTACGCTCTCTGGATGGAAACCATCTACATCTTTATCCGGTGAAATCGCACGGATCACTTTATCTTCATCAATATGTTTCGGAAGTGGAAGCTGTACAAGGATTCCATTGACATGGTCTTCCTGATTCAATCGCTCAACTAAAGCTAAAAGTTCTTCTTCTGTTGTTTCCTCTTCTAACTCATATGCTTCTGATTCAATACCAATGTAAGCACATGCTTTCTTTTTATTATTTACATATACAGAAGATGCAGGATCTTTTCCCACTTGTACAACTGCAAGACAAATATTCTTCCCCTCTTCTTTTAATCTTGCAACTTCTTCTTTTAATTCATCTTTAATTTCCTTAGAAATTGCTTTTCCGTCAATCAACTGTGTCATTTGTATCCTATCCCCTTTTAATTAAAATAATCCTGTAATTTTCCCCTCTTCTGTAACATCAATATTATTTGCTGCAGGAATTTTTGGAAGGCCAGGCATTGTCATGACTGCACCAGTAAGGACTACAACAAAACCTGCACCAGCACTGACATACATTTCACGTACATGAATATCAAAATCTTCTGGACGTCCAAGTTTTGACGCATCATCAGATAAAGAATACTGATTTTTGGCCATACAAACAGGAAAATGTCCAAATCCCATTGATTCAATCTTTGCCATCTGTTTTTTTGCAGCCGGCTCAAAGATCACCCCACGTGCTCCATAAATTTCTTTTGCTACAGTTTCAATCTTTTCCTGAATAGAAAGTTCATCTGCATACAGTGGATGATAATGACTTTCTTTTTTCTCTAATGTATCTAATACTTTTTCTGCAAGTGCGATTCCGCCTTCTCCGCCTTTTTCCCAAACTTCGGAAAGTGCAAATTCACAGCCTCTTTCTTCACAGAATGTACGGATAAATTCATTTTCCGCCTCTGTATCTGTTACAAATGAATTTAATGTTACAACAACAGGAACTCCAAATTTCTGAAGATTTTCAATATGTTTTTCAAGATTTACAATACCTTTTTTCAAAGCTTCCAAATTCTCTACCGCGAGCTCTGCTTTTGGAACTCCGCCATTATATTTCAACGCTCTGACAGTTGCCACAAGTACAACCGCATCTGGTTTCAGATCAGCCATACGACATTTAATATCAAGGAATTTTTCTGCTCCAAGATCCGCACCAAATCCAGCTTCTGTAATAACGATATCACTCATTTTTAAAGCCATACGAGTTGCTCTTACACTATTACAGCCATGTGCAATATTTGCAAATGGTCCACCATGTACAAGTGCTGGTGTATGTTCCAAAGTCTGGATCATATTAGGCTTGATCGCATCTTTTAACAATGCAGTCATAGCACCTGTTGCCTGCAGATCATCTGCTGTCACAGGGTCTCCTGCAAAGTTATAAGCAACAATGATTCTTCCAAGTCTTACTTTCAGATCTGCAAGATCGTCTGCGAGACAGAGGATTGCCATAATCTCAGATGCAACTGTAATAACAAAATGGTCTTCTCTTACCATACCATCCATCTTATTGCCAAGACCAACAACTACATTTCGAAGGACTCTGTCATTCATATCCAGACAGCGTTTCCATACGACTTGTCTAGGATCGATCTGGAGCGCATTCCCCTGCTGGATATGATTATCAAGCATTGCTGCAAGGAGGTTATTTGCAGATGTGATCGCATGAAAATCTCCTGTAAAATGAAGATTCAGATCTTCCATTGGAACTACCTGTGCATAACCGCCACCAGCTGCACCACCTTTAATTCCGAAACAAGGTCCTAAGGATGGTTCTCTTAATGCGATGATCGCATTTTTATTTAATTTTGCCATTGCCTGTCCAAGTCCAACTGTTGTTGTTGTTTTTCCTTCCCCTGCAGGTGTTGGATTGATCGCAGTTACAAGTACAAGCTTACCATCTGGATTTTCTTTAATCTTGTCCCAATATTCATCAGAAAGTTTTGCTTTATATTTCCCATATAATTCAAGGTCATCTTCTGTCAGACCTGCTTTTGCTGCCACCTCTTTGATCGGCATCATCTGTGCTGCCTGTGCAATCTGAATATCTGTCTTCATACTGATTCCTCCCTGTTACTTATTTTCTGAAAGATATTGTTCAAATTCTTCTTTTGTCATCAATACTTTTCGAGGTTTTGTCCCTTCTTCCGGTCCAACCACACCAACTTCTGCAAGCTGATCCATGATCCTTGCCGCACGGTTAAACCCTATCTTGAACATTCTTTGAAGCATACCTATAGATGCTTTTTCTTTATCTATAATGAGACGCCCTGCATCTTCAAAATAGTGATCTTTATCATTCGCATGATCTTCTGTCAGACTAATTGTAGTTGTTCCACCTATATTTGGAAGATCTGCTTTCATCTGCTCTTCTAACTCTTTACTATAACTTACACCGCCATTATTATCAATCAGATAATCAACAACTCTTTGTACTTCTTTATCCGAAACGAAGGATCCTTGTACACGTACTGGCTGTGGATAACCCGTTGGATAAAACAGCATATCACCTTTACCAAGGAGTTTTTCAGCTCCATTCATATCCAAGATCGTTCTGGAATCAATACTCGATGATACCGCGAATGCAATTCGTGACGGCATATTTGCTTTGATCAGTCCAGTAATAACATCTACGGATGGTCTTTGTGTTGCAAGTACCAAATGCATCCCCGCTGCTCTGGCAAGCTGTGCTAATCGGCAGATTGCACTCTCTACATCCTTAGATGCAACCATCATAAGGTCTGCAAGCTCATCTACTATAATTACAATCTGTGGCATTTTCTTAGGAATCTCTTTTCCTTCCTCAGGTTTCATATGTGCGATCTTATCGTTAAATCCTTTCAGATCACGAACTTTATATTCTGTAAACATCTGATATCGCTTCATCATCTCGGCCACTGCCCAGTTCAAAGCACCTGCTGCTTTACGAGGATCTGTGATAACTGGGATCAACAGATGCGGAATCCCATTATAGACACTCAATTCTACAACCTTTGGATCTACCATGATCATCTTTACTTCATCTGGATCTGCTTTGTACAAAATACTCATGATCAATGTATTGATGCAAACTGATTTTCCAGAACCTGTCGCGCCTGCAACAAGTACATGAGGCATTTTTGCAATATCCGTTACGATCGTTCTACCAGAAATGTCTTTTCCTACAGCAAACGATACTTTCGATTCACTTTCTTGAAATTCTTCTGTTTCCAAAAGATCACGAAGCATAACTGCTGAATTCTCTGCATTTGGAACTTCGATCCCTACTGCCGCTTTTCCTGGAATCGGTGCTTCAATACGAAGATCTGTCACCGCAAGATTCAACTTAATATCATCCTGTAGATTCACGATCTTACTTACCTTCACGCCCTGTTCCGGCTGTAATTCATAACGTGTAACAGATGGTCCACAACTTGCATTCGTAACATGAACTTTTACACCGAAATTCTGGAATGTATGTTCTAATTTTCTTGCAGTTTCACGCAAATGTGCATCGGAGTCCCCACTACTCTTTTTCCCACGTGTCAATAGATTGATCGGTGGTTTTTTATAAACAGGTTTCTTTTCATTTTCCTGCGCTTTGATCGTTTCTTCTACATTTGCTGTTTCTTGTGCAATCTCCTGTTTTTCCTTTTCAGAAGTTGATTTTCTTTTTTCTTTTGACTTCACAACCTCTGGTTCTATAAATCCTTCCGTTTCTTCCGTACTATGTTCTACTATTTTTGTTTCTTCCGGTCGATTGATCACAAACTGATCAAACAATTCCGGCATTGCTTCCATTTCGTCTAATGGTTCCATTTCTAAATTCGGATCTGGAACTAACTCAACAACTTCTGGTGATTTTCCTACTGCTTTCTTTTCTTTTAATGTAGTTGCAAAAGACACACCTGATACTTTCTTATCCATTCGTCGCACATTCCGTTCTCGTTTTTGCTCGACATTAGATTTCTTTCTTTCTTTTTTTGTAGTATCTTCTTTCGCTTCGACAATTTTTTTTCTGCGTTCTTCTCTTCTCTGTGCAGATTTTGCTGCAGAAACTTCATGTCTCTTCCTTGCACCTTCATACATCTTTTTACTGTGATTTCCAATCGGTTTCAATAAAGACCTTTCCGTAACTAATATAATACAGATTGCCAATAAAATAATCACTACGATATTCGTTCCAACAACACCTAACAACGGACAAAATAATGTATCCAAAAAACCGCCAAGAAATCCCCCTGGATTTTCTCCATTAACAGCATATGTATAGTAGGAAAGCAATGATCCACCTTCTACATAAGAACCCGTCCACAAAGTCAACAGTGCATCAATATTCATCATCATAAATCCAGCTGCTGTTGCTTTTATATTTGCATGTGTACTTCCTTTATTAGAAACAAGCAATGCACATACTCCAAAAATCAAAATAGGGATCAGATATGCAAGCCATCCAAAGATTCCAAATAAAATCCCAGAAATCACATCTCCAACTAATCCGCCTACTCCAAAATTACTTACCATAAGGAAAATACAAACGGCTAAAACTGCCAAAATAATAATCTCATCTTTAAGAATCGTCTGGTTTTTATTATTCTGTCGTTTTTTTCCTGTCTTTTTCCCTGTAGTCTTCTTTTTTGCGCTCGACTTCGCAGCCATTATACTTCACCCCTTAACTTTATATTTATCAATCTATACTATGTATGTTCAGTGCACTAAAGTCTATTAGGGCACTCTATTCATTAGTATAACATTTTAGAAAATTTCTGTCACCTGAAATTTCGACGAAATTTTCTCTCTTTAAAGCGATGATTTTGTAATCATGTCGTGTAGTTTTGCCACCGCTTCTCGAATCCCTCCCACTTCATCGATCAAACCTTCTTTAACAGCATCTTTTCCTTCCAGCATTGTTCCAACATCTTTTACAAGTTGTGTCGGATCTAGCATCAATTCTTCTAATCTCGTTTGACTGATATTTGAATGTCTAGCAATAAACTCTGTGATCCGATCCTGTGTTTTTTCCATATTTTTATAACTTTGGTAAACACCAATAAACATTCCATTTGAACGAACCGGATGTACGATCATTGTGCCTGACGGTACGATAAATGAATAATCTGCAGCTACTGCAAGCGGTCCACCAATAGAATGACTTCCCCCAAGCACAAGAGAAACGGTTGGTTTACTAAGCGATGCGATCATCTCTGCAAGTGCTAAGCCCGCTTCTACATCTCCCCCAAGTGTGTTAAGCAAGATCAAAACACCATCTATTTCGTCACTATCTTCCACCTCAGCAAGCTTTGGCAATAAATGCTCATATTTCGTTGCTTTTGTATTTCCCGAAACAGCTTCATGTCCTTCGATTTCCCCAATGATCGTAATAAGTTGAATCTTATGTTTTTGAGGATTTTCTTTCAACTGAACTGTGCCAGTATCCTTTATTTCCTCATTTTTCGTATCTTGATTTTCAGAATCTTCCGATTTTTTCATCTTATAATCATCTTTTCCCATAAAATACCTCTCCATTTCCAGAATGTATACATGTACACTCCTTGTATATTCTTCCAAAATAGTATTTCTCGAAAAAAATGATTTATTCATTTTATTAAATAATAGTAAAAATGGTATGGATGTTTTGTATACATCCATACCACTCTATTTTTACTCGATTGCCTGTTTGATATCAGCGATGATATCTTCTACATTTTCAATTCCGACACTGAAACGTACAAGTTCTGGCTGTACACCAGCTTCTAATAATTCCTGTTCATTCATCTGACGATGTGTATGACTTGCTGGATGAAGCACACAGCTTCTTGCATCTGCAACGTGTGTTACGATTGCGATCATTTTCAATTTATCCATTGCTTTTACAGCAGCGTCTCTTCCACCCTTCAGACCAAATGTGATAACACCACATGTTCCATTTGGCATATACTTCTGTGCACGATCATAATATTTATCCCCTGGAAGTGATGGGCAGTTTACCCATGCAACATTCTCATGGTTTTTCAAGAACTCAGCAACTTTCACTGCATTCTCACAATGTCTTGCCATACGAAGGTGTAATGTCTCAAGACCAATGTTCAGAAGGAATGCATTCTGTGGTGACTGGATTGATCCGAGGTCACGCATCAACTGTGCTGTTGCTTTTGTAATATAAGCACCTTTACCAAATCTCTCTGTATAAACAATTCCGTGATATGTTTCATCTGGAGTTGTCAGTCCTGGGAACTTGTCAGCATGTGCTGCCCAGTCAAAATTACCACTATCGATGATCGCACCACCAACACAAGTAGCATGTCCATCCATGTATTTTGTTGTAGAATGAGTTACGATATCAGCTCCCCATTCAAATGGACGACAGTTGATTGGTGTTGCAAATGTATTATCTACGATCAATGGTACTCCGTGTTCATGTGCAACTTTTGCAAACAACTCAATATCAAGAACATTAAGACCTGGGTTAGCAATTGTTTCTCCGAAAACAGCTTTTGTATTCTCCTGGAATGCAGCATGTAATTCTTCTTCTGTGCAGTCTGGATCAACGAAAGTTGCGTCAATTCCCATCTTCTTAATTGTGTGTGCATATAAGTTATATGTACCACCATAAACAGCAGATACGCATACGATATGATCTCCTGCTTCTGCAATATTCGCAATTGCGTAGAAGTTCGCAGCCTGTCCTGAAGATGTCAGCATACCAGCTACTCCACCTTCCATATCACAGATTTTTGCTGCAACTGCATCATTCGTAGGATTCTGAAGACGTGTATAAAAATAACCTGATTCCTCAAGGTCGAAAAGACGTCCCATCTGCTCGCTTGATGTATAACGATATGTAGTGCTCTGATAAATCGGAAGAACTCTTGGTTCGCCATTGCCTGGTTCATAACCAGACTGGATACATTTTGTTTCAATTCTGTAATCGCTCATAATTTTTTCCTCTTCTCAAAATTCATAACTGGGGTAAGTATATCACAATTGAAAGTCAATATCAATAATGTATGATTTAAAAATTTAACTTAGTACAGTAAAAAAGGAATTAAAATAGACCTCATTGTGACATTATATATGTCACAATGAGGTCTATCATTCTTCTTCCCAGTTATGGTAAACATATATTTCTATTTGGTTCTTTCCACCCTTTTTCATGATTCACACAGCTTGATTTTGACAGTCAACGGAACGCTTTCAAACCACAAAAATACACTCTGCTGCCAATGCAACATATCTGCATCCAAACAATTAAAATATAGGCATCAGATTGCGTCGCAGACACATGTTTTTGCACGAAAAAAGCACCTTCAGAAGAGAGTTCCTTCCTTTGGTGCTTTCATCCGCTTTACATAATATTTAATAATTTCAAATCCTGATAACAATTTCTGCTTATCAATTCCTTCTACCTCAAAAATTGAACACAAATTAGTCAAGATCTCTCTACGTTCTTTTACAGTAAAATCTTTTCTTGAAATGAAAAACATATTACAAATTGAATGTGCTGCAATATATCCCTTTGTATCGGTATATAATCCATTGACTCCTTGCATTATCTGAATGATAAATATCAATTTATCTTCTGGAAGTTTTTCCAACTCCTTTATTGCACTCTGTCTTAAAGTTGTCATAAACCACACCTCCTATACAACGGATTCCTGTCTTAATTATATTCTACCATATGTGTAAAGAAAATTCTGTCTAAATTATTCCACAAATCTGTTTTTATATGCTAATTCTGGTTTCAAATCTACTTTCCATTCAGTCAATTCTTGTGGTTGACACTGTAACAACTGACATATATCTTCGATTGTTTTTGTTGACACATCACACATAAAATCTTTTCCGTTATAGTTGTCTTTGTATTCTTGCAACTTCTTTTCAATTTCTCCCATCAAATTCATCATCTTCAACAATACTCGCATCATTTTCCAACTAAAGGCAGATTTATACTTTTGATCCATCTGGTACATGAACACAGTAGTAACAGCATGACGGAGAAAGACAAAGATGTGATTCACGTATTAAATAGCTTCTGGGCTTGTTCAGATGCTTATATCAAAGCAAACCTTGCATCTAAACTCGTACCGTATGCAAGATATGAAGCGCGGAATATTGTAATGAATGAAGTATACTATTTAATTTTATACCTATAAAATAGTCATTCGCCATTAACGGATGATTGCACATATTGAGCCGTTGAAGCGCAAAAAAATAGACTAAAAGGTTTCTATACTCTCTAGTCTATTTTTGTTCATATAGGTGTTTCATCTTTACACCGACTTAATTTTCAAAGCAGGGGGGTATGTTTACATTCTTCAAAATTGATCCACTCACCAAATATAGGGTATGTGATGTTTTCACACGTTACTGGATTTTTATTCTATTTCGTCACAAACTCATGCAAATACCAATTTTGTTGTGGTCAAGATATCTGTCAATACCTCCCTAGCGAAGATGACCAGATACTATAAAGACTGTGATGATCTTAAACAATCGCAGTCTATTTTTTATTGTGTTATGGTAAAAATTTTGTTTTGTTCAGAAAAAACGAAATGTTTTACCATTTGGCAGCAGATGACATTTGGTATCCTGCAAAAATGTAAAAAAATAGCATACCAGATAACTTAATATCTGATATGCTTTATTCATCGTAATTCATATGAACCTTTTTTAATGCCAAATACATCGCTCGGTATTCCGAATCAACACAATGTAGCGGTTGCATATTCTTTTCTACAGGATTAAATCCATTGGCTTTATAAAACTTTTCTGCCTCTGGAAGTGCATGTAAAAATAATGCCTTGAATCCCACCACTTCATTCAATAGAGAGTATGCATAATCTATGATACTTCTTATTATCCATGCAGATATTGGTAAATCTTCCCCTTCATACTCAAAAAATACGTCTTGATATTTTTCACTCACAGCAAACATCTTAATCTCTATTGCCGAAATTCCACATATTTCTATATCAAATTCCCTACCCATTTTTTGAGCTTCCTCATCATCAAGCCGAATCCTATCTTCATATGGTATCGCTGTTGCAGCAAATGTATAATATGCAACAATCTCTCTTTTTATTTCCTTTTCATAATTATCATATTGTACATTCCATACAACATATGTTAACACCATCACCAGCTTCTTTATATTCATCAGCTTCTTCACTTATAAAATCATTAAAATTTTCATACCCATGTCCTGCATCAAAACAATTTATTTCAGATAAAAAATCCTGATGCGATTGTTCCAAAGACATTACATCAGGATTAAAATATTCTATATGTTTACGACTCTTTTTATTTTCTTTTGCCAAACAACTTACCAGCTTTCTTGCAAGAATCCAAAAATTCTTTTGTCACCTTGTTTTTATTAAATTCACGCACAAATTCTTGGGAATCTTGTTGTTTTATAACAGCTATTTTATTAATTGGTTTTGCTAATACAACCATCCTATTTCCCTCCCTTTTGCCTATAAATCGTGTTGTTTTTTCAAACATATTATACCACCTCAGTTATATAATTTCAATAACTGCAAGAACGTATATTCTATCTTTTGGTGTCCTATACTTTACCATATGCCCTTGCCGAAATCAAGTTCTTTCTATAAGTATATACCCTATAATGCATTTAATATCCTGTAAGTGGTACATTTACATTCTGATTCCCAAATCCAACAACAATATTACTTTTTTTAAAGGCGATTCTTTGATGTAGTTTTCATCTTCACAATACAAAAAACGCACGAAAGAATTTAATCAATCCATTTACGTACGTTTCTTTTTCCTGACTCAGATAGATGTGAGATATATGCTTGTATATGCAAATCCCTCACATCTTCTAGTTCCCTTATTTTAAATTTGTTTTCTAAAAATTAGAACATTCACAGGTTGTTATTTCTTATTCTTCTTCCCAGTTGTGGTACACATCCTGCACGTCATCATCTTCTTCAAGAAGATCAAGTGTTTTCTGGATGTTTTTGATATCATCTGCAGATGTAAGTGTTACATATGTCTGTGGGATCATTGTTACTTCAGCATTTGCCATTGTGATTCCCATCTCTTCGAGTTTCAGACGTACATCACTGAAATCTGCTGGATCTGTAAGTACTTCGTAGCTTTCTTCTTCTTCAACGAAATCTTCTGCACCTGCATCAAGAACCATCATCATCAGTTCATCGGAATCCATATCACAGTCTTCTTTTGCAATGATGATCTGTCCTTTTTCATCGAACATGAAAGATACACATCCTGGAGTTCCTACGTTACCGCAGCCTTTTGTGAATGCATTTCTTACGTTAGATGCTGTTCTGTTCTTGTTGTCTGTAAGTGTTCTTACGATGATAGCTGTTCCGTTTGGACCATATCCTTCATATGTAATGTGTTCGTAGTTATCACCTGAACCTTCACCAGCTGCTTTTTTAATATTTCTTTCGATTGTATCGTTAGGCATGTTGTTTGATTTTGCTTTTGCGATAACGTCACGAAGTCTGCTGTTGCTTGATGGATCTGGGCCGCCGCCTTCTTTAACAGCTACAGCAAGCTCACGTCCGATCTTTGTAAAGATCTTTCCTTTTGCAGCATCATTTTTTTCTTTTTTGTGCTTAATATTCGCAAATTTTGAATGTCCTGACATCTCTCATATCTCCTTTTTCTTCTCTATTGTTTCATTAGATCTCGGGAAATCAATACGATTCCCCGAAATATAGAATGCTCAATTTTGAACCCATTCGGTTAATTCTACCACTCTTTTTTCGTTCTGTAAAGTGTCTGGATTATGTATTCAACTCCAGACTTACCTGAATCGCATGATCTACTTTCCGCATAAGGTGCGCATCCACATGACATACATATTCTCTTAAACGTTTTTTATCAACCGTTCGAATCTGTTCTAATAATATAACTGAATTTTTTACAATTTCATAATTATCTGCACTGATTTCTATATGCGTAGGCAGCTTCGCCTTATTCATCCGTGATGTAATCGCCGCACAGATCACAGTCGGGCTATGTCGGTTCCCTACATTATTCTGAATGATGAGCACTGGGCGGATCCCACCTTGCTCTGAACCGATGACCGGACTTAAATCTGCATAATAAATATCTCCGCGTCTGATCACCAACTTTTTCACGCTCCGCTTTTACTTGATTTCCTAAAATTTTTCGTATTGTAGGATATCTATAGTATTTCCGCATGTTTAGAAAGTATTCACAGATTTACAGGATCTCCTTTTAGTCTTCTGCGTATTTTGTCAGATAATATGTCTTCGTTCTGGAAAAATAATCCATCTGTCTTACAACTTCTCCATTTTTTGTGTATACACGTGGGATTCGTTTACTGAGACAACAGATAAATTCGTAATTGAATCGACCACATTTATCGCTCAATTCTTCCACTGTAATACACTCATCACCATCACGTCCGATCAATGTTACCTGATCCATAAATTTTACATCTTCAATCTCTGTAACATCGACCATAAACTGATCCATACAAACACGACCTACGATCTTTGCACGTTTTCCATGAATCAGCACTTCACTGATATTTGACAGCTTTCTGGAATAGCCATCGCCATATCCAACAGGAACTGTCGCAATCTTCATACGTTTAGGTGTGATATATGTTCCGCCATAACTGATCGGTGTACCAGCTTCTACTTCTTTTACAAAAGTCACATGACTGATCAGTTCCATTGCAGGCTTCAGTGTGATCGCATTCTGATCTACCTCTTCTGACGGATAAAGACCATAAAGTGAAATTCCAGCTCTCACAACATCATGTTTCATATTTGGAAAATCAATAATTCCTGCACTGTTATCACAATGAAGGAATGGGATCTCAACGCCTCTTTCTTTCAGCATCTCGATCATCTGAAGGAACTTTTCATGCTGCATCTTTGTAAATGATTTGTCTGTCTCATCTGCCTTTGCAAAATGTGTAAACATTCCTTCTATTTTAATGTTCGGTAATTTTGCGATCGCAGCAATCTCATCTGCACTTTTTTCACTAACTGGGAAACCAATCCTTCCCATACCCGTATCAATCTTAATATGGATCCATGCCGTCTTACTCATTGATGCTGCTAACTTTGAAAGTTCTTCCGCAGTCTCTTTCATATAAACAGTCGGACGGATCTCCCTTCTTAATAATTCTTCGTACTGATCTGGGAACACACAGCCAAGCACGAGGATTTTCTTTTTAATCCTTGCATTACGAAGTACTTCTGCTTCATCTAAACATGCTGTCGCATAACCCCATACGTAATCTGTATTTTCAAATAATTCTGCTACTGGAACAGATCCATGTCCATATCCGTCACTTTTAATGACTGCAATCATCTGTGCACCGTCTCCAATGCGTTCCTTCATCTGCTCCATGTTATATTTTATAGCATCAAGGTCTATTTTTGCATAAACCCTATTATACTCTTTCATAGTTACTTATCCTCCACCTTTTTCAAACATCTCTGAATACCGAAAATAAGATCCTGCGCAAGTACGCTGTAACTTCCAAGTTCTGCTCTTGCTTCATCTCCACCACATGCATGAAGCAAAACACCTGTTACTGCTGCATCAAATGCGTCCAAATGTCCTGCAAGCATTCCAGTGATAGTTCCAGCGAGAACATCTCCAGATCCTGCTTTTGCCATTGCATGATTTCCTGCTGTATTCAAAAATATGTATCTACCATTTTGTGCAACTGCGGTTCTTGCATCTTTCAATGCACAGATCACAGGAAATTCTTCAACAAACTGTTCTAATACTTCAAATCTATGTTCTACGATTTCTGAAATTGAACAGCCGACTAAGCCAGACATTTCCTTCATATGCGGTGTAAGAATTACATCACACACACATTCACTCAACAGTTCTTTCCGACTTGCCAGCAAATTCAAGCCATCCGCATCAATCACACATGGAACTTGACAGTTTTTCAAAGTTCCTTCCAACAACTTTCTTGAAGTCTCTGTTTGCCCAAGTCCACAACCAATACACACAACATCAGCCCAACCAAGCATATTTTTTAAAGAAGCCTCATCGTATTCTTGATAAACAGAAATGATTGCCTCTGGCAGTAATCCCTGAAGTACAGAGCGATTCACTTCATCCGTATAGATCTGAACAAGACCTGCACCGCAAGTATACGCTGCTTTTGCACTCAGATACGCCGCTCCAGCCATCCCTTTGCTTCCTGTGATCATCAATACTTTCCCATAAGAACCTTTATGTGTATCTGCACTCCGCTTTGGAAGACGCTCTTTTAAATCCAACGCTTCCAAGGTATACGGAATTTCTTTTTTATTTTCAAAAATCTTTGTATCTATTCCAATATCTGCAATGAAGACATTGCCCGCATAATTCTTTCCCGGAAATAGTGCACATCCCATCTTTTCACATTGGAATGTAACTGTAAGATCCGCTTCGAAAGCAATCCCAAAAACTTTTCCCGTTGCAGAACATACACCAGACGGTATATCTACCGCTGCTTTTGTACCTGCCATTGCATTCATCTGCCGGATCACTTCCGCATAATGACCGCTGATTTCTCGACAAAGTCCAACGCCAAATACAGCATCTATAATTAAACTATATTCTTCTTCCGGAATATTTGCCACTACCGGAATCCCCATATTTTTTACAATTTGACACTGCAGCCGACATTCTTCACTCATCGAAGCTTCTTTTCCAACAAATACTGTGACTACAGACTTCCCTTTCTGAGCTAATAATCTAGCAACCGCAAAACCATCACCGCCATTATTTCCAGAACCGCACACGATCAATGTCTTAGAACAATCTACTTTTCCCTCTTCTAAAATATTGACCATACTTTCTGCCGCATGTTCCATCAGTACAACCGATGGTACTCCAATCTCATGTATTGTATATGCATCTGCTTTCTGCATCCATGCCCCATTCGGTAAATATCTCATAACGATCCTCCTTTACCAAACCTGACGTTTCATTCAAAACTCACTTTCAAGTCTTGGTGTGGGAATCCTCCCACATCTGATATACAAAAAGTATGACGTGTAAATAAGGTTGCCCCTGCCTACACGTCCAACTTTAACTTTTCTTTACTCTATTTTTTCTTTATTCTGTGTAATGTTGTAAGATAATTTCATCAAACTATCAGAAAGATGAACATTCTCCACAACTACATCTTTTGGTACATTCAGATCCACATGTGCAAAATTCCAAAGTGCTTTCACACCATTCTTTATCGCTATATCAGCGATTGGCAAAGCATTCTCCTTCGGAATTGTCAATGCTGCAATCTCAATATTGTTCTCTTTTAAATAATCATCTAACTCACTGACCATACGGATCGGGATATCACCAACCATAACACCTTTCAGTGCTGGGTTATTATCAAAAATACCTTTCACGATAAATCCTCTTTTTTCAAAAGAAGAATACTTTGCTAAAGCCTGTCCCAAATTACCAGCACCTATGATCACCATATCATGCTTGTCATTCAGTCCTAAAATCTTACCAATCTCTTCTCTTAGATATCCTACATTATATCCATATCCCTGCTGTCCAAATCCACCAAAGTTATTCAAATCCTGTCGAATCTGGGATGCTGTCACATGCATTCGCTTACTCAACTCATTCGAAGAGATTCGATCAATCCCTTCATCCACTAAATCTCCTAAATATCTGTAATAACGTGGCAGTCTAGTAATCACTGCTTTTGAAATTTTTCTTGAGTCCACCATATTACCACCCCCAAATTCTCTTGCACTTCACATTATATAAAAGAACAAAACAATTGTCAAACTTTATACTTTGTTTCTCTTGATTTTTGTTGTTTTTTGTCAATTTTCCGATATAATGGTTATGGACAACAAAAAAAGGAGTATAAACATGATACTTGCATGTCATAACTTAAAAAAAGCTTTTGGCGAACACATTATTGTAAAAGATGGTTCATTTCATATAGAAGAACGAGAAAAAGCTGCTTTTGTCGGAGTAAATGGAGCCGGCAAATCTACGATTTTAAAAATGATCATTGGCGAAGAGCCGACAGATGGTGGTAATATCATCATCACAAAAGGTAAAACACTCGGTTATCTTGCCCAGCAGCAGAACCTTGACAGTAAGAATTCTATTTATGAAGAAGTAAAAACTGCCAAGTCTGACCTGATCGCATTGGAACAGCAGATCCGTTCAATTGAACATGAATTAAAAGAATTAAGTGGTTCAGATTTGGAATCACGATTAGATACATATAATCGTTTAATGTCTGAATTTGAATCTAAGAACGGATATGCTTACGAAAGCGAGATCACAGGAGTTTTGAAAGGTCTTGGCTTCACTGAAGACGAATTTTCCAAAATGACTTCGACTCTCTCTGGAGGACAAAAAACTCGCGTTTCTCTTGGAAAATTACTTCTCACCAAACCAGATATCCTTCTTCTTGATGAGCCTACCAACCATTTGGATCTGAACTCAATCGCCTGGTTGGAAACTTATCTCTTGAACTATCCGGGAGCAGTATTCATCGTATCTCACGATCGTTTCTTCTTAAACCGTGTTGTAACGAAAGTCGTTGAGATTGAGAACGGAAATCTCCGTATGTACAGCGGTAATTATAAAGCTTACGCAGATAAGAAAAAACTGATCCGTGATGCACAGATGAAAGAATATTTGAAACAGCAACAAGAGATCAAACATCAAGAAGCTGTTATTGAAAAACTTCGTTCTTTCAACCGTGAAAAATCAATCAAGCGCGCAGAAAGCCGTGAAAAATTATTAGATAAGATGACTCCTCTGGAGAAACCAGTTGATATAACAACAGATATCCATTTTTCACTTGAGCCTTCCTGTATCAGTGGAAATGATGTTCTTTCTATCGAACATTTGAGCAAACAGTATGACTCTCAGATTTTATTTAAGGATATCAATTTTGAGATCAAACGTGGAGAACATGTTGCGATCATTGGCGACAACGGAACTGGAAAAACAACACTTTTAAAAATCCTAAATGGAATCGTGGATGCAGATGATGGTGCTTTTACGTTAGGCACAAAAGTTCAGATTGGATATTATGATCAGGAACACCATGTACTTCATGATAACAAAACAATCTTTGAAGAGATTTCTGATGACTATCCATCCCTTACAAATACTCAGATCCGTAATACTCTTGCTGCATTCCAATTTACAGCAGACGATGTTTTCAAACAGATTCGCGATCTGAGTGGTGGCGAAAAGGGACGTGTGTCACTTGCCAAGCTGATGCTTTCAGAGGCAAACTTCTTAATCCTTGACGAGCCTACCAACCATTTGGATATCAATTCAAAAGAAATTTTAGAGCAGGCACTCAACGATTATACTGGAACTGTGCTTTATGTTTCACATGACCGTTATTTCATCAACCAGACAGCTTCTCGTATTTTAGAATTGGTGAACCAGTCTTTCGTAAATTATATTGGAAATTACGATTACTATCTCGAGAAAAAAGAAATCTTAACTGCGGCCTATACAACAGCACCTGCTGCTAACAACACAACTGTCGAAAAAATAAATACTGCTTCTACTGCAACAGAATCTAAATTAAGCTGGCAGGAACAAAAAGAAGCACAGGCCAAAGAACGAAAACGAAAAAATGAATTGAAGAAAACAGAAGAACGAATCTCTGTACTAGAAGAACGAAACCTTGAGATTGATGAATTATTGACTCATGAAGACGTTTATTCAAACTCTGTTAAATGTCAGGAATTAACTCGCGAAAAAGCGTCTAATGAAGAAGAATTAGAAACTTTATATGAAAAATGGGAAGAATTAGCCGAATAAGTACTTTCACGTATAAATTTCAGCCACTGAACATTCTTTCAGACACCTGAATATTTTTCGGGCAGATGAATATTTCACCACATAGAAATGGCACATGAACTTTTCACTTGTTCATGTGCCGTTTTTGACATCTTATGTATATTACAGTCTTGAAGCAATCGCTTTAATAAAGTCTTCGCTGTTAAGTACTGTTGGATTTTCTAAAGTTGTGATCAGAGCAAGATCCTTTGTCATCTCTCCTGCTTCAATCGTATCAATTGTTGCTTTTTCTAACTTATCTGCAAATTCCATAAGTTCTTTATTGCCATCCAGCTCCCCACGTTTTCTAAGAGCGCCTGACCAAGCAAAGATTGTTGCAACAGAGTTTGTTGATGTTTCTTCTCCAGCAAGATGTTTATAATAATGACGCTGTACTGTTCCGTGTGCTGCCTCATATTCATAGTATCCATCTGGAGATACGAGTACAGATGTCATCATTGCAAGAGAACCAAATGCTGATGAGATCATATCACTCATTACATCACCATCATAGTTTTTACAAGCCCAAATATATCCACCTTCAGACTTCATTACACGTGCTACTGCATCATCGATCAATGTGTAGAAGTATACGATTCCTGCTTTTTCGAATTTCTCCGCATACTCTGCATCATAGATCTCCTGGAAAATGTCTTTGAATGTATGATCATATTTTTTGGAAATCGTATCTTTTGTTGCAAACCAAAGATCCTGTTTTGTATCCAATGCATAATTAAAACAGCTTCTTGCAAAACTTTCGATAGAATTATTAATATTATGCATGCCCTGAATGATTCCTGGACCAGCAAAATCATGGATCAATTCTCGTACTTCTGTTCCATCTTCTGCTGTATATACGAGTTCTGCCTTTCCGGCAGCAGGAATCTTCATCTCTGTATTCTTATAAACGTCTCCATATGCATGTCTTGCAATCGTGATCGGTTTCTTCCAAGTCTTTACATTTGGTTCAATCCCTTTCACAACGATCGGTGCACGGAATACAGTACCATCGAGGATCGCACGGATCGTACCATTTGGACTCTTCCACATTTCTTTCAGATCGTATTCTGTCATACGTGCAGCATTCGGTGTGATCGTTGCGCATTTTACCGCTACTTTGTATTTTTTTGTTGCATTTGATGCATCGATCGTTACCTTATCATCTGTTGCATTTCTATGCTCAAGTCCTAGATCATAGTATTCTGTATTCAATTCAATATATGGCTCCAGCAAATGATCTTTTATCATCTTCCAGAGAATTCTTGTCATCTCATCTCCATCCATCTCAACAAGTGGAGTTGTCATTTTAATCTTTTCCATAATATCTGTCACCTTTCCTATCATTTATCATCGATCATACATGAGAATTTATCTACTTATCAAATCCCTGTTTCTTCAAATTCTCGATTACATGTAAAATATGTTCATTTGCAAGTTGTTCTGCCAGATCAGCATCTCTGTCGCGAATCGCCCGTAAGATCTGTTTATGTTCTCGTACTGACTTTCTTGCTCTTTCTTCTGAATCTACAGAAGCTCTTCTTGCACTCATAACATACTTATGAAAATCTGTCAGCACATGACTTAAGATCTTACTATTGCAGGCTTCATATAACACTTCATGAAATCTTCCATCCATCTCTGTGACATGGTCCACACTGTTTGCATTCTCTCGTTTCATATGAAATTCTGAAAGCAATATGATCTCTTCAAGCTCCTGGAGCTGTTCTTCTGTAATATTCTCCGTTGCCCATCTTGCACAAAGACCTTCCAGCATTGACCGGATAATATAAATATCCTTCACATCTTTTTGAGAGATTCCTGTCACATAAGCACCTTTATTCGGAATGATCTTTACCAGTCCCTCCAATTCCAACTGACGAAGAGCTTCCCTTACTGGCGTTCTGCTGACACCCAGTTCTTTTCCCAAAGTAACTTCTCTCAATTCCTCGTTCTCTTTATATTTTCCTTTAATAATGTCACCGCGTAGCTGTTTGAATACACGCCCGCTCAAAGACAATTCTTGATGTCCTTCCATCCTACTTCCTCCTGAGATTACAATGTAATCTGTAATTCTTTACATATTACATCTATTTTCTCAACCAATTCGTCATCTGTCAAGACTGTAACACGACCTTCTTCATATTCATTGTCTACCCATGCCTTTAATGCGAGTACAAGTTCGGAATTCTTATCAACCTGGCGTTCTTCTGGTAATTTAAAGTATGCATTTATCCAATATGCAATTCCTGCCACACCTGATGTATTGGATACACTTACCAATGCTGGACGATTCAAAAATTTATCTGTATCAAAGATATTATAGATTTCTTCATTCTTAAGCATTCCATCTGCATGGATTCCAGCTCTTGTCACGTTAAAATTCTTTCCAACAAATGGTGTTCTTGTCGGAATGTTATATCCAAGTTCTTTCTCATAATATTCAGCAAGTTCTGTGATCACTGTTGTGTCCATTCCATCTAAAGTACCACGAAGCTGTGCATATTCGAATACCATCGCTTCTAGTGGTGTATTTCCAGTTCTTTCACCGATACCAAATAAAGAACAGTTTACTCCACTAGCGCCATACAGCCATGCAGTTGTAGAGTTATTTACCGCTTTATAGAAATCATTGTGTCCATGAAATTCGATCAACTCACTTGGCACACCTGCATGCACCATCAGACCATAGATAATTCCTGGAATCGATCTTGGAATCACAGCACCTGGATAGTTTACTCCATATCCCATCGTATCACAAACACGGATTTTCACTGGCATCTGGTACTCTTCCATCAGTTTCATAAGTTCTACACAAAATGGGATTACAAAACCATAAATATCTGAACGTGTGATATCTTCCAAATGACATCTTGGCTTTACTCCTGTTTCCATACATTCGCGGATTACAGACAAATAATGATTCATTGCCTCTCTTCTTGTCATTTTCAATTTATAGAAAATGTGGTAATCAGAACAACTTACCAAAACACCTGTCTCTTCCAAACCAATCTCTTTTACAAGCTCAAAGTCTTTTTTACTTGCTCGAATCCAACTTGTGACTTCTGGGAATTTATATCCCTTTTCTAAACATTTATATACAGCGTCTCTGTCTTTCTTACTATATAAGAAAAACTCACTCTGACGAATCTTTCCATTCGGTCCGCCGAGTCTATGTAAGTAATCATAAATAGTAACAATCTGTTCGGAAGTATATGGTGCACGTGATTGCTGCCCATCACGGAATGTTGTATCTGTAATCCAAATTTCTTCTGGCATATGATGAGGTACGATTCTGTCGTTAAATGCAATTTTCGGAATTTCATCATAATGGAACAAATTACGGAATACGTTTGGTGTATCCACATCTACGAGCGGATACATATGTTCTTCAAGTTCCAACAGATTTGTATGTTTATTTAAGTAAACTTTTCTATTTTCCACGGCGAAAACCTCCTTGTTTTTTCTTGGTTGTATTTTTGTATTAGATTATTCTTGTATAATTGTATACACTTATACCATATTTGTCAACACTTTAATTTGTTAAATTAAAAAAATACCCTGCGAAACCACACTTTATCTAACTGTGTGATTTTCACAGGGTATCTTTATTTCTTTTTATTTAGCAAGGATTTAAAATACTATACCACTTTGGGATAGCTATTTGAATTTTATTGATATTTTGTTTTAAGAACAATATCATGAGGCTTTCTGCCTTCTTTGAACACAACCTTATCTGGTGTGATACAGTTCATCTGTGGACATACATTCAAGCACAAATGACATCCAACACATTTATCCTCGATCAATTCTGGTTTTCTTACTTCAGAATCAAACTTAATTGCCTGATGTCCACCGTCAAAGCAAGAAACATAACATCTTCCACATCCAACACATTTATCATGATCAAATTTAGGAAGGATTTTGAAAGAACGATCCAACTGGTCTGCACCTTTAATATTTGGAAGTGCCTTTCCGATCATATCCTGTAATCTGTCAATTCCATTTCTTTCCATAAAATGAGAAAGACCACTGATCATATCTTCTACAATACGATATCCGTACTGCATAACAGCAGTTGTACACTGGAGGTTTTCGCATCCAAGTAATAAGAACTCTACAACATCCTCCCATGTTTCGATACCACCCATACCAGACAATGGAATATCTTTTAATTTCTCATCATGTTTCAGATCAGAAATAAATCGAAGTGCGATTGGTTTTACCGCTGCTCCTGAATAACCGGAAACTGCAGATTCACCATTTACAACTGGCATAGCTGTATTAAACTCTAAATCAATATTTGTGATAGATTTCACTGTATTGATCGCTGCAAGACCTTTTGCTCCGCCTTCTACAGCTACAAGTGCTGGAACCTGCATTGTTGTGATATTTGGTGTCATCTTTGCGATAACTGGAATATCTGTATTTGCAGTTACGATTTCACAATAATGCTTTACAAGTTCTGGGTTAGACCCAACATCAGAACCCATAGATGAAGATGTCATTTGTGGACAAGAGAAGTTACATTCGATCAAGTCAACACCAGCTTCTGTTACTGCTTTTGCCAAATATGCCCATTCTTCATCGTTACTTCCCATAATACTAGCAACGATGACTTTTGTAGGGTAATCTTTTTTCAATCTTTTTAAATACTCAAGGTTCACTTCGAGTGGCTTGTCAGAAATCTGTTCCATGTTTTTAAATCCAAGCCATGGTGTTCCTTCTTTTGTTGTAATATCGAAACGAGGCGAAACCTCATCCGGAATATACACACCAATTGTTTTATAATAAATTCCAGCCCATCCTGCTTCGAGTGCTTTTGCACACATTTCATAGTTGCTTCCTACAGGAGAAGAAGACAGGAAGAATGGATTTTCACATTTTACTCCTAAAAAGTCGATTGATAAATCTTTCTTTAATGCCATAATCGATATCCCCCCTATTTTAAATCTTCTGCGATAGATGCAGCCATTTTCTTTCCGTCTGCTACAGCTTCTACAACCGTGCGGCCTCTACCATAAAGCATATCTCCGCCCATGTAAATGCCATTGCCTGCTTTCAATGAAGCAAATTCATCTACCAGTTCCTGACCGATCGCAAATACAATCTGATCTGCTTTGATCAAAAGAAAAGAATATCCATCACGTCCTTCTGCTTTTAAGCCTGTTACTTTACCATTTTCTCCAACAATCTCAACAGGTGCAAACTGTGTAAAGAATGGAACTCCCATGTTCTGTACAGATGTTACTTCTTCCATGTTTGCAGGAGCTTCTTCAATCGTACGACGATAAACGATCGTAGCTGTTGCTCCTTTCTGCTTAGCTGTTGATACACAGTCCATTGCAACGTCTCCACCACCGATCACAACGACATTTTCACCAAGCTTAAAGTCCGCTGCATTGCTTCTTGCTCCTTTCAAGAACGCAATCGCATCAATAACACCATCGAGATCTTTCCCAGGGATCTCAACCGTTTTAGACTTCCATAAACCAACACCAACATATACTGCATCGTACTCTTCTTTCATCTTTTCGAGTTCATCTGCAGATACTTTATGGTTAAATTCAAATTTTACTCCAGCCTGTTTGATTGTCTCAAGATCAAAATCAACAACTTCCTGTGGCAATCTAGAAGGAAGGATTCCATATGTAAGCATTCCACCTGCTTTTTCATTCGCTTCAAATACTGTCACATCAAATCCCTGTAATGCAAGTTCACGTGCACATGCAAGTGATGAAGGACCAGCACCGATACAAGCAACTTTTTTCCCGATAGTTGCTGTAGGTTTCATGAAATTCATGCCTTCTTCTTTTTCCTGCTCCACCAGGAATCTCTGAAGTTTTCCAATGTTGATAGGCTTGTCAATTCCCGATCTGCTGCAAGCTTTCTCACACATATTGTCGTAAGGACAAACATTTGCACAACATCCTGCAAGTGGATTGTTCTCACGGATTGTTTCCGCAGCTCCCCATATGTTGCGGAATCTCAGAGAACGAATAAATTTTGCTGGATCTGTTCCTGCAGGACATCCCTGACTACAAGGTGCGTCCTGACAAAGTAAGCATCGAGAAGCTTCCTCCATAGCTCTTCTCAAGTCATACCCTTTTTCCATTTCCTGGGCATAAGGTACAATTTTTGTTTTACTCATAATGTAAAACCACCTTTCTCTTCATATTTTATTGGTGAACCTCCAGATTATACCAAATTGTCTTAAAAATAACAAGGATGGGCATGATAAATAATATCAATCCAAATGTCCATCTATTGATAAATACGTTCTTTCAGATACAAATTGTCAAAAACGATTTAATCATTATTATATACAGCACTCATTGACATAAAATAAGAGCACCTATCATTTCAATAGATGCTCTTTCTCCGTCTTATCAGTCGGATATCTTATTTAAATCTTTCTACCACTTCTTGATTCGCCTTCATTGCTGCTTCTTCCATTTCAACTCGATGCGCAAGAAGTTTTTCTTGTACTTCTTTATGATGTACTCCTATGATCTGTAATGCTAAATATGCTGCGTTCTTCCCACCATTGATCGCAACTGTTGCGACTGGGATTCCTGACGGCATCTGAACAATTGATAATAATGCATCAGTTCCATCTAATACAGAGCCGGAAAGTGGCACTCCGATAACTGGAAGTACAGTCTGTGATGCAACAACTCCCGGAAGTGCTGCTGCCATACCTGCTGCTGCGATAATGACTTCCGTTCCATTTTTATTCGTTTCTTCAATGAATGTAGAAAGCCCAAGATGTGCCCTGTGCGCTGACAAACATCTTACATCAACAGTCACACCAAATGTTTTCAAGATCTCTACCGCCGATTCCATTTTCGGAAGATCACTCACAGACCCCATGATCAGTGCTGCTCTCATAGATCGATCCCTCCTTAGTGATGGAATAAACGGATTCCCGTAAATGACATTACCATATTGTATTTATTACATGTGGCGATCACATTATCATCTCTTACAGAACCACCCGGTTGTGCGATATATTTTACACCACTCTTATAAGCACGTTCGATATTGTCTCCAAATGGGAAGAAGGCATCAGATCCAAGAGACACCTCTGTAAGCTGATCCAGCCATGCTCTCTTTTCTTCTTTTGTAAACACTTCTGGTTTCTCTTCAAAAATAGTTTCCCAAGTTCCTTCTGCAAGTACATCCATATACTCTTCTCCGATGTAAAGGTCAATTGCATTATCACGATCTGCTCGTTTGATATTATCTTTAAATTTTAACTCCATAACTTTCGGACACTGTCTAAGCCACCAATTATCTGCTTTCTGTCCAGCCAAACGTGTACAATGGATACGTGACTGCTGACCTGCACCAATCCCAATCGCTTGTCCACCCTTTACATAACATACAGAATTGGATTGTGTATACTTTAATGTGATCATAGAGATTGCAAGATCAATCTTCGCTTCCTCTGGAAGTTCTTTATTGTCTGTAACGATCTGATCAAAAAATGTTTTATCAATATTTAATTCATTACGACCTTGTTCAAACGTGATTCCAAATACTTCTTTATGTTCGATTTCTTCCGGCACATAATTAGGATCGATCTCGATCACATTATAATTGCCATTCTTTTTCTGTCGTAAGAGTTCCAGCGCTTCTTCTGTATATCCAGGAGCGATCACACCATCTGATACTTCGCGGCGGATCAGTCTTGCCGTATCCACATCACATACATCGGAAAGAGCGATAAAGTCTCCAAAAGATGACATTCTATCTGCACCTCTTGCCCTTGCATAAGCACATGCCAGCGGTGAAAGCTCAGCAAGATCGTCTACCCAATAGATTTTCGCCAATGTCTCACTCAGTGGAAGTCCTACAGCAGCACCTGCTGGTGAAACGTGTTTAAATGAAGTTGCAGCAGGCAATCCTGTCGCTTTTTTTAATTCTGATACAAGCTGCCATCCATTGAATGCATCCAAGAAGTTGATATATCCCGGTCTTCCTAAAAGTACTTTGATCGGAAGATTTTCTCCATTCTTCATATAGATACGGGATGGTTTCTGATTTGGGTTACAGCCATATTTTAATTCTAATTCCTTCATCACTTTTCTCCTATCAGACTATTTATTTTTGTTCACAATTTTTGTTTTGTAAGCTCCTGTTTCAATATCAATATATCTTACAAATAAAGAGACTTTATTTTCCTCGTTCAAATGATTCCATAAAGATTCTGTAAATAAATCCATATCATCTGGAATCTCGATTCGTTCTGGTTCTCCTTCAAAACTTGGAAGTGGATTTCCATCGCATTTATAAGTATGAATAAAATGACCCTCTCCTGCTGTCGGATTTTCATATGTAAATGTATAACGATCGCAAGACTCTGAATTTCCATTGTGACTCTTTAAGATTGACATTGCATAATGAAAGTTACCTTCTTTTACATCTAAAATGCCAGAAATACGAGGTGTATAATTTGGCGCATCTGGTTCAAATGTACGAGTTCTAAGAGACTGTTCAAATGTTAATTGCTTCTGTAATCCTTCATATACTGTATCTGTCTGATCTCCATTTGTTACAATTGTATAATTATCCAACACACGCACCGGTGCGTAAATAATTAAACTCGGATCTGTCAATTTCGATTCATCAAATGCCTGTGTACGGATTCCTTCTCCATCTTCTATAAAAACACGATTTCGGCTATTCTCACTTCTTCCCATGATAAAATAAGCTGTTACCGCATGTTTTCCATTCTTGCTTCTTCCAATGATGATTCCTCTTCCTGGATAGGAATTTTTCTGCAGTTCGTTTTCAATATTTAACATTTTCATGAATCTCACTCCTATTCATATTCAATCTAAAAGTTTATCTCAACTCTTTTGTATGTATCTTACCACAAAAAGGTGACATTATCATTTCTTATATCGTAAAATATGCTTTCGCTGACTCAAACAATTTCAAATCGTATTCGCCTGGTACATTACGATAAAGTGCATCTCCAATTCTTTCTGAATGTCCCATCTTACCTAATACACGGCCGTCTGGAGAAGTAATTCCTTCTACCGCCCATACAGAACCATTTGGATTGTGATCGATATCCATTGTTGGTACTCCATTTAAATCTACATACTGTGTTGCGATCTGTCCATTCTCTGCTAATTGTTTCAACAATTTTTCATCACAGAGGAAACGACCTTCCCCGTGAGAGATTGGTACATTTACGATATCTCCCACCTGTGCTTTTGCAAGCCACGGTGAACGGTTTGAAGCGATTCTTGTTCGCACGATCTTAGACTGATGACGCCCAATCACATTGTAGCTTAATGTAGGACAATTCTCATCTGTATCGACGATCTCTCCGTATGGAACAAGACCTAATTTAACCAATGCCTGGAAACCATTACAAATACCAAGCATCAGACCATCTCTTTGTTTCAGCAAATCCATCGTTGCTTCTCTTACTTCCGGATTTCTGAAAAATGCTGTAATAAATTTTCCTGATCCATCTGGTTCATCACCACCCGAAAAACCACCTGGTACAAAGATGATCTGACTATCTTTAATCTCTTCTGCAAATCTTGATACGGAATCTGCGACATGCTTTGCAGTCTGATTATTTACTACGAATATCTCTGGTACAAGCCCTGCTTTCGCAACCGCTCGAGCACTATCATATTCACAGTTTGTTCCTGGGAATACTGGAATTAAAACTTTTGGTTTTGAGATTCCAATTCTTGGTGCCACACGGAGTTCGTATGCATTTTCTAAAACAGGGACTTCGTTTTTATCTAATTCTGTCTTATTTGGATATACCGTTTCTAATACATTTTCATTGAACGCTAATAACTCAGTGATTGATACTTGATCTTCTGCAATAACAATCTTTCTATCTGCTGTAGTCACTCCAAGTTTCAATGCGCCCTCAGCTTCTTCTGTTAATTCGGCAATGATCGCACCCGGATAGATTGTATTCCAGTCTAATTCTATATTTTCTGCGCAGAATCCAATATCATTTCCAAAAGACATTTTTATAATCGCTTCTGCGATTCCATTTTCCACTGCCCATGCAGCTTTTACTTTTCCAGCTTTATGAAGTTTGTAAAATGTTTCCCATTCCTTGATTCGTTCTTCTCCTGTCGTTCCTTTGAACAAGTACACGCTGTGTCCTGCCTCTTTAAATTCTTGTGAAAGAACTTCGTTTGCTTTCAACGGAGCGATCGCAAATGAAATCAATGTTGGTGGAACATCCAAATCCAAGAAAGATCCTGACATTGAATCCTTTCCTCCAATTGCTGCCGCACCTGTTTCTATCTGTGCATCCAGCGCTCCTAACAATGCTGAAAATGGTTTGCCCCAACGTTTTTCATCCTGCTGAAGTTTTTCGAAAAATTCTTGGAATGTCAAATATGCTTTTTTATAATCCGCACCAGCAGCTACTAATTTTGCAATGGATGTGTATACAGTATCGTAAGCACCTTTATACGGATCTTTTGTTGTCTGATCTGGATCACATGCCCATGCCATTACGCTTGCTTGATCTGTTATCTGTTCAGGCAATACTGGAAACAATGCCGCCATTGCCTGCGCTGGTGTACGCTGTGTCTTTCCACCAAATGGCATCAAGATCGATCCTGCACCAATCGTAGAATCAAATCTTTCTGAAAGTCCTCTTCGTGAAGCAGATTTTAAACTTCCTGCAATCTTTCTAAGATCAATCGATGATGTTTGTTCTGCATCTTTGTCTTCTTTCTCAGCAATCGCAATCTGTGCATGTTTTACAGCACCATTTTGATTCAAAAATTCTCGGCTGAGATCTGCAATCGGAACGCCTTTCCATTCCATGATCATACGTGCTTCTTCCGTTACTACAGCTACACGATATGCTTCTAGATTTTCTGCTTCTGCCGCCAGTATAAATCGTTCGACATCTTTTTCTTCCACAACAACTGCCATACGTTCCTGTGATTCAGAAATCGCCAATTCTGTACCATCCAATCCTTCATATTTCTTACGAACTGCATCTAAGTCAATACGGAGTCCGTCTGCTAATTCACCTATAGCTACACAAACACCACCTGCGCCAAAATCATTACAACGTTTAATCATTCTTGTAACTTCGCTATTACGGAAAAGTCTCTGGATTTTTCGTTCTTCTGGTGCATTTCCTTTCTGTACCTCTGATGCCATCGTTACGAGCGATTTCAAGTTATGGCTTTTTGAAGAACCTGTTGCGCCTCCAATTCCGTCTCTTCCTGTACGACCACCTAATAAAATGACGATGTCACCCGGTTCTGGACATTCTCTTCGGATATTATATGCTGGTGCTGCAGCAACAACTGCTCCACACTCCAATCGCTTAGCAACGTATCCTTCATGATAAATTTCTGCAACATGACCAGTTGCAAGTCCAATCTGATTGCCATAAGAAGAATATCCTGCTGCCGCTGTCTGAGCAAGTTTGCGCTGTGGTAATTTTCCTGGAATTGTTTCGTCAAATGCTTTTCTAGGATCTCCCCCACCTGTAACACGCATTGCTTGATGCACGTATGCACGGCCTGACAACGGATCTCGGATACATCCGCCAATACATGTGGCTGCACCACCAAATGGCTCAATCTCTGTTGGATGATTATGTGTTTCATTTTTAAACATTAACAGCCAATCTTGTTCTTCTCCATCTACTTCTGCTGTAACATGGATGGAACAAGCATTGATTTCTTCACTCTCATCTAATTCAGGCAGCAGACCTCGTTTCTTTAAAACCTTTGCACCGATCGTTGCGATATCCATCAGTGTCTGTGGTCTGACAGCGGCCTTTTCTTCTCCATACACTTCTACTCGTGCTGCAAGATAACGTTCGTATGCTTTCTGCACTTCTTCATCGTGAATTTCCACGTGATCAATATGTGTGGAAAATGTTGTATGACGACAATGATCTGACCAATATGTATCGATTACTCGAATTTCTGTGATCGTAGGATTTCTTTGTTCAACCTCTCGGAAATAGGTTTGCATAAATTTCAGATCATCAAGATCCATTGCTAGTCCTAATCGATCCAGTAATTCTTTCAATTCATCGTCATTCATCTTGATGAAACCACAAACAGTTTCTATTTCTTTCGGAAGATCATATTTTCTTGCAAGTGTTTCTTCTAACGCTAAAGAAGCTTCTCTGGACTCTACTGGATTGATCACATATTGTTTAATCTGTTCAACTTCTTCCTCTGTTACATTTCCTGATAACAGATATACTTTTGCAGTACGTATCAAGGGCCTTTCCCCTTGTGTCATAAGCTGGATACACTGACTTGCAGAATCTGCACGTTGATCAAATTGCCCCGGCAGATATTCGACCGCGAAAATCTTTCCGTCCCAATCTGGTAATTTTGTCATCACATCATCTACTTGTGGTTCTGAAAAAACGGTACGGACTGCTCTTTGAAATGTTTCTTCATCTAATCCTTCTGTATCGTATCGATTGATTAGACGAATTTCTTCCAAAGATCTGATTCCTGCCACTGTACGCAGTTCATTTAATAAACTAGCAGCCTCCAACCGAAGCATTTCTTTTTTCTCTACATAAATTCGTCGTACCATTATGCAACCTCCGCTTTCTCTAACGCTTTTTTGCCAATATCATGACGCATATATTTTCCTTCGAAAGAAATATTTTCTGCTGTGCAATACGCTTCTTCCAATGCTTTTGTAAGTGTTTCAGCAACTGCAGTGACACCTAGCACTCGACCTCCGCTTGTAACTAACTTTCCGTCTTTCATCGTATCTCCTGCGTGATAAACGTAAACCTGATCTGCTAATTTTTCTGGAATCGCGATTTCTTTTCCACTTTCATACTGTACCGGATATCCACCAGATGCAAGAACAACACACGCGGCTGCTCCGTTCTTCCATTCTACATTTAATTCAGACAATGTTTCATTTTCCACCGCCTGCATGACTGTCAATAGATCAGTTTTTAATAATGGCAGAACAACCTGTGTCTCTGGATCTCCAAAACGACAATTATACTCTATGACTTTTGGTCCACTTGAAGTCAACATCAATCCAAAATATAAACAGCCTTTGAATGGACAGCCTTCCTGTCTCATTGCTTCTAACGTAGGTTGAAAGATTGTTTCCATACATACCTTGGCTATCTCCTCTGTATAATATGGATTTGGTGCGATTGTTCCCATTCCACCAGTATTCAATCCTGTATCACCATCTCCAACTCTTTTGTGATCCATAGAAGAAATCATTGGAATGATCGTTGTGCCATCTGTAAATGCCAACACACTCACTTCTGGTCCTGTAAGAAATTCCTCGATCACAATCTGATTTCCCGACTCACCAAATGCTTTGTCTTCCATGATCATTTTTACCGCTTCTTGTGCCTCTATTTCATTTTGTACGATCAGAACACCTTTTCCCAGTGCAAGACCGTCGGCTTTGATCACGATTGGAAAATCTTTTTGTGATACGTATTCCAGTGCTTTCTCCTGTGTATCAAACACTTCATACTCCGCTGTTGGAATGTGATATTTTTTCATAAGATTTTTTGCAAATACTTTACTTGCTTCAATCTGTGCAGCTTTTGCATCTGGTCCAAAACATGGAATTCCAATTTCGTGAAGACGATCCACACACCCCAGTGCCAATGGATCATCTGGTGCAACAACTGCAAAATCAATTTCATGTTCTTTTGCAAACTTCACAATCTTATCAATCTCTTTTGCACCGATCTCACTGATACAAACTGCATCCTCTGCGATCCCTCCATTTCCTGGTATCGCATAAATTGTATTTACTCTTTGATTTTCTTTTAACTTTTTAATGATGGCATGTTCTCTGCCACCCCCACCTACAACTAGAAGATTCATCGCTTACTCCTCTTGTTCTATTTAAAGATCATTTTCTATAATCTGACACGCCATAATTTCTGCTGCCTTTGGCAATAGAATCCATTCTGCTTCTTCCATTACCCTTCTCTGCAAAACTTCTGCCGTATCATCGCATCTGACGGAAACAGCCTTTTGCAATAAAATCGTACCGCCGTCCGGAATTTCATTTACCAAATGTACCGTTGCACCAGTAATTTGAACGCCCCGCTCCAATACTGCTTCATGTACTTTTAATCCATACATTCCTTTTCCACAAAAAGATGGGATCAAAGACGGATGAATATTGATAATACGGTTCGGCCACTGTTTTACAAACTGCTCAGACAAGATTGTTAAAAATCCGGCTAAAATAATCAGATCAATCTGATACTCTTTCATGTATCTATTTAATCTTTCTTCAAATACATCTTGTGATAATTCACGTTTTGGAATCGCAGCACTTGGTACACCATGATTTTTGGTACGCTCTAATGCATATGCTTGCTCATTACTTGCACAAACGAATACGATTTCCCCATGTGGAATCTCACCATCTTCTTGTGCTTGAAGCAATGCCTCAAGGTTTGTACCGCCGCCAGAAACAAGTACCGCAATCCTTGCTTTTTTCAGCATAATATCACCTTCTCTTTTCCTTCTATCATTTTACCGATCACATACGCATTACAGCCTTCTTTTTCTAACGCTGCCAATGCCTGTTCAACCGTTTCATGACTTACGATCATTGCCATGCCAATTCCCATATTATAGGTGTTGTACATATCCCTCTCTGGAATGTTGCCTTTTTCTTGCAGCAGATGAAAGATTGCCGGAACTTTGATCGCTTCCTTGTTGATCTTTGCGCATAAACCGTCCGGTATACAACGTGGAATATTCTCATAAAATCCACCACCTGTAATATGACTGATTCCATGTACTTCTGAAACTTCTAACGCAGCAAGAACTGGTTTGACATAAATCACAGTCGGAGTTAAGAGTGCTTCTCCAAGTGTCTGACCTAACTCTTCATAATATTGATTTAGATTTGTATTCTCTACATCGAATACTTTTCTTACAAGTGAATATCCATTGGAATGACAGCCACTAGACGGAAGGCCAATTACCACATCGCCTACTCTCATGCTGCTTTGATCAATGATTTTCTTTTTATCAACGATTCCCACTGCAAATCCAGCAAGATCATAATCATCTTCTTTCATAACTCCCGGATGCTCTGCGGTCTCGCCACCGATCAGTGCACAACCAGCCTGCACACATCCTTCTGCCACGCCCGAAGCAAGTTCTGCTACCTTTTCAGGCTCATTTTTTCCAATTGCAATATAATCAAGAAATGCGGTCGGTCTCGCACCACAACAGATGATATCATTTACACACATTGCCACACAGTCGATTCCTACTGTATCATGTTTCTTCATCAACTGTGCAATGCGTTGTTTTGTCCCAACACCATCTGTTCCCATAACTAATGTAGGAGTTTCCATGCCACAGATATCCGGTGTCAGCAGACCACCAAAACCACCAATATCTGATACAACTTCTGGAGTCATTGTACGTGCAACATGTTTTTTCATCAAACGTACGCCTTCATAGCCTGCTTCAATATTAACTCCTGCTGCTGCATAAGATGCAGAATGTGACTTTTCCATAACTCATTCCTTTCCGGTCCAACAGTATGTACAGACCTTATCTTTATCGAGTCCGATCGACTCCAATACTCCCTCCACCGACTGATAGCCAATGGAATCAAAACCATACAGTTCACAGATTCTCTTTAACATGCACTGTCCACGTTCACTGTGTGTATCTGCATATTCTTCCAAATGTTTCTGCCCTTCCACGCCTTCTAATTCATGGATCACACGGCGTGCCAGCAATTCATTTTCCGAATTACTCTGCGAAAAATTCAAATATTTACAACCATACATGATCGGTGGACAAGCAGATCGCATATGTACTTCTTTTGCACCTGAATCATATAAAAAATCAACGGTTTCTCCTAACTGTGTACCTCGTACGATTGAATCATCTACAAACAATAATTTCTTTCCATCAATCAATTCTGGCACTGGAATCTGTTTCATCTTTGCCACTTGATTTCGAACATTTTGATTCGTTGGCATAAAAGAACGTGGCCATGTCGGTGTATATTTTACAAGTGGTCTTGCAAATTCTTTCCCACTATAATTCGCATAACCGATCGCATGTGGGATTCCAGAATCTGGTACCCCGGCTACATAATCAATATCTGGGATTCCTCCATGAAGCTGTTCATCACGTGCCATGATCTTACCATTTGTACAACGCATCATTTCCACGTTTTTTCCTTCATACCGAGAATTCGGATATCCATAATAGGTCCACAAAAATGCACAGATCTTCATTTCCTCGCCAGCTGGTGATAATACTTCAATCCCATCAGCTCTGATCTTAACGATCTCTCGAGGTCCTAATTCGTATGCATCTTTATATCCAAGCTTTTGATAAGCAAAGGATTCAAATGAAACGCAATAACCAAATTCATTCTTTCCTACCAGTACTGGAAGTCTTCCTAACTTATCTCGTGCTGCAATGATCTCTCCGTCTTCTGTCAAGATCAGCAATGTCATAGAACCATCAATTTCATCCATTGCATGTAAAATGCCTGATGCAAGATCTCCCTTCTGACTGATCAAAGATGCGACTAATTCCGCTGAATTGATCTTTCCTGAACTCATTGTCATAAACTGGTGACCACGTTCTAAGAAACATTTATCAACTAATTGATCTAAATTATTGATCTTTCCAACCACTGTGATCGCATACATTCCTAAATGAGAACGTACGAGCAACGGCTGTGGATCACTATCACTGATGCAGCCAATTCCGCTGCATCCGTGAAAGTTTGTCAAATCTTTTTCAAATTTTGTACGAAATGGAGTGTTTTCGATCGAATGGATCTGACGCTGGAATCCATCTTCTCGATCAAGAATGACCATTCCACCTCGTTTTGTACCCAAATGGGAATGATAGTCTACCCCGAAATAAACATCTAATGCACAATCCTTTCGGGAGACTATACCAAAAAATCCACCCATTACGCGAAGAATAACTCCGAGAGCTTCATTGGATCGATATACTGACCGTCTTTATAAACACGCATATTGCCTGAAGCAATTTCGTCGATCAGCATTACATTTCCATCAGCGTCATAACCATACTCGAACTTGATATCGTAAAGGACCATTCCTTTTTCTTTCAGATCATCCGCAACAATCTGCGTGATTTTCTGAGTCATATCCTTCATCGAATCATATTGTTCTTCTGTCATAACACCCAAAGCTGCAAGAGCATCTTTCGTAACGAGTGGATCACCAAGATCATCATTTTTAAATGTTGTTTCTACATAAGCCGGCAGATCAGCACCTTCTTCGATATACTGTCCATATCGACGGATAAAACTTCCAACTGCTTTATGCCGGCAGATAACTTCCAGACCTTTTCCAAATACCTTGGCTGGAAGCACTTCCATAGTAGTATCTTCGAGATTTGCATTTATGTAATGGGTTTTTATACCAGCCGCATTGATCTTTTCAAAAAAATAGATCGACATTCGAAGATTTACATCACCAACCCCATCGATCGTCAATCCGACTGCATTCTCTCCCGGATCAAACACACCGTCTTTTCCGGTACAATCATCTTTAAATTTTAAGAGATAATTTCCATTCTCTAATGCATAGACATTTTTTGTTTTACCTGTGTATACAAGTTTCCTTTCCATGGCTCTTTTCTCCTTTACTAATACGGATATTAAAATGTTGTGATATTACATTTTGTAAGTAGATTTTCTATCTTTTATGTAATATTGGAAACACATTTATTATATAAAAGATTAAATTTTCTTTCAATTCAGAAAATATACAAACATTTCTCTCTTTTTCAATATCTTTTGTTAGAATTTAACAAGATTTTGATAATAAAAAATCTCTCAGAGAACTACAACCATGAAGGTTATATTCTCTGAGAGACATATTTTTTATTTAAATTCACCAATATTCAATTAGCGGATCACTCTTACTTTCAATACATCTTTGATCTCTGAAAGTTCTTTTTCAACTTCTGCAGCAAGTTCGCCTTCTGCATCAATCATTGTATAAGCGTATTCTTTTCTACTCTTATTAGACATATTTGCGATATTGATATTATCCTCTGCAAGGATTGTTGTAAACTGACCGATCATATTAGGTACATTGCGGTGAAGAATCGTAATACGACATTTTCCTTCTTCTTTTGCACCCATATCACAATTTGGATAGTTTACAGAATTTTTGATATTACCATTTTCAAGGAAATCAATCAATTCTTTTACCGCCATCTTTGCACAGTTATCTTCAGATTCTTCTGTTGATGCGCCAAGATGAGGCATGATGATCGTGCCTTTTACGCCAGCGATCTCTGGAGTTGCAAAATCAGTTACATAACGTCTTACTTTGCCTGATTCTAACGCATCTACGATTGCTTCGCTTTCAACAAGAACATCACGTGCATAGTTCAAGATCACAACGCCATCTTTCATCAGATCGATCGCATTTTTATTGATCATTCCTTTTGTATCTGGAAGTGCTGGAACGTGGATTGTAATGTAATCACATTCTTTATAGATCTCATCTACTGTTTTTGCATGATGGATACTTCTAGAAAGTTTCCATGCAGATTCTACAGATACATATGGATCATATCCATAAACATCCATTCCAAGATGTACTGCTGCGTTTGCTACAAGAACACCGATCGCACCAAGACCGATGACACCGAGTTTTTTCCCTTCAATCTCTGTACCTGCAAATGCTTTTTTTGCTTTTTCAGCAGCTTTTGCTATGTCACCATCTTCTTCATGATCATGTACCCAATTGATACCTCCGATCACATCACGAGCTGCAAGAAGCATTCCTGCAAGCACGAGTTCTTTTACACCATTCGCATTCGCACCTGGTGTATTGAACACAACAATCCCTTCTTCGGCACATTTATCAAGCGGAATATTGTTTACTCCCGCACCAGCTCTTGCAATTGCTTTGAGGTTAGCATCAAATTCCATATCATGCATCCCTGCACTGCGGACAAGGATCGCATCTGCTGCATTCACATCTTCCGTTTTTACATATTTTTCATCAAAAATATCCAATCCGATCTGAGCGATTGGATTCAGGCAATTATACTGATACATATTACAAATTCTCCTCTTCAAATTTCTTCATAAATGCTACAAGTGCTTCTACACCTTCATATGGCATAGCATTGTAGATACTTGCACGCATACCGCCTACAGATCTGTGACCTTTTAAGTTCTCAAGTCCAGCTTCTTTTGATTCTTTTACGAATTTAGCATCTAAGTCCGGATCTCCTGTTACAAAAGGCACATTCATAAGTGAACGGTCTTTTTTCTCAACAGTTCCTTTGAACAACTTACTCTGGTCAAGGAAATCATATAAAAGTTTTGCTTTCTTTTCGTTGCGTTCTTTCATCGCTTCCAGACCACCCATTGCTTTGAGCCATTTGAACACTTTTCCACAGATATAAATACCATATGTAGGTGGTGTATTATAAAGGGAATCTGCATCTGCCTGTGTTTTATATTTTAACATTGTAGGTGTACCTGGCATTACGTCATCTCTGATCAAATCTTCACGAATGATCACGATTACTGTCCCTGCTGGTCCTACATTTTTCTGAACGCCACCGTAAATGATGCCATATTTTGTAACATCTACTGGTTCAGACAAGAAACAGGAGGATACATCAGCTACAAGGATCTTTCCTTTTGTATTAGGAAGTTCTTTGTATTTTGTACCATAAATCGTGTTGTTCTCACAGATGTATACATAGTCTGCATCTTCTGAAATTGGAAGATCAGAACAATCTGGGATGTAAGAAAATGTTTTATCTGCGGAAGATGCGATACGGTTTACTTTCCCATATTTTTCTGCTTCTGCAGCAGCTTTCTTTGCCCACATACCTGTGATGATATAATCAGCAACACCATTTTTCATGAGATTCATTGGGATTGCCGCAAACTGCTGAGATGCTCCGCCCTGAAGGAAAAGTACTTTATAGTTATCTGGAATGTTCATCAGATCACGTAAGTCAGCTTCTGCTGTTTTGATGATATCATCATAAGCTTTGGAACGATGACTCATCTCCATAACGGACATACCAGTTCCCTGATAATCCATCATCTCCTCTGCGGCTTCTCTGAGTACTTCTTCTGGCAATACTGCCGGTCCTGCTGAAAAGTTATACACTCTGCTCATCTTTTTATCCTCCTGATTTATATATTTTTTAGGAAATATAGTTCCTAGTCATTTTCTGATCTCGCAAGATCTTCTGCATCAAATGCATCACTGATCGCTGCCCCTGGTGCTACCATCGGCCACACTTTATCATCTTCATCGATCTGGCAATCGATCAGCATCGGTTTTCCAAGCGTCAACGCTTTCGCAAACGCCTCTTTAAATTCTTCTTGTGTTGTAACGCGAACACCAGTCACACCCATTGCTTCTGCAAGTTTTGCAAAATCAACCGAATCGTTCAACACGGTTGCAGAATATCTTTCCCCATAGAAAAGATTCTGCCACTGACGTACCATACCAAGTACATGATTGTTAAGTACAACTTCAATAACTGGAATCTGATAACGTCCTGCTGTTGCAAGTTCATTCATATTCATACGTAAACATCCATCACCTGCAATATTTACGACTGTCTTATCTGGACATCCCATCTTAGCTCCAAGTGAAGCACCGAGACCATAGCCCATTGTTCCAAGACCGCCAGATGTAAGCAATGTCTTTGGTTTCGAATATTTGTAATACTGCGCAGCCCACATCTGATTCTGTCCTACTTCTGTTACGATGATTGCATCACCCTTTGTCTGTCTGTAGATTTCTTCTATCACAAATGGACCTGTCAACACATTCTGTTCGTATTTCAATGGATATTCTTCTTTAAAGCCTTTTACTTTTTTCATCCATTCTTCATGGGACTGCTGAGTCAACTTCGCATTGATCTTCTTCAGAACTTCTTTGATATCTCCTACGACACCTGCTGTGATCAAAACATTTTTGTTCATCTCTGCAGGATCTACATCGATCTGAAGGATCTTTGCTTTTCTTGCAAATGTATTTACATTGCCGGTAACACGATCACTAAATCGTGCACCGATAACGATCAAAAGATCACAACCGCAAACTGCATAGTTAGATGCTTTTGTTCCATGCATTCCAAGCATTCCTGTATAACGGCTGTCTGTTCCCGGAAATGCACCTTTTCCCATCAAGGAATCTGTAACAGGTGCATCGATCAAGTTAATAAACTCCATCAATTCTTCATCTGCTCCAGATAAAACAGCACCGCCTCCAACAAAGACCATTGGTTTTTTCGCTTTTTGGATCATAGATACTGCTGTTTCAATCTCTTCTGTATTGATTGTAGATGCATCTGGCTGATATGCTTCGATCACCTTTTTTTCATAATCTGTCCACATTGCTGTAACGTCTTTTGGAACATCGACCAAAACTGGGCCTGGTCTTCCGCTTTTGGCAATTGTAAATGCCTTACGGATCGTTTCTGCAAGCTCTTTTACATCTTTTACAATATAATTATGCTTTGTGATCGGCATTGTGATACCAGTGATATCAATTTCTTGAAAACTGTCTTTTCCGAGTAATGAAATTCCCACGTTGCATGTGATTGCGACCATAGGGATCGAATCCATATATGCTGTCGCAATACCCGTCACGAGATTTGTTGCACCAGGGCCACTCGTTGCAAGACAAACACCAACTTTTCCAGTTGCTCTTGCATAACCGTCCGCTGCATGTGCCGCACCCTGTTCATGGGATGTCAGGATATGTGTAATCTCGTCGCTGTGTTTATATAATGAGTCATATACGTTTAAGATCGCTCCGCCTGGATAACCAAATACTGTATCCACTCCTTGCTCCTTTAAACACTCTACAATAATGTCTGCTCCTGTCAGCTGCATAGCAGGCACCTCCTAATAATTCTTTGGTATTTCTAAGATCGCACCTCTATTTCCAGATGTTACCATGGATGCGTAACGTGCAAGATAGCCTGTTGTGATCTTAGGCTCTTTTGGCTGCCATTTTGCTTTTCTTGCTGCAAGCTCTTCGTCTGATACAGCAAGTTCCATCTTCAATTCTGGAATATTGATCTTGATGATATCGCCTTCTTCTACAAGAGCGATCGGACCACCGACTGCTGCTTCTGGTGACACATGACCGATCGATGCACCTCTGGATGCTCCTGAGAAACGTCCATCTGTGATCAACGCAACACTAGAACCAAGTCCCATACCTGCGATCGCAGATGTTGGGTTCAACATCTCTCTCATACCCGGACCACCTTTTGGTCCTTCATAGCGGATTACAACAACATCTCCTGCTACAATCTTTCCGCCTTTAATCGCTGCAATTGCATCTTCTTCACAATCAAATACTCTTGCTGGTCCTTCATGTACAAGCATTTCTTCTACGACTGCAGATCGTTTTACAACACTTCCGTCTGGTGCAAGATTACCCTTCAGTACTGCAAGACCACCTGTCTGTGTATATGGATCTTCAATTGGACGGATAACAGATGGATCTCTGTTCACAACATTTGCAATATTCTCTCCAACTGTTTTTCCAGTTACAGTCATGCAATCTGTATATAACAGGCCTTTTTTATTCAATTCATTCATTACCGCATAAACACCGCCTGCTTCATTCAGGTCTTCCATATAGGTTGGGCCTGCTGGTGCAAGATGACAAAGGTTAGGAGTTTTTTCACTAATTTCATTTGCAAAATCAATCTCAAAGTCCATTCCAATCTCATGTGCGATCGCCGGCAGATGAAGCATACTATTTGTAGAACATCCAAGTGCCATATCAACTGTAAGCGCATTTAAAATTGCTTTTTCTGTCATAATATCGCGTGGACGGATGTTTTTCTCATACATCTCCATAACTTTCATTCCAGCATGTTTTGCAAGACGGATTCGTTCAGAATACACGGCTGGGATCGTTCCATTTCCCTGAAGTCCCATACCAAGTGCTTCTGTCAGACAGTTCATGCTGTTTGCTGTATACATACCAGAACATGAGCCACATGTTGGGCATGTTTTATTTTCATATTCTGTCAATTCATCATCTGTGATCATTCCCGCAGCATTTGCTCCTACTGCTTCGAACATACTAGAAAGACTTGTTTTTCTTCCTTTGATACGTCCCGCAAGCATTGGACCACCACTTACGAAAACTGTAGGTACATTGATTCTTGCTGCTGCCATCAAAAGTCCTGGCACGTTCTTATCACAGTTTGGAATCATAACAAGTGCATCAAACTGATGTGCCATAGCCAATGCTTCTGTAGAGTCTGCGATCAAATCTCTTGTTACAAGAGAATATTTCATTCCTACATGTCCCATTGCGATTCCGTCACAAACCGCGATCGCTGGTACCATGATCGGTGTACCTCCAGCCATTGCAACACCAAGTTTTACTGCTTCTGTAATCTTATCCAGGTTCATATGTCCTGGTACAATCTCATTATAGGAACTAACGATACCAACCAGAGGTCTTTCCAGTTCTTCTTTTGTCAATCCAAGTGCATTGAACAGAGAACGATGTGGCGCCTGCTGTTTTCCTGTTGTTACAGTATCACTTCTCATTATATGATCCTCTCTTTCTTCTCATTCGTTGGTTCTTTTTAAACTATATAGGAACAGATCATATCACCCATCTGTGCTGTATTGATCTGTGTCTTACCTTCTGACATAATATCAATCGTACGATATCCATCTTTCAAAACCTGTGCAACTGCATTTTCAATTGCATCCGCTTCTTTATCTAAATCAAATGTAAATCGAAGCATCATTGCCGCAGAAAGAATTGTTGCGATTGGATTTGCGATTCCTTTTCCTGCAATATCCGGAGCAGAACCACCGCTTGGTTCATATAAACCAAATTTTGTCTCATTCAAACTTGCAGAAGCCAGCATACCGATGGAACCAGTTACCATACTTGCTTCATCTGAAAGGATATCTCCAAACATATTCTCTGTAAGGATCACATCAAACTGTCTTGGATCCTTTACAAGCTGCATTGCACAGTTATCAACAAGCATATGTTCCAAAGTAACTTCCGGATAATCCTTTGCAACTTCTTCTACAACTTTTCTCCAAAGTCTGGAAGAATCTAAAACATTCGCTTTATCAACACTTGTGACTTTCTTTCTTCTCTTCATTGCAATATCAAATCCACGAACTGCAATTCTGCGGATCTCATCTTCGTTATATGTAAGTGAATCTACTGCTGTAAGAACCCCATCCACTTCCTTTGTAGAACGTTCTCCAAAATACAGACCGCCTGTCAGCTCACGCATGATCATCATATCGAAACCACCATTTGTGATCTCTTCCTTTAATGGACACGCACCTTTCAGTTCATCATATAAAACTGCTGGTCTGAGATTTGCAAATAGATTCAATGCTTTTCTAATTTTTAACAACCCTGCTTCTGGTCGTTTTGAAGGCTCTAACTGATACCATGGAGAAGTCTTTGTATCTCCTCCGATCGATCCCATCAAAACTGCATCACAAGATTTTGCTTTTTCTATTGTTTCGTCCGTGAGTGGAATTCCATGAACATCAATCGATGCACCTCCAAGCAATAGCTGTGAATATGTACACTCATGTCCATATACTTCAAATACTTTATCGAGCACTTTCATCGCTTCTGTAACGATCTCTGGACCGATTCCATCACCTTTAATTACACCTATGTTCAGCTTCATATCTTTCACCCTTCTATTTCTTATGATATAAAAAATGTTTCATCTATGATAACTCATTTCTCTCTATATTTCAACCCTTTAATACGCAAAAGTGCTTCATTTTCTTGATGCACAAATTTTCAAATAAAGAAAAAAGGACCAAAAGTATCACACTTTCAGTCCATTTACATTTCTAATTATTCTGCGTTTGGTTTTTCAAGCTGTGCAATTGCTGCTTTCTGCATTGGAATACGGCAGTGTTTGTTGTTACCGAATTCTACGATTACATCTTCATCTGTAATATCGATGATCACACCATAAAACCCGCTTGTTGTCAAAACTGTATCGCCAACTTCCATTGTTGACAGCATAGCCTGGATTCTTTTCTGTTCCTTTTTCTGAGGACGCATCAAGAAGAACCACATTGCTCCAATGATCACTACATAGATAAGAATCATGCTGATCATGCTGCCTGCTTCACTGCCTGCTGCTAATAATCCGTACATCTTATTTCCTCCTAATTAAACTTTTACGACTCTTCTATCATACACAAAACCATTCAATTCTTCAAGTATATTTTACTTTTTGAATCGTTTTATGTTTAAAATAGAACTATTTATTCTTTCCTGCTTCCATTCCAGCAAGCTTCTGTGCTTTGTATTCTTTATAATTTCCTGCATCGATCGCATCTCGGATCTCTTCCATCATTGTATTATAGAAATAGAGATTATGAAGAACACAAAGACGCATACCTAACATTTCTTTTGCTTTTAACAAATGTCTGATATATGCTCGGCTATAACTTCTACAAGCTGGGCACTGACATCCTTCTTCAATCGGTCTGTCATCTAATTCATATTTCGCATTGAAAAGATTTAATTTTCCCTGATTTGTATAAACATGTCCGTGTCTTCCATTTCTAGATGGATATACACAGTCAAAGAAATCTACACCTCGATCAACTGCTTCCAAAATGTTCGCCGGTGTACCAACTCCCATCAGATATGTTGGTTTATTCTCTGGCAAATGTGGCACAACTGCATCTAAGATACGATACATATCTTCATGGCTCTCACCCACTGCAAGACCACCTACTGCATAACCATCCAAATCCAATTCTGAAATCTGTTTTGCATGTTCAATTCGGATATCTTCATAAATACCCCCCTGATTGATTCCAAAAAGCATCTGATGTGGATTGATCGTATCCGGAAGACTGTTCAGACGATCCATCTCTGTCTTACAACGTTTAAGCCAACGCGTTGTTCTTGCAACAGATTTTTCAATATAATCACGTTCTGCTACACTGGATGGACACTCGTCAAATGCCATTGCGATCGTAGAACCTAAATTAGACTGAATCTGCATACTCTCTTCTGGTCCCATAAAAATCTTATGTCCATCAATGTGAGAATTGAAATGTACACCTTCCTCTTTGATCTTACGCATTCCTGCAAGTGAAAACACCTGGAATCCGCCTGAATCTGTCAAAATAGGTTTATCCCAATTCATAAATTTATGAAGTCCTCCAAGCTGTTTTACAACTTTATCACCTGGTCGTAAATGTAAGTGATATGTGTTTGATAACTCAACCTGTGTTTTGATCCCTCTAAGATCATCAGTTGAAACAGCGCCTTTGATCGCTGCGATTGTTCCAACATTCATAAATACTGGAGTTTCTATCACTCCATGCACTGTGTGCAGACGTCCTCTTTTTGCACGTCCGTCTTTTTTTAATATTTCGTACATAAATCCCTCTTTCTAAAAGAGACAGTCCAAACAGAACTGTCCCTTTGTTCTTCTTTTAATTATGAATGATAACTGGCATTCCCGTATATACCAATTCAATCAATGCTGCTGCACTATTATATGGCATATTGATACAACCATGAGAGCCAAATCCATTCTGATAGCGACTTCCACCAAACGCAGACTGCCATGTTGCATCATGAAAACCTATTCCAGACCATGTTACACGCATCCAATATGATACCGGTGTACGGTACTCTGGTTCACCGGTTTCCGGAACGATCTCACCAACCAAAGTTGTACCATATAATTTTTCTTTCATCGCATAAACCCCTGTCGGTGTCTGTTTCGCTGGAATTGGTTCTCCTGTAACAACATCACATTCTAGAACCACGGCTCCATCTTTGATCATCCACATATGCTGATTGCTAAGATCTACTTCTGCATATGTAGTTCCCCAATCCTGTGCACTGTGAGCTGCCGCAGTCTGATAATATGCTGGTTCTTTCTGAATTACCTCACCAGCTTTTATACTAGCCACCAAAGCAGTGTATTCTGCATCCTCATCTATTGACCATCCATAATCTCCACCGGAAACTTCAACTGTTTTACCTGTCGGAGATGTAATCGTTCTTGTTGCTCCAAGTGTATCATAAGTATCCCCAAATACCGTAAGCCATTCTTTTACTTTCGCCTCATTGAAAATAACCTGCAGCTTATCATCTACTGTAACCCATTCATGGATCACCGACCTGTCTACAACAACATTCTCTTTCATCGTATATGTAATACTTGCTGCGAGATATTTATTCATCTCTTCGCATGCCTTTTTAAGTTCTTCCGATTCTGTTGTATACTGCGGCAATTTATAACAGTTATCTTCCATCATATTCAATTCTGCTTTAAACTCTGTAATATATTGGTTTATCTTTTCATTAAGCACTTCTAGATCGACTGCTGTTCCCGTTACTTCCGGTTCGATCACAAATTGTTCTCCATCATACTTTGGATACGCATTCACTGGTTCTGTCTGTTCTACCTTCAGAGTCTGTAATCCTTCAATCTTTTCCTTAAGTTTTGCTTCATCATAAGAAACTTGTATTGTTACATCTGTAAAACTTTTATCAAAAAATGCTTTTGGCCAAAGCAATGGATTCTGCTGTTTCAATGCTTCTTTAATCTCATTATTCTCTTTATATGCAAGAGAAATTTCTGTACCAGAGATCATTTCCTTCACATCGTTTTTCTCTATGATCGTCAAAGTATATCCCTTTACCTGATCTTTCATATAATCTTCTACTGTTTTTACACTCTTCAACGAAAAATCCGTTCCATTGATCATTGTGTTAAAATAAAAATGATTACTAAAAAATGCAGAAATTGCCAAATATATAATCGCAATCGCTCCTACAGCGATCCCAATTCGTATTAGTATTTTCTTTTTTTTATAAAATTTTCCTTTTTTCAAAACCTTCTTTTTTTCGTTCGATTTTGTATTGTTATCTTTCTTTACAGTTTTTGAGTTCATCTCTTTATCTTCTCGCAGAATCTCTTTCTGCTTTCGTTTTTCTTTATAAAGGTCCCCATTCCCTTTTTTCTTCATTTAGTTCCTCTCCTCATACATGATCACATCTTTATTCAGCGTCCATTATATTACGATTCCCTCAAAATGTATACCTAAAATTTGTAAAATTAGTATCTTTTTTTCAGTAATCACATATTATTTTATTTTATCATATTAATTATTTTTCTTGCAGTCTATTTTTGCTTCTTATATAATAAAAACATGTTTAACGAAGGGAGATGGAATCATGAGTGGTTCTTCATTTGGAAATTTATTCCGTATTACAACTTGGGGAGAATCCCACGGTGCAGCGATCGGTGTCGTTGTTGATGGCTGTCCTGCCGGACTTTCTCTGCAAGAATCTGATATACAAACCTATTTAAACCGTAGAAAACCTGGACAAAGTAAATACACAACTTTAAGAAACGAAACCGATCAAGTCGAAATATTATCCGGTATATTCGATGGAAAGACAACTGGTACACCTATTTCTATGGTTGTGCGCAATCAGGATCAACGTTCTCACGACTATGGAAACATTGCTTCTGTATACCGTCCTGGACACGCTGACTATACTTTTACTGAAAAATACGGTTTTAGAGATTATCGTGGTGGCGGACGTTCTTCTGGGCGTGAGACAATCGGTCGTGTTGCCGGTGGAGCTGTTGCTGCGATTTTCTTAAAACAACTCGGAATTGAACTTACAACTTTTGCAAAAGCGATCGGTCCAGTTTCTATCGATTCAAAAGACTATCATTTTGATGAAATTGAAAATAACAAGCTTTATATGCCCAATATAGATGCGGCTCAAAAAGCTGCCTCTTATCTAGATGATATGATTAAAAAGCAAGATTCCTGTGGCGGTATCATTGAATGTATCGTAAATGGTCTTCCTGTTGGAATCGGAGAAACCGTTTTCAATAAACTTGACGCATGCCTTGCACAAGCGATCCTTTCTATTGGTTCAATAAAAGCAATTGAATTCGGTGATGGTATGGAAGTTGCTTCTCATCTTGGCAGTTATAATAATGATGCATTTGCTTCTGTAGGTAATACGATTCAAAAACAATCAAACCACTCTGGTGGCATTTTAGGCGGAATGAGCGACGGAAGTCCTCTCATTCTTCGTGCGGCAGTCAAACCAACACCTTCCATCTCTCAGCCGCAACAAACTGTTACAACACTTGGAGAAAATACTGAACTGATCATTCATGGCCGTCATGATCCAATCATCGTACCTCGTGCTGTTGTTGTCGTCGAATGCATGACTGCAATTACTTTAGCAGATCTTCTACTGCAAAACATGAGCAACCAATTAGATCATGTAAAATTCTTCTATAAAAAATAATACATTATGCACGAAAGGGGAATGATGCCATTCAGCTCCATTCCCCTTTCTTCTATTAATACTATACTCTAAATATTCGTTCTATAAAGCCAAATAGTCGATTGAACAACTTACACATTACACATCAAAACATCCACCGCCAATAAATTCCCTTAAGATTGAATTCGTTGGCACATACTTAGTATCAATCCCCACAAAATAATCAAAAAACTTTAATAATCTTTTTGCTTCCGCATATTCCGGACTTTTTTTATCAACACCAAACAATAATGGTTCAACAAATTGTTTTAACACGGCAAGTTCATACAGCATGGATGAGTTAAACATCACATCCGCCTCTTCCTGATATGGAAAAATATTTTCTTCTTCCCCTTTTCGAACAGAATTCCACATAGCGATTGTTCCAGTTGCACTTGTTCCTCTTGTACGTGCATCGCGAACAATACGTCGGATCAAGCGGCCATCTGTTGTAGGAATCCTATTATGTTCATCAACATTTAACTGTGTCAAAGCACTGATATAGATTTTAAATTTATTTTCATCACTTAGCATTTCTGTCAATTTAGGATTCAAACAATGAATCCCTTCTATCACAAGAATATCATGTTCTCCTAATTTTTTTGGTGAAGAAGATGTTTTCCGCTGTCCCTCTTTAAAATCAAAAACCGGAAGATAAACTTCTTCTCCATTTAGAAGTGCTCTCATATTCTCATTAAACAGATCAACATCTATTGCCTCCAGACATTCAAAGTTATAACTTCCATCCGGATGTTTTGGTGTATTTTCACGATTTACAAAATAATTATCAACTGCAATTGGATGCGGAATCATTCCATGTACACGCAATTGGATTGATAATCTATGTGAAAATGTCGTCTTTCCAGAGGAGGATGGACCAGCGATCAGGACAAATTTCACGTTCTTTCGTTCTACGATTTCTTTTGCAATTTCCGCAATCTTACTTTCCTGATATGCTTCCTGCACAAGAACAACTTCTCTCATATCATTATAAGTAATCATATCATTTAAAGCTCCAACCGTATCAATTCCCTGTACATCACCCCAATTTACAGAGTCTTTTAATACATGAAATAACTTTGGTCGTAACTCCACCGGCCCAACTTCTTTAGGTTTTGCCTTCGATGGCATCTGCAAAATAAAACCGTCTTCATACAGCTGTAATGAAAAATATTTCAAATAGCTTGTATCCGGAACCATATACCCATAATAATAATCTTCAAATTCATTTATCTTATAGATATTAACTTCAGAAGATCGTCGATATTCAAACAAGCGTTCTTTATCATACATTCTGTGTTCATGGAATAATTCAATTGCCTCTGCTGTCGGAACTGCTCTTTTTTCAATAGAAATTCGTTCTTCACAAAGCTGTCGCATTCTCTTTTCAACTTTATCAAGGAGCTCCTGATTCAATTGCACACTACCTTCTAATGTACAGAAATACCCTGTTCCAAGAGAAAAATGAATTCTTACACGTTCTACATTATCATGTCCACCAACATCGTGCATTGCCTTTACAAGTAAAAAACACATACTTCTTGTATACACTTTATAACCAATATCATCTGTAACCGTCAAAAAAGACAATTCAATATCAGCTTTTAAAGTCCTATTTAACTCCTGTAATCGATCCCCATTCACCACTGCCAAAACAATCTTATGTTCATACTGTGTTTGGAAATCTTCCGCTATCTGCAAATATTTTGTTCCCGCTAAATATTCATACTCTTTTCCAGAAATACGTACCTTAAATCTCTTTTCGTCCATATATCCTCCTTTCTGATCATATAAATATCATACTTTTATTAAATCACTTGAAATGGATGTTTTACTTCAGCTGTCATAACAGACACGTTGCTCCATTTCTTTTCCAAAAACTTCTTCATATCTTCAATAAAAATATATTCCGTACCATAATGGCCAGCATCTATGATTGCCAAACCTTGCGCTGCTGCATCGATTCCCTCATGATGTCCGATATCGCCTGTAACAAGTACCTGCGCTCCTTTTTGAATCGCCGGTTTGATTGCACTTTTCCCCGATCCCGGAGAAACCGCCATGCGTTGTACACGCTGATTCAGATTTCCAAATACTCTCACATTATCCAATACAAGTTTTTCTTTAACATATTCACAGCAGTCTCTCAGTGTTCGTTCTTGATCTAGATTTCCAACCCTTCCAATTCCTTCAGGTCTATCATTAATCTCTGTTGTAATATCCAAAACTTCTGAATCTTTTAAATCAAGAACTGTATTTGCTAGTTCTGCCATTCCTAATACATCATAATTTGTGTGCATTGCATAATAAGAAATATCCGACTGGATCAATTTAATGATTCTTCTTCCTATAAAATCTCGATCTGTTACACTTTTCATCCCACTAAAGATTAACGGATGATGTGTGATCAATAGGTCAACCCCATTCTTTACAGCTTCTTCGATCACTTCATCCGTAGCATCCAAAGCCAAATATATCTTTTTGACTTCTTTTTCATCACTTCCTACAAGCAACCCTACATTATCAAATCCAAGTGCTGCTGTTTTTGGATAAACGGATTCTATCTGCTCAATGATCTCTTTACAAATCATAGTATTCCATTCCCTTCTGAATGATCTTTATCTCGCCTTGAACTTCTTCTTTTCGAAGTTCGATATTCGCACCTTCTTGCTCACAAAGTTTTTCTAAGATCTGTTTGCGGATTCGAAGTTCTCTTTCCAGAAACTGTCGAAGGATTGGATGCTTCTTTTCCAACAATAATTTACCATATTCCAGTTCTGCTTCATTCCACATTTCTACAGTGTTCTTCTTTGGAAGCACTTTCATCATTGGATAATATTTTCCATCTTCTACAACCATTTCTTCTTCCACAACAGCAAACCCTTCTGTCAAAAGATACTGTCTTACTTTCGCCAACTCTGACTGTGGTTGAAGAATGATTTCCTTCAAACTATCTGTAACATTTCTATATGTATCCAAAATCCGAATTACAAGTGCTCCGCCCATCCCAGCAATCACTGCCGTATCTGCTTCATATGCTTTTAATTTTTCAAATCCATTTGAAAGTCGAACTTCTATCTTATCCTGAAAATGTTTTTCTTTTATATGACTCTCTGCAATCTTAAGTGGACCTTCATTAATATCCATCGCGATCACTGCGGGAGATTTATTTTCTTCTATAAGATAAATTGGGATATAAGCATGATCCGTGCCTATATCCACAACTTTATTTCCCACAGTCACAAGGTCGGCCACCGCCTGCATTCTTTTTGATAATTCCATATCTACTCCTGTGACAATGAATGTATTCTTTTATAACGTATAAGAAATCTTCACTTATCTCATACACACAAATTAGTCAAGATAATCTCTTAATTTTCTACTACGACTTGGATGACGAAGCTTGCGAAGTGCTTTAGCTTCGATCTGACGGATTCGTTCTCTTGTAACATCGAATTCTTTTCCAACTTCTTCCAATGTTCTGGCGCGTCCATCATTCATACCAAAACGAAGTCTTAAGACTTTCTGTTCACGTTCTGTCAATGTGTTAAGTACTTCATCCAACTGTTCTTTTAAAAGTGTCTGTGCAGCAGCTTCCGCTGGCACTGGAACATTATCATCCTGAATAAAATCTCCAAGATGACTGTCTTCCTCTTCTCCAATAGGAGTTTCCAATGACACAGGCTCCTGTGAGATCTTTAAGATTTCACGTACTCTCTCCACTGGCATATCTAATTCTTTTGCAATTTCTTCAGGCATTGGTTCGCGTCCCAATTCCTGTAACAACTGTCTTGATACACGGATCAGTTTATTGATCGTTTCAACCATATGAACTGGAATACGGATCGTTCTTGCCTGATCTGCAATCGCACGAGTGATTGCCTGACGGATCCACCATGTTGCATATGTTGAGAATTTATATCCTTTATGATAATCAAACTTCTCTACTGCTTTGATCAAACCAAGGTTTCCCTCCTGGATCAGATCCAAGAACAACATTCCTCGACCCACATAACGTTTTGCGATACTTACTACCAAACGAAGGTTTGCTTCTGCCAGTTCTTTTTTAGCTTCTTCATCTCCTTCTTCCATACGTTTTGCAAGCTCAATCTCTCTTTCTGCACTCAAAAGAGGAACTTTTCCAATCTCTTTTAAATACATACGCACTGGATCTTCAATACTTACACCATCTGGTACAGACAAGTCAATATTTTCCATATCAACTTCATCCTCATCTGAAATGAGACTGTCTACGTTCATATCGATATCCATATCCAGATCAAGTTCCAATTCTACTCCTGGTTCATCACCACTAATTCGAAGAACGTCAATATTGTGGGCTTCCAGATACTCAAATACTTTCTCCATCTGCTCAGGATTCAATTCCATATCATGGAAAAAATCATTGATCTCCTGAACTTCGAGAATACTTTTCTTTTTCTTTCCAAGCGCAACCAATTCTTTTAATTTTACCAAAAATTTCTGTGCGTTTTCTTCCATGTGTCCTTCCTTCCCATGTCCACAGAACGTGGACTATCTTGTCTTATTTTATCCTTATTCTAAAGAAATATGCAGTCTTGCTATCTCCTGCAGTTTCTTTTGCTCCTCCATGATTTTTTGGAGTCCTGCAATATCTGCCGGGTTCAATTCCTGTCTTTTTATATTAAGACTATTTTCTTTTACCCGATACAATGTTTCTACAAGAGCTCTCTCTTTTTCACTCCTTGTAGACAGCTTTTGTATTCTCGTATGAAATAGAGATGCAGCTTCTCTTTGCTGCGCTTCCTCTGTAAAATGATTCAAGATTCTTGCCGGATTCTGTTCACCGTTCTCATATTGTTCATACAAAAGTTCTGCAACTGTCTGATATAAAGGTTCTGTAAAATCTTTTGGAGATATATATTTACAAATCACTCCATACAATTTTGGTTCATCGATCAAATATGTAAGGAGTACCTTTTGTACTGTTAAATTGCCACTTTCTTTTTTCTGTGGCCGACCGTCAGCGGTCTTAGGTCTCGCTGCCGGCTTTGCTGTACCTTCACGGATTGCTGTCTTTGTGACAAGCTTTTGAAGTGCTTCTGGACTCACACGGTACTTCTTTGCGACCGCTTCCACATAATTATTGCGTTCCAGTTCTTCTTCAAATCCAATCAGACGCCTTGCTGTTTCCCGAAGAAAGGCTGTTTTCCCTTCAGGTGATTCCATATCATAATCTCGTTCGAGTATCTCAAGACTAAACAAAAAGCCATTCCTTGCTTTTGTAATTCGTTCTTCAAATGCTTCTGCTCCAAGATTCTTTATAAATTCATCTGGATCTTTATAAGGATCCATCCTTATAACCTTTGCTGCGATTCCAGCTTCTTTTAAAATAGGAACCGCTCGAAGCGCTGCCTTTGTTCCAGCTTCATCGCTGTCATATGTAAGATACACTTCCTGCACATATCGCTTGATCAAATTCGCATGCCCTGGTGTCAGAGCCGTACCAAGTGATGCGATCGCATTCGTAAAGCCTGCCTGATGCAAAGCAATCACATCCATATACCCCTCACACAACAAGAAATATGATTTTCTCGAACTCCTTGCTCTTTGAAGTCCATACAAATTACGGCTTTTATCAAAAATTGGTGTTTCTGGTGAATTTAAGTACTTCGGTTTCGCATCTCCCATCACACGGCCGCCAAATCCAATGACTCTGCTATTCACATCCATGATTGGAAACATAACTCTATTCCAAAACTTATCATACACACCATTCTTCTCGTCCGTGCTGATCAATCCTGCTTGACGGATCATATCTTCCTGGTATCCTTTTGAACGCAAAAATTGATATAGATCATTGCTGTATTTGTTGGAGTATCCAAGACCAAAAGCCTTGATCGTATCTTCTGACAATCCTCTATCTTTCAAATACTGATAAGCAAGTCTTCCTTTATCAGACTTTAACTGTATATAAAAATACTGTGCCGCAACTTTGTTGATCTCTAACAGCGTTGCCTTTAAATCTGCCTTTTCTTTTGCCTCTTTCGAATATTCTACTTTTGGTAATTCGACTCCTGCTCGATCCGCAAGATACTGCATTGCCTCTGTAAATGAAAAATTTTCATATTCCATCAAGAAATTAAATACAGTTCCCCCAGCTCCGCAGCCAAAACAATAATACATCTGCTTTGATCTGCTCACAGAAAAAGATGGCGATTTTTCGTTATGAAATGGACAAAGTCCAAAATATGAACTTCCCTTTTTCTTTAATCTGACATATCCGGAAATCACATCTACGATGTCATTTTTCATACGTACTTCTTCAATTAGCTCTTCTGAATAATACATACTTTCCTCCAAACAATATTCGCTCATTTTATCTTATTCGACAAAACTTTCCTATTTCCTTTTTATTTTTTAAAATTTTTTAATATATTTTATTTTTTTTAAAAGACTCATATTTTTAATATTTCCAAGCTTCCGGAACAAAGATTTCATTAAACTTTTTAACCGCATATGTATCTGTCATACCTGATATATAATCACACACAATCTGTTCTTTTTCTGTTCCATATCGTTCTTGAAATTCTAAATATCTTCGTGGCAACAATTCATAATGTTCTACATAATATAGAAATAATTGTTTTACTAGATGAACCGCCTTATCTTCTTCTCTCTTAGCCTCTCTATTCTCATAAACATGTTCAAACATAAAACTTCTCAATTCTGACATTGCCTGTCCCACACCTTCAGACATCGTAATCTTTGGCCTGTCCATACTGTATTCGATCACATCATGTATCAATGTTCCTAATCTTTCATTTCCTGTACTTCCTAAAACCTTTTGTAATTCTGCAGGAATTGTATTTTCTGTAAGAATACCACCTCGTACAGCATCATCAATATCATGATTTAAATACGCAATCTTATCAGACAATCGTACAATCTGTCCTTCTAGTGTCCGTGGTTCACATGCTGTTTTATGATTCAAAATGCCATCACGCACTTCCCAAGTAAGATTCAGTCCTTCTCCATTCCTTTCCAAATGCTCCACAACCCGAAGGCTCTGTTCATTGTGTACAAAACGATATACTTCATTCAATGCCCTTTCTCCAGCGTGCCCAAATGGTGTATGTCCAAGATCATGTCCCAATGCAATTGCTTCTGTCAAATCTTCATTTAATCTAAGCGCCTTTGCTATTGTTCTTGCAATCTGTGATACTTCTAAAGTATGCGTAAGTCTCGTCCTGTAATGATCTCCTTTCGGGAAAAGAAACACTTGCGTTTTTTGTTTTAACCTTCGAAATGCTTTACTATGTATCACGCGATCGCGATCTCTTTGAAATGCTGGGCGAATATCGCATTCTTGCTCTTTTCGTTGTCTCCCTTTTGTATACTTACTAAACGAAGCATAACAACTCAAATTCTTTAATTCTCTGTCTTCTAATTGTTCCCTGATCATCATTTGTACATCCCTTCTCTCAAACAGACCACTGGATACTACTACTAATTATATTCTGTAATTCATAAAAATTTCCTTTTTTTCTAAATTTCAACAAATAAGTGTTGACATTCTATATTTCATGTAGTATTATATCAATTGTGCTGATAACGAGCACATAATATTGAATGCGGAAGTGTCGGAACTGGCAGACGAGCAAGACTAAGGATCTTGTGATCAATGCGATCGTGTGGGTTCAAGTCCCATCTTCCGCATTTTATTTTTATCAAGAACAAAAAAGTGGCTAAAACAGCCACTTTTTTTATTTTATTAAATCTCTTCGTTGTCCACTCCACAGCTTATTCAATCTCATAAATCTGGTCCATCTGTATCCGCTCTCCATCTAACATAAAAAGTATCTTTTCATATTCATCAATCTTTTTCAACCTACCTTCATAACTGACATAAGAACCACCCGATTTTTTAGCATCCGGAATAAAATATAAAATACGAATCTTTGGATATTTCTCTTTCCTCCTCAAAATCATCTGCAACTTCTCATCTAGATCATACTTTCTATCTTCATCCAATTCAATGCGCTCATCTGTCAACCGTGCTGTTTCCTTAATTGCTTCTTCATGTCCTGTCAATGCCGAAAAAGGTGAGAATTGTGCAGCTCTATCAATGATTGCCATTCTCGGATGAATAGATGACACATGATGCGAACAATTAATAATATCTGCATACTTCTCATCAATTTTCATGCTCTGTGTCCTCCAATCTGATTATTTCGATCACGCGTCGTCGCACCCTCTTCAAAATTCATCCCTTTTAAAATTGCATTTTTACCATACTTTTTCTTTATGTTAAGTATCGCCTGTTGCATTTTCTTTTCACGTTCCTGCAACTGTTTTTCTTCAGCACGCTTTTTCTCTTCCAATTTATAATCTGTAAACAGATCCAATTGTTCAAAAGATTCTTCTTGTACAACTTCTTTTTCTTCTATTATGTGGTTAGCTGTCAGATTTACTCTACGCACAAGCAATTTCGGATTTACAATCTCATCATATAAACGAATTACTGAATCTACGATCATTTTCGTAGACGAAGTATGAACCGGAAGATTCGTCGTTCCATGTGCATGCTTTGGAATTTTTCTTCCATAAACATCTATTGTTATTTCTCCATTATAAGATTCTTTTCCATTTATCGACGTTAGATTATCTATATCATATCCCACTGTGAGCACCATCTGATCCGTAACTAATCCTTTCTCAACCAGATTCAACGCCAAAAGATCTGCCATTTCACGAACGATCAATTTCGCTTTTTCATATGAATAAGGGCAATGTAAAACTTGACCAGATCCAACACTATTTGCTTTCGGTTTATATGATTTTACATCTGCAATCGTACAAGGTTCCCAGCCCCAAGCATGATCGATCAATAATTCTGCATTCACCCCAAACATTTTATAAAGTAACTCTTCATTGTGATACTCATCTGCTTTTCCAACGGAACATCTTGCAACATCTCCCATCGTATACATACCATGTGCTTCTAATTTCTTAGCATATCCTTTTCCTACACGCCAAAAATCAGTAAGAGGTCTGTGTGACCAGAGTAACTTACGATATGACATCTCATCAAGTCTTGCAATCCTCACCCCATCTTTATCTGGGGTAACATGTTTTGCCACAATATCCATTGCCACTTTACACAAATATAAATTTGTTCCAATTCCAGCAGTCGCCGTAATCCCTGTTGTCTCAAGAATATCTTTTATGATCCGTTTTACAAACTCTCGTTCATTAAGACCGCTCGAATTTAAATAAGAAGTAATATCCATAAAAACTTCATCGATTGAATATACATGAATATCTTCTGGAGCAACATATTTCAAATATATATTATAAATCCTAGTACTGTACTCCATATAATAAGCCATTCTTGGCGGTGCCGCGATATAATCCAATTGCAATGCTGGATTTTTTTGTAATTCCAAATCATCATACGATACACCTTCAAATTCATGACCATGATTCTGACTTCGCCGTTCTTTATTCACTTCTCTGACTTTTTGTATAACCTCAAATAATCTTGCACGTCCAGGAATCCCATATTTCTTTAAAGAAGGAGATACCGCGAGGCAAATTGTCTTTTCTGTTCTGCTAGCATCAGCAACAACTAAATTGGTTGTAAGCGGATCTAAATCACGCTCCATACACTCCACAGATGCATAAAATGACTTTAGATCAACCGCTGCATAAATACGATTCTTTTCCATACTTATCTTACACCTAACATCAAACGATTCTTCTGCTTTTTATTATACAGAACATTTGTTCTTTTTTCAACTGTGTAATCATTTCAATTATAAAAAAATCGTTTATTTTTTATCCCCTTTTATTTTGTAAAGAATACATTTTTAATGATACATTTATAATAACTGTTCCCATAAACGCTGCACCAAACGCGAACCAGAGCATCCATTTCAATCCCAAAAGATCAATTGCTCTTCCACCTACAAAAGTCCCTGTTGCTGTACCAATCGTATACAAAGAGACTGTAACTGCTTGTCCTTTCACAAGATCTTTTTCAGAAATCCTCTGTTTTGTAAAATAATACAAAGGCTGATACAAAAATCCATATGTAAAAGTTTGTAGCAGCTGAATCAGATATATGTGCCATATTTCTGTCGAAAAGATCAACAAAATTGTTTTCAACATAAAAAATAGACCTGCTATTTTCAATGGCGTCAAAAATATTGAACTTTCTTTTAAATTTTTCAAAAAACAGAAAGTAGGGAACTGCAGAAAAACACGCAACAAACATACCAATCCCTACATGTTCACTTCCGCCACCAACCGCTTGAAAAATTTTAATAAAATAGTTTTCCGACATAGAATGACACATCCCAACTAACATAACCCCAAGCATTGTGCATGTAAACAATTTATATTTGCCGAAAAAGCGAACGATAGAAACCCGCTCATCTGCCACTTGCCTTAATTCTTCTTTTTCTTGTTTCAGTTTTGATAAATGTGGATATTTTGATACTACAACAATCAACAATAACATCAGTATCAATGCGATCCAAATCATAGAATCCACACCAAGCCCCGCCATAATATATCCATATATCAAAGATGCAAATGAAAAAAACATGGAACCAACACCATTTCCGACACCATAATTAATCGGATAATTTCGATTCGCATAATACGCACATAGCGAATTATTTAACGAACTGGTAGTTGAATAAAGAAAGATTCCAATTCCATACAATGTCCCCAATATCCCCTTTGGAAGATTACAAAACAAAATCACCGAAAAGCAAACAAATATCCCCAAAAAGATCGTTCCAATAATCTGCGGAAGCATAAATCTTTCCAAACGGTCTACAACATCTCCCATTAGTGGCTGTATCAAACAGGCCAGCACACTACTCGTTGATAAAATTGTTCCTATTTGAGATGTACTAAATCCTTTTTCTAACAAATATGTTGTTGCAAATGTTGATATTCCCGCCGCAATTGAGAATGATAAAAATTGATGTATACTATAACGTGCCGTCAATCTATTTGTCGAAATCCTTGTCCCCATATTTTCTCCTTTTCATCCATATAAAACCACTTTTTGGAACTTTTACATTTACAGCTTCCATCTCCTCTCCAGACAACAAATTGATATAGCTTCCATCGAGCTCATCGATCCAAGCACTCTTCTCTTGTGTGCTAAAATTAAAAATGCCAATTATTTTTTCATCTTTATATTCCCGTACAATTCCCAAAAGTGCACGATCATGAGTTTCCAATGTATAACAATCTGCCTTTGCTAAAAACGAAAGTTCTTGCGCACGTATTTTTTCCAATTCATCTAAGCCATGAAACAATCTTTCTTGCACTGTTCCTGATTTTTGAATCTTTTCTGCAAATTTCCAATCAAATTTTCCGCGATGAATATATCGCGAATCCATCGCTTTTTCTGGAACATTTTTATATGTATAATCATTCAACTGTCCAATTTCATCTCCACTGTATAATACAGGGATTCCTGATTGTATAAACATACATGCATGTAACATAAGCATCCTTCGGATCGCTATTTCCAACTGTTCTGGATCCTGCTCCTTTTCTGCTTTTTCTATTCCACACATCGATGCTGTTGTTCCACAAAACCGTGCATCACCTGTAACTGGATCTGCATTGTATAATTCACCACAGCTAAAACTTTCTTCCGTTTTCCCCAAAAAGAAATCGTTAATATATTCTTTATGTGGCCGCTCTTCCATTCCCCAAGTTCTCAATGTTTCGTAGTCAAGCCCCCATCCAATATCATCATGACATCTGAGATAATTTAAAAATGTATATTCTTTCGGAAGTTTGCAAATGATATCCATCTGTTTTTTCAACAATCGAACATCCTTTGTTGCAACACTATTCCATGTTGTCGCCATCGTTGTAACATTATAAAGCATATGACATTCAGGTTTTTCAATCGTGCCAAAATAAGGTGCCACTTTTGAAGGCTCCATAACAACTTCTCCCAGAAGAACAATCCCTGGACAGACAATCTCTCCGATCATTCGCATCATTCGCACAATCGTATGCACCTGCTTTAGATTTCTACAATCCGTACCCAATTCTTTCCATATGTATGGAACCGCATCAATACGAATTACATCCATCCCGACATTAGCTAGATAGAGAAAGTTATACATCATTTCATTAAATACTTCCGGATTTTTATAATTCAGATCCCACTGATACGGATAAAAACTTGTCATTACATACTTTCCTATTTCTGGTAAATATGTAAAATTTCCTGGAGCTGTGGTTGGAAATACTTGTGGAACCGTCTGTTCATATTGCGCTGGGATATCATAATTATCATAAAAGAAATAACGATTCATATATTCTTTTTCTCCATGACGTGCACGTACCGCCCACTCATGATCTTCAGAAGTATGATTCATCACAAAATCCATACAAACACTTATATTTCTCCTATGACATTCTTGTGCAACAACTCGTAATTCATCCATTGTACCAAGATTTGGCTGCACTTTACGAAAATCAGCAACTGCATATCCACCATCTGAGCGTTCTTTTGGAGATTCTAAAAATGGCATCAAATGTATATAGTTTACGTTACAAGATTTTATGTAATCTAATTTATTTCTGATACCTTGCAGATTTTCCGCAAAATTATCAATATACATCATCATCCCCAACATCTCATTACTTCTATACCATTCTGGATCCTGTTCTCTCTTTCGATCCTGTTCTTTTAATGCTTCGCATCTTGTTTTATAATAGAACTTCATTTGCTCACACAATTCATAAAACTTTTCTTCGTTGTCATATAGTTCCATGTACAACCACTTTAATTCATCAAAATGGTTTTGAAAACGTGATTGATACTCCTTGTTTTCTAAAGATTCTCGAAATCCTTTCATCCTATCCCTCCACAATATTGCCGCACATTTATTACATACCTGTCACCTACAATATTCTTCAAATACCTAGTAACAAAACCGACCGGCATTAAAAAGTCTGCTTTCTAAAACCGGTCTGCTATAATTTCATTATAAAATTTTATTTCTCATATTACTAGGATTTTTGTTGTAAAAACCAGTCAAAATGTTTCCAAATAATTTTGCGTTTCTATATGATGAGCCTGGATTTTATTCTGTTGTTCTTTCCGATATACACTAGGTGACTTACCAACAGATTTTTTAAACATCTTCGAAAAGACCAGCACTTCACTATATCCACAAGACCAAGCAATGCTCTCAATAGACAATTCAGAAACAGCCAATAATTCTTTTGCACGCGAAATTCGAAAATTTGTCAAAAATTCTTTTGGTGACATCTGAAAACTATTCTGAAATAATTTATATAAATAGCTTCTATTTACAGAAATATGTTCCGATATATCCATCACATTGATCCCTCTAAAATAATTATTGCGAATAAAATTGACAGCCTCTCTTACATACGCACTTTCTTTATTTACGTGCATCGAAGAATCAATCTTAATCTCGCTTGTGAGCACTGCAAAAAATTGATACAATAAACTTTGCAGATAATACTGATTTGAAACAGAATTCGAACTATATTTCATCATCTTTAAAACAAGTGCCTTCAGTTGCTCCTTCTGATCACATTGAAAAATCAATTGTTCGCTATTTAAACCAATATCTGAAAGATATGTCTTTGCCATTTCTCCAGAAAATCCAACCCAAATATAGGTCCATGGATTTTCATCATCCGCTCTATAATGTGTCAACACTTCTGGCTCGATCAAAAATCCTTGTCCTTCTCTTAATTCGTACTTTCTTTCACCAACCTGATAAATCCCTTGTCCTTTTAACACAAAATGAATCAAATAATTTGGTCGTACAGCTGGTCCAAACTGATGTCCCGGATTACATTCTGACATTCCACAAAAACTTAGCGAAAGATCCCGAAATAATGTATTTGTCAATAATAATTCATATGCATTTTCCATTCTCTTCTCCCTAAACTCTCATTCTTTTTTCATTAGAACAAAATTTTCTCTATAATATAAATAAAAAGAAGCAGTCTCCCACTTCCTTTTATCTATTTACTTAATCCGCATTACTTGCAGCAATCTTCACTTTACTCCACAGATTACTAATGATCTTTTTCGTATCTGCATTGTACACAAACACTTCATCATTCTCGTTATCTGTTCTTGGCATATAAGCATTGATTCCTGCAAAATCTGTACTATAAAGATCTTCTCTTACCTCTTCATTTGCAGCAGTATATCCTACATAACTTGAATTATCATATGCACTTTCATATTCACATGCAAAATTGATAAATTCGTGAGCTAATTCCGGATTTTTCGCATTTTTCGGAATGACCATGGCATCAGACCAAATATTTGTTCCGCTTTCTGGGAGATAAAATCCCATATTTTCATTTTCTGCCATGACATATGTTGCATCACCTGAATATATAAGTCCTAATGCTTTTCGTCCCTGTGCCATGTTATCAATAATCTCATCATTTACAATTTCAGTCCTCATTGTCTCAACACACTGCACAAGCCAATCATATGCTTCTTGAATTTCTTTTTCGTTGTCTGTATTCATGGAATATCCAAGTGCTTTTAATGCCATCATAAAAGAATCTCTCTCTGAATCATAAAGATACACATTTCCTTTATATTTTTCATCTAAGAAAATGTTATATCCTTCTTCTTTCAAATCTTCGATATCCACTTTTGTCTTGTCATAAATGATTCCAACCGTTCCACAGAAATAAGGTACAGAATACTCATTTTTTTCGTCATATGGAAGATTCAGCACATTGTCTGCTAGTTTATCAAAACAATCCAATTTTGATTGATCCAGTTTCTGAAGATAATCTTCCTCCACTAATCTCTGAATCATATAATCACTCGGTACAAGAATATCATATGGTTCACCATTTGCCACTTTGATATACATCTGCTCATTTGAATCAAAGTTTTCCATAATGACTGTTGCGCCTGTCTGATCCTCAAAATCACTGATAAAATTCTCACCCACATATTCGCCCCAGTTATAAACACGCAAAGTCTGCCCTGCATATGGAAGATCAGATTTATTCTTTCCAAAAACTGAAACCACAACCACTGCAAGCAATGCGCATACAGCTAAACCTGCAGGAATTAAAACTTTTCGATGTGTGATCTCTGCTTTTTGTTTTCGTTTTGTCGCTACTAATGGTGCAACATTAATGATCACAAGTGCAATCGAAATGATCACAACAACCAATGTTGAAATGGCATTGATACTTGGATTTACACGTTTGCTCATCGTGTAAACCATAATACTCAAGTTCTTCACACCACTTCCCGTTACAAAGTATGAAATGATAAAGTCATCTACAGACATCGTAAATGCGATCAATGCACCTGATACGATTCCCGGTGCGATCTGTGGAACGATAACTTTCACCAAAGCTTGCCATGGTGTTGCACCAAGATCCATCGCTGCATCTGCAATATTCGGATCCAATGATCTGATTTTTGGCATTACAGAAAGCATTACATATGGAATACAAAATGCGATATGCGCGAGAAGCATTGTTGCATATCCTTTTTCCACTTTAAAAGTAATAAATAACAGCATAAATCCAATCGCTGTCACAATATCTGGATTCATAAGCGGCAGGTTATTGACCTGATCCATGATATCTCGAATGATCTTTTTCGATTTACTAAGACCGATCGCTGCGATCGTTCCTACTACCGTCGAAATCGCAGTTGCAATAATCGCAACAGAAAATGTCGTATACAACGCTTGCATCATATCCTGTGATTCCAACATATGCTTATACCATTTTAAAGAAAATCCTGTAAATGATGTAAGTGATTTTCCTTCATTAAACGAAAATACGATCATATATCCTATTGGCAAATAGAAGAAAATGATCATCAAAGCCATCAAAACTTTACCAAATGTACGTTTTTCCTTTTTCATGATCACATCTCCTTTCCGCCCTGATTTCTGCTTTCCACTTTACGAACAAGCATCATCATAAGCATCATAAGAGCTGCCATGATAATCGAAATCGCACTACCAAAATTCCATTCTCCAACAGTGATAAACTGATTTTCAATCATATTACCAACTAAGAAGTACTGTCCGCCTCCCAATAGTTTTGGAATAAAGAAAGAACTGATTGCAGGCAGGAATACCAAAGTAATACCATTGATCACACCCGGCAGAGAAAGTGGTAATGTTACTTTCATAAAAGTCTGCACTGGATGTGCTCCTAAATCTGCACTTGCTTCTAAGAGCGAATGATCCATCTTACACAGCGATGTATTGATCTGCAAGATCATAAATGGTACAAAGTTATAGACCATACCCAGCAGAACCGCTCCTTCTGTATAAAGTAATTCAACATCTCCAAGTCCGATCAGACTCAAAACCTGCTGTAACGGACCACCTTCACTCAAAATACCAATCCAAGCATAAGTTCTTACCAGCATATTGATCCATGTTGGAAGTGTGATCACAAGCACTAAGATCTGCTGCATACGCTCACTGCATCTAGAAATAAAATATGCTACTGGATATCCTAATAAAAGACAGATAACTGTCGTTTTCAATGCAATCCATAAAGAACGCCAAAGAATGATCAAAAAATCAGGGTCGGTAAAAAATTTGATATAATGATCAAGCGTCAACGAGAAAGAAACGATCGTGTTTCCAGGCTCTGTTACTGAATATAATGCGATTAACACCATCGGAAGTATCAGCATCAGAGCCGCCCATATAATATAAGGGATTGCAAGCTGTGAAAAACGCTTCATTTAGAATACCATCCTTGTCATTACATGTATATCTTCTGGGAAGAATGTCAGACCGACCTCCTGACCTACTTCCGAATAATCTGTTGTATGAATCTTGAATTCGCGACCAGCAGTTGAGAATGTGATCTTATGCACGCCCTCTTTGATATCTTCTGGATCAAAGTCATAATCAACACTGATATCAACACTCTCGTCTTCATTACTCAACTTCCATCCCTGTGCATTCGCCCAAGTCTTAAGATCTGTATCCAGAGCCTGTGATTCTTGAAGCTCATCTACAGATTTAAAGAAGTTAAACGCCATGACCGCTTCATTTGCCTTTTCATTCTTTACGAAAGGCTGATTCACAACATAAATCATACGTTCAATACTTGTTCCATTAGATGTAGAGAATGTTACCGGATACTGCCCTACTTCTGGTTTAATATCATATTCAATCTTTGCAATAGAGATAAATTCATCTGTCTCTGTATCCCATGCCTGTGCATTTGAACGAGCAACAATCTCAATATCATCTAATTCTCCAATATCTTCTAAATCCACGAAGAAATGGTTTGCACTGATCTTTTCTTTTCCATCTTCACTTGTTACATCTTGATTACGGATAACCCACATATTTACTGTTACACTTGTACCCGGAACGGTTTCTACTATAATCTCATAGTGTACACCTTTAAAAAGAACACTTAAGACCTCTCCTGTCATCTTTCCATCTTTTACATCAACAATATCAATATCTTCTGGACGGATCACAACGTCTACTTTTTCATTCGGTTTAAATCCAAAATCCACACAATCAAATGTAATATCATCAAAACGTACTTTATAATCTTCCAGCATCACACCACGCAAAATATTACTTTCCCCAATAAATCTTGCAACATATTCATTCGCCGGTTCATTATAAATCTCTTCTGGTGTACCAACCTGCTGAATCTCTCCGCCTTTCATAACTACGATCTTATCTGACATTGTCAGAGCTTCCTCCTGATCATGCGTTACAAAAATAAATGTAATACCAACTTCTTGCTGAATTCGTTTCAATTCATACTGCATCTCTTTTCGAAGCTTCAGATCCAATGCAGCCAAAGGTTCGTCCAAAAGCAACACCTTAGGTTCATTTACCAACGCTCTTGCGATCGCAACTCGCTGCTGCTGACCACCTGAAAGTAATGTTGTATTCTTATCTTCATATCCTTCCAATCCGATCAGTTTTAACATCTTCATAACTTTCTGGTCGATGACATCCTTACTCATCTTCTTGATCTTCAGACCAAACGCAATATTCTCATACACACTTAAATGTGGAAATAATGCGTACTTCTGAAATACAGTATTCAATTCCCTCTCATATGGTGGTTTATGACTGATCTCTTCTCCATCGAAAATAACCTTTCCTTCATCAGCCTCCAAAAAACCACCTAAAATTCTAAGAAGCGTTGTCTTACCGCATCCACTTGGTCCGAGCAACGTAACAAATTCATTCTCATATATATCAAGGTTTACTCCCTTTAAAATGATCTGTCCGTCAAAATTCTTTACAATATTGCGGAATTCAATGATTTTCTTTTCTTCCATCTCATCTTCTCCTTCCTAATATTAGGAACTTTTCATTTTCTGATCACCATTTTATATACTAATCAATCCTTCATCACTGATTAAAATGCTGTTGGTGTTGTGATCCATAACACCACTGCCTCACTATCATTATGGTTATACAGATAATGACTTTTCGTTCCATCTAAATAGAAAGTCTCATGTGTCTTTATCTCATATCTTTGATTCTCACAAACTAAAGTCACATTCCCCTTCATTATATAACCAAATTCTTCCCCGTGATGTACAGATAACTCCCGACTTCTTTTTCCTGGATACAAGGTCAATAAAATTGGCTCCATATCGTTCCTTACTCCATTCGGAACGATCCATTTTATCTTATAATCCTCTTGTTCATCTTCAAAAAAGTCTTGCGAAGTAAATACGATCTGTTTCTCCTCCTCTTCGTGAAAGAATTCGGAAAGATTTGTGCCGAGTGCTTCGAGTATATCTTCTAATGTTGCAATACTCGGCGTTGTCAGGTTTCTTTCCACCTGAGATAAAAATCCTTTAGTAAGCTCACTTCTAGATGCAAGATCACCTAAAGTCAGACAATTCTGCAAACGTAACTCCTTGAGCTTTTTCCCGATATCCAAAATCGTACCTCCTGTTTTCCAGTACTATACTTTTTATAAAATTGTATTTAACACATCTATTATACATCTATCTAAATCGAATGCAATATCTCCATCTAAAAATTTTTTTAAATTTTTTATATTTTTCTCAAAAAAAGTATTGACATACCACTACCTTTTGTAGTATGATACCACTTGTGCCGAGGAAATGGCACAGAGATGAAATACATGACATGCGGAAGTGTCGGAACTGGCAGACGAGCAAGACTAAGGATCTTGTGATCAAT
>CAZAEC010000002.1:0-180984 GCA_964484055.1 uncultured Clostridium sp.
AACCCCGTAGCAAAAATTAGGTCGTAGTGTTACAAAAATGCTTGACCACAACAAAAAATGAAACAATCTATGATACAGATTTTGGTGAATATACGAAACCTATTTTTACATGGCTAGCAGAGCATGGATATATTTTGCTGTTGAAACTTCTGTGTACGTAAAGAAAGGTGACGAAAATATAGAATAGTGGATTGTGTAGACATTGTCTGCATAATTTGAAAAATGTAAGGAGGTATACCGTGAATAATAATGAATTGGAAAATTTGGATGGATTATTTAGAAAATCAAAAGAAATAGTTCAAGCTGCTAGAGAAATAACTGGGACGGTTGCAAACCTCACAACTGTAATTTCAAATTTTGAAATAGGAAGATATCTTGTAGAAGAAGAACAAAAAGGTGAGTTGAGAGCTAAATATGGGAAAAGAATTCTAGATGAACTCTCAGAATATCTTACAAATGAATTTGGAAAGGGATTTTCACGCACAAATGTTGCATCTATGCGAAAGTTTTATCTAGTATACAAAGATAGAGCAGAGCAATTTACATACCTGAATGCGAAGGGTGATTTTTCATTGATTCCAATTGTGCAGACAGCGTCTGCACAATCTCAAGAGAAGAAGATACCATTTCAACTTTCTTGGTCCCATTATCAAGTTCTTATGAGAATCGAAAATTCAGATGAAAGAAATTTTTATGAAAAGGAAGCTATTTTGTCCAATTGGGATGTAAGAACATTGAAACGTCAATATAATTCTAGCTTATTCGAACGGATAGCAATGAGCAGAGAGAAAGAACGAGTATTGGAATTGGCTAATGATGGTATTACTCTTTATAAACCACAAGACGTGCTGAAATCACCATTTGTGTTGGAATTCCTTGGGATGGATGCAAAGGCGGCATATCAAGAAAGTGATTTGGAAAGTGCTATTATTGGAAAGTTGCAGAATTTTCTTTTGGAATTAGGAAAAGGATTTTTGTTTGAAGCTAGACAAAAACGATTCACATTTCATGAAAAAAACTTTTTTGTGGATCTAGTGTTTTATAATCGTTTGTTGAAGTGTTATGTGCTGATTGATTTAAAAGTTGATGAATTGACACATCAGGATTTAGGGCAAATGCAGATGTATGTAAATTATTATGATAGATATGTAAAAACAAATGATGAAAATCCAACGGTTGGTATCTTGTTGTGCAAGGATAGCGATGAGGCGTTAGTAGAATTAACATTGCCAGCAGATGCGAATATCTATGCAAAAGAATATAAATTGTATTTACCTGATAAAAAGATATTACAAGAAAAATTCAAAGAATGGTTGGAAGAGGAGAAATAGTGTGTTGGTAGAGGTAAAATAAATGGAATTATAATGAAAATTCATAACGTAAAAATATAGAAGATTTTGAGCTTGAAATTTCGGTGGAAAAGGGACTCTATGCATTGACTGGAGAAATGGGGATTGAAAATGAAAATGAGAATTTCTCTCTCTAATATCCACTTGAATACTTTGCACGTACTACGATTACAAATTTATGACCTAAATTCGTGTAAAGGGAAAAATTACTCCATCAGACTATCTGAATTTTCGAAATCACACGAATTTCTGGCTGATGCATAAACTTTTTTACTATGAGATTTGGAGGTGTTTTTATGCAAGATGCACAAAAACGTTTTGAATTACATTCGGAATACCAGTCTACCGGTGACCAGCCACAAGCAATCGCTCAGCTTGTGAAAGGTTTTCAGGAAGGTAACCAATGCCAGACTTTACTTGGTGTAACAGGATCTGGTAAAACATTTACAATGGCAAATGTCATTGCACAATTGAATAAACCGACGTTGATCATTGCACATAACAAAACCTTGGCAGCCCAGCTTTACAGCGAATTTAAGGAGTTCTTTCCAGAGAATGCAGTCGAATATTTTGTATCCTATTATGATTATTATCAACCAGAGGCATATGTTCCTTCTTCGGACACATATATTGCGAAGGATTCATCTATTAATGATGAGATTGATAAGCTGCGTTTATCTGCGACAATGGCATTGACTGAGAGAAGAGATGTGATCATTGTCGCCAGTGTGTCATGTATTTATGGACTTGGAAGTCCTATGGATTATCAGAACATGGTAATTTCGTTACGTCCGGGTATGGAGAAGGATCGTGATGAATTGATGGCCAAGTTGATTGAGATTCAATATGATCGCAATGATATGGATTTTCATCGAGGCACATTTCGTGTGCGAGGAGATGTTCTGGAAGTGATTCCTGCAAACTCGACAGATACGGCGATCAGGATAGAGTTTTTTGGAGATGAGATTGACCGAATCACAGAAATTGATATTCTGACAGGGGAAATTAAGGGTGAACTGAAACATGCTGCGATTTTCCCAGCTTCACATTATGTTGTCGATAAGGATAATATTGTGAGAGCTGTAAAAGATATAGAAGAGGAACTGGAGCAGCGAGTAAAAGAGTTCAAACAACAGGATAAATTACTTGAAGCACAACGTATTGCTGAGAGAACGAATTTTGATATAGAAATGTTAAAAGAAACAGGATTTTGTTCGGGAATTGAGAACTATTCCAGACATTTGGCTGGATTAGAGCCGGGGCAGGCACCATATACATTGATCGATTATTTCCCAGATGATTTTATTATGATGATCGATGAATCGCATATGACGATCCCTCAGATTGGAGGGATGTATAATGGTGACCAGGCACGAAAAAGTACTTTGGTAGATTATGGGTTCCGCCTTCCGTCAGCAAAGGACAATCGACCGCTGAATTTTGAAGAGTTTGAAAGTAAGATCGATCAAGTATTGTTTGTATCAGCAACTCCTGGAAAATATGAAGAAGAGCATGAGCTTTTGCGTGCAGAGCAGGTGATCAGACCGACAGGACTTTTGGATCCGGAGATTGATGTACGTCCAGTAGAGGGACAGATTGATGATCTGCTTTCAGAAGTGAAGAAAGAGATTGAAAAGAAAAATAAGATTTTGGTGACAACGCTGACGAAACGTATGGCAGAAGATTTGACAGATTATATGCGTGAAGTAGGGATTCGTGTGAAATACCTGCATTCGGATATTGATACGTTGGAACGTACAGAGATCATTCGTGATATGCGAATGGATGTGTTCGATGTTTTGGTTGGTATCAATCTTTTGCGAGAGGGATTGGATATTCCAGAGATTACATTGATTGCGATTTTGGATGCAGATAAAGAAGGATTTCTTAGATCGGAAACATCTTTGATCCAGACGATCGGTCGTGCAGCTCGTAATGCACAAGGACACGTGATCATGTATGCAGATAAGCAGACGGATTCGATGCGTAATGCGATACAAGAAACACAGAGACGTCGTGAGATTCAGATGAAATATAATGAAGAACATGGAATTACACCGCAGACGATCAAGAAAGCAGTCCGTGATCTGATCAGTATTTCTCAGAAAGTAGATACCGAAGAAATGAAGCTTGAAAAAGATTTGGAATCTATGAGTAAAGAGGAATTAGAAAAATTACTGAATAAAGTGACGAAGAAGATGAAAAAAGCTGCGGCAGAGCTTGATTTTGAGCAGGCAGCAGAACTTCGTGATAAGATGATTGAATTGAAGAAAGCATTGAATGATATTGAGGATTAAAAATTAGAATTGAAAAACAATAAGAGATGATGGAGACAGATTATGGGAATAAAGATGGACGCCAGAAAATATATTAAGATACGAGGGGCCAATGAAAATAATTTGAAGAATATTGATGTGGACATTCCACGTAATGAGCTTGTTGTATTGACAGGGTTGAGCGGTTCGGGAAAATCCTCTCTGGCTTTTGATACGATTTATGCAGAAGGGCAGAGACGATATATGGAATCGTTGTCTTCGTATGCAAGACAGTTTTTGGGGCAGATGGAAAAGCCGAATGTAGAGAGTATCGAAGGTTTGTCTCCAGCGATTTCAATCGATCAGAAATCAACGAACCACAATCCTCGTTCTACAGTTGGAACAGTAACGGAAATTTATGATTATTTTCGTTTGTTGTATGCGAGAGTTGGAATTCCGCATTGTCCTAAGTGTGGGAAGGAGATTAAGAAGCAGTCAGTAGATGAGATGACAGATCAGATCATGCAGATGCCGGAAGGAACACGTATTCAGCTTCTTGCGCCAGTAGTGCGTGGAAAGAAAGGCACACATGCGAAGCTTTTGGAGAGAGCGAAGAGAAGTGGTTATGTAAGAGTACGTGTGGATGGCAGTTTGTATGAATTGTCAGAAGAAATCAAGTTAGATAAGAACATAAAACATAATATTGAAATTATTGTGGATAGACTGATCGTTAAACCAGGAATTGAAAAACGTTTGACAGATTCGGTGGAAAGTGTTTTGAATCTTGCAGAAGGACTTTTGGTTGTAGATGTGATCGGTGGTGAGCCGGTTAATTTCAGTCAGAGCTTTTCTTGTCCAGATTGTGGAATTAGTATTGAGGAAATTGAACCGAGAAGTTTTTCGTTCAACAACCCATTCGGTGCGTGTCCGAGCTGTTTTGGTTTGGGCTATAAGATGGAATTTGCGGAAGAACTGATCATACCAAAACCTTCTTTGAGTATTAATGAAGGTGCGATCACAGTACCTGGGTGGCAGTCTTGCGCAGATAAAGGGAGTTTTACAAATGCAATCTTAGTGGCACTTTGTAAAGAATATAATTTCGATTTGGATACTCCGTTTGAACAGTATCCAAAAGAAATTCATGATGTTTTGATTTATGGAACTAATGGAAAAGAAGTAAAAGTTTATTATAAAGGACAGCGTGGAGAAGGAATCTATGATGTTGCATTCGAGGGAATCATTCGAAGTGTAGAACGTAGATATCGTGAGACGCATTCGGAAGCATCAAAGGCTGAGTTCGAGACATTTATGAATATTACACCATGTTCTGAATGTAAAGGGATGCGATTAAAGAAGAGTGCATTGGCGGTTACGGTTGGTGACAAGAATATTCATGAAGTGACAACATTACCGATTGATAAATTACAAGAATATATGCAGAATCTGCAGCTTACGGAAACACAGATGCTGATTGGTGATCAGATTTTGAAAGAAATTAATGCAAGGACACAGTTTTTGTTGGATGTCGGTTTAAATTACCTTACACTGGCGAGAGCAACAGGCTCTTTATCTGGTGGAGAGGCGCAGCGTATCCGTCTTGCAACACAGATCGGTTCGGGATTGGTTGGTGTAGCATATATTTTGGATGAGCCAAGCATCGGATTGCATCAGCGAGATAATGACAAGCTGCTTGCGACACTCAAAAGATTAAGAGATTTAGGAAACTCATTGATTGTTGTAGAACATGATGAAGATACGATGTTGGCAGCAGATTGTGTCGTTGATATTGGACCTGGAGCGGGCGAACATGGAGGACAGGTGATTGCTGTTGGTACAGCAGAAGAAATCATGAAATGTGAAAACTCTCTGACAGGCGATTATCTAAGCGGACGTAAAAAGATTTCAGTTCCAGATGTGAGAAAACAGCCAACCGGATGGTTAAAGGTTGTTGGAGCGAAGGAAAATAATCTGAAAAATATTGATGTTGAATTTCCATTAGGAGTTTTAACTTGTGTTACTGGTGTTTCCGGGTCAGGAAAAAGTTCTCTTGTAAATGAAATTCTTTACAAAAAGCTGGCAAAAGAATTGAACAGAGCTCGTACGATTCCGGGAAAACACAAACGAATTGAAGGACTTGAGCAGGTGGATAAGGTAATCAATATTGACCAGTCTCCTATCGGACGTACACCACGTTCTAATCCAGCAACGTATACAGGCGTTTTCGATTTGATCCGTGATCTGTTTGCAGCGACATCAGATGCGAAGGCACGAGGTTATAAAAAAGGTAGATTTAGTTTCAACGTAAAAGGCGGACGATGCGAGGCATGTTCTGGTGATGGAATCATTAAAATCGAGATGCATTTTCTTCCAGATGTTTATGTGCCTTGTGAAGTATGTGGTGGAAAACGATATAATAGAGAAACATTAGATGTAAGATATAAAGGAAAAAATATTTTCGATATACTTGACATGACAGTGGAAGAAGCAGTAACATTCTTTGAAAATGTACCAAGTATAAGGAGAAAGATGGAAACGTTGAATGATGTTGGTCTTTCTTACATTAAATTGGGACAGCCATCTACACAATTATCTGGTGGAGAAGCACAGAGAATCAAACTCGCTACAGAATTGAGCAAACGAAGCACAGGAAAGACAGTTTATATTTTGGATGAACCTACGACAGGTCTGCATTTTGCAGATGTGCATAAGCTGACAGAGATTTTGAGACGTCTTGCGGATGACGGGAATACAGTGATCGTGATCGAGCATAATCTGGATGTGATAAAAACAGCAGATTACATCATAGATATTGGTCCGGAAGGCGGCGATGGTGGCGGAACTGTCATTGCAAAAGGAACACCAGAGGAAGTTGCAGAATGTCCAAATTCCTACACAGGTAAGTATATTGATGCAATTCTGAAGAAACACTAAAGCGGATAGAAGAGATAAGATTGGCTGGAAAGGAAACGAGCTATGAGTGCAGATATTGGAATTGATTTGGGAACAGCAAGCGTTCTTGTGTATGTGAATGGAAAGGGTGTTGTTTTAAAAGAACCATCTGTTGTTGCATATGATAGAAATACAGGAGAGATAAAAGCAATCGGGGAAGAAGCAAGGTTGATGTTAGGTCGGACTCCTGGCAATATTATTGCTGTTCGTCCACTTAGACAGGGGGTTATTTCTGATTATGATGTAACTGAAAAGATGATCAAATATTTTGTTCAAAAGGCAATGGGCAGAAGGATTTTCAAAAAACCACGTATTAGTGTTTGTGTACCAGGTGGTGTGACGGAAGTTGAGAAGAAGGCAGTAATAGAAGCTACGTATGCAGCGGGTGCACGAGAAGTGCATTTGATTGAAGAACCAGTTGCAGCTGCGATTGGCGCAGGGATTGACATTTCTAAAGCATGTGGAAATATGATCGTAGATGTTGGTGGCGGAACTTCAGATATTGCTGTAATCTCACTTGGAGATTCAGTTGTAAGCACTTCTTTGAAGATTGCTGGAGATGATTTTGATGAGGCGATTGTTCGTTATATGCGAAAGAAACATAATCTTTTGATCGGGGAGAGGACCGCAGAAGAAATAAAGATTAAAATTGGAACGACTTATTTTGTTGATGAAGAAGAGCAAATGGAAGTGAAAGGACGAAATCTGTTGACAGGGTTGCCAAAAACTGTGACAATTTCTTCGTTAGAAATAGAAGAAGCCTTGAAAGATACGACAAATAAGATCATAGAAGCAGTTATTAATGTATTGGAACAGACACCGCCAGAATTATCAGCAGATATATTAGATCGAGGAATCATGCTGACTGGTGGTGGTGCAATGCTTCGTGGACTAGAAGCATTAATCGCGGAACGGACAGGAATCCATACGATGACAGCAGAAGATCCGATGAAAGTGGTTGCGATTGGAACGGGACAGTTCGTAGAATTTATGAGCGAACAGACAGAAAGATAAATTAGGAGGATCAGTAAGTGGAAACGATTACTGGGTATGTAGAGCATATCGTATTTCGTAATAGTGAAAATGGATATACAGTATTTAATCTGGAAAATGATGATGGAGAATTGACTTGTGTCGGTAAATTCAATATGATCAATGAAGGTGAATATCTGGAACTTTGTGGTGAGTATGTAAATCACAGTGTGTATGGTACCCAGTTAAAAGTAAGTTCCCATCAAGTAAAAGAACCGGAAGATTTACTCTCAATCGAGAAATATCTTGGTTCAGGTGCGATCAAAGGGATTGGTGCGGCACTTGCGGGTCGTATTGTTGCGAAATTTAAAGATGATACATTTCGTATTATAGAAGAAGAACCTGAACGTCTTGCAGAGATTAAGGGAATCAGTGAACGAAAAGCAAGGGAGATTTCTGCCCAGGTAGAAGAAAAGCGAGATATGCGAAAGGCAATGATCTTTTTGCAGAAGTACGGGATTTCCACAGCGATGTCTGTGAAGATTTATCAATATTATGGAAATAAAATGTATGAAATTCTCGAAAAAAATCCATACCAGCTGGCTGATAATATAGAAGGAATCGGATTTAAGACTGCAGATGAGATCGCACTACGTGCAGGGATCCATACAGATTCAGAATTTCGTATTCGAAGTGGAATATTTTATGTGCTTCAGCAGGCAGTAGCAGAAGGGCATATATATTTGCCACAAGATATTTTGATCTATAGAGCTTCAAAAATCCTGGGGGTAGAGATAGAAGATTCCGAGAAATACATTATGGATCTTTGTATTGATCGAAAGATTGTATTAAAGGAAGAAAAAGAAGAACTTAGAGTTTATCCATCGCATTATTATTACTTGGAATTAAATACTGCAAAAATGCTTCATGACCTTGATATTGATTGTGATATGCCGGAAGAAATGATGGAAAAGCGTTTGCAAAAAGTGGAACAGAAGGAAAATATCACGTTGGATCGTTTGCAGCATCAAGCTGTGATTGAATCAATCAAGCATGGATTATTAGTTTTGACGGGTGGTCCAGGAACAGGTAAGACGACGACGATCAATACGATGATCCGATTTTTTGAGAGTGAGGGAATGAGTATTTTACTTGCTGCTCCGACAGGACGTGCAGCAAAACGCATGACGGAAGCGACAGGATATGAGGCACAGACGATCCATCGATTATTGGAAGTGAGTGGAAATCCAGAGGAAGAAGGAAATGTGAATGGATTTTTGAGAAATTGTGAAAATCCATTGGAAACAGATGTAATCATTATTGATGAAATGTCAATGGTGGATCTGCCGTTGATGCATGCTCTTTTATCAGCGGTTGTTGTTGGAACACGACTTGTACTTGTAGGTGATGTGAATCAGCTTCCATCAGTCGGGGCAGGAAGTGTGTTAAAAGATATCATTGAATCCAAAAGTTTTCATGTTGTTACGTTAACTAGAATCTTTCGTCAGGCGGGAGAAAGTGACATTGTTGTGAATGCACATAAGATTAATGCGGGGCAGGAAGTGGTTCTAGATAACAAAAGCAGAGATTTCTTTTTCTTAAAACGTATGGAAGCAGATCAGATTATTCTCGTAATGCTGACGTTGATCCAGAAAAAATTGCCAAAGTATGTTGGTGCATCACAGAATGAAATTCAGGTTATGACACCAACTCGTAAAGGATTGTTAGGCGTAGAACGTCTGAATTTAATCTTGCAGAAATATTTGAATCCTGAAGAAAGCGGAAAACCGGAAGTGGAGATTAATGGACGAATTTTCAGGAATGGTGATAAAGTGATGCAGATAAAAAATAATTACCAATTAGAATGGGAAGTTTGCACGAAATATGGAATGACAATAGATAAAGGAATGGGAATCTTCAATGGCGATATGGGAATTGTTGTTGGAATTAATACATTTGACGAAGAAATTGTTGTAGAATACGATGAGCAACGAAGAGTGAAATATCCATATGCCTTGACAGAAGAATTGGAATTGGCATATGCGATCACTGTACATAAATCACAGGGAAGCGAATATCCAGCAGTAATCATTCCACTGTTGCAAGGCCCACGATTGTTATACAATAGAAATTTATTGTATACAGCAGTTACGAGAGCAAAAAAATGTTTGACGATAGTGGGGAGTGATCAAGTATTTCAAGAAATGATTCAAAACAAGAGCGAACAGACTCGTTATACAAGTCTCGACGAAAGAATCCAGGAATTTCAAGGGTATTAAAGAGATTGTATAATTGTATACAAGAACTATTATGCCCTTCTGTATGTCCATTTTGCGGAAAAATCAGCAAAGATGGAGTCTGTCATACATGTCAAAAGAAAATATCTTATATTACAGAGCCACGTTGTATGAAATGCGGGAAGCCGATTCAAAATGAGGAACAGGAATATTGTTATGATTGTTCCCGTTTTGAATATGCTTTCGAGCAAGGGTACAGTTTGTGGCTTCATCATCAGCCGGTATCTGGCGCAATTTATCAATATAAATTTCATAATAAACGTTGTTTTGCTGAGGTGTTTGCTAAAGAAATGGTAAAGAACTACGGATGGGCAATGAAAAAATGGAAGGTTGAAGCAATCATTCCAGTTCCGTTACATAAGTCAAAAAGACGTAAAAGAGGATATAATCAAGCAGAAATCCTTGCGGAAAAGATTGCGGAAGAATGGCAATTGAAAGGATTAGGAAATGATATTATCGTATTAAAAAATGTGTTATGTAGAGTGAAAAAGACGAAACCACAGAAAACATTGGATGATTTTGAGCGGCAAAGAAATCTTCAAGGTGCATTTGTTGTTTCAAAAGGATGGAAACCATTAAAAAACGTACTCGTAATAGACGATATCTATACAACAGGTGCTACGATTCAAAAAATCGCAAAAGTACTGAAAAATGCAGGAGTGGAAAATGTATACTTTTTGACGATAAGCATTGGACAAGGTCTTTAGATATATGATATAATAGATTGTATTTAGAAATATATCATTGCACATATTAAATTTCTGCGGAAACGCAGAAATTCTTTGTTGCCATGCCATCTGAAGGGAGTTGCCGATGGCGGGGTGTAGGTAGTGTAATAAAGGAGAAAAGACAGGAGGCAGATCATGTTAGACAAGAAAAGAATCCGGCTGATGTCAAAAACAGCGATGTATGAAAAACATCATATAAGAGAAGATTTAAAAATAAGCAGTTATTATAAAAAGGATTATTCAAGTATGAATACATTGATCACATTATTATGGACAACAGTGGGATATTTGGTCATTGCAGCGATCATAGTATTTATTAATCTTGATTCTCTGTTAAAGGATTTGACTGTTCAAAAAATGGTTATCATTGTAGGTGTTGCTATTGCATCATATTTAATTGTATTGATCGTATATGGTGTGTCAGCTAGCAGTTATTTTTCGAGAAGGCATACGAATGCAAAGCAACGTGTGAAAAAATATTATAGAGATCTGAATCGATTGAGTAAAATGATAGAAAAGGAGAAAAAGAACGGATGAATACAATACTTGTTTGGAAAGAGCAACTTCAAATTATATATGCGAAGTATTCTACATATATCGAGATTGGAATGAAATTCTTATTAGGTATTCTGGTTTTTGGAATGACAAATTCAAATATAGGATTTATGGAATCTGCAGCAAGCAAGATCGTTACTTTAGGTTTATCTTTCTTATGTGCTTTTTTACCTATGACGATCATGGTCGTAAGTTCAACAATGCTTGTGCTTTTACATTTATATAAATTGTCGATTGCAGCAGTGGCTGTTGCAGCATTGACATTTTTTATCTTGTATATATTCTTTTTGCGATTTTCTTATAATAAAACATGGCTTGTGTTACTTACAGCAGTGGCATTTGCATTGAAGGTACCATTTGTAATTCCTGTTGCAGTAGGACTTCTTGCAACTCCGATCACTATGATCCCAGTTGTATGTGGTACAGTTGCTTATTATTTGTTACATTACGTAAAGACCTATTCAAACACATTTGCTGCGGAAGGTATCAATGCGATCATGGAAATCACAATTACATGTGCAAAGCAGATTTTTACAGGTAAAGAGATGTGGATTATGATCACAGTGATCGGTATCAGTATTTTATTAGTGTATGGAATCAGAACAAGATTTTTTGATCATGCTTGGAAGATTGCATCTGCAGCAGGAGCGGTAATTATGGTAGTGATCTGTATTACTGGCAATATAATTTGGAATCTTCATATTTCGTATGTTTTTCTTATTGTTAATGGCGTACTTGCAGTTGCTGCAGGTCTGTTGTTAGAAGTATTATTTTTTGCAGTAGATTATTCACGAACAGAACAATTGGAGTTTGAGGATGATGAGTATCATTATTATGTAAAGGCGGTGCCTAAATATGCAGTGACTGTTCCAGAAAAGAATGTGAAGCAGATTGTTGGAACAGAAACAAATATGGATAAAGATAATCCGCAAGAAGCAGAAGATCTTTTACTTACTAGAAGTTTGAGTAAAGAATTAGGGATCGATTCGTCTGATAGAGAATAAAGTGGTCGAATTAGGATAGGAGGTGACAGCGTGACCCATTCATTTATATCATATATACAAAAATATTTTCAGGATACAGAATTTTATCTGCCAACAGTAGGGGTTACCGATGTCATTGAGATCCTTATTCTTACAGTGATCGTTTATGAAGTCATGCTTTGGATTAAAAATACTAAGGCATGGATGTTGCTAAGAGGCATTGTGACGGTTGTTGGGTTTATTTTCCTTGCTGCATTATTCCGAATGCAGACGATACTGTATCTGGCAAAGGAATCAATCAGCGTATTGGCGATTGCAGCGGTGGTAGTTTTTCAGCCGGAATTGAGACGTGCGTTGGAGAAACTTGGTGAAAAGGACATACTAGGTAGTATCTCGTTTTTTGATAAAAAGAATGAAGAACAGAATTTTTCAAATGATACGTTGGAAGGTATTGTAAAAGCGTGTTTTGCAATGGGGAAAGTAAAAACAGGAGCTTTGATCGTTGTGGAACAAGCGATTCATTTAACAGAATATGAAATGACAGGAATTAGGTTAGATTGTCTTGTATCGAAACAGGTGCTTCTTAATATATTTGAACATAATACACCACTGCATGATGGCGCGGTGATCATACGTGGGGATAGAATTACTTCTGCAACTTGTTATCTGCCTTTGTCTGATAATATGCAGATCAGTAAAGAACTTGGAACACGTCACAGAGCTGCATTGGGAATGAGTGAAGTTTGTGATGCTTTAGTGATCGCTGTTTCGGAAGAAACTGGTCAGGTTTCTGTGGCTGCGAATGGAGAACTTGTGCGAGGAGTGACTCCAGAATATCTTGAGAAGAGATTGGAACAAATGCGCGTAAAAACGTCCGGAACGAAGAAACGATTAATACGGAAAGGGCGGGATAAGAAAGATGAAGCATAAAATAAAAGTGAATCTTGGGTTGAAGATCGTTGCATTTTTGTTTTCTATCCTTCTTTGGATGATCGTGGTGAATATAAATGATCCAATCGTTAGCAGACAGTTTCGCAATATCCCGGTATCGGTAACAAATGAAGAAGTTGTAACAAATAAAGGAAAGACATACAGCATTTTGGATGGAACGGATGTGGTTACTGTAACGGTTTATGCAAAACGTTCCATGTTTTCTAGATTTAATGTATCGGATATTGTTGTTTCAGCTGATCTGAGTCAGATGGATGTTAGTACATGGCTTGTTCCATTAGAAGTAACGATCAGTAATATGGAAGGCGAATATGAGTCTGCAGAGACAAATCCAGTGAATCTACAACTAGAAATTGAAGATATTACGAAAAAAGTCTTTCCTGTATCGGTGAATACGATAGGAACACAAAAAGAAGGTTATGTGATCGGAAATCTGACGACAAATCCAAAAGAAATAGAAATTGGTGGATCGCAGTCGATGGTTGATGATATTCAAAAAGTAGTTGCGACAGTAGACGTGTCAGGGATTTCCTCGAATCGTACTTTGAAAGCGATTAAGTTAAGTTATTTGGATAAAGATGGGAATTCAATGGATACAAGTCGTTTATCGGATAATTTGGGGACTGGAGGAATCAGTGTTTATGTTCAAGTGCTTCAAAAGAAAGAAGTACGTTTAGAATTTCAAACATATGGAAAGCCAGAAGAAGGTTATGTGTGCACAGAGGTAACATATGAACCTGAAATGATAGAAGTGTGCGGAACAAAGCAGGAACTTGAAGGATTGGAAACAATACAAATACCCGCTGAGGCTGTTGACATAACAGGAGAAAATAGTAAGAAAACAGTGACAGTGGACATACAGCCGTATCTTCCGAGTGGAGTTGAATTGACAGATACTACAGCAAATAATGTTGTTGTTACAGTGAAGATTGACAAGATTGGGACAAAGACAATAGAAGTTCCTTTGGAATCAATCTTGATTAATAATCTGAGTAAAAAGTTGAGTATAGAAATCAAATCAAGTGGCGATCTTCATCTACAAATTGAAGGTGGTGAAGATGCACTTTCAGTATTAGATCTTAGAAATGCAGTGTCGATTGATTTGAAGGAGTATACATCACCAGGAACTTATGAAGTTCCTGTATATGTTGAAACTGGGGCAGAGGTGGAATTAGTTACATCACCGAAAATTAAGATTGTTTTGACAGCAAAGGATGAAAACTAGGAAGGACATCGGAATGGTAAAAGGAGTAGTAACAATTAAAAATCCAACAGGTCTTCATCTTGCACCGGCAGGATTATTTTGCAAAACTGCAATGCGGTTTCATTCACATATTCAAGTGGAAAAGCAAGGGGCAAATGGAGACGTTACAGCAAATGCAAAAAGTGTATTAAGTGTATTGGGTGCATGCATTAAATATGGTGATGAGATCTGTATCTGCTGTGAAGGAGAAGATGAAGAACAAGCGTTGCAGGCAATGTTGGAACTTGTAAAAGCAGGGCTGGTAGAGTGATAAGATTAGAAAATATATAAGGAGAAGTTTATGAGCAAAGCGACATTAGTTGTGATGGCGGCAGGGATTGGCAGCCGGTTTGGAACAGGAATAAAACAATTAGAACCAGTGGGTCCAAATGGTGAGATCATTATGGATTATTCCATCTACGATGCAATCGAAGCGGGATTTGATAAAGTTGTTTTTGTGATCAGAAGAGATCTCGAAAAAGACTTTAAAGAAATCATAGGTAATCGTGTAGAAGGATTAGTGGAAGTTGCTTATGCATATCAGGAAGTTACAGGAATTCCAGAAAGATATAGTAAGAAATTTCCTGATAGAAAGAAACCATGGGGGACAGGACAGGCAATCTTGTGTTGTAAGGAGTTTGTGGATAGTCCATTTTTGGTCATTAATGCAGATGATTATTATGGAAAACAAGCATATGTAAAGAGTTTTGAGTATTTAACAACAGAAAAAACACAATCGAATGAGTTGAGTATGGTTGGTTTTGTATTGGAAAATACATTGAGTGACAATGGTGCTGTGACACGAGGTATTTGTAAAGTGAATAAAGCAGGTATGCTCGTAGATATCAAGGAAACCAAAAACATTGTAAAAATCTCCGATGGAGCTGCTATTCAAACTGAAATAGGAGATGTGAAATTGGATAAATATTCTCCAGTTTCTATGAATATGTGGGGGATTAAACCGGAGTTTTTTGAAATTTTAGAAAATGGTTTTCAAGAATTTCTTGAACATTTGCCAGGAAATGATTTGGGTGCAGAATTTTTGCTTCCTATTATTATAGGAAAACTGGTAGAAAAGAATGTTCTCAGCGTTAAAGTGTTGAACTCTAAAGATAAGTGGTTTGGTGTGACGTATAAAGAAGATAAGTATGCTGTGATGGAAGAAATTCAAAAATTGGTGGATGCAGGTGTGTATCCTGAAAAATTATACAAATAAGAATGAGTGGATTTGCTTAGAATGCAAATCCACTCATTCTTATTTTTTGAAAAATTTTCGATTGATCCAATCAGAAACATACGTAAATGTATGTTTGATTAATTCGCCTTCGATATGAAAGTAATTTTTCAAGTGTTTCAATTGGAATGTTACTTTTTGGCATTGTTTTCTTTGGATAAATCCTTCTTTTAGTCCTGCGATATAATCGTTTCCGAATCCAATTTTATAAAAAAACAATGTTTTTACAAAATATCCTGCGGCAAGAGGAAGGATATTAATGATTCTTTGAAAAAATGGCATATTTTTGTAAAGCAGCCAAATACTATTGCGTGCAGATAATTTTACTTTAAAACTATTATATTTGGAACCGCTTGTTCCGCTTCCGACATGATATACGAGAGCATCAGGACAATACATATTTATATAACCATAAATCTTAGCGCGATATCCGATATCAATATCTTCTAGGTATGCGAAATGGGATTCGTCAAAATAACCAATTTTTTCAAAAACTTGTTTGCGATAGATTGCAGCACCGGCACATGCTGTGAAAATCTGATCCATTGCAGTGTAATTAGATATTGGACGTCCGGTTCCGCGGCATACTCCCCATCCGACTAAGGTAAAAAGATCACCAGCACTGTCAATGAGTTCTGGATGATACATTTGGATCATTTTGCTGCTGACTGAAAAAATACGAGGCGACTTTTCAATTGCATGGATCATTGCTTCGACGAAATGTGAGTCAACAGTAGTATCATTGTTTAATAAAATGACATATGGTGTTTTAGAATTCCGGATTCCTTCATTGACGGCACGACTGAATCCATAATTTTTATCTAATGATATAATACGGATATTAGGGTAAAATTCTTGCATATATTCTAAACTGCCGTCTGTAGAATGATTGTCCACAACTAAAATCTCAAAATCAGAAGATGTCTGATCAGATAAAGATTGTAAACAGGGTTGCATAAAGTGTTTTCCATTGTAATTTGGTATAACAATCGTTGCTTTCATAGATAACCTCGTTTATAGCATAATATATAGATGTAGTATATCAAATGCTTTCAAATCTTTCCAGTTAAAATGCTAAAGTTTACGGATTTGTTACAAAAAAGTTAATGTATATGTGTAAAATTGGTGTTTTAACTTGTCCTTTGATAGAAAATGTAGTACAATAATCGGGTTAAATAGGTATTATTTGCAAGTATTAATTGATGATATAAATAAGGAATATAAAACATTATGATAAAAGAAAATCAAAAAATATTGAATAAAATACAAATGTTTTTAGATGCATGGGTGATCATTATGGCGTATGCAATATCCTGGTATATCCGTTTTCGAACAGGATTCTTCCCATTGGATGCATGGTATCTGACATTGGAAGAGTATATGAAGCATTTGTTGTATATTGTTCCGGGATATTTGTTTTTATATTATTTCTTCCACTTGTATGAGCCGAGAAGAGTAATGGGAAGAAGACTAGAGGCATGGCGTATAGGACAATCTAATCTGATTGGTCTAATGTCTGTTATTTTATGGCTGTATGTATCAAAGCAGCAAGATATTTCAAGAAGAATGTTGTTTGTATTCTTTTGTATGAATATCTTTTTGGAATTGTTGGAACGAAATTTGATCCGTGTTATCCTTAGAAGAATGCGTCGTAGTGGGTATAATCAAAAACACATGGTTTTAGTTGGATATAGTAGCGCGGCAGAACAGTATATTGATCGAATCATAGGAAATCCGGAATGGGGATATAAAGTAAGAGGAATATTAGATGATACTTTGCCGATTGGTTCAGAATATCGAGGGATAAAAGTAATTGGTTGTGTAAAGGATCTTGAGATCATGTTGCCAGAAAATAGTCTGGATGAGATCGCGATCACATTGGGATTAGATGAGTATAACAAATTGGGTAAAGTAGTTGCAGTTTGTGAAAAGTCAGGTGTGCATACACAATTTGTTCCGGATTATAATCACATCATTCCAACGAAACCTTATACGGAAGATATACAAGGACTTCCAGTCATTAATATTCGTTATGTTCCGTTGATGAATACGTTTAATCGATTTGTAAAGCGAATGGTAGACATATTTGGCGCAATGGTTGCGATTATATTGTTTTCCCCGATTATGTTAGTTGTTTCTATAATAATTAAAGTGACAGATCCGGGACCATTGATCTTTAAACAGGAAAGAATTGGTTTGAAGAATAAACCGTTTTATATGTATAAATTCCGCTCGATGGTTGTTCAGACAGATGAGGAAGAAGCAAAAGGATGGACAACTAGAGGTGATAGTCGAGTGACTCCAATTGGGCGATTCATCCGAAAGACGAGTATTGATGAATTTCCACAGTTTTTTAATGTGTTAGCAGGAGATATGAGTCTTGTTGGGCCAAGACCAGAAAGACCACAGTTTGTAGAACGTTTTAAAGAAGAAATTCCTAGATATATGGTGAAACATCAAGTGCGACCAGGAATTACAGGTTGGGCACAGGTGAACGGATATCGAGGAGATACTTCTATTAGGAAAAGAATTGAACATGACTTATACTATATTGAAAATTGGAGTTTGGGATTTGATATTAAGATCTTGATCTTAACGTTTACAAAAGGTTTCATCAATAAGAATGCCTATTAATGATTGATGGGAGAGATTTATGGGATGTAAAAAAATCAATAAGATATGGGATTATGTATCTTATATAATTTGTTTTTGCCTGGCTGTTGTTGTATATAAAAATGGGTATAAATACATTGCTGGTACGATATTGATCTTAGAAGGATTTGCACTATATATCTTTAATTTTTTTAGAACAAAAAATCTTGTAGATATCCGAGGGCTTTTTTCGGGGTCATGGATTGTTGGAATGGGGCTTTCTTGCCTTCAGCTAAGTAAATTACAGAGCGATTGGAAAAATATGACTTGGATTAGCTTTTTTTGCGTTTATTTCTTTTTTATGATAGGGTTTGAGCTTACAGAAAAAGTTATAACAAAAAAAGAGGGGCGAGTGAAAGCTGTAGGTACTTTGAATAAAGATGAGATAAAAGCGGTTCGCATCATGCGTTGCATTATCGCGTTGGCAGGAATTTCTGTTGCATGTTTTCTCTTAGAAGCGATTGTGCTTGGGTTTATTCCTTTATTTTCTCCAGAACCGCATGCATATTCTTATTTTCATATTTCGGGTGTGCATTATTTTACAGTAAGCTGTATCCTAATTCCAGCAATGACTGTGATTTACACGAAAATAACAGAGAATTGGAACAAGAAAAAAGTAATCCTGTTACTGCTGTGCAATGCAACTGCATTTGTAATTCCGATTTTGTGTGTGTCTAGATTTCAGATGTTATTTGCGGTTGGATTTGCGGCAATCATTTATTTGATGCTTTATAGAAAAATTACATGGAAAATGATAGTAGGAGTAATTTTGGTCGTTGTTCCATTATACATTTTACTCAGTGTTGCAAGAAGACATGATGTATCTTATTTGAATGGAATTTTCGAAATGAAAAATTCGAATATGCCGATTTTTGTAACACAGCCATATATTTACATTGCGGCAAATTATGATAATTTTAATTGCCTTGTATCACAATGCAGTGAGTTTGCACACGGATTAAAAATGCTATTCCCAGTGATTGCGTTGAGTGGATTGAAATTTATACGTCCTGAATTGGCTACATTTCCTCTGTATACTATAAAAACAGAATTAACAACATTAACAATTGCTTATGATGCATATTATGATTTTGGAATTTTTGGAATCATAGGATTTGCGATCATATTGGGGATTATAGTGAAAAAACTAACACAGTGGGTAGTTGCGAGTAAAAATCCAATGGTTTATATGTTTTATGGCCAGGTTGCAGTATATTTTGTGTTATCATTTTTCACAACGTGGTTTAGTAATCCGACAACCTGGTTTTGGCTTGCAATAACCTTAATGATGTATATTTACATAGGATATGAAAAAAAGGAGAAGAGATGAGGGACAAGAAGTATATTATAGATATAATTATACCGACATATAGACCTGATGAAAAAGTTGTATTACTTATTCAAAAACTCTTGAAGCAAACGTATCCGGTTAATCAGATTCATATTGTAGATACGGAAACAGGAGTTTTTCCAGAGAAGATTTATTCTTTATCGAAGCAGATTAAGGTTACGAAGATTACAAAAAAAGAGTTTGATCATGGCGGAACAAGAGGGAAGGCTGCAAAACTATCAGATGCAGAAATTTTGGTTTTTATGACACAGGATGCAATGCCGGTCAATGATCGACTTTTGGAGGAATTAGTAAAACCGTTTGATGATGAGAATGTGGTAGCTGCTTATGCACGGCAATTAGCTGATAAATCTTGTGGGGAAATAGAACGTTATACACGAATATTCAATTATCCAGAAGAAAGTAGGATAAAATCTAATAAAGATATTGAAAAGTTAGGAATAAAAACATTTTTTTGTTCAAATGTATGTGCAGCATATAAAAAAGAAATCTATGATAAATTAGGCGGATTTGTGAAGAAAACAATCTTTAATGAAGATTCGATCATGGCTGCTAATATGATAAAGGCTGGGTATTGTGTTGCATATGCAGCGGATGCAAAAGTTTTACATTGTCATAATTATAATTGCATTCAACAATTTAAACGAAATTTTGATCTTGCGGTTTCACAAGCGGATCATCCAGAAGTATTTGCGAATATAAGAGCAGAAAGTGAAGGGATCCGTTTAGTGAAAGATACAGCGAGCCATCTTTGTAAAATAGGAAAACCTTGGCTTGTTTTTGAACTTTGCGTGCAAAGTGGATTCAAATATATAGGATATTTAGCAGGGAAGAATTATCGAAAGTTACCGGGATGGTTGGTTTTGAAATTCACATCGAATAAAGAATACTGGAAGAGATAGAAATAATATTGATACTTTTATGAAAATCAAGAATGAGAACATGAAGTTAGAGTGTTTGTGTTCAAGATAGAAGAAAGGGTAAATAAGATATGGCAACAAAATCAAAACGCCAGGATAAGCGTCAAAATAAGATTGCAGAGAAAGAACAGTATAAAAAAGGAAAGAAAAGTAAGAAAGAATCTGTAAATTCAAAAGCAGCCGTTCAAAATAAAAAAAAGAAAAAGTTAACAAAAGAGCAGATTGCAAGTAGAAAAGAAAGAAGAAAAAGAAGTACAAAGAAATATAGGAATAGATATTGGACAACTGGAAAGAAAATAGCATTAGGTATTTGTATTACATTATTGGTAATAGTTGCCGTTGCGATTGCATTTGTGATGAGCAAAATGAGTATGATTCAAACATCAAAATTAGATCCTGATAAATTGAGTATCTATGATGATCTGCACTATGAGGAATCGGGATATTTAAATGTAGCATTATTCGGATTGGATACCCGTGCTAACGATGAATCTATGGGATCAAGAAGTGATACAATTATAATTGCTAGTTTGAATCGAGAGACCAAAGAGGTGAAACTTGTTTCGGTATATAGAGATACGTTGTTGCAGCAAGAAGATGGAACATACAATAAAGCAAATGCGGCATATTCGTTTGGCGGAGTAGAAGATGCGATTGCTATGTTAAATAGAAATTTAGATTTAGATATACAACATTATGTGACAGTAGATTTTGCGGCTTTAGTACATGTAATAGATGCTGTAGGTGGAATTGAAATTGATGTAACAGAGGAAGAAGTATCTCAGCTTACGGGATATGCTGTAGAAATTATTGAAAATACTGGTATTGATTCAGTGGGTGTAACAGAGCCGGGAGTACAGGTGTTGAATGGGGTTCAGGCAACGGCATATGCTCGTATTCGATATACAGACGGTGATGATTATAAGCGTACGGAACGACAGAGAGATGTTTTGACTAAGACGGCTGAAAAGTTACAACAGGCAGATCTTGGCACATTGAATACAATCATTGATAAAGTGTTCCCTATGGTGGAAACAAACTTTACATTATCAGAAATACTAGCATATGCGAAAGATATAGCAAAATATTGGTTCGGCGAAACAACTGGATTTCCATTTGAAAAAAGTACAATGCGTTATGAAAATGCAGGAGATTCTGTAATCCCTCAATCTTTAGTAAGTAATGTTAGAAAATTGCATCAGTTATTGTTCCCTGAATTGAGTTACACGCCATCTTATCAGGTACAGGATATTAGTTCGGGAATTGCGGCGGCTACAGGTGCTGGGGGAGATGATGCTTCAAGATATACGGAACCGGATTATATGGACGAAACATATGATGAATCAAATTATGTAGATGAAACATATGGAGGATCCGATTATGATAATAGCTATGCAGACGATGATAATGGCGGGTTCGATGATTATTATGAACTAGATGATATGTATAGCGAAGATATGTACTAAAAATTAAAGAAAGAGGAGTTGCAGATGAAGAAGAGATTAACCAAAATAACAACAATGTTACTGTTAATGATATGCTGTATGCTCACATTTGGTGTAAAATGTGAGGCTGCAGATGGAATAATGCAGATTTCCGATGCGTCAGGAGCTGTGGGAGATGTCGTGAATGTTACGATTAAAGTTGATGCGGGCGGTGATGAATTAGGAGATTGCGAAGCAACTTTATCATATGATTCCGAAATACTTGAATTTGTTGAAGGGGAAAATGCGGAAGAAACAGATACTGGTATCAAGATTGCACAATATGGAACAGGTACAGAGACGGAATTTACATTTGAACTTCAATTTCGTATTATTGAAGAAGGAAAAACGGTTCTCTCATTAGTTGATTCAACAGCTTATTTGTATAGTGATGAAACATTAAGTTTACAAGCAACAGGCGGTGCAATTTCATCAGAAAAAATGGTTGTAGGAGAGCCGGTTGATATTGGTGGCACAACATATTATTTTTATGAAGACTTTACAGAGGCATTGATTTTAGATGGATTTTCTAAGAGTACACTTGATTATAACGGGTATACGCACAATGTGATCGTTCAGGATCTAACAGGAATCACTGCGGCATATTTTGTGAAAGAAGATAATAATCCGACATTGATGATTTATGATGATAGTTCTGCATCATTTATTCCAGCAAAATTCGTGTCTGTCAGCAATGATTATTATTTAATCCTTATGGAAAAGGGGGATGGAAGCAGATTATCATCAGATTTTGCAGAAACAACGCTTGAGATTGATGGGACGATATTCACTACATGGCAGAACATGAAAGAAACGGATTATTTCCTTGTATATGCATTGAGTAGTGAGGGATTTGAAGGATTTTATCAGTATGATAGTAAAGAAGATACTTATCAGAGATATATAAGTGTTGGTTCAGGAGAAGAGAAGAAAGAAAATCCAACAGATGATGGGATCTTTGGTAAATTGAAAGAACTCGTTGATACATATTTTATATATGTATTTGCAGGGATTTTTGCTTTGATTCTCATATTTATCATTATTATCATGATTATGTCTTCAATCATTGGTAAACGAAATGTGGAAATTGAAGACTTGTATGAAGAACTGGAAGGTTCTACTGATACTCATAAGAAATCTGTAATAAACGATTTTGATGAAGACTTCGATGATGATTTTGATTATGAAGATGATTTTGACGATCTTGATGATTTTGATGATGAAGACTTCGATGATGAAGATGAATACGATGATTTCGAAGATGAAGATGATTATGATGAGGAATTGGATTACGAAGAAGAGCCTAAGGTAGTTCAAAAGAAAAAATCTATTGTAAAAAGAAAAAAGGTTTCGAAAGATACAGAGGATTATAGTGTAGATTTCATAGATCTTTGATCAAATAATTAGAAAGGGACAGTGTGATTGATGAATACACTGTCTTTTTCTTTTTAACAACAAAATTTGTTAAAGAATTGAACACAGTTTTATCACAAAAGCAAGTTATTATATAAACATAAAATAGTTAAGGAGGAATTGTTAGTATGGAAAATAAATATAATTTTTATAATCAGGATGAACAGAAAGAATATGATCAACAACAGTATCAATATCATTTCCAAGGAGATCCTTATAAAACAACTGTGAATAAGAAAAAGAAAAATAAAATTCCCAAAATATTGATTGGCATTGGTTGTGCTGTATTATTTGGAATTATTGCAGGAGTTACGTTCGTTGGAGTGTACGCATTCGGAAACCATTTGCTTGGAGCTGGATTTGGTGATGCAAAAACAGTGGAAGAAAGCACACAGGAAGTCGGAAATGTAGATCTTAAAAAAAATTATAGTGTGATCACATCAGATGTAACAGGTGTGGTAGAAAAGACAATGCCTTCGGTTGTATCAATCACAAATTTGAGTGTCCAGGAAGTACAGAATTTCTTTGGCCAGACGGTTCAATATGAAAGTACAGGAGCTGGTTCTGGAATTATTATTGCTGAAACGGAAGAAGAGCTTTTGATCGTAACAAATTATCATGTAATCGAAGGAAGTAAAACAATTACAGTTACATTCAATGATGAATCTAATATTGAAGCATACGTGAAAGGTACAGATGCCGATATTGATGTAGCCGTGATTGCAGTTCCATTGGAAAAAATACCAGATGAAACAAAATCAGCGATCAGTGTAGCAATATTGGGTGATTCCACATCATTGAAAGTTGGAGAACCAGCAATTGCAATCGGAAATGCTCTTGGCTATGGTCAGTCTGTTACAACGGGTGTGATCAGTGCATTAAACAGAGATCTGACAACAACAAATGAAACAACAGGAGAAGCAGAATCTACAGGCATAAAACTGATCCAGACAGATGCGGCGATCAATCCTGGTAATAGTGGTGGTGCTTTGTTGAACGCAAAGGGAGAAGTAATCGGAATTAATTCATCTAAGTTGGCTTCTACAGAAGTAGAAGGTATGGGGTATGCAATACCGATCAGTGATATTTCAGATGTTTTGGAAAATCTGATGACACAGAAGACAAAAGTAAAAGTAGCAGAAGAGGATAGAGGTTATATTGGAATTTCTGGGTTTGATGTATCAAGCGAAAGTTCAAAGATGTATGGAATTCCTGTAGGTGTATATGTTGAAAGTGTTCTTGAAAACGGTGCAGCTAAAAAAGCAGGAATCACAAAAGGAAATGTTATTACAGGATTTGATGGTACAAAAGTTCAGAATATGGATGAATTGCAAGAAGCTCTTTCATATTGTGCGGTAGGCGATACAGTAACGGTTACAATTCAGGTGCCAGAGAATAATGGAGAGTATACGGAAAAGACAGTACAGCTTGTTTTGGGAAAAGCAAATTAGAAGCTGAAATTTTATTACCAGTGAAGAAATGGGGATAAGACATTTCTTTACTGGTAATTTTTTGTAATCTTTTGTATAATTAAAAAGAAAACATCATAAACAAAAATCCCGTGTAGAAATTCGAAAAATAATAATTTAATAATAAAAATGTTGGATGAGGAGGGAACAAATGAAAAAGAAATTTTACAAAATAGTGGCTTTGATGTTGGTTGTTGCACTTTTTAATTCTTCTTCTTTCGTTTTTGCGAAAGATTTAATGGGAGAAGAACAAGTAGATATTCCAGAAAACCAACAAGAAGAAAAAGAACTGGAGAATATTGAAAATGATACAACATATAAAGAAATAGAAAAGGAAAGCGATGAAATATTAAACATAGTGGATGGTGAACAAGGCGTTGCGAATATTTCAGAGGAGGATAGCGGACAAGATGTTAACTACACACTTCAATATCAAGTACATTGTCAAAAAATAGGATGGCAGGAATGGAAAACGGATGGAGAACAAGCGGGAACAGTAGGACAGTCGAAGCGAATGGAAGCGATAACAATAATTGTAAACAAAGAGTTTAGAGATCCTGAAAATCCGGATGAAATAATTGTTGAAAAGGTTCCGGGTGCTATAGAATATCAAGTGCATTGCCAAAAGTATGGTGATATGGAAGCTGTTTCTGATGGAGAAGTTGCGGGGACAAGTGGAGAATCAAAACGAATGGAAGCAATTCGGATTTGTTTGACTGGTGAATTAGCGGAAAAATATGATGTTTGGTACCAAGTTTATAATGGCAAATTTGGAAACATGGGGTGGACGAAAAATGGTCAGTGGGCTGGAACGAACGGTTATTCATGTTCTATCGAAGCATTGACAATTCAGCTAAAAGAAAAAGGCAGTGCGGATATTCCTGTGCAAGATGGAAAAAGTTATATATCACCAAGTTGTAAAGGGAATCTTACATATGCGAGTCATGTACAAACATATGGTTGGTTGGAAAGTGTGGCTGATGGTGAAATAAGTGGGACACAAGGTCAAAAGAAAAGAATGGAGGCTTTGTGTATTTATCTAAATGATAATATACAGGATGATGAAGGAAATATAATTACTGGTGCTATAGAATATCAAGCACATTGTCAAAAATATGGATGGATGGATTGGGTTTCAGAAGGTGAAATTGCAGGAACTTTAGGTGAAAGTAAACGAATGGAAGCAATTAGGATTCGTTTGACAGGTGAAATTTCCAATTTTTATGATGTATATTATCGTGTACATTCGTCAAAGTGGGGGACACTTGGCTGGGCTAAAAATGGTGAAGAATCTGGGACTAATGGATATAGCAAAGCAATCGAATCTATAGAGATAAAGTTAGTTGAAAAATCAGTAGAAGAAGCTCCGGTGCAAGATACAAGAGCATATCTTGATACGGAATTACTTGGAAATTGTAATTTTGTGACTTATATACAGGAGGATGAAATTCAATATACTGGTGGAAATAATACAATTTTAGGAAATGTTGGAAAGAAAGAAACAATTAAGGCTGTTGCATTGCAAATAGAAACAGGAGATATAAATAGTTTCTATACAGGAGGAATTACGTATAATGTATATGTTCGGGATCAGGGTTGGTTAGATGCTGTATCTGATGGTGCGGTTGCAGGTCTTCCTGATCAAAATAAACCCGTAGAAGCAATAAAGATTACTTTAGACGGTGAATTACAAAAATATTGTGATGTATATTATAGAACATATCTTGAAGAATATGGATGGCTTGATTGGGCGCAAAATGGGCAAGCATCAGGATCTACCAAAATCGATCGTAAGATAGAGGCTTTGCAGATCAAAATTGTGTATAAAGGAGCTTCTGCACCAGGAAATACTACTAATTATTATATGGATAAGAAAATTAGTAATTCTGTATGGGTACCAGCAATTTTACAAAATCCAGAATTGCCTACAGGTTGCGAAAGTGTGGCACTTACAATTGCCTTACATCATTATGGTTATAATATAGGAAAAACTGTAATAGCAGATTCTTATCTTCCATATAATAGTAATTATGCGATAGGTTTTTTTGGAAGTCCATATAGTTATTATGGTGGTGGTTGTTTTGCACCGGCAATTACAACAGCAGCAAATAATTTTTTGACTAGTAGACAGTCTTCATATAAAGCAAAAGATATTACAGGAACATCATTTCAGGAGTTATATAATTATATCGATAGAGGGCATCCGGTTATTGTGTGGGGAACAATGTATATGAAGGATCCTGTATTTACAGGTGCATCTGTTTCATGGAATGGACGTAGATATTTGTGGTATCGTATGGAACACTGCATGGTATTGTATGGATATGATAAAAAAAGTGATACTGTAAAAATTAGTGATCCATTAATTGGATATGTAACTAGAAATAGGGCAGATTTTGAACATTTATACAATATCACTGGTAAAAATGCAGTGGTAATTCAGTAATCAAAAATTGATTGAATAAATAGAAAATTATGCAGGTGGGTCAGTATGATCCACCTGCATTGCATTGCAATTAAATATTTGATTTTTCGTGCTACAATAAGTAACAGGGATGTAAAAGAGCGATGAATAGATTTCCATAGGACTATTTTTGGAACATCACAAAAGCGTTTATAGTATAATAGCTCTGTTTTGTATAAAAATAAAAAGAGAAAAATAAGAGACTAAATTTGTTAGAAGTTGCTGAAATTAAGGTTAAGTGTTATACTGAAAAAATATGAGCAAAGATTAAGTTGGGAGATGTTAAGATATGGAAAAGTATAATATGAAAGAGTGTAAAACGGAATCAATACAGCAACAAGATTTAGAATTATTAGTTCAAAGTGATTTGGATTTTGAGAAGTATAAAAACTCAAAAATATTTATTACAGGTGCGACGGGATTAGTAGGATCATATTTAGTGAAAACTTTTTTGTGTTGTAATAGAATGAAAAAGTTGAATATTACAGTGGTTGCTGCAGTGAGAAATAATGAAAAAGCTATAAGAGTATATGGGGAATTGTTAAAACGAACAGATCTAAAAGTATTTGTTTGTGATGTGACAAAACCTATATCATATGATGAAGAAATTGATTATATTTTTCACACAGCAAGTGTTACGGAATCTAAGATGATGGTCAAACATCCTGTATCTACAATAGAAACAGCTTATCAAGGAACAAGAAATATTTTAGAATTAGCAAAAAATAAAAAAGTACTAGGTATGGTCTATGTGTCATCTATGGAAGTATATGGAAATCCCAATTGTGATGTTCATAAAGTGACGGAGGAAAAATTAGGATATATAGATTTGACAAAAGCAAGAAGTAGTTATTCAGAAGGAAAAAGAATTTGCGAATGTTTATGTAATGCATATGTTTCTGAATATCACTTACCGGTGAAAATTGCTCGATTGGCTCAAACTTTTGGAGCAGGGATTTTAGAGACTGATGCTCGAGTATACGCTCAATTTGCTAAAAGTGTTATAGAACAGAGAGATATTGTGCTTCATTCAAACGGGGAATCTGAGGGGAATTATTGTTATGTTCGAGAGGCTGTTGAAGCATTGATATTATTGGCATATAAGGGAGAAAATGGAGAAGCTTATAATGTTGTAAATGAAAATAATCATATGAAAATTCGAGAAATGGCAACCTTAGTAGCAGAAAAAGTTGCTGGTGGAAAGATTAAAGTGATATATGATATACCAGAGAATGATTTAATATATGGTTATGCTCCACCGGTGAAGATGAAACTTTCAGGTGAAAAATTGCAAAAATTAGGTTGGTATCCGAAAGTAGATTTAGAAGAAACTTACAAAAGAATGATTATAGATTTGAAACAAAAAATGTAAAAGGGGAAAAAATGAATTATTTAGTAAGACAAATTTGTAGAATCCGTTTGGAAGATATTCCTTCGATGATAAAACTTTTATTTACATTTATTCCAGCAAAAATATATAAGCGAATATATAAAGATGTTTGGGTGATAACAGAGTATCCAGAAAATGCAAGAGATAATGGGTATTGGTTTTTTAAATACGTACGCGAAAATCATTCTGAAAAAAAAGCTTTTTATCCTATTAAAAAAAATGCATCTGATTATGCTAAAGTGGAAAAATTAGGAAATATTATTGAATTTGGTGGCTGGAAACATTATTTTCTATTTTGGGCAGCTACTAAATTTATTGGTACTACAAAGTATCATGGTTTCCCTGATGAAAGAATTACGGCAGGATTATTTGAAATGAAAATGCATAGATTTCAGTATATATTTTTAAATCATGGATTTGCAAGGGGGATTTCAGGTATTGTTAATGCTGATAGGACAAATTATGATATGATAATTGCTATGTCAGAACTAGAAAAAGAAATTATAACGAAAATTAATCATCAACCAGAAGAAAAGGTGAAAGCAATAGGTTTTTGCAGACATGACAATTTAAATGATGAGTTACTTGATAATAAATTAATTTTAATTATGCCGACTTGGAGACGTTGGCTTGATTACAGACATGAAAAAAATGAGTCAAAAGTCGAGGAGATTAAAAAACAATATCTGACATCTAGTTATTATAAAGAATATCAAAATTTATTGAATAATAAACAGTTTCATGATTTTTTAGAAAAAAATGATATGAGAGTTGTTTTATATTTACACGGATATGCACAAATGTATTCGGATTATTTTACATCTACATCAAATCGTGTAAAGATTGTAAAAAAAGAGGAGTATTTTGTGCAGGATTTATTGAAACAGGCTGTATTTTTGATTACAGATTATTCATCAGTAGCGTTTGATTATGCTTATATGAAAAAGGCAATGTTATATTTTCAGTTTGATGCAGAAGAGTTTGCTAGAATACAATATGGTGAGAGTGAGTTATATACATATGAAAAAAATGGATTTGGTCCAATAGTCTATACAGTTGATGATGTTATTATAGAGATGAAAAGAGCATTGGATAATAAATTCAAAATGGACGAATTGTATTTAAAAAGAGTAGAAGAATTTTTTGGGGGATTCGGGAAAGAACATTGTAAGAATACATATAAGTTAATAAACGAATTATAAAGGTGAGCGAATGGAAAAAACGATAAAAGTAAACTTTATTTTTAATACATTAAAAACTATCATGGTGGTGTTTTTCCCGTTAATATCATTTCCATATATATCAAGAGTATTAGGTGTAACAGGAATTGGTAAATATCAATATTGTAGTTCTGTTATAAATTATTTTATATTATTTGCATCTTTAGGAATTAGCAGTTATTCTATACGTGAAGGTGCAAAAATAAGAGATGATAGAGAAAAATTTTCAAAATTTGTGAAAGAAATATTTACTATCAATATAATTACAACAATAGCTGCATATGTAGTTTTAGTATTTTGCTTTTTATGCGGAGCATATGAAGGAAAAAGAGAAATCATGCTTGTATTAAGCTTATCAATTATAGCTACTACTTTATGTATTGATTGGCTATATCAAGCATTAGAAAAGTATATGTATATCAGTATACGAACGCTTATTATTCAAGTACTTTCTTTAATCCTAATGTTTCTATTCGTAAAAACAGAAAAAGATATATTGATATATACATTTATTTCTGTTTTTTCATCAAAAGGATATTGTTTTTTAAATTTATTTAATGCGAGAAGATATGTAGATTTTAAAGTTAAATGTAAACTTGAGTTGAAAAAACATTTGAAGCCAATTTTAATTATTTTTGGTGCGACACTTTCTGTGTCTATTTATATGAACATGGATGTGGTTATGCTAGGAATGTTCTGTGGAGACTATGAAGTGGGATTGTATTCGGCAGCAGTGAAGGTAAATACTGTTGTGAAGAACATTATTACGTCTATCAGTGTTGTTTTATTACCACGTTTAGCGACATATCTTGCAAAAGATCAAAAAGAGAAATTTGAAGAACTATTTAAACAGGGTGCAGAGTTGAATATGTTTTTTTCTGTGGCAAGCGCAATGGGATTGTTTGTGTTAAGCAAACCTATTATTTTGTTGTTTAGCGGAAAAGAATTTTTACCGGCTGTTTTAACTGGACAAATACTAGCTGTTCGTCTTGTGTTTTCGGCTTTGGACAATATTTTTTATAATCAAGTGTTGATTCCTACGGGACATGAAAAAGAAGCATGTATAGGAACTGCGGCAGGGGCGGTTACCAATTTAATTTTAAATGCGATTCTTATTCCATTGTTTAAAACGGAAGGTGCAGCAGTTGCTACGGTTTTATCAGAATGTATTGTATTTATTTATTTTATTTTGACGACGAGAAAAATAATAAATCTGAGAAAAGTAATGAGTGGAGTGCCTTGTTTTTTAGTAGCTGCTATGATTATGGGATGTGTCGTTTGGATAGGAATGAAATGGATTGAAAATGTGATTATGCAGTTACTTATATTAATTCCAATAGGAGCTTTGATTTATTTTGTAATAATATTTGGTAGCAAAAAATATTTAAGATAAAGAAATATATGGAGGTAATGTAATGAATTATGCTGTAATATTTGCAGGTGGAACAGGAAAAAGAATGAACAGTAAAACATGTCCTAAACAATTCTTGAAATTACATGGTAAAGAGATTATTATATATACCTTAGAACATTTTGAAAATCATCCGGAGATTGATGGGGTTTCTGTTGTGTGTATTGAAGAGTGGTTGGATCATTTAAAGAAACTGATAAACAAGTATCAACTAAAAAAAGTGAAATGGGTATCTCCCGGAGGAAGCACGGGACAGGAATCTATATATAATGGATTAAATGCGATGCGCAATGAGATTGACAATGATTCTATTGTGTTAATTCATGATGGTGTTAGACCTCTGATAGATCAGGAATTGATCACAGAAAATATAAAAACTGTGCGTGCACATGGATGTGCAGTGACAGTTGTTCCGGCGATTGAAACAATAATGCTTATGGATGAAGAAGGAAAAATTGCAAAGAGTATAGATAGAAATAAATGTAGAGTTGTCAGAGCTCCACAGAGTTTTATATATAAAGACTTAATGAGGGCACATGATAAAGCAAGAAATGCAGGAATAAATAATATTATTGATTCGGCTACAATGATGACAGAAGAAGGTTATGAATTATATCCAGTTATAGGAAAGCCAGAAAATATAAAAATAACGACACCTTCTGATTATTATACGTTTAGAGCGATTGTAGAAGCAGAAGAAAACTCACAGATATTAGGATTATAAAATTAAGAAAAAACTTACAGAAAAAACAAAAGAATTGAAATAATGATTAGCATTTCAATTCTTTTGAGTATTTTATAGCTTTTAGAAATTTTTTATATAGGACAATATTTTTTTACAAGCATCTCCAGTTTCGTAAGAGCCAAGATTCTTATGATGTTGTAAAATTGATTCTATATATATATCGTGATCAAAGTTTAAAATATGTTGAGTTAATTCGTTCATATTTTGAGCAAGGGGAAATGGCCAAGATGAGATATCAGTGTAAAAACCATTTGCCAAATCATATTCTGAAAGATCGGTTGCATATAGAAAGCAAGGCCGTTTTGTAAAAGAAAAATCCCATATGGAAGAAGAGTAATCTGTAATCAATATATCCGAAATTGATAGTAAATCTTGCATATCAGGATAATCAGAAACATTGATATAATCTGGGATTTGTTTTACTAATTGTTCTGCAATATAGTAATGAGCTCGAAAAAGAATCGTCCATTTTCCGCCAAAACGATACGTTAAAGCATTTTTTATTTGTTCTACATCAAAAGCATAATCAGATATTTTTCGATCCTTACGAAAGGTTGGGGCATATAAAAGAATTTTATGCTCCAATGGAATGGCATATTTGGAACAAATTTTGTTATGCAAGTTATTTTCAACTGGATGAATTAAAATATCATTGCGAGGCATTCCAGAGTCTATTATGTCCCCAGTATGATGAAAACTTCGGTGAAGTGTTAATTCTGTAAAAATTTTGGAACTTGAAACATAAGTATAAGGTGTTTTGTGTGCTAGATATTCTCGGTAACGTTCAAGCAGGTTAGAATTAATTCCTTCAAATCCGACCTTTTTGTAAGCTCCTCCGCCATGCCATGTGTTGATAACACATTGTTTAGAAGAAAAAGGAATATGCGTCAAATCTCTTGTGTTTGTGATAATGTATTTTGAGGACATGCAAAGGCGAATAAATTTCAGTGAGTTATATTTCACAATATGGATATTATCAGTTTTGAGATAAGTATAGTCGTCAGGATTGACAAAACCCCAAACCTGCTCGTATTCGGGTGCATATGTTTTAATATATTCAGAAAGATATTTTGGATTACAAGAATATTGTTTGCCTAAATAACTAGTAAAAACAATTCTCTTTGGATTCCATTTTTTCCTAGGCGAAATATATAAAAGAAAGCGAATAAGAGTAGTAGCGATGATATAGAAATATATTTTCATAAATACCTCCGTTAATTTGAAATTACAATTAATCATAACATGTTGTAAAGAAAAGTCAAGAAGTGATAAAATAAACAGAGAATAATCATTGAAGAAAAGATTTATCATAAGAACATTTTATGATAAAATAAAGAATAAATTTTAGGAAGGAGTCATTGTCTTTGACAATGAAGTGAATAATGAAACGTGTAATTACATATGGAACATTCGATTTATTGCATTATGGACATATAAATTTACTTCGACGAGCTAAACAGAAAGGAGATTATTTAATCGTAGGATTATCTACAGATGAGTTTAACTGGAATGAAAAAAATAAAAAATGCTATTTTACATATGATGAGAGAAAAAAACTTTTAGAGGCGATACGGTATGTGGATCTTGTTATTCCGGAAGAATGCTGGGATCAAAAAGAGAAAGATGTAAAGGAGTATCATGTAGATACATTTGTAATGGGAGATGACTGGGAAGGAAAGTTTGACTTTCTAAAAACGCAGTGTGAGGTTGTATATTTGCCGAGAACTCCTGAAATATCAACTACTCAAATTAAAAACGATCTGCAAGATAAAAAATAGGCGAGGAGATTATGAAAAAAAAATATTGTATTTTTGCAGCACATTACCTTCCACATTTAGGAGGGATTGAAAGGTATGTGTATAATTTGGCAGAAAAATTAAAAGAATGTGGAGATGAAGTGGTAATCGTTACATCAAAAATAGATGAACAGGTTTCATACGAAGTGCTAGATGGAATCCCTGTATATAGAGTATCATGCTATGAGTTGTTAGGTGGAAGATATCCAGTATTAAAGTATGATAAAAATACAAGAAAAGTATTTAGAATATTAAGTGAAAAACATTTTGATGTAGTGCTTATAAATGCTCGATTTTATATACATTCTATTGCAGGTGCATTATTTGCTAAAAAAAATAAAATTTCGTGTGCAGTATTAGAACATGGTTCTGGACATTTGAAGGTACATAACAAAGTGTTGGATAGAATTGGAGAAATTTATGAGCATTTTCATACGTTTATTTTGAAATGCATTTGCAATCAGTTTTATGGGACTTGTGAAGCATGCAATATGTGGCTAAGACATTTTCATATAGAAAGTAAAGGGATTATTTATAATGCAATCAATATGCAAGAGGTAGAAAAAAGTCTTTGTAAAAAGAATGAATATAGGAAAAAATATGGTATTAAAGAAGAAGATAAAGTGATTGTATTTACTGGACGCTTGATAAAAGAGAAAGGTCTGTTAAATCTCTTGGATGCATTCGAAAAATTAAATCAAAAAAGAAAAGATGTATATTTATTGATTGCAGGAGTTGGAGAACTTGAAGAAACAATAAAGAAAAGAGAGAATAAACATATTATTTATTTGGGATATATAGAACATGAAGATGTGTTTCGTTTATTAGATGAAGGAGATATTTATTGCTTGCCTTCTGTTTCTGAGGCGTTTTGTGGAGGCGTATTGGAAGCTGTAGCGTGTAAATGTTATGTGATAACGACAGCACAGGGTGGATCAAAAGAATTAATCAGTAGTAAAGATTTAGGAACCATTATGGAGACAAATGATGCTGAAATAGTATATCAAGCGTTAGATGACTGTATTCAAAATTGGGAGAAATCGTTAGAGTGCGTTGAAAATGTTTACAAAAAGCTTGTAACAAATTATACATGGGATATTATTGTACAAAATATAAAACAGATGGAATTTGAAAGGTAGAACAAGGAGAATAGACTGAAAAATGAAAAATATGCAATATATGGAGTACCAGCCAGATGTGTTGAGAAAAATTCAGAAAACACAATTGGAAATTTTAGAGGCATTCATAGGGGTGTGTGAAAAATACAATTTATCATATTTTATGCTGGGTGGAACAGGAATTGGTGTTGTAAGACATAATGGATTTATTCCATGGGATGATGATATTGATGTGGCGATGCCACGAGAAGATTATGATCGATTTTTAGCAGTGATAGATGAGGAAATAGGGGACAAGTATAGAATTCTTACACCGCTTGTAGATAAAAATTATGCCTGTAATGTGACGCATTTGCAAAAAAAAGGAACAAAATTTGTACCTTATGTTTCTAGAAAAATGAAGTGTGAACTTTGTATTGATATTGATATTTTTGCATTAGATCATATGCCGGATGATCCAGTGAAGCGAAAAAGACAGTTGAGAAAAACATGGTTTTTGAATAAGTTGATTTTTTTGTGTGGAACGCCAGCGCCAATTATTCCATTAAAAGGTGCAAAAAAAATTATTGCTCAAATTATATGTGCGTGTGCCCATTTTGGGTTAAAAGTACTTCATATTTCGCCTCAATTTCTATATAAATGTTTATTGAAAGAAGCAAAACGATATAATAATGAAAAAACAGAATATATAAATGCATTTGAAGTGACTATGTCACACAGTGCATATATATCTGAGAAAGAACTTTACCCATTGCGGAAAATGCAGTTTGAACATTTAATGGTTAATATGCCGAATGATTATGATACATATTTAAGAAGATTGTTTGGTGATTATATGCAGATGCCTCCAGAAAATAAAAGAGTGAATCATTGTCCATATATTTTAGATTTTGGTGAGGAGGAAGGAAACAATTAATGAAAAAAGAATTATTGATTATTATTCCTGCGTATAATGAAGAAAAAAACATTAAGAGTGTTGTTCAATATATTCAAACAAAATATAATCAATATGATTATGTAGTTGTGAATGATGGTTCGAAGGACAAAACAGCAGAAATATGCAGAGAAAATGGATATGAATTATTAGATTTGCCAGTTAATTTGGGTCTGGCAGGTGCATTTCAGGCGGGATTGAAATATGCACATGAAAAACATTATGCGTATGCGATACAATTTGATGCAGATGGTCAACATAGACCGGAATTTATAGAAGCTATGCTGAAACGTTGCAAAGAAGGATACGATATTGTAATCGGTTCTAGATTTTTAAATGAAAAAAAAGACAATAGTTTGAGAATGTTAGGAAGTAGAATTCTTACGATCGCAATTAAACTAACAACAAAAGTTCGAATTTCAGATCCTACTTCAGGAATGAGAATGTTTTCTAAATCTATGATAGAGGAGTTTGCTAAAAATTTGAACTATGGACCAGAACCGGATACAATCTCTTATTTAATTAAAAATGGTGCTCGAGTTTCAGAAGTGCAGGTTAAAATGGAAGAAAGACAATTTGGGGAAAGTTATTTGAATTTAACTGGTTCTATAAAATATATGACTAAAATGTTGATTTCTATATTTTTGGTACAAAATTTTAGAAAACGTAAATAGGAAAGGATAAAGAAATGTCAGGTTTATTGAGAGTGGTGTTAATTATTAGTGCATTGATTATGCTAATATTTATGCTGAATAAAATTCGACAAGAAAAAATGAAAATCGAATATACGGTTTTCTGGATTATATTTTCGAGTGTATTAGTAATTATGGGAATATGGCCTAAATTGTTTTATGTGATATCTGATTTTTTCGGATTTCAGTCACCGATTAGTATGATTTACCTAGTTGTAATATTTATTTTAATTCTTAAAATATTTTTTATGACAATACAAATATCACAATTAGAGAACAAAATAGATAATTTAGTACAGGAAGTTGCAATCGATAGAAAAATAGATCAGGATAGGAAATAAAATGAAAGAGTATATTTTGTGTACAACATTTTGGTGTACATTTACTTTTATGATGTTTTTATTTGGAAAAGCACTAATAAAAAAAGAAAAGAGTGATCCAGAATCTTTCGTTCTAGGTTATATAACGTATAGTGTGTTGGTCGGAATAGGTGGAATTATCGTCCAATTTTTTGATCTTAATTGGAGCATTTATGAAAAATATATGCTTGTAATATGGCTGCTTATATTATGTGTTATTATTTATCAGCTTAAAAAAAGGAAAATGAGCTTTACTTTGTACAGCTTCAAAGAATATATCCAGAAAAATTGGGTTGTTTTTTTTGTGTGTATCGTCTTAGGTGCTATGTTATTTCTTTATTATAATGCATATTGGTATGGGAATCATTTAGATGATGGGTATTATATTACAAAAGTGGCTACAATGCCTTACAATGAGACTGGATTTCGTACGAATTATTCTGTAGGTGTTGAAAAATTAGGAATAGATTCTTATGTTTTCAATACATGGGAAATAGAGGCTTCTGTTTATATTAAATGGCTAAAAGTAAGTGCGACATTGTATCTGAGATTATTTCAATCTATATTTCATTATTTCCTGTTTGCAAATTGTGTATTGATTTTTGCAAAAAAAATTTTCACATGTTTGAATGACGAATATAGAGAAATAGAATATCAATTTCAAACTGTAATTATTATTTTCTTTGGTGCATACTATTTATATTTGCAAGACACAAATTTGTTTTTTTTAAGAGATGCGTGGCAATATAATTCAGGAATGTTTTTGGGATCGTCAATTGTACGTATGATTGGTATTTTAATGTTATTATTTCCATTCATAGGTAAAAGAAATATAGATATAAAAATGATTTTATCAGTAGGAGGAATTGCCTTTTTTTTAATGACAAAGTCGTCAACGGCACTTCCTATTATTGTGCTTGTTTCGATGTCATATCTGATTTCATGGTTTTTTTTAGAAAAAAAATATATAGTTGGAGGAAGTGTATGTGCAATATGGTTTCTTGTGGCATTTATCCTTCCGAATAAAGAGAAGTTAGAATTTGAAGTTTATAAGTATGTAAAATTGGCGTTGCATTCACCGATATTTATTTTATGTACAATTATTTTTGTTATTAGTTTTACTTTTAGAAAAAGAATTGTTTATCAGTTGAACGGAATTATTTTACTACTTATAGCAATGATGGTGATTCCACAGGTTAATGATGTTTTTGAATTGTTTTCAGTATATGGATTTGTTGCAGGACGAACATGGACGGTATTTGGATATACATATATAGTATTGAATTTTATGTATGGATATATTCTGTTAAAAAAACATATAAAAAATATAAATATTATGCAAGGTGTATACGGAATACTTGGTATAGTTTTTTCTATATTCATTGTATGTACATTTAATTGGTATGGGGGAGAATTATTTCTTATAGAAGAAGGACCAGTGGAAGCAAATTTGCGAGGTAATCTAGAAATCATTAAAGATAATATTAATTTTGTTCCGAAATCTACAGAATTATTGGGGAGTATGTTGGAGGAAATTAATGAAAAAAGTGAGGATAAAATATATTTGGTATGTCCTGAATTGCGTGGGTTAGATGGAACAGCTCATTCTTTGGCGACACAAATTAGAATTTTTGCTCCAGATATTATTTCGGTTTCCGCGATTGGCAGATATCCAGTAGAAGAAGATTGTGTATTATACGGATATAATCAAAATATCTTTGAAGATTTTTTGGAAAATCCGAATGAGATAACTTGTAACAGACTCAAAAAAGAGATGGATAAATATAATATAAATTGTGTTGTTACAACAAATGATGCATGTTCAGAATATATGGAACAAATGGGATTTTTGTATTATGGAGATATTCAAGAATGTGTGTATTATGTATGGTATCGGGTTGATATTTAAAATATAGGATGGTATAATTATTAAAAATAGAAACTAGCAGTATCTTTTGGATACTGCTAGTTTCTATTAAAATATTTGATGAATCAGGATAAAGGAGATTACATGATAAAATATTTTGAAAACTTTAAAAAATATAGACCATTGTTATATGAACTGGTGGCAAGAGATGTAAAAATCAAGTATCGAAAATCAGTGTTAGGTGTATTGTGGACATTATTAAATCCGTTGTTGATGATGGTAATCTTATCTATTGTTTTTTCGAATCTTTTTCGCTTTGACGTAGAGAATTATCCATTATATTTATTATCTGGACAGATTTTATTTAATTTTTACAATGAAGCAACGTCCGCTTCTATGACATCAATTTTAGGAAATGCTGCTTTGATAAAGAAGGTATATATTCCTAAATATATGTTTGTTCTGTCAAGGATTGCTTCTAGTTCTATAAATATTTTGTCATCATTTTGTGCGTTACTTTTAGTGATGCTTTTTACTCGAGCAGAATTACATTATACGATGTTTTTAGTGTTTATCCCTTTGGCATATTTGATTATTTTTTCTCTTGGGATAGGTTTGATCTTGGCGGCTTTAACTGTGAGGTTTCGAGATGTAATGCATTTATACTCAGTATTCATTACAGGACTTATGTATTTGACACCAGTTATTTACCCAATTGAAATGTTGCCAGGATGGGTTCGAATGATTGTAAATTTAAATCCACTGACGGGAATTTTATCTATTTTCCGAGAAGTAATGTTATATAATACAATACCGGGAATTGGTCAGTTTTTGATTTCTTTTGTTATTGTTATTGTCACATTATTGATTGGATTAGTAGTATTTTATAAGCAGCAAGACGAATTTATATTAAACTTATAATCGCAAGGAGGTGGCCAATATGAATAATGATGTGATTATAAAAGTAGATCATGTTTCAATGCGTTTTAATCTGTCTAGTGAAAAAATAGATAATATAAAGGAATATTTTGTAAAGCGTATAAAAAATATAAATAGTAAAAAGAGTTTTGATGAATTCTGGGCTTTGAAAGATATTGATTTCGAAGTGAAAAAAGGGGATTCGGTTGCGTTGATCGGTTTGAATGGTTGTGGTAAAAGTACTTTACTAAAAACAATTGCGGGTGTGTTAAAACCAACAAAAGGTTCCGTTACGATTGGTGGAAGTATTGCACCGATGATAGAGTTAGGTGCAGGATTCGATATGGATCTGACGGCACGAGAAAATGTTTTTTTGAATGGGGCAATCTTGGGATACGATAGAAAAACAATGAGTGAGTATTATGATGGAATCGTAGAATTTTCAGAATTGAAAGAGTTTATGGATGTTCCGATAAAGAATTTTTCGTCAGGTATGCTCGCACGACTTGCTTTTGCGATTGCAACGATAGGACAACCAGATATTTTGATTGTTGATGAAGTTTTATCAGTTGGGGATTTTCGTTTTCAAGAAAAATGTGAAAAAAGAATTCAAGGAATGATGAAAGAAGAAACTACTATTTTATTTGTTTCACATAGTATCGATCAGGTGAAAAAGATATGCAAAAGAGCAATTTGGATTGAGAAGGGACATATAAGAGAAGATGGTCCGAGTGAAGAAGTAGGCAGTCATTTTGAAAGAGCATATTATGCAGGAGAATTAGAAGAATAGAGGATTTAATTATTTATGAGGAAGATTAAGAAAATATTGTTTATAATTATAGCTCTTGTGATAGCTGGAATTTATGCTTATGGAACATGGCCGAGAGCGATTTATGATACAGATATAGGAAGCGGATCTTATGAAAGTACAGAACCTTTAGGATCTGGTTCTATATTTGAACAGGAATTTTTGTGTGAAGATACAGGATTTTCTGGTTTTACAATCAAGTTGAATAAACAGGGGAACGATAAGATTGGAAATTATGAATGGAGTATCAAGAACATAGAATCTGAAGAAGTGATCGCAAGTGGTATAATTAATGAAACGTCTACAGAAACTAAAAAGTTCGAAAGTTCGGATCCGCAGAAACAAGGTATGGTTGAAGTTCAGATACCTAGACAACAAGATAGTAAAAATAAGAGATATCTGTTAACACTGTCTTCTGAACATGTTGAGGAAGATGAAACAGTGACAATATATGTTACAGAAAAAGGAACAGAAAAAGCAGCTATGATGATTAATGGAGATGTTGAGGATAAAGCTCCTGTTATAAAAGTGTTGTATAAGAGATTTAATGCGGAAACATTTTTAGTATTTATAGGAATTATTGTTTATTTTGCGTTATTTATCAGGTTTATGTATAAATTATTTAGATAGGAGATAGGAGAATATGGATGTCACTATAGTTATTCCGACTAAAAATGCTGGAAAATTATTGGACAAAGTGTTAGAAAAAGTTTTTTCGCAAAAAACAGAGTATGAATATGAAGTAATCTGTGTCGATTCTGGATCAAAAGATGAGACCATTTCTATTATAAAGAAATATCCATGTCGTTTGTATGAAATTTTGCCAGAGGAATTTGGGCATGGAAAAACACGAAATTTTGGAGCATCAAAGGGAACTGGGGAATTTATAATATTTATTACACAAGATTCAGTTCCAGCATCTGATAAGTGGCTTCAGAATTTTATTGATGCAATGAAGATGGATCCAGAGATTGTTGGTGGATTTGGAATACATTATACTTATCCAGATTGTAATGTGATTGATAAAAGAGATTTGTATTATCATTTTAAAAACTTTGGGGAAGATAATACAATTTTTCAATTAACAGATGAGAATAGAGAACGGTATGAAAAAGAAGAAGGATATAGACATTTATTAGCGTTTTTTTCTGATAATAATTCATGTATTAGAAGAGATATCTTTGAAAAATATCCATACGAAGATGTGTCTTTTGCCGAAGACCAGATATGGGCAAGAAAGATGATAGAATTGGGTTATAAAAAGTTATATTGTCCATATGCACCTGTATATCATTCTCATAATTTTAAATTATCTACGTATTTTACACGATATTTTGATGAGTATAAAGGATTGTACAATCTGCACAAGTTTTTGATTTCTACAAGTTGGTTTAAACTTCCGCTGCAGGCAGCAAAACACACATTGGATGATGCAAGATATATTCGTCATTTAGAAATGTCAAAAAAGGAAAAAATATATTGGGGCAAGTATTCTATGTGTAGAAACTTTAGTCGTTATTTTGCAGGGTATTTGGGTGGCAAGTATGCAAGTTATTCACCGAGAGTACAACGTTGGCTAGATTGTCATATTTCACAGCAGTATAAACAGAGGAAAAAGTAATAGAAGGGAAGATAGGATGGGAAAGTTAAAACACATGACCCAAAAATTGGCGCGTATTTTGAAGCAAGAGGGTATCAAAGGAGTTTATGTTCGGATTTTACAAAAATTGCATTTACGTGCAAAAAAAGCGGATCCACTGACTCTATTTGAGTTTATTGTTAATCGTGAGGAAATACCATTTGATAATAAAGCCTTTGATAAACATAAAGATGATGAAGTAAAGATATTGAACTGGATCATTCCAGAGATGGGTGAAGGATCAGGTGGACATACAACAATTTTTCGATTTATTTCACATTTGGAAAAAATGGGATTTCATAGTAGAGTTTACTTGTTTAGATCTCCTCATTTTTTTGATAATAAAACATTGAGAAGATTTGTGAAACAAGCATTCCCTATTTTAGATGAAAATGTTGAACTTTTTTATGATGTGAAATATGCAGAATTCGCACATGCAACATTTGCAACATCGTGGGATACAGCATATTTTGTAAGAAGATTTGAAAACACAATATCTAAATTTTATTTTGTACAAGATTTCGAACCACATTTTTATGCACATGGTTCAGAATTTGAATTTGCTGAAAACACATATCATTTTGGACTCCGTGGTATTACAGCAGGAGATTGGTTACGAGATAAATTGAATCAAGAATACGGTATGAAAACAGATAGTTTTCATTTTTCTTATCAAAGAGATGTATATTATCCAACAAAACGTGAAGATGATAAAAAACGCGTATTCTTTTATGCACGTCCGGTCACACCGAGAAGAGATTTTGAACTTGGTTTGGTTGCATTGAATGAATTATGTAAAAAAATGCCTGAAATAGAAGTTGTGTTTGCAGGATGGGATTTAAAAGATTATATTATACCGTTTAAGCATCAGAGTTTAGGTGTTGTTACAATGCAGACACTTGCAAAATGCTATAATATGTGTGATCTTTGTTTGGTTATTTCTAATACGAATTTGTCTCTTGTACCACTTGAAGTTATGGCATGTGGTTCGGTAGCTGTTTGTTCTAAAGGTGAGAACAGTTCTTGGATGGTAAATGAAGAAAATGCGATCTTAGTAGATTATGATCCAGTTCAGATAGCTGAAACAATGGAATATTACTTGAAGCATGAAGATGAATTAGAGATTAAAAGAAAAAAAGGTCTCGAATATGTGAAGGGTACTTCTTGGGAAAAAGAAGCTGAAAAAGTAAAAGAGGTATTGTTAGAAGCAATCGAAGATGATAGCAAAAAATATTAAAAACTCTTCTGTTATAATGGGGGATAAATAGTGAAAAAAGAAGGATACTATTCTTCTGGTGAGTTTGCCCGCATGGCCCATGTGACCTTGCGGACAATTCGCTATTATGACAAACAGAATATTTTAAAACCGTCTTTTGTTACAGACTCTGGTGCAAGGTTTTATTCTGATGAAGATTTTGCAAGACTTCAACAGATACTTCTTTTAAAATATCTAGGATTTTCATTAGATGATATCAGAGGAATGACAGTGACGGATTTGGATTACCATTTTATGTTAGATTCACTAAATGTTCAATTGAAACTTGTACGTAATAAAATTGAGCAGATGCAGCTTGTAGAAAAAGCAATTCAAGATACGGCTAAGACTATTCAAAGAGAACATACGATTGACTGGAGTAGTATGCTGAATTTGATACATCTGACAGGTATGGAGAAAAGTTTGAGGAATCAATATCAAAATGCATCGAATATTTCTTCTAGAATTAACTTGCATAATCTGTATTCTTTGAATAAACAAGGTTGGTTTCCATGGATCTTTGGAAAAATGGATTTGAAACCACAAATGAAAATTCTAGAAATTGGATGTGGTGATGGTACATTATGGAAAGAGAATATAGAGAAGATTCCTCCCAATGTTGAAATTACGCTTACAGATATTTCGGAAGGGATGCTCAGAGATGCAAGACGAACGATAAGTGTTGAAGATCCAAGATTTGTGTTTGATGTGATGGATGCACAAGAATTAGCATATACAGAGGAAAGTTTTGATCTAGTGATTGCAAACCATGTTCTTTTTTATTGCAAACAGGTGGAGAATGTGTGTAAGGAAGTGAGACGTGTCTTAAAAAAAGGGGGACGTTTTATATGTAGCACATATGGGAAGAAACATATGATGGAAATGAGTCATATGGTAAAAGAATTTGATGATAGGATTGTTCTTTCGGCAGAAATATTGTATGAAAATTTTGGAAGAGAAAATGGGGCAAAACTTTTAGAAACTTATTTTGCAGACGTAGTGTGGAATAGTTACGAAGATTCTTTGGTTGTTACAGAAACAGAACCTTTAATTTCATATGTTTTATCTTGTCATGGAAATCAGAATCAATACATTATAGACCGTTATCATGAATTTCGTGCCTTTGTAGAGAAGAAAACAGCAGATGGTTTTCATATTACAAAAGATGCGGGGATATTTGTGTGTAATAAATAGTAAAAATTAAATAAAATTGTAAAAAATACTTGAAGGTGACCTAGGGTCACCTTTTATAATGTAGATAATAAGGGAACTATAGATAAAAATATGAAAAGATTGGAAATATAAGGAGGAATTTTCATGAAAGGGATTATTTTAGCAGGAGGTTCAGGCACACGTCTTTATCCTCTTACAATGGTAACATCAAAACAGTTATTACCAATTTATGATAAACCAATGATCTATTACCCAATGTCTGTTCTGATGAATGCGGGTATTCGTGAGATCTTGATTATATCAACACCACAGGATACACCACGTTTCAAAGAATTGTTGGGAGACGGACATCAGTTTGGTGTAGAATTAACTTATGCAGTACAGCCAAGTCCAGATGGACTTGCACAGGCATTTATCATTGGTGAAGAATTTATTGGTGAAGATAGTGTTGCAATGGTTCTTGGTGATAATATTTTCTCTGGACATGGTCTTAATAAACGTTTGAGAAATGCAGTGAAGACAGCAGAAGCTGGAGATGGAGCAACTGTATTTGGATATTATGTAGATGACCCTGAAAGATTTGGTATCGTAGAATTCAATCAGGAAGGAAAGGCTATTTCTATTGAAGAAAAACCAGAACATCCAAAGAGCAATTATTGTGTAACAGGTTTGTATTTCTATGATAATAAAGTTGTAGAATATGCAAAAGGTCTGAAACCAAGTGCACGTGGAGAATTAGAAATTACAGATTTGAACAGAATTTATCTTGAAGAAGGAAACTTAAATGTTGAACTTCTTGGACAGGGATTCACATGGCTTGATACAGGTACACATGAAAGTCTCGTAGATGCAACAAATTTTGTAAAAACAGTAGAAACACATCAGCATCGTAAGATTGCTTGTTTGGAAGAAATCGCTTATCTGAATGGATGGATCACAAAAGAACAGATCATGGAAGATTACGAATTATTGAAAAAGAATCAGTATGGTCAGTATCTGAAAGATGTTATTGATGGAAAATACAGAGAAAATCTGTATTAAAACAAATTATTAATAAAATGAAAATAGGAGAATAAAATTATGACAATTATCGTAACTGGCGGAGCCGGATTTATCGGAAGTAACTTTGTATTTCATATGTTGAATAAATATCCAGATTATAGAATCGTTTGTCTGGATTGTCTGACATATGCAGGAAATTTATCAACACTTGCTCCAGTAATGGATAACCCAAATTTCCGTTTTGTAAAAGAAAGCATCACAGATCGTGAAGCTGTTTATAAATTATTCGAAGAAGAACACCCAGACATGGTTGTAAATTTTGCTGCAGAAAGTCATGTAGACCGTTCTATCGAAAATCCAGAAGTATTCCTTGATACTAATATCAAAGGAACAGCAGTACTTATGGATGCTTGCAGAAAATATGGTATCAAACGTTATCATCAGGTATCTACAGATGAAGTATATGGAGATCTTCCTCTTGACAGACCTGATCTCTTCTTTACAGAAGAAACACCAATCCATACAAGCAGCCCATATAGCTCATCAAAAGCAGGTGCAGATCTTCTTGTTCTTGCATATCACAGAACATATGGTTTGCCTGTAACAATCAGCAGATGCTCTAATAACTATGGGCCATATCATTTCCCAGAGAAATTGATTCCACTGATGATCGCAAATGCACTTAATGATAAACCACTTCCAGTTTATGGAAAAGGTGAAAATGTACGTGACTGGTTGTATGTAGAAGATCATTGTAAAGCAATTGACTTGATTATCCACAATGGTCGTGTTGGAGAAGTTTATAATATCGGTGGTCACAACGAAATGAAAAACATTGACATCGTTAAGATCATTTGTAAAGAATTAGGAAAACCAGAAAGCTTGATCACATATGTAACAGACCGTAAAGGACATGATATGCGTTATGCGATCGACCCAACAAAGATCCACAATGAATTAGGATGGCTTCCAGAAACAATGTTTGCAGACGGAATCAAAAAGACAATCCAGTGGTATCTGGACAATAAAGAGTGGTGGGAGACAATCATTTCTGGTGAATATCAGAACTACTACGAAAAAATGTATAGCAACCGATAGGAGGTATCTCGATGAAAGTATTGGTAACAGGTGTCGCAGGACAGTTAGGCCATGATGTAATGAATGAACTTGCAGCACGTGGATATGAGGGGATTGGATCTGATATCAAAGAAACCTATGCCGGTATTCAGGATGGAACTGCTGTTACAACAATGCCCTATGTAGCAATGGATATTACAGATGAGAAGTCAGTGCAGGAAGTATTGAAAACGGCGAATCCTGATGTGATCATCCATTGTGCAGCATGGACGGCAGTAGATCTTGCAGAAGATGAAGATAAAAAAGATCTTGTTTATGCTGTAAATGCAAAAGGAACTGAAAATATTGCCAAAGTTTGTAAAGAATTAGATGCGAAGATGGTGTACACAAGTACAGATTATGTATTTGATGGACAGGGTGAGGAACCATGGCAGCCGGATTGTAAAGATTACAGCCCATTGAGTGTTTATGGACAGACAAAGTTGGATGGAGAATTGGCAGTAGCAAATACTCTTGAAAAATATTTTATTGTTCGCATCGCATGGGTGTTTGGTAAAAATGGAAAGAATTTTATCAAAACGATGCTGAATGTAGGAAAAACACATGACAAACTTACTGTTGTATGCGATCAGATAGGAACACCAACTTATACATTTGACCTTGCTAGACTTTTGGTTGATATGGTAGAAACAGAAAAATATGGATACTATCATGCAACAAACGAAGGTGGTTATATTAGTTGGTATGATTTTACAAAAGAAATTTTCCGTCAGGCAGCAGAGATGGGATATGAAGAATACAGCGAAGACAGACTTACAGTAAAACCTGTTACAACTGCTGAATATGGTATTTCAAAAGCAGCCAGACCATTTAATAGTAGACTTGATAAGAGCAAACTTGTGGAATGTGGATTTACACCACTTCCAACATGGCAGGATGCATTAGCAAGATATTTGAAAGAAATTGAATTTTAGGAGAGGTAGACAATGGGACAGATCAAAGTAGAAAAAAATGTTGGCGGAATCGAAGGATTATGCGTGATCGAACCAGCAGTTCATGGAGATTCCAGAGGATATTTTATGGAAACATATAACCAGAAAGATATGGAAGAAGCAGGACTTGACATGGTATTTGTTCAGGATAATCAGTCCTGTTCTACAAAAGGAGTTCTTCGAGGACTTCATTTCCAGAAGCAGTTCCCACAGGGAAAACTGGTAAGAGCAATCAAAGGTTCTGTATTTGATGTTGCTGTTGACTTGAGAAGTAATAGTGAAACTTATGGAAAATGGTTTGGTATTGAACTTACAGAAGAAAACAAAAAACAGTTTTATATTCCAGAAGGATTTGCGCATGGATTCTTAGTTCTCAGCGATATCGCAGAATTCTGCTATAAATGTACAGATTTTTATCACCCAGGTGATGAAGGCGGTCTTGCATGGAATGATCCTGAGATTGGAGTAGAATGGCCACAGCTTCAGGGAGAATATAAAGGTACAGCTTCAGCAGAGGGATATTGTCTGGAAGATGGAACAGCATTGAATCTGAGTGAAAAAGACCAGAAATGGTTAGGCGTAAAAGATACTTTTCATTTTTAAAAATGGATAGAAAGCTGGATAAAAAATTGAATACAAAAAAATGGGGTAAGAGAAAGAAATATACAGTTAGAAAAACAATTTTAGGTTTTTTTGTAGTGCTGATAAGCACAATTTCAGTATTGCTTAGTCAGGCAATCGTATGGATGTTTGATACTTGGAAAAATCTTACAATGAGTGAGCTGATTTATCAACTTAATGCACCAGTTGAAGGTACTAATATGGATATCATATATGATTTTATATATAGATGTATTCCGGGAACTCTATTAGTTTTTTTCCTTGTATTAATACTCATGATTGGGTTAAGAAAAACACAGAAAAGTTATTGGCTATCATGTGTATTTGTTTTGGTAGTATCAATCGTATGCTTATTAAGCTTTTTCAGTATGATGTGGGTAAAACTTGATATTACAGGATATTTGAAAAATGCAAATACATCATCATCGTTTATAGATAGTAATTACATAGATGCATCGGATGTCAAAATTACATTTCCAGAAGAAAAAAGAAATTTGATATATATATATATGGAATCTATGGAAACTACATATGCAGATATCAAAGATGGAGGTGCATTTGAAAAAGGTTGTATTCCAGAACTTGCAGCGATCGCACAGGAAAATGAAGATTTTTCAGGAGATACAGATGATATAAACGGTGCATATGTAATGCCAGGCGCTACATGGACAATGGGAGGGATTTTTGCACAGACAGCGGGAATACCTTTAGTGCTTCCAATACATGGTAATAATATGGATACACAGGAAGCATTTTTTCCATCAATATCTACAGTGGGAGATATATTAGAAGAGGCAGGATATACTCAGACTTTTTATATAGGTTCGGATGCTACATTTGGTGGAAGACAGCTTTATCTGAAAGATCATGGAAACTATGAAATGAAAGATTACTATTATGCAATAGAGCAGGGACGTATTCCTGAAGATTATTTTGTATGGTGGGGGTACGAAGATAAATATTTATTTGAACATGCAAAGGAAGAAATATTAGAGCTGGCTCAACAGGATAAACCATTCAATTTTACAATGTTAACAGTTGATACGCATTTTGAAGATGGATATACATGTAGTGATTGTGGAACAGAATATGGTGATAACAGATATGCGAATGTTATGGCATGTTCAAGTAAAAAAGTAAAAGAATTGGTAGAATGGATCCAGGAACAAGATTTTTATGATAATACAACAATCATACTTTCTGGGGATCATTTAACAATGGATGGAGATTTTTGTGAAAATATCTCAGAAGATTATGAGAGAAAAACATATACGGCATATATTAATTCGGCAATAGAACCAGAAGAAGCAGGACGAAAAAGAGATTATACAACATTTGATCAGTATCCGACTACACTTGCTAGTTTAGGCGTCAAAATCGAAGGTGATCGTCTTGGTTTAGGAACAAATTTATTTTCGTCAAGACAAACACTTGTAGAACAATATGGTAAAGATTATGTAAAAAGTGAAGTACAAAAAGAATCAAATTTGTTAAAAGAATTAGCGGCTACAATAGATAAAGATAATGATGCAATGATTAAGCGAGATGGTCGATACGCAACGGCAGAAATTACTGTTTTAGAATATGATTATTATACGGGGTGTATTCCAGTTAAGATTTCTAATTTTGAAAATATAACAGATATTGTTTCGGTAAGTATAAAAGTATGGACAGAAGAAGAACGATCAGACGAAAAACAGTTTAAAGCCGGATTGCAAGAAGAAGGAGTTTATCTAGCAAATATCGATTTGACACAATTTGATTATAAAACAGGCGAGTATTTTATAGAGGCATGTTTAGTGAAGCAAGATGGAGGCGAAATAGCTGTTGGAGAAGCTAAGGTATTATATGAATAAAAAAAGAAAAAAAAGCAGAAGAATAATAGCTATGATACTTAGTATCTGTATGCTGTTAGGAACTTGTGGCATTGCATATGCGGAAGAACCTTCTGAGAATATGGATATTATAGATAATGTCTTGGTGGAAGATCAAGATAAGGGAAATACTTCAGAAGAACAAGAGAATGCAAATGCTGGGGAGACTGAAACAGGTACAGATATATCGGATGAATCTTCCAATCAGAAGGAATCCCTAGAAAATATAAAAATAAACTATGGTACAGAAGTAGATGATATTGTTCAGGTTGATGAGTTCGGAAATGTAACCATCGTTGATGGAACACAATTAGGGGATGGTGTTGTTGAAGTTCAAGAGAGCAGAGCTCGAACAATTCCAACATATATTGTCAACTTCAGAGCAAAGGCCAACGGAACTCCTATTTCAACTAATCAATTTGTATCTTATACAGAATATAAGACCGGAAATAGCGGATACATAAATGGTATATCAGGAGCAGATGCAGCTTATTTAGGAAAAGAGAATGGCAAAGTAAAATTTATGATGTCAGGTGTCATTGGGCTTGTAGATGAAAAAGCTGTACAGGTAGTTCCTGTAAGTGACGTACAGAGTTATAGTGATTATTATGCAGATGGAACAAATTTGATTCATCGAATAAGTTCGGATATGTCGACACCAGGATATGGAAGTAGAATCAATGTAGGATTGCAACCGTCTTATTTAACTGCAGGATCAACATATTACAGTTATGATGGACATTACTTCTATACAGATTATGATGTGATGTTGGAAGATTATATGGAAGATACAAGAGAGAATGCTGTGAATGCAGGAAATCCATATTATAATTATTTTCAATATTTGCCATTGCGTAGTGCAACAGATTATTCTGCAGTAGAGTTAAAACAGATGATTAATAGTAGAGTTACGGCTACATCTAAGTTGTATGATATGGGAAGTGTTTTTGTTGAAAAACAAAATTTATATGGAACAAATGCCCTTCTTGTAGCGAGTATCGGTGCGATTGAAAGTGGTTGGGGAACAAGTGAGATTTCTCAGAGTAAAAATAATTTATTCGGGTGGAATGCGGTAGATGCAACACCTGGAGAAAGTGCTTCTTATTTTGCAAGTCCATCAGCTTGTATTGAAGAATATACCGGTCTTCATTTATCACAAGAATATTTGAATCCGGGATATTCAGTTTATCATGGTGGCTTTTTGGGTAATAAGGCAAGTGGTATGAATGTTAGTTATGCATCGGATCCATATTGGGGTGAAAAGATTGCGGGGATTGCATGGTCGCTAGACAGCAATAATGGAGCAAAAGATTTATATCAGTATACACTCGGAATTAAAGATAATGTTACATATAATCATACTGGGTTAAATATTAGAAAAGAAGCAGCACAGACCTCGGCTCTATTGTATAAAACAGTGTTAAATTCACATTATTCAGTGATTATTTTAGGAGAATCAAATGGATTTTATAAAATTCAAAGTGATGCTGTTTTAAATAGTACAAGAACTTCAGTAGTAAGCGGTAGTGGAAATTATAATGCATCAAATATGTATGCATATGCAAGTAAAGACTATATAGGTATTGTTTGCAATGGAAAAGGTGGTAATTCAAGTTCGATTACAGGAGTAGTTGGAGGAACAACAGGAGGTACAACGAATGGTTCTACAGGAAATGTACCAGGTGGTACTGGAACTTCTTCAACGATCAAGATTTCCGGACAGAGTCTCCCAGGTGCGTTGAAAGTAGGAGGTACATTTTCAGTACAAGGAACGATTACTTCTGATAAAGCGCTGACAAATGTTTCAGTAGGCGTGTATGATACGAATGGAACAATGAAAACAGGAAAAAGTGTTTTGGTAAATACGACATCCTATAATTTAAAAAATATAGATGCATATATTAGATTTGATACATTGGCAGCAGGAACTTATTATTATCGTATAACAGCAACGAATTCAGCGGGAACGGTTACTTTAGTCGACCAGAAATTTACGGTAGGGACTACAGGTGTTACAGTAACACCAACGATTAAGATTTCTGGGCAAAGTGTTCCGGATACAATGAAGGTAGGCGATTTCTTTTCGGTAAAAGGAACGGTTACCTCTGATAAAGCATTAACGAGTGTATCGGTAGGAGTATATGATAGTCAAGGGTCTTTGAAAACAGGAAAAACTGTATTAGTGAATACAACGTCTTATAATTTGAAAAATCTAGATGCGTATATTACATTTAATACATTGGCAGCAGGAACTTATTATTATCGTATAAAAGCAACAAATTCGGTTGGAACAGTTACATTGATCGATCAGAAATTTACAATTGTTTCGAATCAACCAACAGTTTCATCTGAGATTAAAATTTCAGGACATAGTGTTCCGGGAGCATTAAAATCAGGTGCCTTTTTCTCTGTGAAGGGAACGGTTTCATCAGAAAAAGCATTAACTAATGTGACTGTTGGTGTATACGACAGTAACGGAGCAATGAAAACAGGAAAAAGTGTTGCGATCAATACAAAATCATATAACTTATCGAATTTAGATGCATATATTCAATTTAATTCCTTGGCGAATGGGACTTATTATTATCGTATAACAGCAACAAATAGTGCTGGGACTGTTACGCTTGTAAATCAGAAATTTATAGTGGGAACGGTTGGAACAACGACTGCAAAGATAAATATTTCTGGACAAAGTATTCCAGGGACATTAAAAGTGGGAGCTACATTCTCGGTAAAAGGAACAGTTACTTCTGATCAAGCATTAACGAGTGTGCTGGTAGGTGTATATGATAGTAAAGGTACATTAAAAACAGGAAAAACAGCTCTTGTAAATACAAAGGCTTATGATTTAAAGAATTTAGATGCATATATTACATTTAATACATTGCCTGCAGGAGAATATTATTATTGTATAAAAGCAACAAATGCATCGGGAACGATTACATTAGTGAATCAGAAGTTTAATGTAACATCCAATCAAACGACTACTTCATCAGCGATTAAAATATCTGGACAGAGTGTGCCGGTAGCATTGAAACTAGGTGCTTTTTTCTCGGTGACAGGAACTGTTACATCGGAAATGGCATTGACAAATGTTTCGGTAGGTGTATATGATGCCAATGGAGCATTGAAGACAGGAAAGAGCGTTTTAGTAAACACAAAATCCTACAACCTAAAAAATCTAGATGCGTATATTACATTTAACACATTAACGAATGGAATTTATTATTATCGTATAACAGCAACAAATAGTGCTGGAACAGTTACACTTGTAAATCAGAAATTTACAGTGGGAACAGTTACAACAGCAGCTACGATTAATGTATCTGGACAGAGTGTACCAGGCGTACTTTATAAAGGTTCATTTTTTAATGTGACAGGAACAGTTACTTCTAATCAAACAATATCAAGTGTATTAGTAGGTGTGTATGACGCAAATGGAACATTAAAAACAGGAAAAAGTACTTTGGTAAATGCAAAATCTTACAATTTAAAAAATCTAGATGCTTATATTAGATTTGATATTCTTGCAAAAGGAACCTATTATTATCGTATACAGGCGACAAATGCATCAGGAGCAGTTACATTAGTAAATCAGAAATTTACAGTAAAATAACCATGTAAAGAAAAGGAAGCGGAAGGGAAATTCACCTTTTGCTTCCTTTTTCCATATTATATATTGTGATTACACAGAAAGGAGCTGCCTTTAATGGCGAATTGTCAGAATAATATGCGGTACGGACGTATGCGTACAATGCAGCCTCAATCATGGCAAGGAAATAATTGTATGATGAAAGAAAATGAGGTTTGCGGAAGAGTTGTATCGGAAAAAAAGCAGTGTTCTGAAAATTACAATGGTGATAGAGAGAAGAATGTGAAAAGAGAAAGTACATGTTCTTGTCAAATAGACTCAATGTTTATGAATCAGGAAGTTTGTAAGGATTCACTGGAACAGATGTCGTTGGCAATGGCATATGTTCCATGGCAGAAGTGGAATGATATTTATGAAATTTGTAAAGGTTTTCAGAGAGGAACCATTTTTGCAAAATTAGATAAGCCATTTTGGGGAAGAGGAGGATGTAATCGATGAGTGATTGCCCATGCAGACAAGAGTTACTAGAACGAATTAACGAAGCAAGTTTTGCAGTAGATGATGTGAAGTTATTTCTGGATACCCATCCTTGTGATGAAAAAGCAATCGAATATTTTCAAAAATATAGTCAGATCCGAAATACATCCATGAAAGAATATGCGAAATATTACGGCCCACTTATTGTGGATGATGCAACATGTTCATGCAAAGCAAAATGGAGTTGGATAAATGAACCATGGCCATGGCAAGAAGGAGGATGTTGATTTATGTGGAATTATGAAAAAAGATTACAGTATCCAGTAAAGATCACACAGACAAATCCGAAAATGGCACAGGTCATAATTTCTCAATTCGGTGGTCCAGACGGTGAACTTGGAGCATCTATGCGGTATCTTGCGCAGCGCTATACAATGCCTTATAAAGAAGTAACGGGAGTTTTGACAGATATTGGTACAGAGGAACTGGCACATATGGAGATTATTTGTGCAATAGTATATCAACTTACAAAAAATTTAACGCCTGAACAGATTAAAGAATCAGGATTTGATAAATATTATGTGGATCATACATTGGCTTTGTGGCCACAGGCTGCAAGTGGTACACCTTGGACAGCTACCTATTTTCAATCAAAAGGCGATCCAATCACTGATCTGCATGAAGATCTGGCAGCAGAACAAAAAGCGAGAACAACATACGACAATATTTTGCGTTTAATCAAAGATCCGGAAGTTTGTGATCCAATTCGTTTCTTACGTCAACGAGAACTCGTGCATTATCAAAGATTTGGCGAATGTTTAAGAATTGTTCAAGATAAGTTGGATAGCAAAAATTTCTATGCGATTAACCCAGAATTTGATGTCCGACAAGGAAACACATGTAAATCATAAAAATATTAAATTGATAAAGAGGCTTGTTTTATAATTGATCACGATTATGAAATAAGCTTCTTTATTTTGTGAAAAAATATTGAATTTTGTGAAATAAGAAAAAGCAAGTTGTTTTTAGAGAATAAACTGTTTATAATATAATGATATGATGCTAAGTAGTGTAATTGTTCTAGTAGTGATATTTAGAGTAAAATGATACAGCAGAAATGTATAAAAGATAAAAGGGAGATAGGATTATGTGTGGATTTGCAGGCTTTATTGGTAAAGTTGAAAATCGAGAAGAAGTGCTGGTCAATATGATGAACACAATTATCCATCGTGGTCCAGACAGCGAAGGGAAATATGTAGACGAAGATGCGGCACTGGGCTTTCGACGTTTAAGTATCATTGATCTTTCAGAAGTAGGAGATCAGCCATTATATAATGAAGATAGAAGTAAGGTTCTTGTATTTAATGGAGAGATTTATAACTATCAAGATTTGAGAAAAGAATTAATAGAAGCTGGACATGTTTTTAAATCAAATACAGACTCAGAAACTTTGATTCACGGATTCGAAGAGTGGGGAGAAATGTTAGTAGAACGTCTTAGAGGGATGTATGCATTTGCAATCTGGGATATTAATAAGAAGAGTTTGTTTGTGGCTAGAGATATGTTTGGGATTAAACCGCTGTATTATGCACAGATGAATGGAACACTTTTGTTTGGTTCAGAAATTAAGAGTTTTTTGGAACATCCTAAATTTGATAAAGTGTTTAATGAAGATGCATTAGGAAATTATTTGTCGTTTCAATTTGTGCCTACAAATGAGACTTTTTTCAAAGGTGTTTTTTGTCTTCAACCAGGACATTATTTCACATATGAAAATGGTGTGATGGAAATAACGCGTTATTACGAACCTAATTTTACAGGTGATTGTAAAAAATCATTTGAAGAAGCAGTAGATGAAGTGGAAGCAGTAATGAAAGAGTCTGTGGAGAAACATAAGATTGCAGATGTAGAGGTTGCTTCTTATTTGTCAAGCGGTGTAGATTCGAGTTATTTAACATATTTGGGACAAGTCGATCGCACATTTACTGTTGGATTTTCAGAAGGAAAGTATAGTGAGATACAAGATGCTAAAGAATTTGCGGAAAGTATTAATATGAAGAATGATGCGAAGATCATTACTCCGGAGGAATATTGGGATCGACTTTCTGATATTATGTATTATATGGATGAGCCGGTGGCTGATCCGGCTGCAATTGCACTATATTTTCTGAGTCAAGAAGCTGCAAAAAAAGTGAAAGTGGTACTTTCTGGCGAAGGCTCAGACGAATTGTTCGGTGGGTATAATATTTATTGTGAACCATTGGAACATACTTCTTTTAATAAGATTCCGATGCTAATACGAAGAATGTCTGGAAAATTTGCGGAATATTGTTTACCTAAGGGATTCAAAGGAAGAGGATTTCTCATGCGTCATGGAAAAACTTTGGAAGAGAGATATTTTGCAAATGCAACAAACATTTTTACTGAAAGAGAAGCAAATAAAATATTGAAAAATGGTTGCAAGCCAGGAATTCAGAAGGTGACAGCACCATTGTATAATCGTGTAAAGGGAAAGGATCCTGTGACAAAGATGCAGTATGTAGATATGCATTTATGGTTGGTGCATGATATTCTCATGAAAGGTGATAAGATGGGAATGGCGAATTCTTTAGAAGTAAGAGTTCCGTTTTTGGATAAGAAAGTGATGGAATTTGCACAGACCCTTCCATTAACGTATAAAGTACAAGCACCAAGGACAAAAGTTGCATTGCGAGCAGCGGCAGATAGAGTGATCCGTAAAAAAACTGCAGAAAAGAAAAAACTAGGATTTCCAATACCAACGCGTGTATGGTTGCGGGAGGAGCCATATTATAACCGTGTAAAAGAGATGTTTTGTTCAGATGCTGCGGAACAGTTTTTTAACACAAAGATTTTACTTAAAATGCTGGATGATCATAAAAATAAGAAAAATAAAAATGAAAAAACAGATGATAGTCGTAAGATTTGGGCGGTTTATATTTTTCTTGTATGGTATGATAGATTTTTTGAACACGGCAAACCAGTACATCCAAGAATGGCAGGTAGATAGTTTTAAGGGAGTGGAAATATGAGAAGCAGGAGGGACACACAATCGATGTATCCCAAGAATAACGAAGTTTATGAAGTGAACGAAAAGTATACAATGAATCGATATCAGACTCATAGACATCAAAATGGTCAGAAATATACATCCTCATTAAATGAGAGGGGGAATGTATATCAGATTCATCAGTATAAGAATAAGAAAGATTTAATGATGAATCCAGGACATCAAAAAGAGATGCACCATAATTCAGGAAAGAGAAAAAATTTGTTTTCAAAAATCTTTGTGGGAAAAGAGGCACAATACTTTGATTATGAACTTTTGATCATTATATTGTTTTTGATCTGCTTTGGGTTAGTTATGTTATATAGCGCAAGTGCATATAGTGCGTTGAATGATTTTGATGATGATAAATATTATTTTACAAGACAGGCTCTTGTTTGTGTGGTTAGTTTTGTATGGATGATGTTTGTATCAAAAATTGATTATCATATATATGGAGTATATTCTTTCGAGCTTTTTGTTTTTGCTATGATAATGATGGCATTGGTGCAGACTCCATTGGGGGTTACGATCTATGGAGCAAGAAGATGGATCCAACTTCCAGGAAATATGACGCTTCAGCCATCAGAGATCACAAAAGTTGCAGTCATTCTTTTTGTTTCATATGAGCTTTGCAAAATGGGGAAAAAGGTTGCAACGAAAAATGGCGGAGTAAGGATTATAGGAATTGGTTTAATTGCATTTTTAGGTGTATGGATATTGACAGATAATCTAAGTACGGCAATCATTGTTTTGGCAATTACTGTGATTTTATATTTTGTTGTGCACCCTAAAATGAAGTTCTTTCTTAAGATTGGTGCAGCAGGGGTTGTGCTGATCTCAATTGCAGTTATGGCACTTTCAATTATAATTGGAAGTGAAGGAACAAGTGAAAGCTTTCGAATTCGAAGAGTTTTGGTATGGCTTGATCCGGAAAGTAATTCAGATGCGGGTGGTTTTCAAGTTATGCAAGGTCTATATGCGATAGGATCAGGAGGATTTTGGGGAAAGGGTCTTGGGAATAGTACACAAAAATTAGGTAGTATCCCGGAGATTCAAAACGATATGATATTAACGGTTATTTGTGAAGAATTAGGTGTTATGGGAGTGATCGTTGTTTTAGTCTTGTTTGGCTTTATGTTATATCGGTTGATGTTTATAGCACAAAATGCTCCGGATTTATATGGTTCATTGATTGTGGTAGGAGTGTTTGGGCATATTGCACTTCAAGTGGTTTTGAATATTGCTGTTGTGACGAATACAATTCCTACAACAGGTGTCACACTTCCGTTTATCAGTTATGGCGGAACATCGATTTTGTTTTTGATGACAGAAATGGGAATTGCATTAGGGGTTTCAAGAAAAGTGAAATTGAGTGAAGATGGAATCTAAAAAACGACTTTTCAGAAACTTATAAATATGGTATATTTTAATAAATATTGAAAATTGAAAGATGATTTAGGTTACTATATAATATAGAAAGGAGTCTGAAAATATGAGTCAGGCAAAAGTAGATCGTTATAAAGAAGAAAAAGCAAATAGAAAGCAGACAATGAAAAAACAGCGTACAATGAATGTGGTTCGCAAATGTATCCTTACAGTTGCTGGTCTTGCAGTTGTTGTATGGCTTGGACTTTCTGCATATGCTACAATAGAATCGAATAAAGAACGTGAGATCGCAAGTGTTAATTATGATGCAGTGAATACATATGTTGATGGACTTACAGTAGAAGAATAGATTTAGATTGAATAATTGATTAAAAAACGTCAGGAAACTGACGTTTTTTGATTTTTAGAAATTTATATCGAATTAGATAAAAAATGTTAAGGAAATAGAACGATTGGGGTTGAAAAATAATCTAAAAAATTTTTGAAAAATGTTTGAAATAATGAAAAAATACTTGAAAAAGAAAACGGTGTGGTATACAATGGTGGCAAGTGGTAAGAAAGTGGTGGTTTGTGGTGAAAAATGGAGCTAAGGGGAGCTCCAAATAATTAGAAGGAGTTTTTGATGTTACTGGGCGAATACAATCATAGCATAGATGAAAAAGGCCGATTGATCATGCCAGCTAAATTGCGTAATGATTTAGGGGAGAATTTCGTTATCTGCAATGGTATGGAAGGCTGCTTGTTTGTATATTCTCAGGACGAATGGAACAAATTCGTTGCCGAACTCGAAACTTTACCACGCATGAATAAAAATGCCAGAGCTTTCAAAAGATATTTCTTTGGTAGTGCTTCAGAAGGTACATTTGATAAACAGGGAAGAGTCCTGGTACCGCCTGCACTCAGAAAAGCTGCAAATCTTGAAAAGGAAGTAGTCCTTGTGGGAGTTCAAGATCGTGTAGAAATTTGGGATAAAGCACGATGGGAAGAAGAAAGTATGCTTAGTGAAGATGATCTGGATGATATTGCTGAACAATTAGAAGCAATAGGAATCCGCATTTAATCGTTTCATCTGAAGTTGTTCTGGGGAGAATATGGGTTCAGATAGAACTGTAGAATACTTGAATGGAGGATATTATGGCATTTGAACATGTGTCGGTACTACTTAATGAAACGGTAGATGGTCTGAATATTAAACCAGATGGAATCTACGTTGACGCTACACTTGGAGGAGGCGGACATGCTTACCAAGTATGTAGTCGGTTGAGTGATAAGGGGAAATTTGTGGGGATTGACCAGGATGCCGCAGCAATAGAGGCGGCGAGTGGCAGGCTGAAAGACTTTGGGGAGAAAGTTACAATTGTAAGAAGTAATTATTGTGAGATAAAGTCGCAGCTGAAACGATTAGGTATTGAAAAAGTCGATGGAATCGTAATTGATTTGGGGGTGTCTTCTTACCAACTAGACACAATAGACAGGGGATTTTCCTATCGGTTTGATGCTCCGTTGGACATGCGTATGGATCAGCGTCAGCAGATGACTGCAAGAGATATTGTCAATACTTATAGTGAAGCGGAGCTTTTCCGTGTGATTCGCGATTATGGGGAAGATAAGTTTGCAAAAAATATCGCAAAACATATCGTGATAGAGCGTGAAAAAGCACCGATTGAGACAACAGAACAACTGAATGAAGTGATTCGACATGCAATTCCTATGAAGGTAAGAAAAGCATCAGGTCATCCATCAAAACGTACATTTCAGGCAATACGTATTGAATTAAATCAAGAATTGGACGTGTTGAGAAATACGTTAGATGATATGATAGAGATGTTGAATCCAGGCGGACGAATTTGTATCATTACATTCCATTCGCTTGAAGATAGGATTGTGAAGAGCGCATTCCGTAAGAATGAGAATCCATGTACTTGTCCGAGTCATTTCCCGGTTTGCGTCTGTGGTAACAAATCAAAAGGTAAAGTGATTACGAGAAAACCGATTCTTCCTGGGGAGGAAGAATTAGAAAACAACAGTCGTTCGAAAAGTGCGAAACTTCGTATTTTTGAGCGAACTGATGAGGATTAAGGAGTATTTTATAAAATATATTTTAGCAGAAATGCTATAGAATTGTTCGAGAGGGGAGAGCTCGAACAGATAGAAGGGAGCATTTAAGATGGCGACTGTAAGATTTACATCTGCTAATAGAACTTCATACAGAAGAACTTATGGAACGAATGAACATAAGGGATATGATCAGAAACAGATGTACATTTATGGAAACACAGTACGTCAGGAAGATGTGATGCCTCAGAAGGCTTCGAAAATACATTCGAAGCACAGAGAAGAGACCAGACGAATGGTTCGCAGAAATAGAAACAGGGCGTTTGATATAAGCCCAGCATATGCAGGATTTTTAGCAGCAGCAGCAGTGGCTGCAGTTCTGCTTTGTGTTTCTTATCTGCAACTTCAATCTGAGATTGTTAACAGATCTGAGAATATTACAGCATTGCAGGCAGAACTTGTTGAATTAACAGAAGCAAATAGTACTGCATATCAAGCGGCAGAAGCATCTGTGAATCTTGAAGAAGTTCGAGAGATTGCAGTGAATGAACTTGGAATGGTATATGCTGCACAGGGGAGCGTGACAGAATATGACAGACCAGAAGGTAATTATGTGAAGCAGTATAATGAGATTCCTCAGAATGGAGTACTGGCGAAATCTGTTGACGTTTCACAGGAGTAAATGAATGACAATGAAAAGTAAAAAGAACAATCGATTTGGATTTTTATCAAAGAAATTTCCAAAGAGGATGCAAAGAAAGCTAGTATTTTTATTTATGGTAATCATACTGGCTTTTGTTGTACTTATTATAAAAATTACATATATTAATGCGTCGAAAGGAAGCAAATATACAAAAATCGTATTGGATCAAAGAGAATATGACAGTCGTACAATACCTTATAAAAGAGGAGATATTGTAGATCGAAATGGAACAAAGATCGCAGTGAGCGAGCGAGTGTATAACGTAATCTTAGATGTTTATGTTATGTGTTCCAAAGAAGAGTATATTGAGCCTACAATAGAAGTGCTGGAAAAATGTTTTGATATAAAGGAAGAAGAAGTTCGATCTGTGATGGCTGAGTTGCCAAATAGTCGTTATGTTATTATGAAAACAGATGTAGATTATGAAACAGCACAGAAATTTAATCAGATAGATGAAGATGATGACGAATATCCAAATGTAAAAGGGATTTGGTTGGAAGATGATTATTTAAGAAGTTATCCGTATGGTACGTTGGCTAGTGATGTGATAGGTTTTACCGCTTCTGGTAATGTCGGTGTCTTAGGGATTGAAAGTGCATATAATGATGTGTTAAATGGAACAGACGGAAGAGAATATGGTTATTTTTCAGACGATTCGACGATGGAAAGGACTGTAAAGGCTTCAGAAAATGGAAACACAGTTGTATCTACGATCGATGTAACATTACAATCAATAGTGGAACGTTGTATTTTGGAATTTAACGAGGAACATCAAGGAGAAACTCGAGAAGGTGAGCCGGGAAGTAAGAATACAGCGGCGATTGTTATGGATCCGAATACGGGTGAGATCCTTGCAATGGCTTCGTATCCAACGTTTGATTTGAATGATCCAAGGGATATGTCTTCTCTTTATACAGAGGATGATTGGAAAAAGATGACGGATGAAGAACAACTAGAAGTTATGAATACCGTTTGGAGAAATTTTTGTATCAGTGATACGTATGAACCAGGATCAACTGTAAAACCATTTACTGTCGCAACGGGTTTAGAGGATGGAAAATTAAAGGGAAATGAGTCGTATTATTGTAATGGATATCTTCATGTTGGCGATTGGGATATCAAATGTCATTTGACAAGTGGTCATGGAACACAAAGTGTGGCCGATGCGATCGCGAATTCATGTAATGTTGCGCTGATGGAAATCGCACAATCTATAGGAACAGAAGATTTTTGTAGATATCAACATATCTTTGGGTTTGGTGAGTATACAGGGATAGATCTTCCTGGAGAAGCTGCTACATCGGCATTGCTTTATGATTCTGAAAATATGATGGCGACAGATCTTGCAACGAATTCTTTTGGGCAGAATTTTAATGTTTCAATGATCCAGATGATAACGGGATTTTCGTCGTTGATCAACGGTGGATATTATTACGAACCTCATATTGTTAAACAGATTCAAGATGAGAATGGAACAGTTATAGAAACACAAGATCCTGTGTTATTGCGAAAAACTGTTTCGAAAGAAACATCAGAACTGTTGAAAACATATTTAAAAGGAACGATGGAATATGGTACTGGTAAAAGTGCTGTAGTAGAAGGGTATGATATAGGAGCAAAAACAGGTACGGCTGAAAAACTTCCAAGAAATAATGGAAATCATTTGTTATCGTTTATAGGATATGCTCCACAGGAGAATCCAGAAGTTGTAGTTTATATAGTGATCGATGAACCGAATGTGGATAATCAATCAAATAGTGCGTATGTATTGGAATTGGCGAAGAAGATTATGTCACAGGCATTTCCATATTTGGAAATCAGTACGATCGACGGATATGTTCCAAATGCAAATGTTTTAACGGATCAGAATGTAACAGATAGTACAGACGAAAGCTATGAGGGTTATAGTTCAAGTTTTGAAGAAACTTATAGCAATTATGATGGTGCATATGTAGATGATTCTTATCAACCAGATTTTACTGATTGGACATATTCAGAATAAAACAAAAGCTGTGAAAGTATAGAAAAATTATATAATGAAAATAAGAATAACCTTACAGAAGGGATAATACATTGTAAAAAGTATCTTCTGTAAGGTTTTTTTATGAAAAATAAAACTTATAATAAGAAAAAAATGTTGATCGTATTTTTGGCTGCGGTGATTATGACTTTGGGATTGCTTGTGAGAATGATTTTTTTAATGATATTTGATGCAGAATATTATCAAAGACTTGCACAGGATCTGCACGAAAGAGAACGAGAGATAAAAGCTGCAAGAGGAGAGATTATAGACCGTAATGGGATGGTACTTGCAACAAATAAGACGGTATGTACGATTTCTGTGATCCATAGTCAGATTGAAGATGTAGAATATGTATCAGAAGTATTGGCAAATGAATTGGGAATCGAAAAATCAATCGTAAAGAAAAAGGTTGAAAAGATTTCCTCGATGGAAAAGATAAAAACAAATGTTGAGAAGGAGATTGGAGATAGAATAAGAAATTATAATCTTGCAGGTGTGAAAGTGGACGAGGATTACAAACGTTATTATCCATATAATACACTTGCGTCAAAGGTGCTTGGATTTACAGGGGGGGATAATCAGGGAATCATTGGATTAGAGGTTATGTATGAAGAGTATTTAAAGGGAGTAAATGGAACAATATTAACTGTGACAGATGCAAGAGGAATTGAATTAAATGGGATTGCAGAAGATCGGATAGAACCAGTAGCTGGCAGTGATCTTCAAATATCGTTGGATTATAATCTGCAATTGTATTGTGAACAGGCAGCAGAAAAGGTGTTGGGAGAAAAAATGGCAGATGCGGTGGAAATTATATTGATGGATCCTCAAAATGGGGAAGTGTTGGCTATGGTAAATGCGCCGGAATTTAATTTAAACAAGCCATTTGAATTGAATTATGAAGTAGATGAAGAAATTTCAGAAGATGAAAAACAGGAATTTTTAAATAAAATGTGGAGAAATGGATGCATAAATGATACATACGAACCTGGTTCGACATTTAAAATTATTACATCATCAGCCTGTTTAGAAGAAGGTGTTGTGTCGTTAAGTGATACATTTGTATGTCCTGGATATCGAATTGTAGAAGACCGTAAGATACGATGTCATAAAGTTGGCGGACATGGAACAGAAACATTTGCGGAAGGATTACAAAATTCTTGTAATCCCGTATTTATGGACATCGGACAACGACTTGGAAGTGAACGATTTTATGAATATTTCGAAAAGTTTGGGCTTTTGAATCTTACTAATATCGATCTTCCGGGAGAGGCAGGGACAATCATGCATCGTATGGAAAATATAGGTCAAGTTGAGCTTGCAACAATGACATTTGGGCAATCATTTCAGATTACACCAATACAAATGTTGACTACAGTAAGTTCTTTAATTAATGGTGGGATCCGTATTACTCCACATTTCGCAATGTCAGTACAAAATAAAAATAAAGTGATAAAAGAGTTTTCATATACGGAAAAGAAAGGAATTGTATCTGAAAAAACATCTGCAACCATGAGGGAATTACTTGAAAGTGTTGTGTCCGAGGGATCTGGAGCAAATGGCTATATAGAGGGATATGATATTGGTGGAAAAACGGCAACTTCACAAACGTTACCAAGAAGTGCTAATAAATACATTGCATCGTTTATTGGTTTTGCACCAGTGGAAGATCCACAAGTGATAGGAATGGTCGTAATCTATGATCCACAAGGTATTTACTATGGTGGTACGATTGCTGCTCCGGTGTTGCGAGATATTTATAATAATATTCTTCCGTATTTAGGAATTGAAAAAAGAGAAGCGATAATAGAAATGCCGTGAAAAAAACAGTAAGAAGGAGTTAAGGTTGAAAAAACAGACAGGATAGATTATAATAAAAATTGGGTAAGAATCCGTAAAGACATGGTTATGTTGTTTATAACAGATAGTGTCTGGAAATTTAGACAAAAGAGCAAAGAGGTGGAGAAAATGGTGAATCATATCGTAATTCCAGTATTGATTTCATTTATTGTGAGTGTGCTGTTGGGACCTGTAGTGATTCCATTTTTAAGAAGATTAAAAATGGGTCAGACAGAACGTGAAGAAGGGGTGAAATCTCATTTGAAGAAAGCCGGAACACCAACAATGGGTGGGGTGATCATTCTGGCGAGTATTATTGTAACTTCATTATTTTATGTAAAAGATTATCCGAAGATCATTCCAGTATTATTTTTGACAGTTGGGTTTGGTCTGATCGGATTTTTGGATGATTATCTGAAAGTTGTTATGAAGCGTTCAGATGGTTTGTTTCCAAAACAGAAGATGGCACTGCAGATTGTAGTGACAGCTATTTTTGCATTTTATATTGTAAAAGTTGCAGAGATACCATTGACAATGCTTATTCCATTTTCAGGTGGAAAGTATTTGAATATTGGATGGCTTGCAATTCCTTTATTATTTGTAGCCGTGATTGGAACAGTTAATGGAACAAACTTCACAGATGGATTGGATGGCCTTGCTTCTAGTGTTACTGTACTTGTAGCGGTATTTTTTACAGTTGTAGCAGTAGGAACGGAGAGCGGGATTGAACCGATCACATGTGCTGTTGTAGGAGCACTGATGGGATTTCTTCTGTTTAATGTATATCCGGCAAGTGTATTTATGGGGGATACAGGTTCTCTTGCATTGGGAGGCTTTGTTGCTGGAGCTGCTTATATGATGCAGATGCCACTGTTTATTATTATCGTAGGTATGATATATCTGATTGAAGTTGCTTCTGTTATCATTCAGGTGACTTATTTTAAGAAGACAGGTGGAAAACGAATCTTTAAAATGGCACCGATCCATCATCATTTTGAATTGTGCGGATGGTCAGAAACAAGAGTTGTTGCTGTATTTTCTATCATAACAGCAATTCTGTGTCTGATTGCATTGATGGGGGGATGATAAAATGGATATAAAAAACAAAAATGTACTTGTATTCGGTTCTGGGATCAGTGGAGTTGCAGCAAGTAAACTTCTTCTGGATGAAGAGGCAAAAGTTATTTTATATGATGGAAATACTTCATTGAATGTAGAGGAAGTAAAGAAACAGATCTTAGGAGATATGGAAGATCATGGACAAGTAGAAGTTGTGCTCGGAGAACTTCCGGAAGAAATATTAGATACGTTAGTTTTGACGGTTATGAGTCCGGGTGTGCCAACAGATTTGCCGGTTGTAGATAGAATGCGTGCGAAGGCAATTCCAATCTGGGGTGAGATTGAACTTGCTTATACATATGGAAAAGGAGATGTTCTGGCTATCACAGGAACGAATGGAAAAACAACGACAACAGCGTTACTTGGTGAAATTATGAAAAATTATCAAGAAAGTACATTTGTTGTAGGAAATATTGGAAAACCATATACAAGCGTTGTTTCGGATACAAAGGAAGAATCTGTTATTGTAGCGGAGATGAGTAGTTTTCAGTTGGAAACAATACATACTTTTTGTCCAAAAGTAAGTGCAATCTTGAATATTACACCAGATCATCTGAATCGTCATCACACGATGGAAGCATATATTGGTGCAAAACAGAATATTTCAATGAATCAGACAGTAGAAGATTTTTGCATCTTAAACTATGAAGATGAAGTGACAAGAACTTTTGGTGAAAAAACTTCTGCACAGGTTCTATATTTCAGTAGTCAGCGTATATTGGATAAAGGAATTTATCTTGAGGATGGCAATATTATTTATAATATGGATGAACCAGTGAAAATTTGTCATATAAAAGAATTGAACCTGCTCGGTATGCATAATTACGAGAATATCATGGCGGCTGCTGCAATGGCAGCTGTATATGGTGTGCCAATGGAGATAATTCGTGAGACTGTGAAAGCTTTTAAAGGCGTTGCACATAGAATTGAATTTGTTGCAGAAAAAAATGGTGTGGCATACTACAACGATTCTAAGGGGACCAATCCAGATGCTGCGATCAAGGGAATCCAGGCAATGAATCGTCAGACTGTTTTGATCGGTGGTGGTTATGACAAGGATTCTTCGTATGATGAATGGATAGAGGCTTTTGATGGAAAAGTAAAAAAACTTGTCCTAGTAGGTGCGACACGAGAAAAAATTGCGGAAACAGCACATCGACTTGGTTTTATGGATACTGTATTTGCGGATTCGTTTGAAGAAGCGGTTCAAATATCTGTAGATACAGCATGTCCAGGAGATGCTGTACTTCTTTCGCCAGCATGTGCAAGTTGGGGGATGTTTAAAAATTATGAGGAACGAGGAGATAAGTTTAAAGAACTTGTAAATCAGTTATAAGGAGTGAATCTGATTGAATCGTTCCGCACAAAAAACACACCGGATCGATGTTGCGATGCTAATCGTTATTTTCTTACTAGTAGTAATAGGGTTACTCTTACTTTATAGTATTAGTGCATACAATGGCAGATTAAAATTTCAAGATCCATATTACTATTTGAAAAAACAAGCATTTGCTACAGCGTTAGGAGTGGCTGGAATGTATGTGACTGCAAATATCGATTATCATCGGTGGATACCGTTGGTAATACCGGGGTATTTGGTGTCTGTAGTATTGTCAATTGCAGTAATGTTAATAGGAAAAGAATATAATGGGTCCAAAAGATGGTTGTCTTTTGGACCAGTTTCTTTTCAGCCTTCTGAATTTGCCAAAGTGGCATTAATTCTTTTTTTGGCATATACTGTGAGTCAAAATGCAAAAGAAATGAAAAAGTGGAAAACGTTAATAAAAACGATGCTTCCTGTGTTGCCAGTCATCGCATTAGTGGGTGCGAGCAATCTGAGTACAGCAATAATAATATTAGGAATTGCGGTGGTGCTTATTTTTGTTGCGAGTCCGAATTATATGCAGTTTATATGGCTGGGAATGGCTGCGGTTGGATTTATGGGGATTTTTCTTGCATTAGAAAGTTATCGATTAGAACGGTTGGCTGTATGGAGAAATCCTGAATTATATGAGAAGGGATATCAAACACTACAGGGGTTGTATGCGATAGGCTCAGGAGGGTTGTTTGGTAATGGGCTTGGCAATAGCATTCAAAAACTTGGTTTTTTGCCAGAAGCTCAGAATGATATGATTTTTTCAATCGTATGTGAGGAACTAGGATTTTTTGGGGCTGGGAGTATTGTGTGTTTGTTTTTATTCCTGATTTGGAGAGTATTTGTGATCGCATCGCATGCAAAAGATATGTTTGGTGCGTTGATCGCAGCGGGTGTGATGGCTCATATGATGATTCAGGTGATTTTGAATATTGCAGTAGTTACAAATACAATTCCTAATACAGGAATAACGTTACCATTTATTAGTTATGGTGGAACTTCGGTTTTGTTTTTGTTGGTGGAAATGGGGCTTGTGCTAAGTGTGTCAAATCTGATAAACTAATGAAGAATGAAAGGAGGAACGATATGGCACAAAAAAGGCGTCCGGTTAATGTTGAACTCCGGAAAAAGAAAAGAAGACGCAGACGGTTTATGAGAAGGATATTGAAGATTCTATGTGTGCTGGCTGTTCTGACTTTTGTGATTTGCCTGATCTATATAGCGTTTCAAGTGAAAAAGATAAATGTAAAAGGAAATCAATATACGGCATCGCAGGATGTTGTGGAATGGATAAAAAAGGATCGATTTTCAGATAATGCACTTTATATATTTTTCAAATATAATAATGATATTGAACAACTTCCGTCTGTGGAAAGTGTGAAGGTGAGATTAAGCTCACCGTGGGTCGTAGAAGTTCAAGTAAAGGAAAAAAAATTAGCTGGCGGGATCAAATATGGGAAAAAAACATTATATTTTGATGCAGAAGGGATTGCGTCGTTGATCACAGAGAAAAAAATTGAAGATATCCCATATATCGAAGGTGTTGAGGTAGAGGAAGAAAAGGTACAGCTAGGTAAAAAGATCCCTGTAGAGAATGATTGGATCTATCAACAGATCAGTGAGATCAGTAGTGGATTGGATGAACTAGAATTAAGTCCTGAAAGGATTGCATATGAGGATGCAGGTATTTCTTTATATTTTGGAGAGATAAGGGTATTGATAGGAAAGGATGCATTTGAAGAAAAGTTACAGCAGATCACTCCAATTTTGAAAGAATTGAATGAACAGTATGCGAAGTTGACAGGAACACTTCATTTAGAAAATTATGATATCGGAGATTCTATGATAAGATTTGTACCAGATACAAAAATAGAAGATACGAAAAAAAATGAAGATGAAAATGAAAATCAAATCCAAGATGAAAATTTATATTATGATGTATACGGAGATTCTTTTGATTGGACAGAATAGATTGTTATAAAAACTTAGAAAAATAAGAAAAAATCTATTGATTATTTGGAAAAAAGACTATATTATATACTTATTGGATTATTATGTCCAAATAGGGATGTATAAAAGAATAGATTGATAAGACGATAAAGGAGGAAGTACTCTTGTTAGAAATTAAAACGAACGAATCAGAAGCAGCTGCAAGAATAATTGTTATTGGTGTAGGTGGCGGCGGAAACAACGCGGTAAACCGTATGATCGATGAACAGATTGCAGGTGTGGAATTTATCGCAATTAATACAGACAAACAGGCGTTGCAGCTTTGCAAAGCACCAACATTGATGCAGATTGGTGAAAAACTTACAAAAGGTTTGGGCGCAGGAGCACAGCCAGAAGTAGGTGAGAAAGCAGCAGAAGAAAGTTCTGAAGAAATCTCAGCAGCAATCAAAGGTGCTGATATGGTCTTTGTTACATGTGGTATGGGCGGTGGAACAGGAACAGGTGCTACACCTGTTGTTGCAAGAATCGCAAAAGACATGGGAGCTTTAACTGTAGGTGTTGTTACAAAACCTTTCCGTTTTGAATCAAGAACACGTATGGCTAATGCACTTTCAGGTATCGATAAGTTAAAAGAAAACGTAGATACATTGATTGTTATCCCTAATGATAAACTTTTGGAAGTTGTTGATAGAAGAACAACAATGCCAGAAGCATTGAAAAAAGCAGATGAAGTATTACAGCAGGGTATTCAGGGTATTACAGATTTGATCAATGTTCCATCTTTGATCAACCTTGACTTTGCCGATGTACAGACAGTAATGAAAGATAAAGGTATCGCTCATATTGGTATTGGTTCAGGAAAAGGTGATGACAAAGCACTTGAAGCTGTTAAGCAGGCTGTTGCATCTCCATTGCTTGAAACAACAATCCAGGGTGCATCACACGTTATCATTAACGTATCTGGTGATATCACTCTTATGGATGCATCAGATGCTGCAGAATATGTACAGGAATTAGCTGGAGAAAATGCAAATATTATCTTTGGTGCTACATTTGATGATACAAAATCTGATGAAGCAACAATTACAGTTATTGCAACAGGCTTACATAATGTAGGCGGAAGTTCTTCTAAGTTAAAAGCTAGACTTGAGGGACAGCAGAAAGTTGCAAGTGTAGTTCCTAATACAGATATGGGAATGGCAGGAAGAGTTTCTTATGAAAGTCCAGTTAGACCAACAGCTACAAGACCAACAGCAACAAGAACACCAGTATCTTCAATGCCAACATTACAGCAGCCAAGAACTCCATCTGGAACAGTAAAAGAACAGTCAATCAAAATTCCAGATTTCTTTAAAAGATAATTAATTTACGATTATACGAGATGTTTTTTGAAAGCATCTCGTATTTTTTTAGGAAATTATGCGCTTTCTAACATATAAAATGTTCTGCTCAGGAAACTGCCAGTGGTGGTTTTTGTCGAAATCTCTTTTTGATTCTATGTCGGATTCTGACAATTTTTTCAAATTTAAAATTATATAATATGTGTGTCGATTAGAAAGAAGGTGAGGCATGTACTATGAATTATACATAGACGTGTTGTTCTTGGAAAATTTTATGATGGATTCATTATTGCTGCTTTCGGTAAGAAAAATACAAAAATTACCAGTAAAACGAGTTAGAATTTTTCTGGGGGCAGCAATAGGGGCAATCTTAACATGTATGATTTTTGTTTTAAAAATACCGATTTTTGTGAGAGCTATAATATATATATTGACTACAATTGTTATGGTTGTGATTGGTTTGGAACAAAGACATATTTTAGAGATTCTTAGATCAGGGATACTTCTTTATGGCAGTGCTTTTTTATATGGAGGTTTATTGTATTTCTTTCATACATATATACGAAGAGCAAGCCTGCTTTATCTGATCGCGATAAGTATCTATTTTGTTGTAGATTTATTTTGTGAAATATTTTTGGATTCGATAAAAGAGTATAAAAATGTTTGTAAAGTCACTATTTTTACAACAAAAGGTACATTTCGGTTGCAGGCATTGAGAGATACGGGAAATCGCCTTGTTGATCCAGTTACAGGAGATCCTGTATGTGTGATTGGAAGGAAGACGGCGGAAAGAATTTTAGACTTACAAAGTAATTTATATGATATATCGAAATCCACAATGGAGGTGTGGGAACAGGAAAAGTTTCGTTATATCATTTGCAAGACGATTACTGGAGAAAGCCTTATGCCGATTGTACGAGTGAAAAAGATGATCATTCATGCGGAATATGAAAAAGAGGTTGTTGCACCATTAATCGGAATTTGTGCAGAGCCGATTTCTGAACGACAGTTATACCAAATGATATTAAATTCAGACATCCTGGGAGGAACAAGAAATGTTAGCAAAAAGAGTAGTATCGCAACCGTTCCAAATTAGAATCGTTTCGGATTTTAAAGGAATGTTTTTTCAGAATTCAAGAGAGGTTCATTATATAGGAGGAGCAGAAGTGCTTCCAGCGCCTCTTGAAGCAGAAGAGGAAGCAATGTTGATTGAAAGATTGGGGTCTGATGAGGATGAAGAAATAAAGAAGAAATTGATCGAACATAATCTTAGACTTGTTGTTTATATTGCAAAAAAATTTGATAATACAGGTGTGGGAGTAGAAGATTTGATATCGATCGGTACTATTGGGTTAATAAAATCAATCAATACATTTAATCCGATAAAGAAGATTAAATTGGCTACATATGCATCTCGTTGTATTGAGAATGAAATTTTAATGTATCTAAGGAGAAATAATAAAACAAAAATGGAAGTATCGATTGACGAACCGCTGAATGTTGATTGGGATGGAAATGAGTTGTTACTTTCGGATATTTTGGGGACAGATGAAGATGTGATTTATAAAGATTTAGAAAATGAAGCGGAAAGAAAATTGCTTATTCGAGCGATCAATCAATTATCAAAACGAGAGAAGTTGATCATTCAGATGAGATTTGGGATAGGACGACCGGATGAGCGGGAAAAAACACAAAAAGAAGTTGCAGATTATTTAGGAATTTCGCAATCTTATATATCGCGTTTGGAAAAGAAGATCATGCTGAGATTGAGAAGAGAAATAGTGAAATATGAATAAAGTGATAATTAAAGAAGAAAGTGAATGATTTCTAAAAATATATCGTGTTTTAAACTAATTTATAAAAAATTCACTTTACCACATAGTGCTGTAATGGTAAAATTATAGAAAAAAGAGGTTGGTGATCCTATATGAAGTTAACGTTTGTCAGAGCAGCACATGAAGTGACTGGAAGCTGTCATCTTTTGCAGGCAGCAGGAAAGAATATTTTGATTGATTGTGGAATGGAACAGGGACGCGACTTGTATGAGAATCCTGGCCTTCCGATCGCAGCGAATGAAGTGGATTATGTGTTATTAACGCATGCGCATATAGATCATTCGGGAATGCTTCCAAAGCTTGTGAAAGATGGATTTAAGGGATCTATCATTACAACATTTGCTACGGCAGATCTTTGTAATATCATGTTACGTGACAGTGCCCATATTCAGGAATTTGAAGCAGAGTGGCGTAATCGAAAGGGGCGAAGAGCAGGGATACCAGTAATAGAACCTGTTTATGTGATGCAGGATGCATTGGATGCATTGGAACTATTTAATCCATGTGCTTATGGGTGTAAGATAGAACTATGTGAAGGAATCGAAGTGAGATTTACAGATGTAGGTCATTTGCTTGGATCAGCTAGTATTGAAATCTGGATCACAGAAGATGATGTACAGAAAAAGATTGTATTTTCAGGTGATGTGGGGAATTTGGATCAGCCGATCATTAAGGATCCTCAGTATACAGATTCAGCGGATTATGTTGTGATCGAATCTACATATGGAAATCGTGTGCATGGAAAAGAAAAGCCGGATTATATTGGGGATTTCACAAGAATTTTAAAGGAAACTTTTGCAAAGGGAGGAAACGTAGTGGTTCCATCGTTTGCAGTTGGTCGTACACAGGAACTTTTGTATTTTATCAGGGAGATCAAAGAGAAGGATCTGCTGCCAGAATATCGAAATTTTGAAGTCTATGTGGATAGTCCACTTGCGATCGAAGCAACGAAAGCATTTACAAAAAATATGCAAGAGTGTTTTGACGAAGAAGCACTTGCACTTGTAAATGCAGGAATCAATCCGTTAATCTTTCCGGGGTTAAAGACGGCAACGACAAGCGATGATTCGCGAATGATTAATTTTAATGAAAGACCAAAGGTGATCATTTCAGCATCCGGTATGTGTGATGCAGGTCGAATCCGTCATCATTTAAAGCATAATCTTTGGAGGAGAGAATGTACGATCCTGTTTGTGGGATATCAAGCAGAGGGAACACTTGGGCGTAAACTTTTAGAAGGAGAGAAGAATATTAAGATATTTGGTGAACCGATCGAAGTGCGTGCGCGGATTGAAAGCTTGAAAGGGATCAGTGGGCACGCAGATATGAATGGACTTTTAAAATGGCTGTCAGGTTTTCAGGGAGAGTTTTCTCGCGTTTGTGTCGTACATGGTGAGGACCAGGTTACGGATGAGTTTGCACAAACGATAGGAGAAAACTTTGGATGTCCTACGTTTGCTCCATATCCAGGTGGTCAGTTGGATCTTATGACAAATGAGATACTTACAGAAGGCGTTAAGATTCCTGTTAAAGGAAGAAAACCAATGCAGAAGAAAGCGGATACAGCATTTGAACGATTGCTGGCTGCAGGCCGAAGACTCATCGATGTAATCTATAAAAATGAACAGATTGCAAATAAAGATAAGGCAAAATTTGAAACACAGATTTTAAATCTTGCAGATAAATGGGAAAGATTTCTTGATGATTGATGAAGTTGTCAAGGGCTAAAACTTTTAATATTTTTTCAAAAAAAGAATAACAATGATTCAGAGTGAGAAGAATTTTACTGGATTTAGATTATTAATCTAGTAGGAGGATCAAAAAATGGCTCTGAGTAAAGTTGAAATATGTGGCGTGAATACAGCAAAGCTTCCTCTTCTGAATGAGCAGGAGAAGGAAGCTTTGTTTGTTCGTATAAAAGAAGGTGATGAAGAGGCTAGGGAGGCATATATAAAGGGGAATCTGAGGCTTGTACTTAGTGTGATAAAACGTTTTTCGACAAGTAATGAAAATGTAGATGATCTGTTTCAGATTGGTTGTGTGGGATTAATGAAGGCGGTGGATAATTTTGATCCGGATCGAATGGTAAAGTTTTCTACGTATGCAGTGCCGATGATCGTTGGGGAAATTAGACGGTATTTAAGAGATAATAGTTCAATTCGTGTGAGTAGATCGTTGCGTGATACAGCTTATAAAGCGATTTATGCAAAGGAAGGTTATATAAAGAAGTATATGAAAGAGCCGACGATGCAGGAAATCGCCGATGAGATTGGAATAGAGAAGAAAGATATCATGTTTGCGTTAGATGCAATTCAATCGCCTATGAGCCTTTATGAACCTATTTACAGCGAAGGTGGAGATACATTATATGTAATGGATCAGGTTAGTGATAAGAAGAGTAAAGAAGAAAATTGGATTGAAGAGCTTTCATTGGAAGCGGCAATGGAACGATTGAATACTAGAGAACGCTATATTATAAAATTACGTTTTTTTGAGGGGAAAACGCAAATGGAAGTCGCAAAGCAGATTCGGATTTCACAAGCTCAAGTGAGTAGATTAGAAAAAAATGCATTGCGTACTATGAGACAATATTTGATTGGAAAATAAAACATATTTTCATCTCGAATATTTTTAGGTTGAAATTTCTGGTACTTCATACTATGATAGTCATAGATTGAATAATGGTACAGGTGGTGGAAGTATTATGCGTAAAGCGTGTGTATTTGATTTGGATGGAACATTGACAGATACATTAGAATCATTGACGATTTCAGTGAATATGACATTAGAAGAGATGGGATTATCCGCAATCACAGATCAGCAGTGTAGAGTTTTCGTAGGAAATGGTGCAAAGGTTCTTTTACAAAAAGCACTTATGGCTTCTGGAGATGCGAAGGCAGAACGCATTGAAGAAGCGATGCAAAGATATAAACGCATATTTGACCAGCATTGCACATATCATGTAGTACCATATGAAGGAATCAGAGAGATGCTCACCGAACTAAAAAAAGAAGGGTATTGTTTGGCGGTCTTATCGAATAAGCCGCATAAACAGACGGTTTCTGTTGTTGAAGCTATTTTTGGAAAAGGTGAATTTGAACTGATTCAGGGACAAAGGGACGGTATTCCACGAAAGCCGGATCCAACAGCGGTTTTGGAGATGCTTCGACAGTTAGAGTCATCACCAGGATCCGCAGTATATATCGGAGATTCTGAAGTTGATGTAGCTACAGGGCTTGCTGCAGGAATGCAGACGATTGGGGTGACTTGGGGATTCCGAGATAAGAAGATTCTTGAGGAGGCAGGAGCCAAAAAGACGGCTGATCATCCGAGAGAGATCGTGACGCTGATAAAGGAATAGGGAGGTTAAAGCGCATGAACGAATATAGTGAAGAATGTCTGTTGACTTTCTTAAAAAAACAAGCACAGTTATTTGACGAACCTGTTGCGGAGACAATGGAAGCAGCAGAGGCATTTTTAGAAGATTGTATGGCAGTTGTTGTAGATTCTTTAGATGATGTAAGAGAGTATTTTGATGAGAATGGTTTAGATGTAAGTAATATGAGCCAGGATGAATTAGAGGATGCATCTGAAGTGTTTGCATTGCCAAACGGACAGTATCTGATCGTGGAAGGATAAGAGGATGTAATGTTCCCATAAGAAAAGCCGCAGCCTAATCAACTGCGGCTTTTTCTACGGCTTCTAGAACAGCTTCCAAGATCAATTGTGAAGTATAAGGCATTTCAGATGAGAGAGTGATCTCATCGAGGGAATGAGATGTGTAAATTTGATCTGCAATTTCTTCGAGGGCTGGTTGTATAAGAGGATATGCAGTTGTTATCGATTCATCCAGGTTTGAAAAACGAACGGATTGGATGTGAGTACTGTCTACAGATACTTCAACTTCAAGAGCTGTGTTGTTTAGTGTCAATGTAGACGTATAAAGACCTGGATCGTATTTCTGTAAAGAATTATCTTTATCAGAGGTTTTTCCAGAACGGAACATGAAGAGCAGAAGAATGATCAGCAATATACCAAGAGCTAAAAAGATACCGGTATAGATGATCTCTTTCATGTGCAGGACAACGATTTTAGTTTTAGAACTCATAAATTGACCTCCTGTTTGAAATGTCTGTTTTGCCATGAGAGTCCGAAAATATTTTCTTTTAATAAATGTATGAAAGTAATAGAAAAAATATGCAGATTAGGAGTTCAATACATGAAATGAGAAATTTGATGTGGTAAAATATTTGAATGACTATGATTAAGGATATAAAAGTAAATAGAAAGAGGAGAATAAAATGTATATTATAGCAGGACTTGGAAATCCTTCCAAAGAATATGAAGGAACAAGACATAATGCGGGATTTCAGGTAATAGACCGAATCGCAGAAAAATATAATATTTCAGTAGATGTCAAAAAGCATCGTGCACTGATTGGAAAAGGAATAATTGCAGGACAAAAAGTGATTCTTGCAAAACCACAGACATTTATGAATCTTAGTGGAGAGAGTATTCGAAGCTTGCTGGATTATTATAAAATAGATGAAGAAAATGAATTGATCGTTATTTATGATGATATTAGTTTGGAACCGGGTCAGATACGTATCCGAGCAAAAGGCAGTGCTGGCGGACATAATGGGATAAAAAATATTATTCAGCATCTTGGTGGACAGGTATTTCCAAGAATTAAAGTGGGAGTAGGAGAAAAACCACCAAAGATGGATCTTGCGGATTATGTGCTGGGACATTTTTCAAAAGAAGAAAAAGAACAGATGGATGAAGGATATGAGCATGCGATTCATGCGTTGGAACTGATGCTTATGGGGGAAACTTCAGAAGCAATGAATGAGTATAATAGGAAAAAGAGGGAAGCATAGACGTGAAAGCATTATTGGCACCGCTGTCGGAACTTGCAGATTATGAAGAAATAGAAAAAAATCTAAAAAAACAAAAAGGGATGATACAGATCGCTGGTTGTGTAAATTCTCAGAAGACGCATATGATGTGTGCGTTGGGAGAGAAAATGCATTATCGGTTACTTGTGTTTGCCAATAACGAAAAAGCAGAACAGGCATTTGAAGAAATGCGAGTTTTGGAAGAGAATGTTTATCGATATCCGGCAAAGGATCTGCTGTTTTATTATGCAGATATTAAAGGAAAATATCTGCTGAGTCAACGAATGGAAGTAATCCGTGCGTTGATGGAAGAGATGGAAAGACAAGAGCATGAAGGATTGACAGTGATCACAACAGCGGATGCATTTTTAGATGGACTTGCACCATTGAAGTGTATGAAAGGGTATTCTGTAAAGCTAGAAATCGGAGAAATATTAGATTTTACAGAAATACAGACACATTTGACACGAATGGGATATGAGAGAGTTGCACAGGTAGAAAGTCCGGGACAATTTGCAGTGCGAGGAGGAATCTTGGATGTATATCCATTAACAGAAGAAGTTCCAGTAAGAATCGAACTTTGGGGTGATGAGGTTGATGCGATCCGTACATTTGATGCAGAAAGTCAAAGATCGATCGAGAATCTAGACGCGATCGAGATCTATCCAGCAGAAGAACTAAAAGAAGTCGATGAGAAAAAGGTTTCGTTTTTAGAATATTTTCCAGAAGAGGAAACTGTTATATTCTTGGATGAGCCGATGCATTTGCGAGAATGTATGGAAAAGGCCCATGATGAATTTGAAGAAAGTCAGAGAAATCGAGAAGCTATGGAAGTTGTAGTTGATCAGGTTCCGTTGACAGTATTTTCTGAAGAAGATATTTTAGAAAAATTGAAAAAGTGTTATACGGTTGGGTTTACGATATTAGAATCGAAATGTAGTGGTTACCATGTAAAGCAACTTTATCGTATGCAGGTAAAGGGCGTGAATCCATATAACAATAGTTTTGAAATGCTTACAAGAGATTTGAAACGACTAAAAAGAAATGGATATCGAGTTGTGCTCTTATCTGGTTCGCGCACACGTGCAAAACGTTTAGCGGAAGATCTTCGAGATAATGATCTGAGCAGTTTTTATAGTGAGGATATGGAACGAAAGGTGCAACCTGGAGAAATCTTGGTAGCGCATGGATATGTTGCGGAAGGGTATGAGTATCCAATGCTCAAATATATGGTCATTGCAGAGACTGATATTTTTGGCAGAAAAAAGAAAAAGAAACGTCGTAAGACGTATGAAGGGCAAAAGATTCAGGATTTTGCAGAACTACATGTTGGAGATTATGTGGTTCATGAAAACCATGGTCTCGGAATTTATCAAGGGATTGAAAAGATTACAGTAGATAAGATTACAAAAGACTATATGAAGATTGCATATGCAGGAACAGGAGTATTGTATATCCTTGCAACACAGATGGATCTGATCCAAAAATATGCGGGTTCTGATGCGAAAAAGCCGAAGTTAAATAAGCTCGGAACAACACAGTGGACAAAGACGAAGAATCAGGTTAAACGTGCGGTTCGTCAGGTGGCAAAAGAGCTTGTGGAATTATATGCGGTTCGTCAGCAGGCGAATGGCTATGTTTATGAACCGGATACAGTATGGCAAAGAGAGTTTGAAGAAATGTTTCCATTTGAGGAGACGGATGATCAGATTCAGGCAATTGAAGATACGAAACATGATATGGAGAGTACAAAGATCATGGATCGTTTGATCTGTGGAGATGTTGGCTTTGGAAAGACAGAGATTGCGATCCGTGCAGCATTTAAAGCGGTGCAGGAAGGAAAACAGGTAGTATATCTTGTACCAACGACAATTCTTGCACAGCAACATTACAATACATTTGTACAGAGAATGAAAGAATTTCCAGTCAGAGTTGACTTATTGTGTAGATTCCGTACACCGGCAGAACAAAAGAAAACAATCGAGGATTTGCGAAAAGGGCTTGTAGATATTTTGATCGGTACACATAGAGTACTATCGAAAGATGTTGTTTATAAAGATTTAGGACTATTGATCATAGATGAAGAACAACGATTTGGGGTTGCACATAAAGAGAAGATTAAACAGCTTCGAGAGAATATAGATGTGTTGACATTGACTGCAACTCCTATTCCAAGAACGCTTCATATGAGTCTGATCGGGATACGTGATATGAGTGTCTTAGAAGAAGCTCCAATGGATCGTATGCCGATCCAAACATATGTAATTGAATACAATACAGAAATCGTAAGAGAAGCAATAGAACGTGAGCTGTCGAGAAGTGGACAGGTTTATTATGTTTATAATAGGGTAAATGATATTGCAGATGTTGCAGCAAAAATTCAAAATATGATTCCAGAAGCAGTCGTTTCTTATGCACATGGGCAAATGAGTGAGCGACAGCTGGAAAATATTATGTATGACTTTATCAATGGAGATATTGATGTTCTTGTATCTACAACAATTATTGAAACTGGACTTGATATTTCAAATGCAAATACAATGATCATCCATGATGCAGATAAAATGGGACTTTCTCAGCTGTATCAATTGAGAGGACGTGTGGGGCGTTCGAATCGAATGGCATATGCATTTTTACTTTATCAGAGAGATAAGCAATTAAAAGAGGTGGCAGAGAAACGGTTGGCTGCGATCAGAGAATTTACAGATTTAGGATCTGGCTTTAAGATTGCAATGCGAGATTTGGAGATTCGAGGAGCAGGAAGTCTTTTGGGAGAGGCACAGCATGGACATATGGAGGCGGTTGGATACGACTTGTATTGTAAAATGCTGAACGAAGCAGTAAAACAAGAAAAAGGCGAACTCGATGAAGATTTGTTTACGACAACAGTGAATTTGAATATAGATGCATATATTCCAGATACTTACATTCCAAATGAAAATCAAAAACTTGATATTTACAAGAGAATCGCAAGTATTGAGAATGAAGAAGAAATGGATGATATGTTGGAAGAACTGATCGATCGTTATGGCGATATTCCGAAAAAAGTACAACAGTTGTTGAAGATCGCTGGCTTAAAAGGGATGGCTCATTCTTTATATATTACAAATATTGAACAAAAAAGTGGAGAATTGAAGATTACTATGTATGAAAAAGCAAAGGTAAATCCACAGAATATCCCTATTCTAATACAGAGTTATAAAGGAAATCTAACATTTAAAACAGAAACACCACCGTATTTCATATATAAAAAAGTAAAACGGAATAAAAAAGAGAAAGACGAAGATGTTCTTGAAGTTGTGAAAAAGTTGTTAAATGATATAAAAAACTTGTTAGTTTAAGAAAAAAGGAATATAATGAAACAGTTAATACGTTGACGAGGAGGATATTATGAATCATTGGACAAAAAGAACTGTAGCAGTATTGATGGCAGGCAGTGTCATTGCAGCAGGACTTACAGGATGTGGAAGTAAAGCAATTGATAATAGTGAAGTTGTAGCAACAGTGAATGGAGAAGAAATTTCTTATGGAGTTGCGAATTTTTCGGCAAGAATGAATCAGGCGTCTGTGGAATATTATTATGAAAATATGATGGGATCAGCTGTGGGATCTGAAATGTGGACATCAGAAGTAGAAGACGGTGTAACATATGAGGATTCGGTAAAAGAAAGTATTATGGATTCACTCCAGAGTCTTTATCTCATCAGACAGCATGCAGAAGAGTGTGATGTGGAATTGACAGAAGAAGACAAGACAGCGATTGAGAAAGCTGTTTCAATCTTTGAAGAAGATAATGCTCTTGAAGATAAGGAACTTATTTCTGGAGAAGAAACATACGTAAAAGAATTTCTTGAGTTGATGACGATCGAACAGAAGATGAGAAAACCTATGCAGGATGGATATAATACAGAAGTTTCGGATGAAGAGGCAGCTCAGAAGAGTATGACATATGTTTATTTCAAGTTTAATACAACGGATGAAGATGGTAATAGTGTAGAGTTGACAGATGAAGAAAAAGCAGAATTAAAGACAAAAGCAGAAACATTTTCAACAACGTTAAAGAATGATCCGACAACATCAATTGATGCACTTGCAGCAGAATATGGTGTAGAAGTAGAAGTTGTAACATTTGATGCAGAAACAACATCTCCAAATGCGGATTTAATCGCGGCAGCAGATGCACTTACAGCAGAAGGTCAGGCAACGGAAGTGATTGAGTCTGATTATGGATATTATGTAGGACAGCTGAAGAGCCTTTTTGATGAAGAAGCTACTGCATCAAAGAAAGAAGCAATCATAGAAGAAAGAAAAGAAGCTCAGTATACAGCGTTGCTTGAGTCTTGGAAAGAAGAAGCAGAAGTAACGGTGAATGAAGAGGTATGGGATAAGATTGATTTCGCAAATGTTGGTGTTTCTTATAAGGACAGCAATGCGGAATACGATGATACAACAGAATAAAGAAGGAATAGTTATAAAAAAAGAATCTCGTAGGTGAAAATCACTTGCGAGATTCTTTTTGATTAAATATATTCTTTTTTCTCAAAATACTGCATGAGAATATTAGCACAATTGTCTATACCAATCTCAGAAGAATCGATGATCATATGATAATCGTTTACATCACCCCAAGCTCTGCCTGTGTGTGCATGATAATAGGCAGCACGTTCGCTGTCTGTTTTTTCAACGACTTCCAAAGCATCTTCATAGGAAAGGGAATCCAGTTCCATGATACGCTGAATTCGAAATTCTTTTGGTGCACTAATATAAATGTTTAATACATTCATTCGGTTTTTTAGAATATGTGAAGCACAGCGTCCAAGAATAATACAAGGTTTTTCTGCGAGTTTTCGGATCGCATCTGCTTCGTCTTCATAATCGCTATTTTTCAAAGCTTCTCCTAAATAGGCTTTGTCATATACCGGAATATCCAAACGTTCTGACAGTTCCTTTGCTATGGCACTGGCTCCGGTGCCTGCACGTCGGCTCATTGTAATAACCAGTTTCATACAATCCCTCCTGTATATTGGTTTTCTATCATATGTTACTTTCTGAACAATCCGCTTTAGTATAGCACTTTTTTTGAAAATTGCAAATACTTTTCCGGGAAAGAATACATGTATACAATAGTAAATCAAAATATTTGGCTGCGATATTGCAAGAAAAGAAGGAATGTTTTATAATCTGAAGTAGCGTACTTTTACGAAGATATAGAGATAAAGAAATAGTAGGTGACAATTTTGAAGAATAAAATTAAACGTTTATCCAAAGGAGAATTTCATATTCCTCAGCCGGAGATCATTTTTCCGGAAACTCATATTGTCATGCGTGTAGGAGAAGGGGAAGTATATAAGGGGAGTTTTTCACTGCAGAATCAAGGTGAAGGAACGATCCGAGGGCTTGTTTATCCATCTTCTTATCGAATTCATTGTGAGGAACAGGGGTTTGATGGGAATCCGGTCAATATTTATTTTACATATGATGGAACAGGACTTGTGCCAGGACATGTGGAACGTGGAAAGTTTACAATCGTATGTAATGGTGGAGAATATGATATCGCATTTACAGCAATCATTGAGAATCCATATGTTATGACTCGATATGGTAAAGTGCAGAGCTTGGAAGACTTCAAAAAGTTAGCATATAAAGATGCGGCAGAGGCTGAAAAACTTTTTAGATCTCGTGATTTTTATGAAATATTAAAATATGAAGATAAGAGAATCCAGGCATTATACGATAATATGCGTAAATGGGAATTAGATCAGCAGGCACTCGAAGAATTTTTGGTCGGTTGTAAGCAGAAAGAAAAGATATTTCTCACATTAGAAGAAGAGAGAAGGGCCTTTACTTCTTTAGAAGAAGCGAGAAAAGAAACACTTACAATTAAAAAGAATACATGGGGTCATTTATCGATCGATGTGATCACAGAGGGGGAATTTCTTGCAGTAGAGCACAATAAGATCATTACAGAAGAATTTGTTGGTAATGCTTATAGATTGGAATACTTTATTGATGATGAAAAGCTTCATAAGGGAAGTAATTTTGGAAAGATCATCCTTGAAACACCATATGAAACACTTACCTATGAGATCATTGTAGAAAAAGATGTGTGTCGTGATGAGGAATATAGACAGGAAAGTCAAGAATTTGCAGGCATCTTCAAAGGATATCTTCAGTATGAAGCGAAGAAACTCGATCTGGAGACATGGACAGAAGATGCACTTCGCAGGATAGAACATTTACGAAAGATCAATACAAAAGAAGAGTTATATCTTTTGGTACATGCTCATATTTGTTTACTTGGAAAACGAACGGAAGAAGCAAAATGGTTGCTTGAATCTTATAATTATAATCGATTTGCCATAGGTAAAGATGTTGAATTGAGTTCGTATTATCTGTATCTGACAACACTTTTAAGTAATGATTCTATTGCACAAAGAAGAGTCGCGGAAGAATTGTCTACATCGTATATGAAACATCCGGATAGCTGGAAGATCCTTTGTATGTTGGTCAATATTGATTCGGAATATAAGATTTTAAGCGAACGTTTACGAGCGTTTGAAAAACTATTTTATGAGGAAAAAACAAACAGTTTGATCTTTTATATGGAAGTATTCCGATGCTATAGAGAGAAAAGTTCTTTGTTAAGAAAGTTGGGAATGTTTGAAGTCAGAGTGTTATACTTTGCTGCAAAACATAAGCTACTTACAAAGGAATTAGCTTTGTATACGGCAAACCTGGCAAGTCAGTTAAAGGTTTTTGATCGTCATTTGTATGATATGCTCGTACTGGCATATCAGACGTATCCAGAATCAATGATTCTTACAGCAATCTGTACATTACTTATCAAAGGAAATTGTGTAGATAAAAAATATTTTGTGTGGTATGAGAAAGCTGTAGAATCAGAATTAAAGATCGCACAGCTTTATGAATATTATATGGCATCGCTGGATGAGCGTACATTTAAAAAAGAACTTCCGCGATCGGTATATTTATATTTTATGCATGGGAATACATTGGACTATCACAAAAAAGCATTTTTGTATGCTAATTTGATCATGCATGTTGATGAGACAAGTGAAATTTATGCACATTATAGAGATGAGATGGAAGTGTTTGCGTGGAATCAATTAGAACGTAGATATATCAATGATCATTTACGCATCATTTATAAGCGTTTTATTGTTGAACGTATGTTGAATCCGGAAAGGATCAAAGCGTTGTATGATATATGTCATACCTATCTTATTACGACAAAAATTCCGAATATGAAATTCATCCATGTGGTTTCCAGTGAAGATAATATTACACAAAAGGTACCGTATACTGAGCACGGTGCACAGGTAGTTCTCTATGCAAAAACAGACCGGATCGTATGGGAAGGAAAAGATGGAAGGCATTATATGGATTCTATCCCATATGAGAGTAAACGTTTGTTTTATGAACTGCGTTATATGGATATTTGTAGAAAATATCTAAGCACGATCCGAAATTTTAAAAAAGAAGAAAAAGAAGAAGAATTGACATTTGAAGCAATTCGAAGAAATGGACTGGAGAAATACGAGGATTGTGAACTGCTAGGATTATGTAATAAGATGATCCGCGAGAATAATTATGAAAATGATGACTTTTTAACTTATGTATGTTTCGAATTATTCAAAAAAGGTCAGTATGATAAGATTGTTTTGACATATCTTGCAAAATATTATTGTGGTGCAACACCAGAGATGAAAAGATTGTGGAGAACTGCGAAGGATTATGATGTACATACACATAAACTGGCAGAACGAATTTTGACACAGATGCTTTTTGCAGAAGAAGTATTTGCAGAAGAAGCAATTTTTGAGGAATATTATTCAGAAGGTGCTTATTTTAGGTTGCAGCAGGCATATTTAGCATACATGGCAAGAGAATATGTAACAGAGAATCGAAAGATTGGGAAAAGTGTTATAGATATTATCTGTAAAGAGTATGAACAGGGTGAAGATACGATCGATATCTGCAAGATTGCGGTTTTAAAATATTATTCTACACGTACATATAAGACGACACTTCGAAAAACATTAAAGAGTTTTTTGAAAGAGTTGTGTGGCAAACAGAAATATTTCCCATTTTTTATGGCATATGAAAAAGAATGGCTGATCGAATTACAATTGTGGGATAAGACATTGGTGGAATATAAAGGACAAAAGGGAAGCAGAGTCATGCTTTATTATCAGCTTCAAAAGGGGGATTCGGATGATGTAGAATTCTCAACAGAAGTGCTTAGTCCGATGTATGAAAATATTTATGTAAAGAAATTTGTGCTGTTTGCAAATGAAAAACTGAAGTATTATTTTAAAGAAACGATCGATGGAAATTCATATCGAAGTGATAAGAAATGCCGAAGTAAGAAAATATCAGAAGGAGAAAAAGGTCGTTATGGCCGATTGAATGATATTTTGCTTGCAGATAGTGAAGTGAAAGAAAGTAAAATGAAAGCATATGCGCAGGAAGATGCGATCGCTGCACATATGTTTGGAGAATATTAAGGAGGCTTGGACGGATGGAGCAGGGTAGTATCATTGGATACGAAATTAATGAAAAGACATGCCAGATCAGCTACTATAATGAGATAGAATCCGAGCCAGAAACAATGGAAGTGGATGCGGATAATTTTCAGATTCCCCTGATCATAGGAAAATTGAGAGATACATGGGCATATGGAAAAGAGGCAAAACGCCTTGTTTCGATAAAGGAAGGATTTACAGTAACAAGATTGTTAGAGCGAAGTCTTGCTGGCGAAAAGATAGAATTTGGTGATGAGACATATGATGCTGTATGGCTGTTATCACAGTTTGTTCAGATGTCATTGCAATCCTTTCCTAGGATTAAGACGATTGTATTTACTGTGCCAGAAGTGACAGAAGAGTTAGCGCAGATCTTACGTGGGATCGCTGTACGGATGAATGTGGATAAACGTCATATTTTCATACAAGATTATAAAGAGAGTTTTTGTAATTACTTGTTTTATCAGCCGAAGGAATTATGGCAATATGAATCGGCACTATTTAGTTGCGATCGAAATGGGCTAAAAGCATATATGCTTCGAAGATTAAAGTCAGGGATAGGTGGCGGAAAAACAACATTTGTTACTGTAGAAGAGGTGGCAAGTATACATATGAAGGAACTGGCGGCCGTTTATCCAGTATTGAATGAGGATAAAGCAAAAGAGGCAGATATAAATTTCTGTAGATTTATCGAAAATGTATTTAATAGAAGGATCGTATCGTCTGTATTTTTGACAGGAGAGGGATTTGAAAATAGTTGGTATCCGAGAGCACTTAGAGTCCTTTGCAATGGAAGAAGAGCATTTATAGGAAATAATCTTTATAGTAAAGGTGCTTGTTATACTGCATATCGAAAATTGTATCCGCATATAGAAGATCCAGTGTATTTGTCAGAAACAAAATTGACAGATCAGATTACTGTAAATCTTCGGGTGAATGGACAGGAAATGTGGTATCCGATCGTATCTTGGGGTTCTCAATGGTATGAATCGAATAATCAGTGGGAAGTTTTGATGGAAAATCAGGAAGATATCGAATTTCATATCGAATCACTTGTACAAGGAACGCTTCGTACAGAAGTGATCTCGTTGGAAAAATTTCCAAAAAGAGCAGAATATTCTATGAGATTGCAGATTGAGACTTTATTCTTGGATGAAAAAACATGTAAGATTACAGTGAAAGATGTAGGATTTGGAGAATTTTTCCTGCCAACAGATTTCCAAGAAGAATTAGTCGTACATTTAGGAGGAAATGATGGGAAGTTTGGTTCTTTGTCATGACAGACATGCAATACAGCCATATGAGATTGCAAGGATCCATTGCAAGATCTATACAATAGAAGAATTGTGCTATTATCTGTGTAATAACTTGTATTTGATCGATTATACGATCATGAATGAGCAGCTCTGTGTGTGGCTGGACGAAGAACTCGGATTGTCAGAGCTTGCAGAACGATTGAGAGATGTGATCCGTACGAAAGGGTCTATTGAAAAGTATGTGTTGACAATCTTAAAAAGTTCAAGAATTTATAAAGATGCAGAGATGATCCGCATTCAAAATGTGCTGGAACGTTTGAAAAATCAGAAAGATATTGAACGCCAAAAGTTCAAAGGAGATAATCTTTTGGAAAGTGGTGAGATTGAAGAAGCTATTCTTGTTTATCAGGCAATTTTAAATGAAGAAAAAGATGAGAGTGTAGATGCAAAGTTCTATGGGAGGATCTATGCAGCGCTTGGAGCAGCATATGGAAAGATGTTCTTGTATCAGGAATCTGCGAAAATGTATGATCGAGCATATCAGATTTGCGAAGAAAAAGAGCTTTTGAAACCATATCTTTATGCTTCGTATAAATATATGTCATTAGAAGAGTATCATATTCTTTTAACAAAGCATGAAGAATATGTAGAGATCAATGCACAAATGAGACAAGAAATGGAAGAAATAAAAAATTCATTCCAAATAGAGATCACAGAGGGAACTCTGGAACAGTGGAAACGTCAGTATCGAAGGATCCGTTAAGAATCATAAGCGCAGATAATCATAGAAATAATTCTGCGCTTATATTAGGAAAATCGGATTGACAAATGTCAGATAGTATGCTACTATTCATATAGTTTAGTGTAGTAAAGTAGTCAATTGATAAAATGATAAAAACTTTGCTGCGGCGAGGAGGATATTATGAAAAAGAGATTAGCATTATTATTGGGACTGACAATGACAGTAGGATTAACATTATCCGCTTGCGGCGGTAATGATACTGAAAAAGAAGGCGGAAGTGAAGCTGCAATGGTATATGCGGTAGAAGCTGGTTCGGCAGGTGAGGCTGCAGCAGAGGAAAAAGGATACACATACAATTCAGTTGCTTCTCAGGCGGATGCGTTGATGGAAGTGGCTTCTGGGACATCAGATGCAGCGATCATCGATCTTTTAATGGCTGGTGCGATGATCGGTGATGGCACAAGTTATCCTGATCTGACTCACACAGATGAGCTTACAACAGAAGAATATGGTGCTGGTTGTCGTAAAGGTTCTGATCTTGCATCTTATATCAATGCAGTATTTAGTGAAAGTTATGCAGATGGAACAATGGAAGAAGTTGCAACTACATATGGCGTTCAGGAAGTAATCGTAGAACAGCCAGATTGTGAATATGAAGAGGCAGCAGAAGATAGTGATGTAGCATATATCATAGAAAAAGGAACATTGATCGTGGGTATCACAGATTTCGCTCCGATGGATTACAAAGATGAGGATGGAGATTGGATCGGATTTGATGCAGATATGGCGAAACTTGTTGCTGAAAAACTTGGGGTTAAAGTACAGTTTGTAGAAATCGATTGGGATAATAAGATCATGGAACTTGATTCAAAAAATATTGATGTTGTATGGAATGGTATGACACTTACAACGGAAGTTACATCTGCTATGGAATGTACAAATGCTTATTGCAACAATGCACAGGTTGTTGTTGTACCAGCAGAATAAGAGTAAGCGAAAAGTTCTAAAGGAAATAGGCAAAAAGGCAGAGGGGAGTACTCTCTGCCTTAAGTCAGCCTTTGGAGAAAATAAAAATATTTACGGTAAGGAGACAGAATTCTATGTTTTGGAGTGTGACACAAGAATTGATGAGCGGCCTGGGAACAACGATTCAGATTTTTTTCTGGACATTAGTGTTTTCATTGCCATTCGGATTAGTTCTGGCACTGGCGAGTATGAGTAAATGGAAACCACTTAGGTATTTGATCCAAGTGATCGTTTGGATCATTCGAGGAACCCCATTGATGCTTCAGTTGATCATTATTTTCTACGGACCTGGACTTTGGCTTGGTAAGAATATCTGGGGTGGAAATGAAGCAGGACGTATCACTGCAACAGTGGTTGCGTTTGCATTTAACTATGCATGTTATTTTTCTGTTATTTTCCGTGGTGGGATCGAAGGGATCCCAGCAGGACAGAGAGAGGCTGGAGAAGTGCTTGGAATGACAAAAAGTCAGATCTTTTTTAAGATCACTTTGTTACAGATGGTGAAGCGTGTTGTTCCGCCAATGTCAAATGAAATTATTACATTGGTAAAAGATACATCTCTTGCAAGGATCATTGCTGCATATGAATTGACATTTGCTGGATATTCCTTTATGAAATCAGCAGGTCTCACATGGCCATTGTTCTATACGGGTGTATTTTATCTTCTTTTTGTTGGAATCTTAACATTGTTGTTCAATTATATTGAACGAAAACTGGATTATTTTAAATAGGAGGAACTTACAGATGTCTATATTAGAAGTGAATCATATAGAAAAACATTTTGAGAATACAAAAGTATTGAAAGATGTAAGCTTCTCTATGGAAGAGGGAAGTACATTAGCGATCATAGGTTCTTCGGGTTCTGGAAAAACAACATTGTTACGTTGTTTGAATTTTCTTGAGACACCTGACCAGGGAGAAATTAAAGTAAAAGGAAATACTGTGTTTGATGCAGCAAATCCACAGGCAGAGAGAGAAAAAGATCTTCGAAAAAAACGTCTGCATTTTGGAATGGTATTTCAGTCCTTTAATCTGTTTCCTCAGTATACGGCATTGGAAAATGTTACTTTAGCCGAAAAACTTTTGGCACAAGAGAGAGCAGATTTCAAACAGAATAAAAAAGCAATTTTAGAAGAGATCGAAAAGCATGGAAAAGAATTGCTTGCCAAGATGGGACTTTCTGAAAGAGAGGATCATTATCCACACCAGTTATCAGGTGGACAGCAGCAACGTGTTGCAATTGCAAGGGCATTGGCATTGCAGCCAGATATTTTGTGCTTTGATGAACCAACTTCTGCATTGGATCCTGAACTTACTGGTGAAGTGTTGAAAGTAATACGAGGATTAGCGGAACAAAAAACAACTATGATCATAGTGACTCATGAGATGGCATTTGCAAGAGATGTTGCAGATCATATTATTTTTATGGATGATGGCGTGATCGTCGAACAAGGAAAAGCAACCGATGTGATCAATCATCCAAAAGAAGAACGTACAAAACAGTTTCTTTCTCGTTACACACAGGGATAAAGAGGAAAAATTATTTCATAATGACAAAAAAAGCAAAGGAATGTTGCATTAGATTGCGGCATTCCTTTTTCTTTTGTATGGTTGAGAAATAAACATATGAAGGGGGACGATTATGGAATATATTTTGGAATTAAAAGAGGGAGTATGTGTTAAAAATGTCGAGAAAATGATCGCTATTTTCATGACGATAGTATTGCTGTTTTTGTGTATTACGGGGAGATTTTCGGTGGTCTCATATTTTGAAATAGGGAGAATAGAAACAGGGGAAAAAGGAATTGAAATCCTGGCTCTGACTTCTGGAATCATGAATTCAGTAGAAGAGATGCCTGCTTTAGAAATAACGAAAGAGAAAGAAATCGTTACCGTGCAAAATGAGGTTATGTATCAAGAAATTTTTTCAGAAATGAACAACGTTGATGAGAACATAGAATTGGGAATTGATATGATAAAATCAGAATCCTTTGAAGAGAAATCTGAGAATGTAAAATCAGAAATTTCTGTGGTGCAAGATCCGACGGAAGAAATCATAGAAAAAGACGTTATTGTATCTGAAGAAGTAATAGAAGAAGTGTTTGACGAAAGTGTAGATTTTGATGAGAAAGAAGTTTCAAACGAAATAGTCAATTCAGAAACAGCATTTTTGATCGATGATATGGGAATGATCTATGGATTTCGTCCAGAATATGTAAATGATTCGACAGGATATCTTGAACTTCCGAAAGAGGGATGTGTGGGGATTCGCAGAGGGACTTTTGCAGAATGTACAGAGAATATTGCGGAGATTCGTATCCCTGAAAATATTGTGAATATAGAAGATGGTGCAATTACAGAATTACGTTCTTTGGAATGTATAATAACAGATATGGCAAATCCTGTTTATATGTCAAAGGAGGGAGCGTTATTTGATCGGACAGGCACTAGTTTGATCGCATATCCTCCAGCTAGAGTCGGAGCTTATTTTGTACCGGAATATGTACGGTCTGTTTCAGAAAATGCATTTTTGAATACATCATTATTTATAATAGATGTAAGAGGATGTGGATTGTCTGCGAATTGTTTGTTGAACATTTCCGAGAGTTGTTCTATAATAGAATGGATAAAATCCGTTTTGTAGGTTAGAAGCTCCGGCAGATGGATATGAAGTTATTAAGAATATTATAGAAATAATTGGAGATTGGAAAAAATGAGTAAAGTAAGAACAAGATTTGCACCAAGTCCAACAGGAAGAATGCATGTTGGTAATCTGAGAACAGCACTTTATGCATATTTGATTGCAAAGCATGAAGGCGGCGATTTTCTTCTCCGTGTAGAAGATACAGACCAGGAAAGATTTGTAGAAGAAGCATTGGATATCATTTACCGTACAATGGCTAAAACAGGTCTGATCCATGATGAAGGACCAGATAAAGATAAAGGATATGGCCCTTATGTACAGAGTGAACGTACAGCATCAGGCTTATATCTGAAGTATGCAAAACAGCTTGTAGAACAGGGAGATGCTTACTACTGTTTCTGTGATAAAGAAAGATTAGAATCTCTTCGTTCTTCAGTATCAACAGATGGAACAGAGATCGTTGTATACGACAAACATTGTCTGAATCTTAGTAAAGAAGAAGTAGAAGCAAACTTGGCAGCTGGAAAACCATGGGTTATCCGTTTGAATGTACCAAATGAAGGAACAACAACATTCCATGATGAAATTTATGGAGATATCACAGTTCCAAATGCAGAACTTGATGATATGATCCTGATCAAATCTGATGGATTCCCAACTTACAACTTTGCGAATGTAATCGATGACCATTTGATGGAAATCTCACACGTTGTAAGAGGTAATGAATATTTATCTTCTGCACCAAAATATAACCGTCTGTATGAAGCATTCGGATGGGAAGTACCAGTATATGTACACTGTCCATTGATCACAGATGAGACACACAAAAAATTGAGTAAACGTTGCGGACATTCTTCTTACGAAGATCTGATCGAACAGGGATTTATCTCAGAAGCAGTTGTAAACTTTGTAGCTCTTCTTGGATGGTGTCCAACAGATAACAGAGAGATCTTCACATTAGAAGAACTTGTAGAAGCATTCGATTACAGACATATGAGCAAATCACCAGCTGTATTTGACACTGTAAAACTGAAATGGATGAACAGCGAATACTTAAAAGCAATGGATTTCGATAAGTTCTATGAACTGGCTGAACCATATATCAAAGAAGTGATCACAAAAGATCTCGATCTCAAGAAGATCGCAGCACTTATTAAGACACGTATCGAAGTACTTACAGATATCAAAGATCAGATTGATTTCTTTGAAGAAGTACCAGAATATGACAATGAACTGTATACACATAAGAAAATGAAAACAAATCCAGAGAACTCACTGGAACTTCTCAAAGGAGTACTTCCAGTTCTCGAAGCTCAGGAAGATTATAGCAATGATGCATTGTTTGAAACACTTATGGGATATGCGAAAGAAAATGAGAAAAAGACAGGCTTTGTAATGTGGCCAATCCGTACAGCAGTATCTGGTAAACAGAACACACCAGGTGGTGCAACAGAGCTTATGGAAGTTCTTGGAAAAGAAGAAACAGTTGCAAGAATCAAAAAAGCAATTGAAAAATTAAGCTAAGAGAGGGAATTTATGAGTTTTAATCAAGCGCAGAAAAAAGCGATTGCGCATGTGAACGGACCTTGTCTTGTATTAGCAGGACCAGGTTCGGGGAAGACTCTGACGATTGTAAACCGAATAAAGAACCTGATAGAAAAGCAGAAAGTAAGACCAGAAGAAATTCTGGTCATTACTTTTACCAAATATGCGGCTGCAGAGATGAAAATGCGTGTCAAAGCAATGATGAAAGGGCAAAATCTGCCGATCACAATGGGAACTTTTCACGGGATATATTATGGTATTTTGAAGTGGGCGTATAAGTTAGGACCTCAAAATATTTTGTCAGAAGAAGAAAAATATCAAATTGTCCGTCAGATCGTTAGCCATAAACATATTGAGATCTTTGATGAAGAAGATTTTTTGCAGGAGATCGTGACAGAGATAGGATTAGTAAAAAATAATAGACAAAATATTAATGAATATCAGGCAAAGAAATGTGATCCGGCGATTTTTCGAGAAATTTATGCTGAGTATGAGAACCTGAGAAAGCAGATCCGAAAAATTGATTTTGATGATATGCTTGTATTATGTTATCAACTATTTATACAGCGTCCAGATGTTCTGAAAATGTGGCAAGGAAAATTTAAATATATTCTTGTGGATGAATTTCAGGATATCAATCAGGTTCAATATGACGTGATCAAAATGTTGTCCGCTCCAGAGAATAACCTTTTTGTGGTTGGCGATGATGATCAATCCATCTATAGTTTTCGTGGGGCAGATGCAAAGATCATGTTTCAGTTTAAAAAAGATTATCCAAATGCAGAACAGGTTTTGTTAGATATAAACTATCGTTCTACAGCAAATATTGTTCAGAATGCGAGAAAGGTGATCGAACACAATCAGATTCGATTTCAGAAAAATATTTCGGCAAAAAAGAAAGTTGGCTTAAGTCTTCATGTTCAAGAAACGGCAGATTCGAATGAAGAAAGTGATTATATAGCAGAAAAAATTGCTGAGCGTGTGCAAGGTGGTGTGAAATTAGAAGAGATTGCAGTTCTTTATCGAACACATACGGATGCACGGGCATTGGTAGAAAAGCTTTCTGAAAGTAAGATTCCATTTCAGATGAAAGAAAAAATGCCGAATTTGTATCAACATTTTATAGCGAAAGATGTAATGGCATATTTTCGCCTTGCGACACAGAACGGTTCAAGAAGTGATCTTCTTCAAATCATGAATCGTCCAAAACGTTATCTTGCAAGAGAGTGTGTTGCTGGAACCGGGAAAATGATGTATGAAGAAATGCGAAAATTCTATGAAGAAAAGGATTGGATGCAGGATCGGATCGATCAATTAGAATTGGATCTAAGGATCCTTGGTAAGATCACACCGTACGGTGCATTAAATTACTTGCGTAAAAAGGTTGGTTATGATGATTTCTTAAGAGAATATGCTCAGATAAGAAAGATGCAAATGCAAGATTTTATAGATGTTTTGGCAGAACTTGAAGAAACGATGAAACCATTTGAAACGATTGAAGAATGGTTTGCTCATGTAGAAGATTATACAAGAATGTTGCGTATGTGTGAACAAAAAAAAGAAATGGAACAAAATGGAGTACGTTTGATGACATTGCATGCAGCAAAAGGATTGGAATTTGATACGGTATTTATCATCCAGACAAATGAGGGAAGGATCCCATATCAGAAATCTTTGCGGGAAGATAATGAAGAAGAAGAAAGACGTCTTTTCTATGTTGGGATGACAAGGGCAAAAGAACTTTTACAGATTACATATGTGAAACAAAAAAACGGAAAGGCAAAAGAGCCTTCCCGCTTTATAGATGAATTATTAGAGGGTATCTAACCCGAGTGCATCCAGATCGATGGCTTCATACTCTAATGTGTCGAGCCATTCATCATATGCATCTGCTACAGCTTCATATTCATCATCGTCTTCGATGGATTCAAGCTGTGGATTCTCGTCATCGATATTAGAAAGTCTGTATAAAAGTGTACGGCTTTCTTCATTGTCAATCTCGTCTACAGGGAGCAGAGCAACATAATGTCTTCCATCTACTGGAAGTGTACAGTAAACGATACATTCTACAACGTTGTCGTCATCAAACTGGATTGTTACTGTATCAAATCCTTCTGTTGGATCTGTATGATTTTTACAATTACGTTCTTCCATGATAATCTCCTTCATTCCTATCAAATATCTTTCTGTTTTAACGGTTAGTCCGATTAAGAATACATTAGCAAAGATATAGAAAAATTGCAAGCAAAATGATTGCTCCAGTATGGAATACAGACTGAGATCAAGATGAAATTTATTGACATTCCAAAAAAAGTGGGTAGAATGAAGTATATAAATTGTGAAAATAGATTTTATACATACGGTGAAAAATTAAGTTCGTATATTAGATATGAAATCCAGAACATCAAGGAGGAACAGAATGAAAAGAAAAATAGTATATACATTTTTAATGGCCATGCTCTTTGGGACAGTTGTGACTGGATGTGGTAAAAAGAATGTAGGTACACCAGAAGATAATGCAATAGTAGAAGACGATACAGAAGAAACAGAGGACGAACAGGGATATGTGTTTGGATACAGCTGTATCGATTTGGATAATCCATATTTTGAAACACTTGGACGAGCAATGGAGAATGCGCTTTCTGATGAAGGAAGGATCATCATAAAAGACGCGAAGACGGATGCTGATACACAGGCGCAGCAGATTCAGGAATTGATCGAAGCTGGGGTGGATGCAGTATTCTTGTGCCCTGTTGATTGGAAAGCGATCACACCATCATTAGAAGCTTTGGAAGAAGCGGAGATTCCAGTCATTAACATAGATACAGAAGTAAAAGCATCCGATTTGATCGATGCGTTTATAGGCTCAGATAATTATAATGCAGGAGCTGTTTGTGGAGATGATCTGGTGAAACGATGTCCAGATGGCGGAAAAGTAGTGCTTGTAGAATGCACAGATAGAAATTCGATCATTGAACGAATCAATGGATTTGAAAAAAGTATTGCGAATGAAGGATTTGAAGTCGTTGCAAGAACAGATGCAAGAGGTACAAAAGAGAATGCCAAAGAAAAGATAAAAGAGTTGTTAAAAGAATATCCGGATATTGATGCGATCATGTGTGGTAATGATACAATGGCAATCGGAGCAATGGAGGCTGTAAAAGAGATTCATAGAGAAGAAATTTTGATCTATGGTGTAGATGGCTCTCCAGAAGTAAAAGCAGAATTAGCGAAAGAAGATAGCCCGATCGTGGGAACTGGGGCACAATCACCGATCAATATTGGGATGGATACGATAAAGACTGCTATTGCAATTTTAAATGGCGAAGATTATAAAGAATCAAGAGAAGAAGATACATTTTTTATAAGTAAAGAAAATGTCAGCTTATATGGAGTTGATGGATGGCAGTAGGAGGTGTGATCTATGAGACAGGCAGTAGGAAGCTCATATCCAATGGGAGCAGAAAAGAAAAAAGACGGGATGAATTTTGCTGTCGCTGCAGAAATCGGAAAGAAGTGTGAACTTCTTTTGTATAAAAAAGGAAAAAATGTGCCTGTCAAAGTATTCACATTTCCAGAAAAGAATGCGATCGGAATGGTGCGTTCTTTGAAGGTCGTAGGTTTAAAAGAAGAATTATATGAATATAATTATCGGATAGATGGTAAAGTTTTTACGGATCCATATGCAAAGACTGTTGTAGAGGTTCAGTCTGAGGTGGAAGATAAGCAAGAAAAAGTTTATCATAGTTGTTTTGTTGATCATGAATATGATTGGGAAGATGATAGATTACTACATATCCCATATCATGAAGTGATCGCATATGGTATTCATGTACGTGGATTTACACAGCATCCTTCTTCAGGTGTGAAACATAAAGGGACATTTTCTGGAATAATTGAGAAAATCGAATATTTGAAAGAATTAGGGATCAATCAGATTCAATGTATGCCTATTTATGAATTTGCAAAGAAAGCAGGAAATAAGACGAATTATTGGGGATATGGAAGCGGATATTATTTTGCACCTAAAGTATCTTACAGTGCTTCGAAAGATCCTTGTGCAGAATTAAAGGATATGGTAAAAGCATGTCACAAGAACGGAATTGAGGTTGTGCTTGAGATGCCGTTTGAAGCAGGGATCCTTCCGCAGATGGCACTGCAGTGTCTTCAGTATTATATGCTGGAATATCATATCGATGGGTTTGTATTGAATCCATATAATGTTCCTTGGGAGATGATGGTTCATGATCCAATCTTAAAAGGGATTAAGATCATGCGGAAGAATGACTGGTTTCAGAATACAATCCGTCGTTTTATGAAAAGTGATGAGGGAATGTTGAAAGAAACGATAAAAGCATTGAAACACAATTCAGCATATGATGGTGAATGTAATTATATTACTTCGCATAATGGATTTACACTATATGATCTTGTTTCATATAATGAAAAACACAATGAAGATAACGGAGAATATAATGAGGATGGTCCAGAGCAGAATTACAGTTGGAATTGTGGAGAAGAAGGACCAAGTCGGAAACGTTCGGTCAATATGTTAAGAGATCATCAGATTCGTAATGCATTCTTCTTGCTTATGACAGCACAGGGAACACCGTGTATCTTAGCAGGAGATGAATTTAAGAATTCACAGTTAGGAAATAATAATGCTTATTGTCAGGATAATGAAATTTCTTGGCTGAATTGGAAAAATTTAAAAAAAGAAGCGGAATTATTTGAATACGTAAAAAAGATGATCCGTTTAAGGAAAGCGCATTGGGCTTTGCATGCATCGGGAATCCTAGAAGAACGTGATCTGACAGGGTGTGGGATCCCGGATGTTTCTTATCATGGAGAAAATGCATGGAAGATACGAACAGAAACGAAAAGAAGAGAATTGGGTGTAATGTATCATGCGGTTCTTGGAGATAAACAGGATACTTGTTTTTTGGCATATAACATGCATTGGGAGAAACGAGAATTTGCACTTCCGGTAATCCGAGAGAAGATATGGTATAAAATCGGAGATACAGCTGACAGGAAATGGTCAGATAAAAAAGAATTGATAGAAGCAAAAAGTATCGAGGTAGAGGGACGTAGTATAGTGATGCTTATTGCAGAGTAGGTATAGGGATAATGAAAGCATTAAAACATTTTCAGACGATTACCAAACATAAAATGCTTGTAATGAAAGAGTGTTTTCGGGTGGGGTTATATAAGCAAGGATTACTGCATGATCTGTCAAAATATAGTTGGACAGAATTTCGTGTGGGATGCCGTTATTATCAGGGGACAAGAAGTCCGAATGATGCAGAGAGAGAGGAACAAGGACTTTCTAGTGCATGGTTGCACCATAAAGGACGCAATAAACATCATTATGAGTATTGGATCGATTATGAGATAAAAGGGAATGGTCCATGTCTTGGTGGAATGCGTATGCCCGATGAATATGTTGTGGAAATGTTTTTGGATCGGATTGCTGCAAGTAAAGTATACAAAGGTGCAGATTATAAAGATTCAGATCCATTGGATTATTTTATGCGTGGCGGAATAGACAAGTATATAATGCACGACGAGGTGAAACAATTAATATTTAAGTTGCTTACAATGCTTGCGGAAGAAGGCGAAGAAAGAACATATTGTTATATTAAGAAAAAAGTTTTGCCAGAAGCCCGGAAGAAGAAATACTATTTAAAAATCTGAGATATGCCAGAAATTTAAATAGTAAGAAAAGATTGAAAGGGTGAATAGAAGAATGGAAAAAATCAGAATTGGAATTGTAGGGTATGGAAATATTGGACGTGGTGTAGAACGTGCAATCGAACGCAATCAGGATATGGAATTAAAAGCTGTATTTACACGTCGTGCGCCAGAAAGCGTGTCGATCATGACAAAAGGTGTACCTGTTGTACATATGGATGATATGCTTAAACTGAAAGAGGAAATAGATGTGATGATCTTATGTGGAGGTTCTGCTACAGATCTTCCTGTGATCGGACCACAGATTGTAAAGAATTTTAATACAATTGACAGTTTTGATACACATGCAAGAATTCCAGAGTATTACAAAAATGTAGATGCAGCAGCAAAAGAGGGCGGAAAAGTTGGAATCATTTCTGTAGGATGGGATCCGGGAATGTTCTCTTTAAATAGAATTTATGCAGAATCTATTCTTGTTCAGGGAAATACATATACATTTTGGGGAAGAGGTGTAAGTCAGGGACATTCTGATGCGATCCGTCGTGTGCCGGGGGTTAAGAATGCGATACAGTATACAGTTCCAATCGAAGAGGCAGTAGAGAAAGTAAGAAGTGGATGTGGTCCGGAATTTACAACAAGAGAAAAACATTTGAGAGAATGTTATGTTGTGCCGGAAGAAGGTGCTGATCTTGCTCAGATTGAAGAAACAATTAAGACAATGCCGAATTATTTTGCGGATTATGATACAACAGTAACATTTATTACAGAAGAAGAGTTAAAAGAAAAACATAATAAAATGCCTCATGGAGGTTTTGTGATCAGAACAGGGGAAACTGGAAGAGACGGCAATAAGCATGTGATCGAGTATTCCTTAAAGCTAGATTCAAATCCGGAATTTACATCGAGTGTACTTGTGTGTTATGCAAGAGCAGCGTATCGTCTTGCAAAGAAAGGAGAAACAGGAGCAAAGACAGTATTTGATATTGCACCTGCAATGCTTTCTATGAAGACAGAAGAAGAATTGAGAGCAGAACTTCTGTAAATAGAAAAATGTACGGACAGTCATAAAATAAAAAGATTGTTATAGAGCAAAAAATCAAAAACTCTATAACAATCTTTTTGTGTGTTATAATTTTGTGTAGCTTATTCAGGATAATTCAATTGGAAATCTTGAATATCGTTTAAAACTTCTTTTAGATATTTAGCAGCTAGATATTTTGCCATTGGAAGGTTCATGTCAAGATAGTTTCCACAATCTTTTGCACAGGCACCAGGAATATCTCCCTCAAATTCGGCAATAAATGTAAACATTTCCTTCATGAGAGGAACAATCTCGGCAGAAGTGTGATCACCTGCAAGAAGAAGATAGAATCCTGTTCTGCAGCCCATTGGCCCAAAATAGAGAACAGAGTCTTTATAAACAGCATGATTTCTTAAAAATGTAGCAGCAAGATGCTCGATCGTATGCATTTCAGCAGTGTTCATAACAGGTTCATCATTTGGACTTGTCATGCGCAAGTCAAATGTAGTTACAGGATGTTCGCAGACAAAATCCTTGCGGGAAACATAAACTCCAGGAACAAGTTTGATATGGTCGATAGTGAAACTTGTAATTTTATCCATAAATTCTAACCCCTTTCCGATAAATACATGACTATTATATCAAATTGTGGTAAGATGACAAGGATGAGAATTAGAAATTGAAAGAAGGATGCAGAATTATGAGGTTATACATTTTGCGACATGGTGAGACGGAGTGGAACAAAAAGCGATTGGTACAGGGAACGGCGGATGTTCCGTTGAATGAATATGGAAGATATCTGGCACGTGAGACTGCAAAAGGATTTCAAGACATTTCAATCGATATTGTATATACGAGTCCATTAAAACGAGCAAAAGAAACAGCAGAACTTGTCCTTGTTGGAAAAGAATATACTCTTATAGAAGAACCGCGTATTCAAGAGATGAATTTTGGAGAATACGAAGGAATGTGTTTTGGTGGGAAAGAGAAAGATCCGGAAAGTATTGGATTTAACAGACTCTTCACAGATATTGAGAAATATGTCCCAAAAGGTGGAGAAACTGTACAAGACGTTTTGGATCGAACAAGTGAATTCTTAACAGAACTATTTCATGATCCAAAAGTTCAAGACAAACATATTTTGTTGTCTACACACGGGGCTGCAATGACGGCACTTATTAATAATATCAAGAAAAATCTTGAGATAAAGGATTACTGGTGCGAAGAGGTTCCGCCTAATTGTGCAGTCACGATCGTGGATGTGAAGGATGGAGTTCCAAAAATATTGGAAAAAAATTTGATTTATTATAATGAACCGATCAGAAAATGGTCAGTGGAAGAATAGGAGAGAAGAATGCCTTATATTGAATTTAATCATATTTCGAAAGAATATAAGACTGGAGAAACAGTCATTAAGGCTCTGGATGACGCCACATTTTTTGTGAAAAAAGGGGAATTGGCTGTGATTCTGGGAGCTTCAGGGGCAGGGAAGACAACTGCGTTGAATGTGTTGGGTGGAATGGACACACCAACAGGAGGAAATATTATTGTAGATGAGAATTGCATTACAGACTATAGTCCTAAAGAATTGATCGGATATAGACGTACAGATATAGGATTTGTATTTCAGTTTTATAATTTGGTACCAAATCTGACAGCACTTGAGAATGTTGAATTAGCAGCACAAGTATGTAGTGATTCGTTAGACGCAAGTGAAATCTTAGATAAAGTTGGATTAAAGGAAAGGAAAGATAATTTTCCGGCACAGTTGTCTGGGGGAGAACAGCAACGTGTTGCAATTGCACGTGCAATCGCAAAGAATCCAAAGCTTTTACTTTGTGATGAACCAACTGGAGCATTGGATTATAATACAGGAAAGCAGATTTTAAGATTGTTGCAGGATACTTGCCGCAAAGATGGTATTACAGTTCTTATTATTACACATAATTCTGCTTTGGCACCAATGGCTGATCGATTGATCCGATTTAAAAGTGGAAAAGTAATTGAAATGACGGTAAATAAAAATCCAGTGCCGATCGAACAAATTGAGTGGTAACGCCTATGAAAAAAGCATATTGGAAAGATATTTTACGGACAATTACAAATGAAAAGAAACGATTTGTATCAATCGCGTTGATCACGGCGTTAGGTGTAACGATGATGTGTGGACTTCGGGCTGGATGCGAAGACCTGCGATATTCAGCAGATCGTTTCTATGATGAACAGGATTTATTTGATATTCGGATCCTTTCAACGCATGGACTTACTGAAGATGATCTGAAAGCAATTGGAGAGTTAGAAGAGGTAGAGATTGTTGATGGCGGTTACAGTGAAACAGTGTATACATTAAATGATGATGTCAAAGAAAGCATTGAAGTATGTACATTGAGCACGAAAGAGATGAATCAACCATATCTTACAGATGGAAGTATGCCGGAAAATGTAGATGAAATGATCGTTACAGAGAATTTTTTGAAACAATCTGGTAAAAAAATAGGCGATCAGATCATATTGGAAGATGGATCGGATACACTGATATCAAATGAATATACGATCACAGGAACCTTTATCAATACTCTTGATATCAATAGTACAGAAGGAAGCATGGGGTTCCGATCTACAGCAACAACAGATTATGTAGGATATATAAGTCGTGATGCAGTAGATAGTGATATATATACAGTGCTTTATTTAAAACTCGATGGAACGGAAGATTTGAGCTGTTATACAGATACTTATACAGAAGAAGTTGATTCTGTAGTCAAGAAGATTGAATCGGATGTAAAATCCGTTCGTGAAAAGGCTCGATACGATCAAATCTACGGTGAGGCAATGGAAGAGTGGCAACAGAAAAATCAGGAAATGACAGATGGTTTTGCGAAAGCAGAAAAAGAATTTTCTGATACAGAAAAGAAGTTAAAAGCTACTCGAAAAGACATTACAAGTAAAAAAGCACAGATCAAAGCAGCAAAAAAACAACAATTAGTAATAGAAAAAGCAACGATCAAAGCAGAAAATGAACTTATTGCTGCAGAGAAAAAACTTGAAAAAGCGGAACAAGAATTAGCAGAACAGCAGACGAAGTATGAAACAGAAAAAGCAAATGCAGAAAAAGAAATGTCAGATGCATTGGATGAGATTAATGCGATCAAACAGACAAAGTGGTATGTGCAGGATCGTACTTCTTTAAGTGGTTATAGTAATGTATCGAGTGATGCGGATTCTATTCAGGCAATTGGAGATGTATTTCCGATATTATTCCTTGTTATAGCGATCTTAATTAGTCTTACAACGATTACAAGAATGGTGGAAGAAGAAAGGGGCTTGATCGGTACATACAAGGCACTTGGCTTTACAAATATTGAGATTTTGATGAAATATCTAATCTATGCAGCTTCAGCATGTCTGCTTGGCGGATTGGTTGGAGATTTGTTTGGATATGTAGTTTTGCCTAAGATTTTATTTATTGTGTTTGGTGTTATGTACACGTTACCTGAATATAGTATATTATTTGACTATATTTACGGAATTGGTGGAATCCTTCTGTTTGAAGTAGGTGTGATCGCGGCAACAGTTTATGCATGTGAGCGGACTCTGAAAAAGACACCAGCAAAATTGATGCGACCTAAATCACCAAAAGCTGGATCAAGAGTATTTCTTGAAAAAGTGACTTTTGTGTGGAAAAATTTATCGTTTTTGAATAAGGTAACCGCAAGAAATTTATTCCGGTATAAAAAACGCTTATTCATGACGATTTTTGGAATTGCAGGATGTACAGGACTCCTTTTGTGTGGATTCACGATCAAAGATACCGTATCAGAAATGATGCCGCAACAGTATGAAGTTGTGTATCAGTATGATATGATGGCTGTTTCTTCAGAGGGAGACTATGAAGAATTGCAAAATATTTTAACGGATGAAAAAGAAATAGAAGAGTATATTTCGGTCAGAGTGGATTCTGTTGAATTATTTAATGATGAAGGGACGAAAGAGACGGTACAGTTGATCGTCGTTCCTGAAAATGTTTCTTTGAAAAGTTATATCAATTTAAAAGATAAAAAAGATCAGCCGATAGAATTGAAAGATTCAGATGTTATTGTGACGAGAAATGCTACTCGGATTTTGAAAGTGGCAGCAGGAGATTCGTTGACACTTCAAACGATCGATCTGAATGAAGCGAAGGTTAAAGTTTCGAAAGTAGTTGAAAATTACTTCGGAAATATTGTTTATATGACAGAATCTACATATAAAGAAATGTTTGGAGAATTTCAGGTAAATGGAGCATTGGTACATTTATCAGAAGCCTGTAAAGATCAAACAGCTTATACGAATGCATTAAAGAAAGAAGACTGTATTCTTTCTGCTGTTAGTACAGAAGCGATGAAAAATGAATTTGCATCAGCATTTGCGTTGATCAATATGGTGGTTTATATTGTGTTGATCTTGGCTGCAATGCTTGCGTTTGTTGTGTTGTTTACTTTGGCAAATACCAATATTTCGGAAAGAGAAAGAGAACTAGCAACGATTAAAGTGCTTGGATTCTATAATAATGAAGTGCATGCTTATGTAAATAAAGAAACATGGATCCTTACATGTTTTGGAATTCTTTTAGGATTACCATTGGGATGGCTTCTTGGAAGATATGTAATGGGAATCTTAGAATTTCCATCACTTGAATTTTATATTGACCTTTATCCAATTAGTTATTTATATGCAGTAGTGATCACGTTGATCTTTGCTTTTATTGTTAACTGTATTATGAATCATTCATTAAACAAGATCAATATGGTAGAAGCACTTAAAAGTGTAGAATAATCAAGAAGAAAAAATGAGTGGGGAAGGCAAAAGCCTTTCCACTCATTTTTTATGTGAAGTTATTTTATTGTTCTTCAGCCTGGAATGTGTAAACCTGACGTTTTCTTGCCATTTCATCGCTTGCGAGGTATTCGTCATAAGTTGTGATCTTATCGATCAGTTTTCCGCCAGGAACGATTTCCATAATACGGTTTGCAGTAGTCTGTACGATCTGGTGGTCACGAGATGAGAAGAGAAGTACACCTTTGAATTTCATCATACCGTTGTTGAGTGCTGTGATAGATTCCATGTCAAGGTGGTTTGTAGGCTCATCAAGGAGCAGTACATTTGCACCAGAGATCATCATCTTTGAAAGCAGACAACGAACTTTTTCTCCACCGGAAAGAACTGTGAGACGTTTTACACCGTCTTCACCACCGAAAAGCATACGTCCGAGGAAGCCACGTACATAAGTAGCATCTTTTTCTTCGGAATACTGTGTCAGCCATTCTGTGATCGTATAGTTATTGTCGAATTCTCCACCAAAATCTTTTGGGAAATAAGACTGAGATGTTGTGATACCCCATTTATATGTTCCTTCGTCTGGTTCCATCTCGCCCATAAGAATCTTGAAGAGTGTTGTTTTAGCAAGCTCATTGCTGCCTACGAAAGCAACTTTGTCATCGCGGTTCAGTGTGAATGTAAGGTTGTCAAGAATCTTTTCTCCGTCAATTGTCTTAGAAAGACCTTCTACGCTAAGTACTTCGTTACCAATCTCACGGAAAGGACGGAAGTCGATATAAGGGTATTTTCTGCTAGAAGGTTTGATATCATCCAACTGGATTTTTTCCAAAGCACGCTTACGTGATGTAGCCTGTTTAGATTTAGAAGCATTCGCGCTGAATCGGGAAATGAAGTCCTGCAATTCTTTGATCTTTTCTTCTTTTTTCTTGTTGGCTTCTTTCATCTGACGGATCAACAACTGGCTGGATTCGTACCAGAAGTCGTAGTTACCTGCATAAAGCTGGATTTTGCCATAGTCGATATCAGCAATCTGTGTACAAACCTTGTTCAAGAAGTAACGGTCATGTGATACAACGATTACGATATTGTCAAAGTTAATCAAGAATTCTTCTAACCATGCGATCGCGTCAAGATCAAGGTGGTTTGTAGGCTCGTCAAGGAGCAGGATGTCAGGATTACCGAACAATGCCTGTGCAAGGAGCACTTTTACTTTTTCTGGACCTGTTAAGTCTTTTACATATTTGTAGTGAAGTTCTGTGTCGATACCAAGACCATTCAGAAGGTTGGCTGCATCGGATTCTGCTTCCCATCCGTTCATGGTTGCGAATTCAGCTTCGAGTTCGCTGGCTTTGATACCATCTTCATCTGTGAAATCTTCTTTTGCGTAGATGATTTCCTTTTCTTTCATGATTTCATAAAGACGGGCATTTCCCATAATAACTGTATCAAGAACAAGGAATTCATCATATTTATAGTGGTCCTGCTGAAGGAAAGAAAGACGTTCACCAGGTGTGATACATACTTCACCGTTTGTAGGTTCCAACTGACCAGATAAAATCTTCAGGAAAGTAGATTTACCAGCACCGTTAGCACCGATGACACCGTAACAGTTGCCTTCAGTGAACTTGATATTAACGTCTTCAAACAAAGCTTTTTTTCCAACGCGCAGTGTAATATTATTTGCACTAATCATTACAATTCTCCTTTATAAATTTCTAATTCATTTTTACCAACGCTTATCTTAACATGAGTTTAGAGGAAATAGCAAGGAGTCTTGCGTTTTTCTTGAAAAAAAGAGGAAAATGTATAAATGTTGTTAAATAAAGAGCGGACAAATTGACGAAAAGAAAGCTTGCATGTTACAATTGATAAAATAAAATCTATTGAAACAGATTGACAAGTGAATGACTGGAGAGGAGTAGACAGGATGAAAGAAGAAAAAGTATTGAGCTATACACAGAATAGAGAGTTGTCATGGCTTCGGTTTAATCAGAGAGTTCTGGAAGAGGCGAGAGATGAGAAAGTGCCACTTCTTGAACGTATGAAATTTGTTTCGATTTTTACGAGTAATCTAGATGAATTCTTTATGATCCGTGTGGGAAGTTTGTATGATATGGCATCTGTAGGAAAGAAAAAGACAGATATAAGATCAAATATGACACCTGCACAGCAGTTAGAAGCAATCTATGCGGCAGTTGCACCGCTTTATAAAGAAAGAGATAAAACATATCAGGAAATCCGAAGAAAGCTTATACCACATGGTGTCTGCCATCTTCACGTAAAAGATTTGGAACAGTCTGAGAAAAAGTTTTTGAAGAATTATTTCAAAGAGCAGGTGCTTCCTGTTCTGTCGCCTCAGATAGTAGATGCGAATCATCCATTTCCACATTTGGCCAATAAAGAAATCTATGTAGTGGCGAATTTGACATTAGATAATAAAACGATGATGGGACTTGTTCCGATTCCAACATTTTTACCACAGATCGTTTATCTGCCAGGTCAGGGTGTACGTTTTGTTCGTATGGAACGTGTGATCTTAGAATATTTAGACATGATATTTGAACAGTATCAGGTATCGGATAAGAACTACATTTGTGTGACGAGAAATGCAGATATTTCTCCAGATGATGAGGCGTATGCAGATAGCGAAGATTTTCGCTATATCATGAAGGAAACATTACACAAGAGACGTCGTATGGCAGTTGTGCGTTTGGAAGTGGCGAATCCTTTGAGTAAAGAGATGGAACGTTATTTTTGTGAAAAATTCAATATAACAGAGCAGTGCATCTTCCGTACAAAGATGCCGATGAAGCTGGATTATATTTATGAAGTAATCGATAAAGCACCAGATACGATGAAACGTTCTCTTATAGCTGAATCATTTGCGCCACAGCCGTCTGCATCGGTTGCACCGGGAAGTGTAATGGCACAGGTGAAAAAGAATGATATTCTTTTGTCTTATCCTTATGAAAGTATGGAACCATTCTTGCAGTTGATCAAGGAAGCGGCGTATGATCCAAATGTAATGACGATCAAGATTACAATCTATCGCCTTGCGAAAAAGACAAGATTAGTAGAATATTTGTGTGCAGCAGCCGAGAATGGAAAAGAAGTTACAGTATTGATCGAACTTCGTGCGAGATTCGATGAGCAGAATAATATTGACTGGTCAGAACGAATGGAAGAGGCTGGATGTAAGATTATTTATGGATTCGAAGGATATAAAGTACATTCTAAGATCTGTCTGATCACATATCGCAATCGAAATGAGATTAAATATATCACACAGGTCGGTACTGGCAATTATAATGAAAAAACTGCAAAATTATATACAGATTATTCTCTTATGACTGGAAATCAGGAAATTGGAGAAGATGCAGCGGTATTCTTTAAAAATATGGCAATTGGTAATCTTGATGGTGTATATAAACACCTAATTGTTTCGCCGACAAGTCTGAAAGCGAAAGTTCTTTATCTTATGGATCAGGAGATCAAAAAAGGGTCAAAAGGTCGTATCGTGATGAAGATGAATTCTGTTACGGATATCGATTTTATCCATAAAGTTGCAGAAGCATCAAAGGCTGGGGTGAAGATTGATCTGATCGTGCGTGGAATCTGTTGTATTTTGCCTGGTATTTCTGGGGAAACAGATAATTTGAAAGTGACGAGTATCGTAGGACGTTTCTTGGAACACCCTCGTGTATTTATATTTGGTACGGGTGCAGATCAGAAAATCTATATCGGTTCTGCAGATATGATGACAAGAAATACGGAGAAACGAGTGGAAGTGGCATGCCCTGTTTATGATGAGGCAATTAAAAAACGTCTTGTTCGTTGCATGAATATTATGCTGGCTGATAATGTAAAAGGAAGGGAAATGCTTCCGGATGGAACATATCAGAAAAAGCCGATCGTTGAGAGAAGTGTCAACTCACAGGCTGTATTTATGCAGGAAGCATTGAATGCAAAACCGGTAGTGAAGAAAAAAGAAAAGAAGAGAATCGGAAAAGTATTAGGAAAAATATTTTCTAAAAATAAATAAGGTTCGGCGAGAACTTTTTGAGGAGGAAGAATCATGAAGTGGATGGAAAAACATCCTTTTGGAACAACAAAAGATGGGCAGGAGATGCATATCTATGTAATGGAGAATGAAGCAGGGATGGCGGCAGCAGTTTCCGAATATGGTGCAACCTTGGTATATCTTCTTGTTCCAGATAAAGAAGGCTATCGTCGTGATGTAGTGCTTGGATATAATGATGTGACAGGATATGAAAATGGAGATGTTTGTTTTGGTGCAACGGTTGGCAGACATGCAAACCGCATCGGTGGTGCAACAGTTGAAATCGCAGGCGAAACATACAAGTTAGATGCAAACCAGTTTTCCAATAATCTTCACAGTGGATTTCACGGTTATAACAAGCGAGTGTGGCAGATTGTTGCAAAGGATAAACATTTTATTACATTTGCATTGATCAGTCCAGACGGGGATCAAGGATTTCCTGGAAAAGCAGTAATTAAAGTGACATATGAATTGACAGAAGATAATATGCTGAAGATCACATATGATGGGAAGGCGAACAAAGATACTATCTTCAATTTGACAAATCACAGTTATTTTAATTTGAATGGTCACGATTGTGGAGATGTTTTGAATCATACAGTATGGATTGATGCAGATCAGTATACAAGAAATGATGAAGAGTCCGTACCAACTGGTGAATATGTAGATGTGACAGGAACACCAATGGATTTTAGAACACCAAAAAAATTGGGCAAAGAGATTGATTCTGATTACGAAGCAACAAAAATCAGTGCTGGATATGATAATAACTGGGTATTGAAAAATGACGGCAAATTTGCTAAAGTAGCACAAGCAGAAGGCGATTTGAGCAAAATTGTGATGGAAGTATATACAGATCTACCGGGAGTGCAGATGTATACAGCGAATTGGGTAGAAGACGAAGAAGGAAAATGCTTTGCTGTATATAATAGAAGAGAAGCAGTTTGTTTTGAAACACAGTATTTCCCGGATGCAGTGCATCATGAGAACTTCCCAAGTCCAATTGTGAAATGTGGAGAGGACTATCACACAGTGACTGCTTATAAATTCCTGACTGTATAAATAAACAACAGGGTATAGACATTTTATGGGAAAAAATTTATTTATAGCTGAAAAACCGAGCGTTGCGCAGGAGTTTGCAAAAGCTTTAAAACTAAATACAAGAAGAATGGAAGGATATTTGGAATCAGAGGGAGCGATTGTAACTTGGTGTATAGGTCATCTTGTGACAATGAGTTACCCAGAAGAATATGATCCGGCATTAAAACGGTGGAGTCTTGAGACTCTGCCGTTTATTCCTCAGGAATATAAATATGAAGTGATACCTGGGGTTTCAAAACAATTTCAGATTGTAAGTGGTCTTTTGAACCGAAAAGATGTAGATACGATCTATGTGTGTACTGACTCGGGACGAGAAGGAGAGTACATTTATCGATTGGTTGAGCAGGAAGCCAACGTACAGGGGAAAGCTCGAAAAAGGGTTTGGATTGATTCGCAGACAGAAGAAGAAATCCTTCGAGGAATCCGAGAGGCAAAAGATTTGTCAGAATATGATAATCTGAGTGCTTCTGCATATCTGCGGGCAAAAGAAGATTATCTGATGGGAATTAATTTTTCAAGACTGCTTACATTGAAGTATGGAAATAGTATTTCTAATTATCTACATACAAAATATTCTGTCATTTCTGTTGGCAGGGTTATGACTTGTGTGCTTGGTATGGTCGTAAGAAGAGAACGAGAGATCAGAGAATTTGTGAAAACGCCATTTTATCGTGTGTTGAGTACAATTGATGTAGATGGAAAGACGTTTGAAGGAGAATGGCGAGCAGTAAAAGGTTCTCGTTGGTTTGAATCTTTTGATCTTTATAAAGAAAATGGATTCAAAAAACGAGAGAAAGCAGAAGAACTGATCCGATATTTATCAGATCCATCACCAGTAAACTGTCAGATAGAATCGATTGAAAAGAAAAAAGAAAAGAAAAACCCACCATTGCTGTATAACCTTGCAGAGTTGCAGAATGATTGTTCAAAAAGATTCAAGATCAGTCCGGATGAGACTTTGAAGATTGTGCAGGAGTTATATGAGAAAAAACTTGTGACTTATCCAAGAACGGATGCTCGTGTGCTTTCAACAGCAGTGGCAAAAGAAATCAGTAAAAATCTGAATGGTCTTTCGAAATATTCTATGGCGATACCTTATTTGCAAGATATTTTGCAGTTTGGCAGTCATAAAGGGCTAGCAAAGACAAGATATGTAAATGATAAACAGATTACAGATCACTATGCGATCATACCGACAGGACAGGGGCTTAGTGCGTTAAACAGTGCATCATTGACTGCGAAGAATGTATATGACTGTATTGTGCGTCGTTTCTTGAGTATTTTTTATCCACCAGCGGTTTATCAGAAAGTATCCATTGTAACGAATATAAAGGGAGAAAAATTCTTTTCGAGTTTTAAGGTGCTTGCAGAAGAGGGATATCTGAAAGTGACTGGTGTACCACAGTCTAAGAAATCAGAAGATGGACAGGAGTTGGATGCAGAATTTTTCCAAAAGATACAAGGACTGAAAAAAGGGATGATCCTTCAGGTGAAGGGATTAGATATCAAAGAAGGAGAAACCTCTCCACCGAAGAGATATAATTCGGGATCTATGATCTTGGCAATGGAAAATGCAGGACAGCTTATTGAGGATGAGGAACTTCGTGCACAGATTAAAGGAAGTGGGATTGGAACCAGTGCGACTCGTGCGGAGATATTGAAGAAGTTGATTAATATTAAGTACCTTGCGTTAAATAAAAAGACACAGATCATCACTCCGACGATGCAAGGTGAGATGGTCTTTGATGTTGTAGAACATTCGATCAAGTCTCTTTTGAATCCAGAACTGACGGCGAGCTGGGAAAAAGGGTTAAATTATGTGGCGAATGGTGATATAACACCAGATGAATACATGCAGAAGTTAGATCATTTTATCATCAGTCGAACAAATGGTGTGAAAGGATTGAATAATCAATATCAACTTCGGTCATGTTATGATAGAACAGCACAATTTTATAAAAAATAAAAGACAACCAGGAAATGATTGTTTGGATCATGGAGGCAGAAAATGAAAGAATTGACAGTAGCAGAACTTTATACATTAGAAGAGACAATAGCAAAAGAAATATTTGAGGGAGTAACATATCCCTGGGAAGTACTTCCAAAGATCAGCGGATTTATTCTTGAACTTGGCGAAACATTAAGTGAAGATGAGTATGAGAAACATGGCGATAATGTGTGGATCGCAAAATCTGCAAAAGTTGCTCCGACAGCTTATATCAATGGACCTGCAATTATTGGGAAAGAAGCAGAAGTTAGACATTGTGCATTTATTCGAGGGAATGCGATCGTTGGCGAAGGTGCTGTTGTAGGAAATTCAACAGAATTAAAGAATGTGATCCTTTTTAATAAAGTACAGGTTCCTCATTACAATTATGTGGGAGATTCTATCCTTGGTTATAAATCTCATATGGGTGCAGGTTCTATTACATCAAATGTAAAATCCGATAAAAAGTTGGTTGTAGTGAAAACTCCAGAAGGTAATATTGAAACAGGAATGAAAAAATTCGGAGCAATGCTTGGTGATGAAGTAGAAGTAGGATGTGGAAGTGTACTGAATCCAGGAACAGTAGTAGGAAGCCACAGTAATATTTATCCACTTTCTTCTGTAAGAGGATTTGTTCCAGCAAACAGCATTTATAAAAAACAGGGAGAAGTGGCTGAAAAATATTGATCACCCACAGAACAATTGTTCGCAAAATGAGAAAAATGATATTGACATTTGGAGAAAAATGTAATACTATACATACATAGGTGAACAACTGTTCGTATTTAGAGGAGAGATTGTTATGGCGAATTTGAATGAAGATAAAAAGAAAGCGCTGGATGCAGCGATTGCGAAATTAGAAAAAGATTTTGGAAAAGGAGCAGTCATGAAACTGGGGGATTCCAGTGCAAATGTGAGCGTAGAGACAGTACCAACAGGATGCTTAAGCCTTGACTTGGCACTTGGACTTGGTGGTGTTCCAAAGGGACGAGTGATTGAGATTTACGGACCAGAATCCAGTGGTAAGACAACAGTAGCTTTACATATGATCGCGGAAGTACAGAAGAGAGGTGGAATTGCTGGATTTATCGATGCAGAACATGCACTGGATCCGGTTTATGCGAAGAATATCGGTGTTGATATTGATGAACTTTATATTTCACAGCCAGATAGTGGTGACCAAGGTCTGGAGATTGCAGAAACAATGGTACGTTCAGGTGCAATCGATATTATCGTTATCGACTCTGTTGCTGCATTAGTTCCAAGACAGGAAATCGAAGGTGATATGGGCGATAGTCATGTAGGGCTTCAAGCAAGGTTGATGTCTCAGGCACTTAGAAAATTGACTCCAGTTATCAGTAAGTCAAATTGTGTTGTGATCTTTATCAACCAGCTTCGTGAAAAAGTGGGTATCATGTTCGGAAATCCAGAAACAACAACTGGAGGACGTGCATTGAAGTTTTATGCATCTGTGCGTATGGATGTTAGAAGAATTGAAACTCTGAAACAGAGTGGAGAGATGGTAGGTAACCGTACACGTATTAAGATTGTAAAGAACAAGATTGCGCCACCATTTAAAGAAGCAGAATTTGATATTATGTTCGGAAAAGGAATCTCAAGATCAGGAGATATTTTGGATCTTGCAGCAGGAATTGATGTGATTAAGAAGAGTGGTGCATGGTATGCATACGAGGGAGAAAAGATTGGTCAGGGACGCGAGAATGCGAAGAAGTTTCTCGAGATGAATCCGGATATCATGGAAATGATAGAGAAAAAAGTACGTGCACACTATCAGCTTGGGACAGATGGAGAAGAAAAGAAAGCTTCTTCTGATCTGAAGCTGAAAGAAAAAGCAGCAAAAGAGAATGCTTCAACAGAAAACACACCAAAAGTAGATGAAGAAGCATAGTATTAGTGATGATAGTTACAAAGATTGAAGCAATAACAAAAACAAAATATAAAGTAGAGATTGATGAACAGTTCGCCTTTGTGTTATACAAAGGCGAATTGTCGCAATATGGGATAACAGAGGGTAGTGAAATAAAAGATGAACTATATCAGAAGATTCGCAAAGAAGTGGTATTGAAGAGAGCAAAGTTAAGAGCTATGCATCTTTTGACCGATATGGCGAGAACAGAAGCAGGACTCCGACAGAAATTGAAGCAGAATCTATATCCAGAAGATATTGTTGAAGAAGCACTTGCATATGTGAAATCATTCGGATATGTAGATGACTACCGTTATGCAGAAAACTATATTATAAGCAAAAAAGAGAGTCGAAGTCGTAAGGAGATTTACGCAAAACTTTGTGAAAAAGGTGTTTCTAAAGACCTGATTGCATTAGCATTTGAAAATTGTTACGAGGATGGCGAAAGAGAAGCAATTTGTCAGTTGATCCGAAAGAAAAATATTGATCTTGAAAACGCAACCGAGAAAGAATTGAATAAATTATATGGATATCTTGCAAGAAAAGGATTTAGATATGAAGATATTCGTCAATGTTTGCAACAGATATCTAGCAGATAATACAAAAATCTGTTTGAATGCTTGACAGAGTTGTGAAAACAGTATAAAATCTAAGTGTTGTACATTTACGATTTTGTACAATAAAATTGAATAAGGAGGTGCTCCTGTGCCAAGTATACTGATTAGTATAATAATAGCCGTAGCCCTCGCGTTGATCGTTGGTGTCATTACTCGTTTTGCGACAATTTCCAATCTGAAGAATAATGCTGAATCTAAGATCGGAAATGCAGAGGCAAGAGCGAGAGAGATTATTGATGATGCCGTAAAGAATGCTGAGACAAAGAAGAAGGAAGCCCTTTTAGAGATTAAAGAAGAGTCTATTAAGACTAAGAATGAACTCGAAAAGGAATCTAAGGAGAGAAGAGCCGAATTGCAGCGCTATGAGAAGCGTGTGCTTGCAAAGGAAGAGAATGTTGATAAACGCTCTGAGGCGATTGAGCAGCGCGAAGCAAGATTTACAGCGAAGGAAGAACAACTGAAGCAGCGTGAAGCCCGAGTAGAAGAACTCACTCAGAAAAGAGTACAGGAATTAGAGAGAATCTCAGGTCTTACCTCCGAACAAGCAAAAGAATATCTGTTAAAGACTGTTGAAGATGATGTGAAACATGATACAGCTAAGATGGTTCGCGAATTGGAAGCACAGGCAAAGGAAGATGCTGATAAAAAGGCAAAAGAGTATGTTGTAAGTGCAATTCAGAGATGCGCAGCTGATCATGTAGCTGAGACTACAATTTCAGTAGTACAGCTTCCAAGTGATGAGATGAAAGGTAGAATTATCGGTAGAGAAGGACGTAATATCCGTACTCTTGAAACAATGACTGGTGTAGAATTGATCATTGACGATACACCAGAAGCGGTTGTTTTATCTGGATTTGACCCAATCCGTAGAGAGATTGCAAGAATTGCCCTTGAAAGATTGATCGTAGATGGACGTATCCATCCAGCGAGAATCGAAGAGATGGTGGAGAAAGCACAGAAAGAAGTAGAAGCAATCATTCGTGAAGAAGGAGAGACTGCAGCGATTGAAGTTGGAGTAACAGGAATTCATCCAGAATTGATTCGTCTTCTTGGACGTATGAAGTATAGAACAAGCTATGGACAGAATGCTCTGAAGCATTCTATCGAAGTAGCACAGCTTTCTGGACTTTTGGCAGGCGAGATTGGACTGGATGTACGTATGGCGAAGCGTGCAGGACTTTTACATGATATTGGAAAATCTATTGACCATGATGTGGAAGGATCTCATATCCAGATCGGTTCTGATCTTTGTAGAAAGTACAAAGAATCAGCAACTGTCATCAATGCAGTAGAAGCACATCACGGGGATGTAGAACCACAGACACTGATTGCATGTGTTGTTCAGGCAGCTGATACAATTTCAGCAGCAAGACCAGGTGCAAGAAGAGAAACAATCGAAACATATACTAACAGATTAAAACAATTAGAGGAAATCACAAACCAGTTTAAAGGTGTTGATAAGTCTTTTGCTATTCAGGCAGGTAGAGAGATTCGAGTTATGGTAGTTCCAGAACAGGTATCTGATGATGATATGGTACTTATGGCAAGAGAAATTGCAAAACAGATTGAATTTGAATTGGAATATCCAGGACAGATTAAAGTTAATGTGATTCGTGAATCACGTGCTACAGATTTTGCAAAGTAATCAGAATCAGATTTATTAATGAAAATAATGCCCTTGTCGAAAGACAGGGGCGTTTTTTTATATAAAGGAAATGGCGATTTTGTATTGCATTAAAGTGCGCTGTGAGGACGTACGTTTCGAAACAGCAGAAGTTAAAAGTGTTTTTGCAGGAGGAAAAAAGATGGACGAGAAGATCAAACGTTTAAATAGAGAGTTGAAATTTCAAGGAACAATCTTAGATTTTTATCAAGATACAATGCTGATCGATAATAAAAATGAAGCAATATGGGATTATGTTGCACATCGTCATAATGGTGGGGCAGCAATCGTACCAGTGATGAAAGATGGAAGAATATTGATGACATCTCAGTATCGAAATGCAGTGGATCGAATTTCTTTGGAAGTTCCTGCCGGTGCATTTGAGGCGGATGAAACGGGTATTGTCTGTGCGACTAGAGAATTGGAAGAAGAGACGGGATATAGAAGTGAAAATGTAGAATATTTATGTACATTACATTCACTCGTGGCTTTTTGTAATGAAAAAATAGAAGTCTACGTTGCGCATGACTTGATTCCGACACAACAGCATCTTGATGAAGATGAGTTTATTGATCTAAAAGCTTATACAATGGATGAGTTAAAAGATATGATCTTCAAAGGTGAGATCACAGATGCAAAAACAGTTTCTGCATTGATGGCATATGCTGTGAAGTATAGAATTTAAGAATAAGTGTTGAACCTCTGCATATAATATTTCAGAAGAGTTCTTTTTGGGAAAATGCAGGGGGCAGGATCGTGTACGGGAATTATTTGAAAAAGAAACTATATGCGTGTATATTGTTGTCGTTTTTAGCGGGAATCTTATATGTAAATCTTATGGCAAAAGACATATGTGATACAAATGCAGTATTTGATACATACACATTAAAACAATACCAGAGTATGGACATCAATACGGGTCGATTCTTTTTATATTTATTAAGGATTCGTATTGTGCCGATTGGTGTGTTGACTGCGTTGATGTTTACAAGATTTCGAAAGATTTTTGTATGGGGAACGATTTGTTGGACGTGCTTTCTAGGTGGATTCTTGATGACTACAGCTGTGCTTTGTATGGGGATAAAAGGAAGTCTACTGTGTGTGTTTGCAGGTTTTCCACATATGCTTTTTTATTTTATCGTATATGCGATTGTTCTGTGGTATGGGTTAGTTTATCCAAGAGGACACTGGGATATGACAAAAACAGTTTTTATCACAGGAACAATGCTTGCAGGAATATTTCTTGAAGCATATTTAAATCCTGTGATCATAAAACTATTTATTGAAATTTTATAAATATTTTGTTATAAGAGAGGTCTGATAGAGGCATTTGATAATAAGTACGGATACGATACTGACGATAAGCTGACTGAGAAGCAGCCCCCAAAGATATCCTTTGATGCCAAATTGAGGAATCAATAGATAAACACTCATTATACGAATGGCGAGACCGATCATATTGACAAAAAGGGTCAATTTTGTTTTACCGAGTCCATTGATCACACTTTGAAAGGCAGTGTTTGTATAAAGGAAAGGGCAGATCCAAGCGAGTGTAATGATAAAACTTCCGGCGGCTTCGTTATGAAAAAGAGTCGTTCCAATCCAGCGTCCAGAGATGAGAAAACAAAAGCAGCAAAACAGGCCAAGCAGAAAGCACAGACCGCAGGATTTCTTTGTAATACGAATAATTTCACGGCGACTTCCTGTGGCTTGAATTTCAGCGACTGTTGGCATTATCATAGCGGCGGCAGAGGTTGTGATAGCGGAAGGAAAAAGAATGCAGGGCAGAGCCATGCCGTTTAATACACCGTAAGTACTGAGCGCTTTGGAATTGTTACGACAGAAGATTTCTAGCTGTGCAGGGATAGAAACTGCTTCGATGCTTTGCAGGATATTTATCATGAGACGGTTGAGCGTCAAGGGAAATGCTAAGGTGAGCAGTTCTGCTGACGAAGAAAATAGGAAAGAATATTTTGTGGCAAAACAATGATTCGTTTCTTTTTTGCGTAAGAATACAGCGGCAAATATAGCGGATGCCGCATCACCGAGGATCAGTCCTGTTACAGCAATAGAAAGCGGGAAGGAAAGATTTCTTTGTGTAAATATATAGTATAGAATAAATACGATCGAAATACGAAATGTCTGCTCGATCAGTTGACAGAGAGCAGGGATTTTTGACTGCTTTTTTCCATAATAATATCCTGCGATACAGTTATGTATTGAAGAAAAAGGCAGTGTCAAAACGAGTATCTTTAAAAGTGGTTCACAACGAGGATCGCCAAGAAGCACATTTGCAATAAAATAAGAATTACGAATGATAAGAAAAATACATAAAAATGAAAGAATAAGAGAGCATAGTATTCCTGATATCAGGATATTCATGCTTTCTTTTTCTTTGTGTAAAGAACTTCGATTGGCAACAGTTCGAGAGATTGCGGTTTCAATTCCTGCGGTTGTGATTGAAAAGCAGATTGTAAAAACAGGGAAAATAAGTTGGTACAATCCAATCCCTTCAGCTCCGAATGTTCGACTTAAAAAAATACGATAAAAAAAGCCCATGATCCGGCTGATCAATCCGGCAATTGTTAAGATCAAAGTACCACGGAGGATCACTTGTTTTTTCGACATAGATAGCCCCTTTCTGAAGAGGTCTTTTTTGTAATATATTCGGTTGTTTACCTTGACAGAACATCTTGAGAGTGTTATTCTTTAGAAGGTAAATCCGATTAAATTACTAGGGATTAAAATAGTAGGATTTAAAGAGGTGATAAGTTGAAATTATCAACAAAAGGAAGATATGGATTGCGTGCGATGGTGGATCTGGCATCTTATAGTGAGAATGAGCCAGTATCGATCACAAGTATTTCAGATCGTCAGGGGATTTCAGAACGATATCTGGAGCAGTTGATGGCGATGTTGAAAAAGGGCAGTCTTGTAAAAAGTATCAGAGGTGCGGGCGGTGGATATGTGCTCGCAAAACCGGCAGGAGACATTTCAGTAGGAGATATCTTAAGAACTTTAGAAGGAAGTTTGGAGCCGGTAGAATGTTCTGCATTTCAAACGGAAGACGGATGCAAGTCGGCAGACAGTTGTGTGACAAAGTATGTATGGAAGAGAATCAGCGAGAGCATCAACCATACGGTCGATGAGATCAAACTGGCGCAGCTTGTAGAAGAAAGTAAGAAATTAAATTGTAAAGATAGCATTTTCCGAGGGGAATGTAAGAATTAAAGAATTATAGTACAAGAGAGAATATACAGTTTTAAAACATAATTTATGACAAATACGAAATGATATCGTAATGACAAATAAAGGTAACAATGGAGGTACCATGATGAGTAAGTTAATTTATCTGGACAATGCAGCAACAACAAAAACAGCACCTGAAGTAGTAGAAGCAATGCTTCCTTATTTTACAGAACATTTCGGGAACCCATCCAGCGTATATGGATTTGCTGCTGCAAATAAAGAGGTAATCACAGAACAGAGAGAGATCATTGCAAAGACACTTGGTGCAAAAACAAATGAGATCTATTTTACAGCAGGTGGATCTGAATCTGATAACTGGGCTTTGAAAGCAACAGCAGAAGCATACGGTGGAAAAGGAAAGCATATCATCACTAGCAAGATTGAACACCATGCAATCCTGCATACATGTGAATATCTTGAAAAACACGGATTTGATGTAACTTATCTTGATGTAGATGAAAATGGTATCGTAGATCTTGAACAGTTGAAAAATGAGATCCGTGAAGATACAATCTTGATCTCAATCATGTTTGCGAACAATGAGATCGGAACAATCCAGCCAATCAAAGAAATCGGTGAGATTGCTCATGAACACGGAATTTTATTCCATACAGACGCTGTACAGGCATATGGTCAGCTTCCAATCGATGTAGATGAGATGCACATTGATATGCTCAGCGCAAGTGGTCATAAACTGAATGGACCAAAAGGAATCGGTTTCTTGTATATCGGAAAAGGTGTAAAGATCCGCTCTTTCGTTCATGGCGGTGGTCAGGAAAGAAAACGTCGTGCAGGAACAGAGAACGTTCCAGGTATCGTTGGATTTGGTAAAGCAGCAGAACATGCAGCAACAACAATGGTAGAACGTACAGCAAAAGAAAGAGAACTCAGAGATTATCTGATTGGAAGAATCGAGAATGAGATTCCATACTGCCGTCTGAATGGTGACAGAGTGAAGAGACTTCCTAATAACGTAAACTTCAGTTTCCAGTTTGTAGAAGGTGAATCTCTTCTGATCATGCTGGATATGAAAGGAATCTGTGCGTCAAGCGGTTCTGCATGTACATCAGGATCATTAGATCCATCTCATGTACTTCTTGCAATCGGACTGCCTCATGAAATCGCACATGGTTCATTGAGACTGACACTGAGTGACGAGACAACAAAAGAAGATCTTGATTATGTAGTAGATGAATTGAAGAAGATCGTAGAGAATTTGAGAAATATGTCTCCACTTTACGAAGATTTCATCAAAAAACAGAATAAATAAATTGATTAAAATCATTTGAAAATATATTAGAGAAAAATATTTAATAGAAAATATTGTTGGAGGAATTAATAATGTATACAGAAAAAGTAATGGATCATTTCCAGAATCCTAGAAATGTTGGAGAGATTGAAAATGCCAGCGGTGTAGGTACTGTTGGTAACGCTAAATGTGGAGATATCATGAGAATCTTCCTTGATATCGATGAAAATCAGATCATCCGTGATGTAAAATTCAAAACATTTGGATGTGGTGCAGCAATCGCAACAAGCAGTATGGCAACAGAACTTGTAAAAGGAAAAACAGTTCAGGAAGCAATGGAAGTAACAAACAAAGCAGTTATGGAAGCATTAGATGGTCTTCCACCAGTAAAAGTACACTGTTCACTTCTTGCAGAAGAAGCAATCCATGCAGCACTTTGGGATTATGCTGAAAAGAACGGTATTAAGATCGAAGGTCTGGAGAAACCAAAGACAGATATTCACGATGGTGAAGAAGAGGAAGAAGAGGAATATTAATGAATAAAGTAGTTGTGGGAATGTCAGGAGGCGTTGATTCTTCTGTTGCAGCATATTTGCTGAAAGAACAGGGATATGATGTGATCGGAGTGACAATGCAGATCTGGCAGGACGAAGAACAGGCGGTTCAGGAAGAAAACGGTGGCTGCTGTGGTCTGAGTGCTGTAGATGATGCGAGACGCGTTGCAGCAAAACTTGGTATTCCATACTATGTTATGAATTTTAAAAATGAATTCAAAGAGCAGGTGATCGATTACTTTGTAGATGAATATCTGCAGGGACGTACACCGAATCCATGTATCGCATGTAATCGTTATGTGAAATGGGAATCTCTTTTATCAAGAAGCCTTGCGATTGGAGCAGATTATATCGCAACTGGACATTATGCGAAAGTTGTGAAGCTGGAGAATGGAAGATACACACTCCAGCGTTCTGCTACATTGGCAAAAGATCAGACTTATGCGTTGTACAATCTGACACAGGAGCAGCTGAGCAAGACATTGATGCCAGTTGGAGAATATTCAAAAGATCAGATTCGTGCAATCGCAGAAAAGATCGGACTTCTTGTGGCAAATAAGCCTGACAGTCAGGATATTTGTTTTATTCCGGATGGAGATTATGCTTCTTATATCGAAGAAACAGCCGGAGTGAAGATCCCAGAGGGGAATTTTGTCACTGCAGACGGAAAAATTCTCGGAAAACATAAAGGAATCACGCATTACACAGTCGGACAGAGAAAAGGTCTTGGACTGGCTCTTGGGTATCCTGCATTTGTTCTTGAAATCCGTCCAGAGACAAATGAAGTTGTGATCGGAACACATGCAGAGTCTATGGCAGATTCTCTGGAAGCAGTGAATTTGAACTTTATGTCGATCGAAGATCTGACAGAACCAATGCATGTATTTACAAAGATCAGATATAATCATAAAGGAGTATGGGCAACTATCGAGAAGATCGGAGAGGATAAGATCCGCTGTACATTTGACGAACCTCAGCGTGCAGTAACTCCAGGACAGGCTGTCGTATTCTATGATGGTGACTATGTACTCGGTGGAGGAACAATCATATGATAAAAGCAGATTTTCATATGCATACATCATTTTCTGCAGATAGTCAGGCAGATGCCAGAGAGATGATCCAAGGTGCGATCGATAAAGGATTGCAAACGATCTGTATTACAGATCATATGGATGCGGATTTTCCGTATTATGAAGAGTTAGGAGAAGATCCGTTTCATTTGGACATGGAGTCTTATATTCAGGGATTGAGCAGGCTTCGAGACGAATTTGCAGATAAGATAGATGTTAGGATAGGGATTGAATTGGGACTTCAGACACATTTGAAAGAACGTTATCAGAAGCTTGTAGATAGCTATCCATTTGATTTCGTGATCGGTTCCGTTCATCTTGTGAAGGGGAAAGATCCTTATTTCAGAGATGCATATGGAGATGTTTCGGATGCGCAGCTTTACCAAGATGCGTTTGAAGAAACACTTGCAAATATAAAGGTTGATCCACCGACAGATATTTTAGGACATATTGATTATGTTGTGCGATATGGTAAGTATCAGGAGAAAGAATATTCTTATCAACAATATGCAGATATCATAGATGAGATCTTGAGAAATGTTATCGCACAGGGAAAGGGGATCGAGTTGAATACCGCTGGTTTCAAATATGGTCTTCCTTTTGGAAACCCACATCCGGATGTGATACGCAGATATCGTGAATTGGGCGGTGAGATCATTACGGTTGGAGCAGATGGTCATAAGCCCGAACATGTGGCGTATGATTTTCATCGTGTATCAGAAATTTTGAAAAATTGTGGATTCAAATACTATACAGAATTCAAGGGGAGAAAACCAATTTTTAAGGAACTCCCATAAAATACTTTTTTAGTACTTGAAATTTTCAAGGCTATTTAGTACAATAAGGCTGTTAATGTGATTCTTTTATCAAACTCCATGAGAAAGAATCACATACAACTGGAAATCAGTTGATATTTTTTAAAACTTCTAGGAGGAGATAATCATGGCAGTAAAAGTAGCAATTAACGGATTTGGACGTATTGGTCGTCTGGCATTTAGACAGATGTTTGGAGCAGAAGGATATGAGATCGTAGCTATCAACGACCTTACATCACCTAAGATGCTTGCTCACCTGTTGAAATACGATTCAACACAGGGAAGATATGCTCTGTGCGATAAAGTTACAGCAGGAGAAGATTCTATTACTGTTGATGGAAAAGAAATCAAAATTTACGCAAAAGCTAACGCAGCTGAACTTCCATGGGGAGAAATCGGTGTTGACGTAGTTCTTGAATGTACAGGTTTCTATACATCAAAAGCAAAAGCTCAGGCACATATCGATGCAGGCGCTAAATATGTTATCATTTCCGCACCAGCTGGAAACGATCTTCCAACAATCGTTTACAACGTAAACCATGAAAAACTGACAGCAGATGATCAGATCATCTCTGCAGCTTCCTGTACAACAAACTGTCTTGCACCTATGGCTAAGGCTCTTAACGACCTTGCTCCAATCAAGACAGGTATCATGTGTACAATCCACGCTTACACAGGCGATCAGATGACTCTTGACGGACCACAGAGAAAAGGTGATCTGAGAAGATCTCGTGCAGCAGCAGTTAATATCGTACCTAACAGCACAGGTGCAGCAAAAGCAATCGGTCTGGTAGTTCCAGAACTGAACGGCAAGCTCATCGGAGCTGCTCAGCGTATCCCAACACCAACAGGTTCTTCTACAATTCTTACAGCAGTTGTTGAAGGAACAGTAACAGTTGAAGAGATCAACGCAGCTATGAAAGCAGCATCTAACGAATCATTCGGATACAACACAGATGAGATCGTATCCAGCGATATCGTAGGTATGACATATGGTTCACTGTTTGATGCAACTCAGACAATGGCTATGCCACTTGACAACGGAACAACAGAAGTTCAGGTTGTATCATGGTATGATAATGAAAACTCATACACAAGCCAGATGGTAAGAACAATCAAACATTTCGGAACATTGCTGTAATTGAAAATATTACTGTAACCAGACATGAGGATTCGAGGAATTGTTATCCTATGAATAAACTCATAAGAGGTCCGGTCTTTAAAAGGACCGGGCCTCTTTTTCATATCATGGGAATCCGATCAGAATTCCAGTGATATAACATAAAGCTTGTGTTGGTCATATAGAGATTAAACACAAAAATAATATATATAAAAGGAGACGTATATCATGCTTAATAAAAAATCTGTAGATGATATTAATGTAAAAGGACAGAGAGTTCTTTGCAGATGCGACTTTAACGTACCATTGATCAATGGAAAGATCACAGACGAGAATCGTCTTGTTGCAGCTCTTCCAACAATTAAAAAATTGATCGCTGATGGCGGTAAAGTAATCCTTTGCTCTCACCTTGGAAAACCAAAGGGAGAACCAAAACCAGAGCTTTCACTTGCACCAGTAGCAGTAAGACTTTCTGAACTTCTTGGACAGGAAGTAAAATTTGCAGCAGATCCAGAAGTAGTTGGACCTAATGCAAAAGCTGCAGTGGAAGCAATGCAGGATGGAGATGTGATCCTTCTTGAAAATACACGTTACAGAATCGAAGAGACAAAGAACGGTGAAGCATTCAGCAAAGACCTTGCTTCTCTTTGTGATGTATTCGTAAACGATGCATTTGGTACAGCTCATAGAGCACACTGCTCTAACGTTGGTGTTACAGAATATGTGGACACAGCTGTTGTTGGATACCTGATGCAGAAAGAGATTGATTTCCTCGGAAATGCAGTAAATAATCCAGAAAGACCATTCGTAGCAATCCTTGGTGGTGCAAAAGTTTCTAGTAAGATTTCTGTAATCGAAAATCTTCTTGATAAAGTAGATACACTTATCATCGGTGGTGGTATGTGCTTCACATTTACAAAAGCACAGGGTGGTTCTATTGGTAACTCTCTTCTTGAAGAAGATTACTGTGAATACGCACTTAATATGCTGAAAAAAGCTGAAGAAAAAGGCGTAAAACTTCTTCTTCCAGTTGACATCGTGATCGCAGATGCATTCTCAAACGATGCGAATATTGATACAGTACCAGCAGACGCAATTCCTGATGGCTGGTTAGGACTTGATATCGGACCAAAAACAATCGCACTTTATGCAGATGCTGTAAAAGATGCTAAGACAGTTGTATGGAATGGACCTATGGGTACATTTGAAATGTCTAACTTTGCAGCAGGTACAGAAGAAGTTGCAAAAGCACTTGCTGAAACAGAAGCCGTAACAATCATCGGTGGTGGAGATTCTGCAGCAGCAGTTAATCAGCTTGGATATGGCGATAAGATGACTCATATTTCAACAGGCGGCGGCGCTTCCCTTGAATTTCTTGAAGGAAAAGAACTTCCAGGTGTAGCAGCAGCAAACGATAAATAATCCATTGTCCCACATGGGTCAATGCTCAATGAGCAGTCTTGAATAAGGAGAATAGAATTATGGCAAGAAAGAAAATTATCGCAGGTAACTGGAAAATGAACAAAACTCCAAGCCAGGCAGTTGCATTGGTAGAAGAGTTAAAACCATTAGTAGCAAATGATGAAGTAGATGTAGTATTCTGCGTACCAGCAATTGATATTGTTCCGGTAGTAGAAGCTGTAAAAGGTTCTAACATTGAAGTTGGCGCTGAAAATATGTATTTTGAAGAAAGTGGTGCATACACAGGTGAGATTTCTCCAGAAATGCTTGTAGATGCAGGTGTAAAATACGTAATCCTTGGACACTCTGAAAGAAGAGGATATTTTGGCGAAACAAATGAAGATATCAACAAAAAAGTCCTGAAAGCATTTGAACACGGTATCACACCAATTATGTGCTGTGGCGAATCTCTTGAACAGAGAGAACAGGGTGTAACAATGGACTTTATCCGTCAGCAGGTGAAAGTTGGACTTCAGAATGTAACAGCAGATCAGGCAAAAACAATGGTGATCGCTTATGAACCAATCTGGGCAATCGGAACAGGCGTTACAGCTACAACAGCTCAGGCACAGGAAGTTTGTGGTGCTATCCGTGCTTGCATCGCAGAAATCTATGACGAAGCAACAGCAGAAGCTATTCGTATTCAGTACGGCGGATCTGTAAATGCAGCAACTGCAGCAGATTTATTTGCACAGCCAGATATCGACGGAGGTCTTGTCGGAGGAGCAGCTCTGAAGCCAGATTTCGGAAAAATCGTTAACTATAAGTAGGGAGAAATGAAATGAGTAAAAAACCAACTGTTTTAATGATTTTAGATGGTTATGGATTAAATGAAAAAGCAGAAGGAAATGCAGTTTATGAGGCAAAGACACCAGTTATGGACAAACTCATGGCAAACTGCCCATTTGTAAAGGGAAATGCAAGCGGACTTTTCGTTGGACTTCCAGATGGACAGATGGGGAACTCTGAGGTTGGACACTTGAACATGGGTGCTGGCAGAATCGTTTATCAGGATCTTACAAAGATCACAAAAGCGATCCAGGATGGAGATTTCTTTGAAAATAAAGCACTTCTTGCAGCATGTGAGAATGTAAAAGCGAATGACTCCGCACTGCATCTGTTCGGTTTGATGTCAGACGGTGGTGTACACAGTCACATTGAACATGTATTTGGACTTCTGGAACTTGCAAAGAGACAGGGAATTGAAAAAGTGTATGTACACTGTTTCCTTGATGGACGTGACACACCTCCAGCATCAGGAAAAGAGTATGTAGAACAGCTCGAAGCAAAAATGCAAGAACTTGGTGTAGGTAAGGTTGCTAGTGTAATGGGACGTTATTATGTAATGGACCGTGATAATCGTTGGGAACGTGTTGAAAAAGCATATAATGCACTTGTAAAAGGCGTTGGTGATATAGCAGAATCAGCAACAGCAGGAATTCAGGCTTCTTATGATAAAGAAGTAACAGATGAATTTGTTGTACCAGTTGTCATTACAGAAAATGGTGCACCAGTTGCAACGATTAAAGAAAAGGATTCTGTCATTTTCTTCAACTTCCGTCCAGACCGTGCAAGAGAGATCACAAGGGCATTCTGTGATGATACATTTACAGGATTTGATCGTGGAGAACGAGTAAAAACTACTTATGTATGCTTTACAGAATACGACGTAACGATCGAAAATAAACTCATTGCATTTGTGAAAGAAGAAATCACAAATACATTCGGTGAATTCCTTGCAAAGAACGGACTGAAACAGGCTCGTATTGCTGAAACAGAAAAGTATGCACATGTTACATTCTTCTTCAATGGTGGCGTAGAAGCTCCAAACGAAGGAGAGGATAGAATTCTTGTAAATTCACCGAAAGTTGCAACTTATGATCTGAAACCAGAGATGAGCGCATACGAAGTATGTGACAAACTCGTAGGTGCGATCAAATCAGAAAAATACGATGTGATCATCATCAACTTCGCAAACCCAGATATGGTTGGACATACTGGTGTTGAAGAAGCTGCAGTTAAAGCAGTAGAAGCAGTAGATGAATGTGTTGGAAAAGCTGTAGTAGCATTGAAAGAAGTTGGCGGACAGATGTTCATCTGCGCTGACCATGGTAATGCAGAACAGCTGATCGATCCAGAAACAGGAGAACCATTTACTGCACATACAACAAATCAGGTTCCTTTCATTCTCGTGAATGCAGATAAAACATGGAAACTGAGAGATGGTGGTTGTCTCGCAGATGTTGTTCCAACACTGATCGATATGATGGGAATGGAACAGCCAAAAGAAATGACAGGAAAATCATTGCTTGTAAAATAATATTGAGTTTCTTTTAAAAGAGAAAGAGTCTCGCGGAATTGGTGTGCTCCTTCTAGGTAGACAAGAAAAATAATAAAAACTTGTTTGCTTAGGAGGGAGCATACCAAATGATTCGCGGGACTCTTTTTGCGTTGGAGGATTTGTGATTGCTTTAAGGTGGGGGAGAGCTGTTTTGGGCATATGGGAAGTGTAAAATATGCCAGGAGAAGAATTGAAGATTTTTTTGAAGGAAGGTGAGCTGTTTTGGGTATATAGAGATCTGAAAAAGCTTGTAGAGAAGTAATTGTAGTGTGTGGTGGGTATTGAGTGAAAGTAAAGGCTTGTGAGAGAAACTTGAGAAAACTCTCGCCAGATAAAAATGGCTGGCTGGGTATATGAATAAAGCGTATTGTTTATAGAGAAAATGTCTGTCATAGAAATTTGGTAAGAATTCTGTCAACAAATGTTAAGTAAATCTAAAAAAATTAGAACGCTTTAATCTACTCTAGAAAATGAAGAGAAAAGCAAGTATAATAATCATCAAAAGAAAACAAGCTGATGAAAGGGGTGGGATTATTTATAATTATATGCAGAAAGAATATAAGCGTTTGGAGAAAAAAGAGTTGGGACTTCAACAGGCGTTACAAGAACTTCCGGAAGGAAAACTGCTTTGTGCACGAAATGGAAAAAGCTATTATAAATGGTATCAAAGTGATGGTCATAAAAAAGTTTATATTCCGAAGAAGAACAGAAAATTAGCGGAGCAACTTGCTGCTAAAAAGTATTTATCTACATTGATAGAAGATGTTATAAATGAGAAAAAAGCAATTCAACAATATCTAAAAAGGCATGAAAATCATGCAATGAATTCAGAAAAACTTCTTACAGAAGAATCAGAAATCAAAAATCTATTAACTTCACAATTTTCAACGTTATCACAAGAATTATCAGATTGGACAACATCCCCATATGAAAGTAATAAAAAATATCCAGAACAATTAAAATATCGGGGCGTTTCTGGAAAATTTGTTAGATCAAAATCAGAAGTGATCATTGATATGAATTTACATATGAATCATATACCATTTCGCTACGAAGCTGCGTTGGTATTGGGAAATGTAACGATTTATCCTGATTTTACAATCAGACATCCGCAAACAGGAGAAGTCTATTATTGGGAGCATTTTGGAATGATGGACAATCCTACGTATGCGAAAAGTACGGGGAACAAGCTCCAACTTTATTTGGCGAACGGAATTATACCTTCCATTCACTTGATCACGACGTACGAAACAAATGATCATCCTCTTAATAGCGAAGAGGTAAAAAGAATCATTGAGGAGTTCTTTTTGCGATAAAAAGAAGGAGTGGGGCTGTTTGGGTATGAGAGGGAGTGAAAAATTGCTAGGGGAAACAAATCACAGGAAATGCCTGGGAGTGGGAGCTGTTTGGGTATTGAAGAGCGTAAAGTTGCTGAAAGAGAAGGAAAAGGAGAAATTGCTGGGTATTTTTGGGAAAAGTAAGCTTGCGAGAGAAAAATCCCGGTAAGTACAGCAAAAAACGGGAGAGGAATGGGTACTGGAGAAAATCAGAGAAGAGAGAGAGAAAATCTCTGGAAATTGCAACAAGAAACAGAAGCAAAATGGGCACCAGAAGAAAAAGCAAGTTGTGGTGAGAAGTTTATCTTGACAATGCTGTGAAAAGCTATTATAGTGTTCCTGTAAAGTACTACGTGCATAGGGAGCGTGCAGAATGAACGAGCAGAAGTTTAGTGAATATTTGCAGCATTTTGGATTGACTCGTCAGGAAGCGCTTGTTTATCAACAACTTCTTGTAAATGGAAAGCAGACAGGATATGAGATTGCGAAAGCGAGTGGAATCTCTAGATCCAATGTTTACAGTGCGTTGGCAGCCTTGGTTGACAAAGGGGCAGCGTACCAATTGGAAGAAACAGCGAAGAAGTATATTCCAGTAAAGCTAGAAGAGTTTTGTGAGAATCATATTCAAAGCTTGAATGAAGAAAAAGAATGGCTGCTTTTAAATTTGCCAAAAGAAAAGATTGAAGAAGAAGGATATATTACAATAGAAGGAGCGGAGCATATTCGTTCGAAGATCAGAAATCTTTTGAAAGAAACAGAAGAACGAGTGTACATTTCGTGCAAGGCGAAATACGTGTATGAGTTTGAGGAAGAACTTCAGAAGCTTCTTGATAAGAAGAAAAAAGTAGTGATCATAACAGATGAAGAGATAACATTTGATGGAGCGTTGATTTATATCAGTGAAGATAAAGGCAATCAGCTCGGCATGATCACAGATTCAAAATACGTGATCACGGGAGAATACGGAAAAGAAGGCCAAAATACATGTTTGTATTCCGGTCAGAGGAATTTTGTGATATTATTTAAAAATGCATTGGCAAATGAAATTAAATTAATCCAATTAAGTTAAAAATACAGAAATCTATAAGATGGGAGAAAAATCATGAGTAAAAAAACATTTGTGACAAAAGAACAGCTGGATGAAATCGTAAAAACATATCCGACACCATTTCATTTATATGATGAAAAAGGAATTCGTGAAAATGTAAAAGCACTGAAAGAAGCATTTTCATGGAATCCGGGGTATAAAGAATATTTTGCAGTAAAAGCAACACCAAACCCATATTTGATCAATATTTTACAGGAATACGGATGTGGCTGTGACTGCTCATCTTATACAGAATTGATGCTTTCAGAAGCAATCGGCGCTGTGGGAACAGATATTATGTTCTCATCAAATGATACACCAGCAGAAGAATTTGCTTATGCAGACAAATTGGGAGCGATCATTAACTTGGATGATATCACACACATTGATTTCCTTGAAAAAACAATTGGCCATATTCCAGAAACAATCAGCTGCCGTTACAATCCAGGCGGATTATTCAAGATTAGTAATGATATCATGGATAATCCAGGAGATTCCAAATATGGAATGACAACAGAGCAGATCCTGGAAGCATTTAAAATCCTGAAAAGTAAAGGCGCAAAAGAATTTGGTATCCATGCATTCTTAGCAAGTAACACAGTGACAAATGATTATTATCCAATGCTTGCAAAAGTTTTGTTTGAGCAGGCGGTAAAACTTTCAAAAGAAGCAGGCGTGCATATTAAATTCATCAACTTATCAGGTGGAATCGGAATTCCATACACACCAGATCAGGAACCAAATGATATTTATGCGATTGGTGAAGGTGTGCGCAAAGTCTATGAAGAAGTGCTTGTACCGGCAGGCATGGGTGACGTAGAAATTTATACAGAATTGGGACGTTACATGATGGGACCATATGGCTGCCTCGTAACAACAGCAATTCATGAGAAACATACACACAAAGAATACATTGGCGTAGATGCATGTGCAGTAAATCTTATGCGTCCAGCAATGTACGGAGCATATCATCATATTACAGTAATGGGAAAAGAAGATCAGCCATGCGATCATAAATATGATGTAACAGGCTCCCTTTGCGAAAATAATGATAAATTTGCAATCGATCGAATGCTTCCAGAAATCGAAAAAGGAGATTACATCGTAATCCATGATACAGGAGCTCATGGATTTGCAATGGGATACAATTACAATGGTAAATTGAAATCAGCAGAATTACTTCTCAAAGAGGATGGAAGCGTACAGCTGATCCGTCGTGCAGAAACACCAGCAGATTACTTTGCGACATTCGATTGCTTTGAGATTGGAAAAAAACTTTTAAAATAAGATGCAGTAACGAGAGGTGAGTTTCACCTCTCGTTTTTTTATATGAAAAAACATGGACAAAACAAATGTTCGGTATTAAAATATATTCAATATTCTAATATTCAAATCAGAATTTCAAAATATCTTTATGATGCAGATCGGCATAGAAAATTCGAAGGATAAAATATAGAAAAGAGGAAAATAGATGGGGAAAGGTGATACAGCAGGAAAACTGTGGCTCAGTGATAAGGAACGTTTTGCAGACTTGTTTAATGGAACCGTATTCCAGGGAAAACAGGTTATAAAAGCAGAAGAATTAGAAATGGTTCGTGGAGAATCAGATATAATCCTAACGGATAAAAATAATCAGCCTAGAAAATTACAAAGATATCGTGATATCGTTATGAAATGGAAAAATGGTACAAGGTTTGTTCTTCTGGCATGTGAAAATCAAGAAAGAATTCATTATGCAATGCCGGTGCGAACAATGTTGTATGATGGTTTGAGCTATATAGACCAGATGAGAGAAATATGGAAAGAACAAGATAAAAAAGGAATTTCACAAGAAGAATTTTTATCACGCTTTCGAAAAGAAGATACATTATACCCAATCATAACAATTGTGTTTTATTATGGAGAAAAAGAGTGGGATGGTAGTAAAGATTTACATTCGATGATTGATAAAAATCTACCGACAGAATTATGGGAGATGATAAAGGCTTATATACCAAATTATCATATAAATATTATAGATTCTAATAATATAAGAGATTTTGAAAGGTTTCAAACGGATTTACAAGTAGTTTTAGGCATGTTACAATATAGAAATGATAAAAGTGAATTATTAAAATATGTGATGCAGCATAAAGAATATTTTGAATGTGTTGATCAAGATACATATAATGCAATCAGAGAGTTTATGAATTCTGAAAAAGTATTAAAAACTATTATTGGTGAAAAAGAAGAGGTGACAGTGGATATGTGTAAAGCATTACAAGATTTATTTGATGAAGGTATAGAGCAGGGAATAGAAAAAGGAATGAAACAAGGAATGGAACAAGGGGTACGTGCGATGATAGATATGTGCCGAGAGTTTGAGTGCTCAAGAGATACGACCTTACAAAAATTAGTTGAGAAAGTTCCACTTTCTGAAGAACGTGCGAGAGAGTATATGGAGAAGTACTGGGATAAGTAGCTTTTTGGTAAAATACAACAGGGCATATGCAGAATGATGCATATGCCCTGTTTTTAATATAGGAGTAGTAATAATTTAATTGTTTTTCATCTGCTTCTGGAGCCAGTCTTTTCCATTTGTGAAGCGTTCTACGATATAACTTGCAACGTAATCACCTGCTGCGTTGAGCATTGTTGCTGGTGGATCAATCAGGTTTCCGAGAGCAAGAGCGATTGGGTATGCAACGGCTAATTGGTCTGGGAAGAAGATCGTGCATAACGCGAGTTCGCCTGTTCCACCGCCACCAGGGATACCTGACATTGCTACGGATGAAATGATCGCAACGAAGATTGCAGCGATTGCGCGACCTGTGCTGAAGTCCATGCCAAAGATTCCGAAGAGGAATGCTACTTTTATGATGGCTGACATAGCAGAGCCGTCCATGTGCATTGTTGCACCGAGTGGCATAACGATGTTGGAAACTTCTTTCGAAATTCCTGTTTCGTCAGCTTCTTCCAAGTTTGTAGGAATTGTTGCAACGCTTGAGCATGTTCCGAAAGAAACGGCTGCTGGTTTGAATAAATGTTTGAACATAACTTTTGCAGCACCCTTTCCGCCACCGATACGAGCGTAAACAGGAAATGCAAGAAACATGTATACAAAGCAAAGGATGTAATAAATGATCAGAGTACGGCTATAATCACCGATCAGTTCAGGACCGTAAGTAGCTACAAGATTTGCAAAGAATCCAAAGAAGCCGATTGGTGCATAGTATGTGATGATCTTTACTGTTTTCATGATACATTCATTCAAATCTTTTAAGATTTTGGCAGTAGATGTTTCAGGACCACCATTTAATTGGATTCCAAATCCGAAGAGGATAGCAGCAACGATCAATGGAAGGATTGCTTTTCTGCTCCAAAGTTCATAGAAGTCAGGTTTTGTAAAGAAGTTAATGATCATGTCGGCAACGCCGAGAGTTTCGCCAACTTCGCCAGCTTCTACCGTATAAGAACCTGTAACGATCGGAATGATACGAACAGTGATATACATTATAATAGAAGCAATGCCTGCAGTTGCACAGAAAGTTCCGATTGTGATTCCCATGATTTTTCCGGCACGTTTTGCACTCTGCATATTTGCGATAGCAGATGCGATTGAACAGAATACCATAGGAACAACAACGCAGAACATTAAGTTTGTAAATAAAGTTCCGAGTGGTTCAAGATTTCCTGCAAAATCAGGTGCAACGATTCCGACAATACAACCGGCTACGATGCCGATCAGCATGCAGAAGATAAATCCATAATTTTTAAAAAATGTTTTCATAATAAACCTCCAAGAAAACGATTTGCATAAGTATATGCCTCATTTGATTGATTATGTGAATATTATAATAGGCACTTATTGCATATAAAACCGAAAATGTGCTATGATTATTGCAAATAATGCTATTTCGGAGGGCGTATGGAAGAAAATTATAAAAAACGAGGATATCTGCTGGATGATTTTCGTCTGTTTCATTTAAATGATGCGCAGGGGACAAAGGTGGATTATCATTATCATGAATTTTGCAAGCTATTGCTGATCTGCTCTGGGAAGGGTGGATATTCGGTGGACGGTCAACATTACTCTTTGAAGGCTGGAGATGTTGTCTTGATCGGCAGCAGGTGCGTACATAGACCAGAGTTTGAGAGTGGGATTCCGTATGAACGTATCATTATTTATATAGCACCAGAATTTTTACAGAAACAATCCATGGATGGATGTGAATTAGAGAAAATATTTGATGGGTCAAAAGGTTATGTGCTGAGAGCAGAAGAGGGTGAGCGTAATCTGTTATTTAAGATAGCAGCTCAGTTAGAAGGTGAACTTTCTGGTGATGAATATGGAAGAGAAATTCTAGGAAATAGCTTGCTGTTGCGAATGTTGGTACAGATAGGGCGATATATGCAGAAAGGTGAAGTGCAGATGCCGTCGCCGATCATACCGACAAATAAACGAATTGTGGTTATATTGGATTATATTGAGGCACATTTGACGGATGAGATTTGTATAGATGATCTTTCAGAACAATTCTTTATTAGCAAATATCATATGATGCGGTTATTTCGAAGTGAAACAGGTCAGTCGATCCATGCACATGTTACGGAACGAAGACTCCTTTATGCAAGAGATTTGATCCGACAGGGGACCAGTGCAACGGACAGTTGTTTTCAGGCAGGGTTTCATAGCTATTCTTCATTTACAAGAGCGTATGGAAAACGATTTGGAACGACACCAACTGGCAGACGTGATCGGACTGCGAAGTTAGAAGAAACATATGAATAAATATAAAAAGAGAAAATAATTGAATGTGATGGGAAAAGAGCTTATTGTTTTGATAAGCTTTTTTTGTTCATATTTTTAAAAATCTTCCGAACAAGGTCTTGCGCATAGAATTTTAGAAAATAAAAAAAGCCTTGTAAATACAAGGCTTAATGCGGATGGCGGGACTTGAACCCGCACGTAGTCACCTACGCAAGATTTTGAGTCTTGTGCGTCTGCCGATTCCGCCACATCCGCATCTTCGGTTCTTGTGAGGTGTTCCCTCGAACCGAAATAAATAATATCACATAAAAAATAAAATTGCAACCCCTTTTTTGAAAAAAATTAAAAAATTTACAGATTATCAGGAATTATTTCGTTGTTCTCATTTTTGTTATCAATATCTTGGACTGCATGAACAAATTCACTGGATATTTTGTTTAAATAATTGCGTTTTTCGGGAGGACATTGTTTGAAAATTGAAATATATTTATCGAGATCGTTATCTTCCGAAGAATCTCCAAATAAAATATAATCAGAAGAAATGTTAAGAGTTGAACAGATTTTGCACAGGGTTGAAATAGACATTCCTTTTAATCCTAATTCGAGATCATAGTAAAATCGAGGTGTGATATCAAGTTGTTCAGCGACTTCTTCGCGTGTTAATCCTAATAATAGGCGATATTCTTTTATTCGTTTTCCCATTTCGGTTGTATGAATCATACTTATTTCCTCTTTAGTATATATAAATTTAAAAATTAGTATAATAGTTTGTTTTCGAATTAAAAACGAACTTATAAGGGATAAAAGCTTGCCTGTAAAGGGATGAAGTGATATAGTTATATCTATATTTATTAATAATTTATAAAAAATATAAAAAATTATAATGATGAAAGAATAAAGAGATATACATGGAAGAACGAAAGAACAAAAGAATAAAAATATCGTTGGTGGTTTACGATTTGATTGTATTTTTACTTACGGATTTAATAATATTTGGATTATGTCATGGCAGTCGAAGATTGGATTATATAGAATTTGTTCAACAAGCGGTCATGGCATTTGTGTTTATATTTGGGAGTCGGTTTGTGGGGAAAGTTTACCGACAGATTTGGCGATATGGAGGGATTCAATGTTACATCCGTTTGTTGGTAGCAGATTTGATTGGTGGATTTCTATATTTTTTAGGGGTTGAGATTGCTCTAGTTCCCCAAATAGATGCCGTAGAATTATTGGCATTCGTATCAGTAAATACATTGTGTACTTTGGCAATTCGTATGTTGTATCGATTTGCGTATAAGTGTGGCGGCCGTGATGATGTGACAGGGAAGATTTTACGTTTATTATTGAAGTCGTTTGGTGGTGGAGTTATGACTGAACGAGATCCGAGTTCTCAGAAGATTAAGATCGCGATCGTTGGAGCTGGCAGTGTGGGAGTTGCTCTTGCAGAAGAACTTTTGAATAATCCAAAAGCAGAATATGTACCAAGATGTTTTATTGATGTTGATTCAGATAAATCTGGAAGAGATATTCATGACATTCACGTGATGGAAGAGAATGAAGCAATATTTGAAGAATTGAAAAAGCACCATATTCAGGAAGTTGTGTTTGCGATTCCTAATATGGATTCGAAACAAAAGAAAAAAATATATGAGTATTATTTTAATGCTGGATTCCAAGTAAAGGTATATGATTTCCCAATTTTTCAGACATCTGGAAAAAGACAGATCCGCGAATTTGATATTGAAGAATTATTATTCCGTAAACCTGTAGAAGTGTTAGATGAAAAAACTTCTAATTATTATACAGGTAAAGTTATTTTGATCACTGGTGGCGGTGGAAGCATCGGTTCGGAACTGTGCAGACAGATTGCAAAGATGAATCCAAAGCAACTTATCATTCTTGATATATATGAAAATAGTGCTTATGACATTCAGCAAGAATTAAAGTTTGAATATAATGGTCGATTAGATCTGAATGTAGAAATTGTATCGATTACGAATAAAGATGGTCTGTGTAGAGTGTTCCAAGAATATCATCCACAGATTGTAATTCATGCAGCGGCACATAAACATGTTCCGTTGATGGAAAAGAATTGTATTGAAGCAGTTGAAAATAACGTATTCGGAACGTGGAATGTGATTGCATGCTGTGAAGAGTATAAAGCAGAACGTTTTATGATGGTATCTACGGATAAGGCTGTTAATCCAACAAACGTGATGGGAGCAACAAAGCGTGTGTGCGAAATGATTGCTATGAGCTACAGCACATTTGGAAATGTAACATATTCTGCAACAAGATTTGGAAATGTACTTGGCAGTGCGGGAAGCGTAATTCCGCTGTTTAAACGTCAGATTGCAGCAGGTGGTCCTATTACGATTACAGATAAAAGGATTATCCGTTATTTTATGACAATCCCAGAAGCAAGTCAGTTAGTTTTACAGAGCGGGGCTATGGCAAAAAATGGAGAACTTTTTGTGCTTGATATGGGGAAACCAGTGAAGATTCTTGATTTGGCAAAAAATATGATCAAATTATCAGGGGTACATGATATTGAAATCGTAGAAACAGGCCTTAGACCTGGAGAAAAGTTGTACGAAGAACTTCTAGTGAAAACAGAAGTATTAAATAAGACGGAAAATGAGAAGATTTTTATAGAAAAAGATTCTGCACTGAGCAGAGAAGAACTTATAAAGAAATTAGAAATCTTAAAAAATGCATGTGCTTCCGGAGATGATGCACAAGTAAAGGCGGCAATGAGACAGGTTGTTGAAACATATAAAAGTCCGGAAGAAGTGAATGGCTTGCTAAATAAGTAATCGCATGAAGAAATAGTATATAGAAGAAAAAGGATGAAAAATGTATAAAAAGTATGTAAAAAGAGGATTGGATATATTTATATCAGGATGTGCAATTATTGTGCTGGCGATTCCAATGCTGATTATTGCAATAGTAATAAAGTTGGATTCTCCGGGCCCTATTCTTTTTAAACAAAAAAGAGTAGGGATACATAAAACATATTTTGATATATTAAAGTTTCGTACAATGTATACAGATACACCAAAAGATGCCCCTACGCATGAATTGAAAAACGCAACGTCTCACATCACAAAGGTGGGAAAGTTTTTGAGAAAAATGTCATTAGACGAAATACCACAACTGTTTAATATCTTTACAGGGCAAATGTCATTAATTGGTCCGAGACCAGCGTTATGGAATCAGTATGATCTGATTGAAGAACGTGATAAATATAAGGCAAATGATGTGATACCTGGGCTTACAGGTTGGGCACAAATCAATGGACGAGATGAACTGGAGATTCCGGTGAAAGCGAAGTTTGATGGGGAGTATGTGGAGCGACTAAGTTTTTCATTTGATGTGAAATGTTTTCTTGGAACATTTGCAAATGTTATCAAGGCAGAAGGAGTTATGGAAGGTGGTATAAAAAATAAATGAAGATATTAGTTATTTGCCAATATTACTATCCTGAACCGTTTAGAATTTCTGATATTTGTGAAGAATTAACGCAAAAGGGACATGAAGTGATGGTAATCACAGGATTACCGAATTACCCAATGGGTGAAATATATAATGGTTATCAGAAAAAAATTGGAGTAACAGAAGTAATTAATGGTGTTAAAGTTCATAGATGCTATGAAATTCCACGAAAAAATAATATTTTGTTTCGTATGTTGAATTATTACAGTTTTATGTTTTCATCCACTCAATATATTAAAAAGATGAATGAAGAATATGACAGAGTCTTTGTATATCAGCTTTCTCCTGTAATGATGGCAAAGGCGGCTCTAAAATATAAAAAGAAATTCAATAAAAAGGTAGTTCTATACTGTTTAGATTTGTGGCCGGCAAGTCTTTCTATGGGTGGGATTAGCAAGAAATCGTTGTTGTATAAATATTTTCGCAAAGTTTCAAAAGATATTTATACAAAAGTAGATGAAATATTAGTAACATCAAAATCGTTTGCAGATTATTTTGTTGAGGTGTTAGATGTTAAAGATGTCAAATATTTACCACAATATGCAGAAGAAATATTTAGTCCTGAAGAATGTAGAAAAAAAGATGATGGGATTATTGATTTGATGTTTGCGGGAAATGTGGGAGTAGCACAAAGTGTAGAAACAATTATTTATGCTGCAAATGAACTGAAAAATAATAATTCTGTACGGTGGCATATTGTAGGAGATGGAAGTGAATTAGAAAAAATGATCCATTTGGCAACAGAGTTAAAACTTAAAAATATTATTTTTCATGGACGTAAAAATATAGACGAGATGCCTAAAATGTATTCAATGGCTGATGTTATGCTTGTGACAATGAAAGTAGATGAGTTTTTGTCATCAACATTGCCTGCTAAAGTACAGTCATATATGGCAGCAGGTAAACCAATTATTGGTGCAATAGATGGAGAAACGGCGTTAGTTATACAAAGTGCAAAATGTGGATTATGTGGAAATGCTGGTGATGTACAAGAACTGGTAAGTAATGTTCAAAAATTTATTGATTTAGATAAAGTGAATTTTTCTCAAAATGCAAGAAAATATTATGATGAGCATTTTGAAAAAAAGTTATTTATGGATAAACTTGAAAAAGAACTTATTTGTATAAGTTAAATAGATTTTCAGAAGAGAATATATAATGTTGAAGTGAAGAGAAAATAGCAATATATAGTAAAAATGAATAGGAGAAATCATGAAAATTTATATGATTAATTCCGTTTGCGGAATAAAGAGTACAGGAAGAATCTGTACTGATTTGGCAGGCGTTTTATACGAAAATGGTCATGAATGCAGAATTGCTTATGGAAGAGAATCTGTTCCGGAAAAGTATAGGAATATATCTTATAGAATTGGATCAAAAATGGATGTGTGGTTGCATGCAACAAGATCAAGAGTTTTTGATTGTGCGGGATTTGGAAGCAAAAAAGTTACAGAGAAACTTATTCAAGATATAAAAAGGTTTGCACCGGATGTTATCCATTTAAATAATATACATGGTTACTATTTAAATATTGAAGTGTTGTTTAATTTTTTTTCTGGTGAAAACATACCTGTCGTTTGGACATTACATGACTGTTGGGCATTTACAGGTCATTGCGCATATTTTACAGCAGTTCATTGTGATCGTTGGAAAGAAGGATGTTATCATTGTCCGCAGAAAAAAAGTTATCCGACTAGTTTCCTTTTGGAGTGTTCTCAGAAGAATTGGAACAAGAAAAGAAAACTTTTTACAAGTGTTGAAAATGTGATGATTATTACACCGTCTGATTGGTTGGCTGGTTTGGTTAAAAAGTCATTTCTAGGAAAATATGAAGTTAGGACAATTTCAAATGGTATTGATATTGATATATTTAAGCCTATTCAAAGCGACTTTAGAGATAGATATGAATTAGAGGATAAGATAATTATACTTGGAGTGGCAAATCCTTGGAATGATAGAAAGGGGTTGGATGTATTTGAAAAGTTGGCTGAAAGATTAGATGATCGATATCAAGTAGTTTTAGTAGGACTTTCGAAACAGCAATTAAAGGAAAAAAAAGCAAATATATTGGGGCTACCACAGACGAATAGTGCGTATGAATTGGCTAAAATTTATACAGCAGCGGATATTTTTATAAATCCTACTCGCGAAGATAATTATCCTACAGTTAATATGGAAGCATTAGCTTGCGGCACTCCAGTTGTTACGTTTTGTACAGGTGGTAGTCCGGAAATGCTGAACAAAATGTGTGGAAGTGTTGTTGAATATAACAATGTGAATGAACTTGAGAAAGAGATTATTAAAGTGGTTACTGAAAATAAATTTTCAAGAGAATTTTGTTTGGAAAAGGCTAAAGATTTTGATAAAAATGATAAATTTGAGGAATATATAAAATTGTATGAGGATTTAATGAGAAAAATTACTAAAAATAAAATGCCAATGGTGTAGAAGTTTTTATGGAGGATGAGATATAGTTGGAGTGTTTATGGGTTATAGTAGGTGCTTTTGTTTTATTCATTTTATCTATTTGGAAATTGTATATAAAAGAATATACAATGGCGATATTTAATGCTTTATGGTTTATTGTTGTGGTCGCTTGTTTTGAAAGGGTTTTCGAAAATACTCAATCATATACATGGCTATTAATTTCGACAATGATTGCTTTTGTAAATATAGGATATGTTTTGGGAAAATATAAAATAATATTATATAGGAAAAATATAAATAATATTAGAATAGAAAAATGTAATTGGGCATTTTTACAGAAACTTTTAGTGTTGTCGTTGTTGATTTTGATAGTTTACTTTATCATGACAATTATGCGATATGGGATTAATTTGAATTTAATAAGAAGTGGCAATAATTCTGGGAGCGAAGAAACACTTTTTAATAGTTTATTTGATACACTCATTTTTTATGGATTTTCAGTTCCTATGATATATACAGGAGCATTTGTGATTATGTATAACATTAGTCAAAAGAACAAAATACCTAGAAATATTATTGGTCTTATATGTGTAAATATAATTGCATATGTTTTTACGACGGGTGGCAGATCTCTTGTGATAAGAATTGCGTTATTTTTATGTGCAGCTATTATTTGGAGAATACATAGTTCGGGAAAAAAAAATATTAAAATTCGTTATATCATAATGGGAAGCTTGTTGTTATATTTAATGCTTAATATAATGACAATATTACGAAATACAGAAAATATTTCTTTTTTTGAACAGTTTTTTCAGTATGTAAAAGGTGCCATACTGCATATGGATTATAATATAAAAAATGTTAAGCCAGAAAAATTGTATTATGGATACGTGACATATGGAGGATTTTTTTATTACCCAGTTAAATTGTTGCAAAAATTATTGAAAGTACATATTGAAACATCAAATGAGATAATGTTTTTTCTTCAAACATATAAAAGACTGTCTGTGGAGGAAAATTATACAATATATTATAATGCATTGTTGCCAAACGCTTACTATTATTATTATGACATGGGATATGTTGGGGTTGTTATATTTTCAACTCTATTAGGATATGTTGCAGGACGAGGCGAAAAGAGTTATACAAAACCACAATTTTTAAAATTTACTATTTGGGCAATATCTGTATATGCAATAGTTTATTCGTGCTTTGGGGGAATATTATGGAGTTTTAGTATTCCAACAGCTCTGATATATTGTGTTATTTTAAATAAAAAGTTTTTTATAACTAAAAAGGTGGAATAGAGATGAATGACTTGATTAGTGTGATAGTTCCTGTATATAATGTGGAGAAATATTTGAAGAGATGTATAGAATCAATAGTTAATCAAACCTATAAAAATATAGAGATTATTCTAATTGATGATGGTTCTACTGATTTGTCAGGAAAAATTTGTGATGATTACGCTAAAAATAATAAAAAAATTAATGTTATCCATTCAGAAAATTATGGAGTAAGTGTGGCGCGTAATAAAGGATTGGAGATTTTTAATGGCACTTATGTGATATTTGTTGATGCAGATGATATATTACTTGATGATGCGGTGGAAACATTGTATACAAGTATAATACAGACAAAGACAGATATGTGTATAGGTGGAATTATAATAAAAAAGGATGGGATAAGTACAAAACATTCAAAAAAGAAAAAAGATAAAATTAAGGTTTTAAATTGTCAAAAAGATATATTGGATTGCATTTTAGATGACAGATTTTATTCGTGTTATGGGAAAATTATCAAGCGAACTATAGCAAAACAGATTCGATTTGTAGAGAAAAGAAAAATTCATGAAGATGGTTTCTTTGTGTTTCAATGTTTACTATTATGCAAAAGTGTTGCGATAAATAATAGGGATATATATGTGTATTTGTTTCGTGCTGATTCTGCATGCCATGAAGCTTTTTCAAAAAAATTTTATGATATTTTGTATTTTAAGAAAAGAAAAATTGACAGAATAAAGGAACTGTATCCAGAAAAAGAAGGAATGATAAATCAAATAGCGTTTAAACATGATTTGGCGCTGTTAAATAAAATGGCAAGTTGTGATAGTGGATATTCTTTGAAAGAAATAATGGATATTAGGAGAAGTGTAATTAACGAAAAAAAATATATGTATATAAAGTCTATAAAAGAAAGAATTAGAATATTCCTTATATCTTATTTTTTTAAAGTTTATTTAAAAATAATGCAACGTAATAATAAATGATGTCTGTGTGTTGAGAAGGATTATGTTATGGATAAATTACAACAAAAGGAATTAGAATTGTTAGAATGTTTTATTGACATATGTAATAAATTAAATCTTACATATTATTTAGTGTGTGGTACAGCATTGGGGGCAGCTAAATACCAAGGGTTTATTCCATGGGATGATGATGTTGATGTAGCACTTTGTAGAGAAGAATATGAACTTTTTTTAAAGCAAGCACCCTATTATTTGAAAGAAGAAATATTTCTTCAAAACTATAAAACTGATGCTGGTTTTCCACATGTTTTTAGTAAATTAAGAGATTCAAATACAACATTTATTGAAAAGAATAAGCAAATGGTAAAAATGAATCACGGAGTGTATATAGATATCTTTCCGTTAGACGGGTATCCTATGAATCGAATAGAACAGGGGATATTTGAGGTGAGAAAAAACATGTATTCAAGGCAAGTGGCATGTGTATTTACGGTTGAACGTAGTTTTAAATCAAAAGTATCTTGTGCTGTTCACAAAATGTTGGGATGCCATAAACGAACAGCAAAAGTCTTAGAAAAATACGATAAAATGATTTCGCATTATGAAATAAGGGATTCTAATATCTGGTGCAACCATGGTAACTGGCAAGGAAAACTTGAATATGCACCTAAAGAACAATATGGAAAAGGTACTATGGTTAAATTTGAAGGTTTAACTGTAAGAATACCAGAAGATTATGATGCATATTTAACTCAAAAATATGGTGATTGGAGGGCTGATTTGCCAGAAGAAGAACAAAAAGGTCACCATTATTATGAAATATGTGATCTTAATCGATCATACTTAGAATATATAGAAAAACTTCCAAATGGAAAAATTAGAATAAAGAATAATGATTAGCATAAAGGGTATATGATACATATGTATTTTATATAAATATAAATTTGGAGGTGAGTAGATTACAATATATAACAAAAATTAGGCACATATAAAAAATTGAATGGGAGGTACAAAATGAAAAAACGTATTATTGCGTTAATACTTGCTTTAACGCTGACTTTTTCGTCAACAATTACAGCATTTGCTGAAAATAGCGATAATATTGTGGATGAGGAAAATGATATTATTGTAGATGAAGAAAACTCCACTTTTGTAGACGAAGAAAATGATACTATTGTAGATGAAGAAAATACAATAGTAGATGAAACAGAAAAGAGTATTGATGTAGACACTATGACAGATGCAGAATTACTTGCTTATTATGCTAAGTTGAATGATGAGGAAGTGGATACATTTGCATTGTCTTTGACGGAGGAACAACTTAATCGTTTGGCAAATTTGTTGCAGGGTGTTGAACTTTGTAGTGAATCAAGTGAAACCCATACAGTGTTTAAAAACACAGAATCAACATTGGCTCCGGGTGTGACTCAGAATATAAAATATGCGTATGCTGCAGATGGTAAGCAGATGGTTTATTATGTAGCAAAAGCAGATATAACACGTGATGATGTAGTAGTGCAGACATCATACTATAAACAGTATGAGGATCAAGCTATGGGAATGGCAAAATTGACAGATCAGATGGCATACGCAAAACAGAAGTATAGTAATCCATCAGATGAGAATTTTGTGAGTGAGTATTATACACCTGTGGCAGGGGTTAATGCTTCATTTTATAATATGAGTACAGGACAGCCGCTAGGTATAACTTATATCGATGGTGTGTCATTTGGAACAAATAGTTATGATAATTTTTTTGCAATTCTTAAAGATGGAACAGCAGTTATTGACTATAGTTCAAATGTATCAAATTATACAGGTGACAAAGCTATCGAACATGCAGTAGCAGGATCAGCATGGCTTGTTAGAGATGGTAAGGATATCACAGCGAATGCATCAGGATCATACAATGTAGATCGCCATTCTCGAACTTGCGTTGGTGTTACAGCCGATGGAAAAGTAGTAGTGATGCAGTTAGATGGTCGTCAGGAACCGTTTTCTTGTGGTGGTACATTCCATGAATTAGCACAAATAATGTTAGAACAAGGATGTGTTGCTGCTATTAACTTAGATGGCGGAGGATCATCTACGTTTGTTTCTCGTCCAGAAGGTGAAGATGAAATTAAAGTAATTAATCGTCCGTCTGATGGATCTGAAAGAGCAATTTCAGCAGGACTTATTATTGCATCTTTACAGCAACCAACTAATATATTTGATCATGCAACTCTCACAGCGGAAAATGATTATGTTACACCAAATTCTGAAGTACAGGTTTCTGCGGTTGGTGTTAGTACAACAAATGGTAGTGCTGAGATTCCAGAAGATATTACATGGGGACTTGCAGATGAAACTTATGGAACCATTGAGAATGGTTTATTTACATCTACTGGAAAAGTCGGAGATGTAATCATAGAAATGCGTCACAATGGACAAGTAGTTGGGTCAACAACGGTGCATGTGGTAATACCTGATATAAAATTCAGTACTGATAGTATGACAGTTCCATTCAACAAGACATTTTCATTAAATGTAACAGCAACAACAAATAATGGAAATAATAAGGTTGTGTTGAAAGATACAGATATTAAGTTTGAACTTAGTGATTCTAAGATGGGAACAATTGATGGTTGGAAATACACAACATGTGATGCTGATAGCGGAGTGACAGAGGGAACTATTATAGCTAAATGTGTGTACGATGAATCAAAGACAGCAGAAGTTAAAATCTTATTTGGTGAGGCATCAAAGATTACAGAAGCATTTGAAGAATCAGATACTTTAGAATGGACAGCGAAATCAGGGTATGCTAAAGCAGATAAAGGAAATCCTACATATGGTAGATTTGAAGAAGCAGAAGTAAAAATTGTCGATGAAAAAACAGGATATGTAAGAAATGGTAAGTATGCCATAGAACTTACGGCTGATTTTAGTACAACTACAGCATCAGGTTATAAATGTATCAAGTTCTCATTTCCGGAAATTGATTTGAAAGGTGCTACTAGTGTAGGAATGTGGATGTACATACCAGTGGAGGATGTGAAGAATCTAGAATTTGATATTGGTGGTTACGAATATTATCCAGAAAAGCATAATATCTCTGAAACAGGTTGGTATTATGTAAGTGCTCCAGTTAAAAACGTTGGAGAAACTTTGTCATCTTTTACGCTTTATATTACAGATCCAGATGAAAATTATTTTAATGTTTTTAATAAATTTAAAATATATATTGATGATATAACAATTGATTATTCGAATGCAACAGAAGATAGAGAAAATCCATATTTTGAAGATGTTAATGTTATAGAGGGAACAGATAGCAGTGCATCAATGAATGGACAAACAATACAAACAAATACATTTACAGTAAAAGCTGCAGCAAAAGAAAATTTGACTGGAAACTATACTGGTTTAGATATATCTACTGCTAAGGTATATGTAGATGGTGTTGCATTGCGAGATGGACAGTATAAATGTAACGAAAATGGTGAAATTACAGTAAGCGAAATTACATTGAATAATGGTACACATACATTCCGTTTTGAAATTTGCGATAATAATGGAAATATGGGATTTATTACAAGAAATGTAGTTGTTAATACGGAAAATGCAAATGTTTCTGTTGTACGTCGTAATACAAAGACATTACCTTTAGCAGGTTCTGTAGAATATTTTGATATTGTTGCAAAAGATGCTGATAAAGTGAACAGTGTTTCTATAGATATTGATTTGGATAATCTTAGTACTTGGGAAACAGCAGGTTTTGAGGCACAGTACGGAATGGAAATGACATATTCCATTGATGAGAGAACAAACACAGCGCATATTACATTGGAAAAGGTATCTAGTGTAAATGTATCTGGAGAAGCAATCTTGGCGTCTCTTCCGGTGAGAGTTTGGCAGACTTCTACATATCTGAATGAAACATATATTAATGCTGGATTAGTTCCAGAAAATGCAGGTGCTGAAAACTCTACAGTGTCTACACCAAATGTTATGTGGAACACAGATAGATCTCGTTTGGTTCGTATGGAATTAAAGGTATTAGGTGCTAAGGTAGTATATACTGATGGAATGGAAGAAACATTTACATCAAAACAGATGAATATTATTACGGAACATAATAGATATCGTTCGACAGGATATTATAATGATAACGGAGAATATGTGACAGGAGATACGAATTTTGTCTTACAAGGAAAAGAAAGTACTCATGTTCATACAGAGAAAGCTATCGAAGATAAATCTGCTACATGTACTGAGGCTGGATATAAAGGAAGAACATATTGTGTGAATTGTGCTTCTGTAGTAAAGTGGGGAACAATAGAAAAAGCAACAGGACATACATACGAATTGATAGATGGAGTTCTTAAATGTACTTGTGACGAAACTTTTACAGGAACTTGGAGTGATGGTAAAGAGTATGTAGATGGTGTGGTTTCAGATGATGGATGGAAAGGTGATTTTTATTATAAGGATGGAATCAAACTTACTGGAATTCAGAAAGTAACTGCTCCAGATTCTTCTGACGAATACTATTATGATTTTGGTGAAGATGGTGTTTCAAAGGGAAAATATACTGGGCTTTTCTATGATGGGGAAGTATATAGATATTCTCAGTTAGGTAAGTTGTCTTCAGGATGGAAGTTGATTGATGAGGAGTGGTATTATTTCCGTGAATCAACAATGGCTGCAGCAACAGGTGATTATAGATTTACTGCAGATGTGATATATAAATTTGAAGAGAACGGACACCTGACGAGAGGAGTTTGGAAAAATACTTCAGAAGGATCAATGTATTATTATGGACCAACATATTATTGGGACGGTTGGAAGGAAATTGATTCAAAAACGTATTTCTTTGATAAAGGTTATTGTTATAAGGGATATAGGTATGTAAGAGAATCCAATAGTACCATTTCAACATGGTACAATTTTGGGGATACAGGAGCAATGGTAGGAAAGTACAATTATACTGGATTACTTGTAATTGATTCAAAAACATACTATTTAGATAATGGAATATCTGTAGTAGGATTAGTAAAGGTAGACAACGATTATTATTATTTTAAATCAAGTGATAATGCAGCGGTAATTGGAGAATATTATGTATGGAATAATAATAATTTGATGCCACAAGGATACTATACATTTGGTGAGGATGGAAAGATGATAATAAAAGATACATCATTAAATGGAATAGTAGAGAAAGATGGCTTATATTATTACTATGAAAATGGTGAAAGATCCTCAAAAGTAGGTTTAATAAAGGTGGATAATGATTATTATTATATTAAATCAGGAACATATGCAGCTGTAACGGGAGAATATTATGTATGGAATAATAATGATTTGTTGCCACGAGGATACTATACATTTGATGTAAACGGAAAAATGATAGTTAAGGATATATCATTAAATGGAATAGTAGAGAAAGATGGTTTATATTATTACTATGAAAATGGTGAAAGATCCTCAAAAGTAGGTTTAATAAAGGTGGATAATGATTATTATTATATTAAATCAGGAACATATGCAGCTGTAACGGGAGAATATTATGTATGGAATAATAATGATTTGTTGCCACGAGGATACTATACATTTGATGTAAACGGAAAAATGATAGTTAAGGATATATCATTAAATGGAATAGTAGAGAAAGATGGTTTATATTATTACTATGAAAATGGTGAAAGATCCTCAAAAGTAGGTTTAATAAAGGTGGATAATGATTATTATTATATTAAATCAGGAACATATGCAGCTGTAACGGGAGAATATTATGTATGGAATAATAATGATTTGTTGCCACGAGGATACTATACATTTGATGTAAACGGAAAAATGATAGTTAAGGATATATCATTAAATGGAATAGTAGAGAAAGATGGTTTATATTATTACTATGAAAATGGTGAAAGATCCTCAAAAGTAGGTTTAATAAAGGTGGATAATGATTATTATTATATTAAATCAGGAACATATGCAGCTGTAACGGGAGAATATTATGTATGGAATAATAATGATTTGTTGCCACGAGGATACTATACATTTGATGTAAACGGAAAAATGATACAGAAATAAGAATGGATAACTGGCATACTTATATTTAAGTATGCCAGTATAAATTACTATATTATGAAAAAAACTGAACAAAGAACATTATTTAATGCTTTATGGATTATTTCATGTAAAATCATACAAGCATTTTTAGGGTTAATAGTATCGATGCTTTCGGCAAGATATTTAGGTCCATCTAATTTTGGAATAATTAATTATGCAGCATCAGTAGTTGCTTTTTTTGTCCCAATTATGCAGCTGGGATTTCGTTCAACACTCGTTCAAGAGTTTATAGAATTTCCGGAAAAAGAAGGAGAAACATTGGGAACATCTGTAGTTCTTAATGTTATTGCTGCGTTGGCAAGCATATTAGGAATAATTTGTTTTAGCTTTTGTGTGAACTATAATGAACCAGAGACTTATATTGTATGTGGTTTGTACAGTCTGAATTTGATTTTTCAAGCATTAGAAATGATGCAATATTGGTTTCAAGCGAAACTATTGTCTAAATATACATCATTATCAATGCTTTTCGCATATTTTATAAATTCATTATATAAAATTTTTTTGCTTATTACTGGTAAAAATATATATTGGTTTGCAATTTCGTCAGGAATTGAATATATGATAATATCTATTAGTTTATATGTCGTCTATAAAAAGGTAGGAGGACCGAAATTATCTTTTTCTTATATTCGTGCAAAAAAAATGTTTGCTAAAAGTAAATATTATATTGTTTCTGGAATAATGGTAACAATATTTCAACAGACAGATCGACTAATGATAAAATGGATGGTTGGTAATGCTGCAACGGGATATTATTCAGCGGCAGTAACATGTGCTGGAATGACTTCATTTATTTTCTCGGCAATAATTGATTCTATGCGTCCAGTTATATTAGAAAGCAAAAAAAAATCAATGCATCTTTTTGAAAAAAATGTGTCAAGATTATATGCATTTATTTTTTATGTTTCATTGCTACAATGTATTTTTACAGTCTTTTTTTCGAAAACAATAATTTGTTTTGTATATGGAAAAGAGTATGAGCCAGCAGTAAATGCTCTAAGAATAATAGTATGGTATGTGGCATATGCATATTTTGGTTCGATTAGAAATATTTGGATATTAGCTGAAAATAAGCAGAAGTATTTGTGGATTATTAATCTTTCGGGTGCTTTGTTGAATGTTTTCTTGAATTTAATTTTAATTCCTAAATATCAAATTGTTGGTGCATCCGTAGCTTCATTTATAACTCAAATTTTTTCTAATTTTTTACTTGGGTTTATATTAGAGCCAATCAAAAAAAATAATACTCTTTTATTAAGGGGAATAAAAATTTCTTTCTTTATTCGTGAGATAAAAGAAATTTTAAAAAGAGAAAGAAGTGATTAATTATGTCAAACTTTATAAACAAAACACTTCTAATCACCGGTGGCACTGGTTCATTCGGTAACGCAGTCTTGAACCGTTTTCTTGAAACGGATATCAGGGAAATTCGTATTTTTTCACGTGATGAGAAAAAGCAGGATGATATGCGTCATGAATATCAGGCGAAATATCCGGAGATTAGTAACAAGATTAAATTTTATATAGGAGATGTACGAGACATTCAGTCGGTTAGAAATGCAATGTATGGAGTGGATTATATTTTTCATGCAGCAGCATTGAAACAAGTACCGTCTTGCGAATTCTTTCCAATTGAAGCAGTAAAGACGAATGTGTTAGGGACAGAGAATGTTTTGACTGCAGCGATTGCGGCTGGGGTTAAGAAGATTATTTGTTTATCTACAGACAAAGCAGCATATCCTGTAAATGCGATGGGAACTTCTAAGGCAATGATGGAAAAAGTGATTGTTGCGAAATCTAGAACAGTATTACCAGAGCGTACAAGCATTTGTTGTACGAGATATGGTAATGTGCTTTGTTCTAGGGGATCTGTTGTACCACTTTGGATTGAACAGATAAAAGCTGGTAACCCTATTACGATTACGGAACCATCAATGACACGCTTTGTTATGAGTCTGGAAGAAGCAGTAGAACTGGTTGTGTTTGCATTCCAAAATGCGGAATCTGGAGATATTATGGTACAAAAAGCTCCAGCTTGTACGATAGAAGTTCTTGCACAGGCTGTTAAAGAGTTATTCCATTCTGAAGAAGAAATTAAGGTGATTGGAATTCGTCATGGTGAGAAGATGTATGAGACTCTTTTAACAAATGAAGAGTGTGCCAATGCAATTGATATGGGAAATTTCTATCGTGTACCTTGTGATAAGAGAGATTTAAATTATGATAAGTATTTTAAGGATGGCGATACAAAGAGAAATGTTTTAACAGAATTTAATTCTAATAATACAAATTTATGGAATGTAGAACAGGTGAAAGAAAAATTATTAGAACTTGATTACATTAGAGAAGAGTTAGATAATTATATACAGTAATAACTAAAAGAATTAGATAACAATTTATTGGAATCAAAGCAATTCTGGAAGGAGAACATAACTACTATGAATAAATATAGCAATATCAAATGGAAAGAGAACGGAAAGTTAAAATTACTGATCATCGTAGGTACTCGTCCAGAGATTATTCGTTTGTCTGCAGTGATCAATAAAACGCGTAAATACTTTGATACGATCTTGGCTCACACAGGACAAAATTATGATTATAATTTAAATGGTGTATTTTTTAAGGATTTAAAATTAGAAGCACCAGAAGTATACTTGAATACAGTTGGTGAAGATTTAGGCGAAACTTGTGGAAATATCATTGCACAGAGTTACAAATTGATGACAGCAATTAAGCCAGATGCAGTGTTGGTCCTCGGGGATACGAATTCTTGTTTGTCAGTGATCGGTGCGAAGAGATTACATATTCCAATTTTTCATATGGAGGCAGGAAATCGTTGTAAAGATGAGTGCTTACCAGAAGAAACAAATCGTCGCATCGTAGATATTATTTCTGATGTAAACATGGCATATTCTGAGCATGCACGCCGTTACCTTGCAGAATGTGGGCTTCCAAAAGAAAGAACTTACGTGACGGGTTCCCCGATGGCAGAAGTGCTTCATAATAATCTGAGAGAGATAGAATCTTCAGATATTCATCAGAGACTTGGATTAGAAAAAGGAAAATATATTCTTCTTTCTGCTCATAGAGAGGAAAATATCGATACGGAGAAGAACTTTTTATCATTATTCAATGCGATCAATAAGATGGCAGAAAAGTATGATATGCCGATTTTGTATTCTTGCCATCCACGTAGCAGAAAACGTTTAGAAATGACAGGATTTCAGTTGGATGAAAGAGTGATTCAGCATGAACCATTAGGTTTTCATGATTATAACTGTTTGCAGATGAATGCATTTGCGGTTGTTTCTGATTCGGGAACTTTGCCAGAAGAGAGCAGTTTCTTTACATCTGTAGGACATCCGTTCCCAGCAGTTTGTATTCGAACATCAACAGAAAGACCAGAAGCGTTAGATAAAGCATGCTTTATTCTTTCTGGGATTGATGAAAAAGGATTGTTGCAGTCAGTAGATACGGCAGTAGAACTGAATAGAGCAGGAGATTATGGAATTCCAGTACCAGATTATATCGAAGAGAATGTCAGTACAAAAGTTGTAAAAATTATTCAGAGCTATACAGGTGTAGTAAATAAAATGGTATGGCGAAAAGATGTATAAATAAATGAGGAATCAGAGTATGAATATCTTAGTGACTGGAGCAAGGGGAATGGTAGGGACAGCCCTTGTGAATAATTTAAAGAATATTCGAGATGGAAAGAATAAAACAAGACCAAATCTTTCTATTGAAGAGATTTATGAATATGATATTGATTCTACAGAAGAAGAGTTGGAACAATATTGTAAAGATGCAGATTTTATATTCCATCTTGCAGGTATTAATCGTCCGGATAATCCAGAGGATTTTATGAAAGGAAATTATGAGGCTGCATCAAAATTATTGGGATATTTAAAGAAATATGATAATAAAGCTCCGATTATGTTGTCTTCATCCATACAAGCTACACTTGCTGGACGTTTTGGAAATTCGGAATATGGACGTTCTAAAAAAGCGGGAGAAGATCTGCTGTTTGATTATGCAGAAGAGACAGGGGTAAAAGTTGCAATTTATCGTTTCCCAAATCTTATGGGGCATAGCCGTCCAAAATATAATTCAGCAGTTTCTACATTTTGCTGGGCAGTAGCGAATGATGAGGAGTATGTAATTAATGATCCTTCGACAGAACTGGAACTGTTGTACATTGATGATCTAGTAGAAGGAATGTATGATTTATTAGAAGGAAAAGAAGGACACTGTGAATTTGATGGTGTAGAAACAGTTGTGAAAGAAAATGGACGTTTCTGTTATGTGCCTACTACTCATAAAGTAACTTTGGGTGAAATCATAGACCTTTTGTTACAGTTTAAAGAACAGCCGACAACATTGATGATGCCAAAAATGCCAGAAGGCTCTTTTGCAAAAAAATTATATTCATTATATTTAACATATCTTCCAACAGACAAGTTTAAATATACGATGAAAATGAATATAGATGATAGAGGTTCTTTTACAGAATTAGTACATACAGCAGATTGTGGACAAGTGTCAATCAATATTAGCAGACCAGGAATCACAAAAGGGCAACATTGGCATAATTCAAAATGGGAACTTTTCATAGTAGTTGCAGGGCATGGTTTGATACAAGAGAGAAATATCAATACTGGAGAAATGGTTGAATTCGAAGTTTCGGGGGATAAGATAGAGGCGGTATGTATGATACCGGGATGGACACATAATATTATTAATTTGAGTAAAACAGAGAATCTTGTTACAGTGATGACTTGCAATGAGATTTTTGACCCGAAAAAGCCAGATACATTTTTTGAAGTTGTTTGATGCAATGTAGAGATATGAGAACAAATAATTAATAAGGCAGGAGATTATATAATTATGAAAAAGAAAAATTTAATTGTGGGAATTGCAATTGTTATATGTATGATTCTTGTGGTAGTTATTGGAGTACTTTGGATGAAAGATTCTAATAAAAAGTCAGATGAAGGAAAGGTAGAAACGGGGAATCAAGAAGTAATTTCTACAATGGATGAATTAAGGACAGAAGATGGTTTTGGAATCGAAACACCTTATTGCACAATCTATTTCCCAACAAAATGGCAGGAACAGGTTACAGTTGATAAGCAGGAAGGTGATGTATATACATTACAGTTTTCGGGAACAGTAGAAGGAAAAGATGCACAGCATTTGTTTGATCTTCAGTTTGGTGGAACAGAAGGATTTGCACTTGGAACGATTACAACAGCAGATGGAAATGAAGTTACAATCAGTGCAGTTTTTGCAGAGGATACGATGAATGAAAGCTGGACAGAAGAAGAAAAGCTCACAATCTATGCAATGCAGGAAGATATTAACTATATTATTGCTAAGTTAGAAGAGACAGAAGGATTTAAGAATGCTCAGTAATAATATGGAATTTGTATAGTAAAGTTTTTGTGGAATGGATAATTTTAAATAATAAACATATAATGTGTTATTGTAAAGACGGTCGCTTGATAAAACGGCCGTTTTATGCTATCATTTTACGATAGGTGTAATATGTCCGTTTTTATTACACAGAATTTATATTATATTTAAAGGTGGAGTATGAATAAATACATAGATATGCATTGCCATATTCTTCCAGAAGTGGACGATGGTGCAGCAGATTTAAAAGAAATGCGTAAAATGCTAAAGATTGCCTATAAAGAGGGTGTTCGTTGCATTATAGCAACACCGCACTTTCATCCTTATAGGGGTCATGCTTCGCGGAAACGTTTAAATGAGCAGCTACGATTGGTGCGCCAAGAAGCGAAAAAAATTGATGAAGATTTTCGAGTTTTCTTAGGAAATGAAATTTATTTTGGACATGATATTCCGGATAGGCTTCAAAAAAAGAAAGTTCTGACGATGAATAATAGGGAATATGTCTTGGTTGAATTTTCAGTTTCAGATAGTGCGGATCATATAAAGCAAGGAATCCAATTGATACAGGCAAGAGGGTACAAAGTAATTTTAGCTCATATAGAGCGGTATGAATGTTTTTATAATGATTATGATGCTGTAGAAAACTTATACGAAATGGGCGTTTTGATACAAGTGAATGCACAGAGTATTATAAAGGAGCGTAATCCAAAAGCTAAAAAGTTGATGCGGTTTTTATTGGAAAATGAACTTGTATTTTGTGTGGGAACAGATGCACATGGAGTAAGAAAACGACCACCAAGGCTAAAAAAAGCAGCACGTTATGTATCGAAAAAATATGGAGAAAGGTATGCAAGGAGGATATTTTTTAGCAATGCTATGCAGATGCTAAAAAAACAAAGATAAGTATGGAAAAAAATGTAATGGTAAATAAAGAATATGAAGATGAAATAAACGTTGATCTAGCAGAGTTATTACTTACTATTTGGCAGAAGATGTATTTAGTGATCTTAGTAGGAATTGTTTGTGCTGGTATTGCATATATGGGTACAAAAATTTTTATAACACCATTGTATACGTCAACAACAAAGATGTATGTTTTGTCGAAACAAGATGAGGGGACAGCGATCACATACTCAGATTTACAGACAGGCACACAGCTTACAAAAGATTATATGGAATTGGTGACAAGCCGACCAGTTCTTGATAAAGTAATTGATAAATTAAATCTTGAGATAAGTGCAGAAGATTTAAAAAGAACGATTACAGTTGATACACCAGAAGATACTCGTATTTTGGTGGTTTCGGTAGAAAATGCAGATCCAGAATTAGCAAAAAAGATTGCAGATGAAATAAGAGAAGCGGTAAGTATACAAATTAAAAGCATTATGGCAGTAGAATCTGTAAATACTGTGGAAGAAGCGAATCTTCCTGAAAAAAAATCTTCGCCAAATACATTACAAAATACAATGTTAGGTGGAGTTATAGGTTGTATTTTAGTTATTGGTGTAATTTCATTGTTATATATTTTAGATGATACAATTAAAACACCAGATGATGTGGAAAAATATCTTGGTCTGAATGTATTAACATCCGTTCCGATTAATAATAGAAAAAAACAAGGAAAAAGTAGATCAAAGAAAGGAAAGCGATAAAAGGGAGTATTACAATGAAGCAGATTAAGATTGATTTTGAAAAAAAAGATTATAGAACTGATGAATCTTATAAAACACTTCGTACGAATATTGAATTTTCTGGAGTAGAAAATAAAGTGATCGCGGTCACAAGTTGTACACCGGGAGAAGGAAAGAGCACGATATCTTTAGAACTTGCTTGTTCACTTGCAGAAAGTGGAAAAAAAGTATTATATATTGATGCGGATCTTAGAAAATCGGTATTGGTGGGAAGATACCATATTCAGAGGGAGCTGAAAGGTCTGAGCCATTTCCTTTCGGGACAAGCGGGAGTCGGTGATGTAATATATCAAACACAAGAAGCAAACCTTTCGATTATATTTGCAGGAGTTATGCCACCAAATCCAGCAGAACTTCTTGGGCAGAAGAGATTCCATGCTATGATTACAAGCGCAAGAAAAGTGTACGATTATGTAATCATTGATACACCACCGTTAGGAAGCGTTATTGATGCAGCGATCATTGCAAAATGTTGTGACGCAGCAGTGATGGTGATCTCAGCAAATATGATCAGTTATAAATATGCGAGAGCGGTAAAAGGACAATTGGAAAAATCAGGATGTCCAATTCTTGGAGTTGTATTGAATAAAGTAGATATGAAGCAGAACAAGTACTACGGTAAATATTATGGAAAATATTATGGGAAATATGGAGAAAAATAATATTTTAGAAACTTAATATCATTAAACTTAAGAAAATAATAGAGAGAGAGACGTTATGAAATTACGAAGCAGACTGGCAATTCGCCTTGCTAAATTAACAAGTATCTTAATTAAAAAAATGAACCGTGGTAGTGGTGTGACACTGCCAGGGTATGTTGCGAGGATCATTGATCCAAACATCTTGAATACAATGTCACAACAGGTTCGTGAGAAGACGATCGTTACAATGGGAACGAATGGAAAGACAACAACAAATAGTATTTTATATCATGCATTAAAGGCAGAAGGAAAAAAAGTCATCATTAACAGAACGGGTGCAAATATGATGAATGGTATTATTTCAGCGTTTGTACTTGCAACAGATAAGCATGGCAATCTGGATGCAGATTATGCATGTATCGAAGTGGATGAGATCGCATCCGTTAATGTGCTTCCACAGCTAAAACCAGATTGTGCATTGCTGACGAATATTTCTCGTGACCAGTTGGATCGTTTTGGGGAAGTGGATATTACATTTAATAAATTAAAAACAGCAGTGACAAGTGTTCCAGATACGACATTGATCATTAACTGTGATGATATTTTGTCCTATTCACTTGCAAAAGATAGCGGAAATCCATATGTCACATATGGAATTAGTGAACAGATATTTGATGATATTTCTCGTTCAGAAATCAGAGAAAGTATTTTCTGTCGTTCTTGTGGTAAGAAACTGGAATATGAATTTTTCCATTATGGTCAGTTGGGAATCTATCACTGTCCAAATTGTGGATTTGAACGTCCTGAACCAGAATTTACTGCGACAAATATTTTATTAGAAGAAGAATTGTATTCATTTGATATGTGTGGAATGCATATTCAGTCTACAGCTCGTAGCCCATATAATATCTATAATACGTTGTCAGCATATGCTGCTTTATGTACAATGCAGGCACCACAGCTTCATTTTCAGGAAATGATCGAATCATTTGATTATGGCAATAATCGTGAGGACATCTTTACGATCCATGGTGCACGTGTACAGCTGCATTTGTCTAAGAATCCGATCGGATTTCAGCAGAAGGTATCGTTGGTATTGAAAGATCCGAAACCGAAGGATATTATTATTCAAATCAATGATACGTATCAGGATGGGGAAGATGTATCTTGGCTTTGGGATGTAGATTTCCAGTATCTTGCGGATGCAAATGTATCTACGATCCTTACAAATGGTACGAGAAGACATGATATGGGACTTCGTCTGAAATATGAAGATATTCCTTGTGGATCAACAACAGATTTGAGAAAATCTATTGAAGAGTTGACGATTAATGGAACGAAGAATCTTTATATCATTGTAAATTATTCTGGATTGTATCGTACAAATCATTTATTGAATGAGATGCAGAAGGAAACAGAAGGAGAGGGAAAAGCATGAAATTAACAATTGGACATCTTTATCCTGATTTATTGAATTTATATGGTGACCGTGGAAATATCCAATGTTTTCGTAAACGTCTGGAATGGAGAGGGATTGAAGCAGAAGTGATTCCATTTTTATCAGGCGACAAGATTGATTTTTCAAAGTTGGATATCGTACTTTTGGGTGGCGGATCTGATAGAGAACAAGAATTGGTATGTGGATATTTAAAGGAGATCAAAGAGGATTTCAAAGAATATGTAGAACAGAACGGTGTTGTTCTTGCTGTTTGTGGTGGTTATCAGTTGTTGGGTAAATATTATAAAACAGATAAAAAAATGATCGAGGGTCTTGGAATCCTTAATATTACAACAGAATGGGAACCAGAGCGTCTGATCCGTAATATTATTTTGGAAAGTCCGCTGTTTTCAACACCGGTTGTAGGCTTTGAAAATCATGGGGGACGTACGTATATTAATGATCATGAGCCATTTGGAAAAGTATTTTTTGGGTTAGGTAACACAGGAAAATCGGGATATGAAGGAGTTGTGTATAAAAATGTCATTGCAACATATCTTCATGGACCGCTTCTTCCAAAGAATCCACATGTATGCGATTATTTACTGGAACGAGCATTGCAGAGAAAATATGGTAGTGATGTTACATTAGAACCACTTCCGGATGAATTGGAACATAAAGCAAATGGTTATATTGTGGACAGATATAAAGATAAAAAATACGTTCTCAAAGAAACAATTAAGAGATATACGTAAAATCTTTTGCAATATTATTCATTTACAGAGAGATGTAAGGTAGGTGAAAATAATATGAAGAATGTAACGAATATTTTTAAAAATGCGCTCCTTGTATTACAGTTGCTTTTGACGATAATTTTTATCGGTGTATTATGGGGTACAAAATTATTGCCAATAAAATTCATGTTAGTAATCTTAGTCGTGTTGAGTTTGGTTCTTGGAGTATGCTTTCTTTTACAATATAAGCGGAAAAAGATTTCAATCTTTGGGGCTGTGATTAGTGTCTTGATGATGATCATTTTGCTCATTGGAACTTATTATGTTACAAAAGCAAATGGTATTATGAAAGAAGTCGGTGGGGCATCCTATAAGATTGACAAAATGGTCGTTGTTGTAAAAAAAGATGATGGAGCAGACAATATATTAGATGCACAGGATTATCGTTTTGGAATACAGACAAGTTTGGACCAGGAAAATACAGCTTTGATGTTGGAAGATATTAAAACAACAGTAGGAAAAGAAATCAAAGTTGTTGAATATGGAACGATCGTAGAGGAAGCGCAGGCACTTTTGGATGGAAGAGTTCGTGCCGCTGTTTATAATGAAGCATTTACAGAAATTATAGAAGATAGTATTGAGGATTATTCAGAAAAGATAAAGGTGATCTATCAATATGGGATTGAAACAGCACTTGAAGTAGAAGAAGTGGATGTGGAAAAACCGTTTAATGTGTATATCAGTGGAATTGATGTGGCGGGGGATATTTCAACAAACAGCCGAAGTGATGTAAATATCATAATGACGGTAAATCCTGTTACGCATCATATAGTTTTAACGACAACACCAAGAGATTATTATGTACAGATACCAGAGATTTCGGGTGAACAGAAAGATAAGCTTACACATGCGGGGATTTATGGTGTAGATGTCTCTATGGCAACATTGGAAAATCTGTATAATATTGATATTTCTTATTATGCTAGAGTGAACTTTACGTCATTGATAAAGATTGTTGATGCATTAAATGGTGTGGATGTTTATTCTGAATATGCATTTTCAGCGGGTGGAAATGATTTTGTGCATGGGACAAATCATATGAATGGCGAACAGGCACTTGCTTTTTCAAGAGAAAGATATAGTCTTGAAGGTGGAGACAATCAGCGAGGAAAGAATCAGGAAGCAGTATTAAAGGCAATCATTGAAAAGGCAATGTCACCAGCAATCTTGACGAACGCAAATCAGATTATTTCATCGGTAGCTGATTCAGTGGAAACAAATATGACACAGGAAGAAATGGCGAAGTTGATAAATATGCAGTTGGAAAGTGGATCGGGATGGTATATAGAAACATTGGCCGCAACTGGTACAGGAGATAATCAAGCATGTTATTCTTCTGGAAGTCAGTCGTTATATGTTATGCAGCCTGATCAGGCATCTGTGCAGTCATTACAGTCGAAGATGAGATCTGTGATGCTGGAAGAACCGATGAAAAAAGCAAAATAATGTAAAGGATGTCAGCAGATGAGGATCAGAACTGCAACAATGGAAGATCTGGAAAGGATCGTTCAAATAGAAAAAATATGTTTTCCAGAGGCGGAAGCAGCAGATGTGGAGAGCTTTCAAAAAAGATTGAATGCATTTTCAGAATGTTTTTGGCTTTTGGAAGAAGATGGTAGGATCATTGGGTTTGTGAATGGAATGGTAACAAATTGTGCGGATCTTACGGATGAAATGTATGAAAATGCTGCTATGCATGATACGAATGGGGCATGGCAGATGATTTTTGGATTAGATGTCATTCCGGAGTATCGATGCAATGGATATGCGGCGATATTGATGGAGCATTTATTAAAAGAAGCAGAAACACAGGGAAGAAAGGGTGTTGTTCTGACTTGTAAAGATCGATTGATTCATTACTATGCAAAGTTTGGGTTTGAGAATGAAGGAATATCAGGCTCGACTCATGGAGATGTAGTGTGGTATCAGATGAGAAAATCATTTTAGGAAAACTAGAGTGGAAATAGAACGAAAGAGGCAGAGAGGGAAAGATTATGGGAATTGTAGTAATAGGAGATGTTTTTATTGATATCAAAGGGTATTCTATTTCATCTTATATTCCAGGAGGACGTAACGCAGGAAAGATTCTTCAGATTCACGGTGGTGTAGGAAGAAATGTTGTAGAAGATATTGCAAATGTAGAATTGAAGCCAACATTTGTTGCTGCAGTGGACGATGATGCGATGGGTGAGGAAGTGATCCGCAAATTAGAACGTCATAAAGTAAATACGAAATATATGAAAAAAGTGAAAGATGGAATGGGAACATGGCTTGCGGTTTTTGATAATGAAGGAGATGTGGTTGCATCAATTTCTAAAAGACCAGATCATGCTCCGATTGAGCAGATTTTAGATGAATCTGGGGATGAAATCTTCGAAAATGCAGATAGTATTGTGATTGAGATTGATATGGATCCAGGTATCGTAAAGAAAACATTTGCTTATGCAGAAAAGTATCATAAAAAAGTATATGCGCTTGTGTCAAATATGAGTATTGCAATTGAAAGAAGAGATTTCTTGAGACAGACAGAGTGCTTTGTATGTAATAAACAGGAAGCAGGTATTCTTTTCTCAGAAAATTATGAGCATATGTCAGCAGAAGAATTGGCAGATGTTTTGGAAGAACGTATCCGTTCTGCAAGAATTGAGAAGATGGTTGTAACAATGGGGGATGAGGGTGCTGTTTATGCAGACCAGCAGGGCAATAAAGGTGTATATCCACCATTGAAAGTGGATGTGATCGATACAACAGGTGCTGGAGATGCATTTTTCTCAGGTGTCTGTATTGGACTTACATATGGTAAGACTCTGAGAGAAGCTTGTGCGATCGGTACAAGACTTGCTTCAACAGTAATCTGTACATCAGAAAATATTTGTCCAAGATTTATGCCAGAAGAATTTGGACTTACAAGGGGATAAGAAAGATGGATAACATTATTATTATAGGTATTGCGGGCGGATCAGGCTCGGGAAAATCAACATTTACAAATCGTGTAAAAGAATATTTTGGAGATAGTGTAGCGGTTATGTATCATGACAATTACTACCGCAGACAGGACGGGATTTCTTTTGAAGATCGAGTGAAAGTAAACTATGATCATCCAGACTCATTAGAAACAGATCTTTTGGTAGAGCATTTGAAACAGTTGAAGGCTGGAAAGGCAGTAGATTGTCCAGTTTATGATTATAGTCAGCATAATCGTTCTACAGAGATTCTTCATATTGAACCAAGTCCAGTTATCTTGGTAGAAGGAATCTTGCTTCTTGCAGACCCAAGAATCCGTGAACTTTTAGATATTAAAGTATATGTTGAAGCAGATGCGGATGAGCGAATCCTGCGAAGAATCGCTAGAGACGTAGAGGAGCGCGGAAGAGATCTTCACGGAATCATCGATCAGTATTTGACAACAGTAAAACCAATGCATTATCTGTATGTAGAACCAACTAGATCAATGGCCGATATCGTGATCAACAGTGGAAAAAATGATGTTGCATTTGGACTGTTTGTATCAAAGATTGAAGAACTTTTGAAAGAGAACGTATGAAAAAACAGTTAAGTATGAAACAAAGGGTACTAGTAGCTGGTACCCTTTTTGGAATGTTTTTTGGGGCGGGAAATTTGATATTTCCTGTTCATTTGGGTCAGAGAGCAGGCGCGAATGCAATATCTGCAATGATTGGTTTTGTATTGACAGCAGTTGGCCTTCCAATATTGGGAGTGGCTGCGATTGGAAATACGCATTCTGATGGTCTGCAGTCGCTTGCAAGTAAGGTTGGAGAGAAATACGGATATGTTTTAACGATTGCATTGTATTTGACGATTGGTCCGTTTTTTGCAATTCCGAGATGTGCAACGACATCATTTACTACAGGAATTGCACCTACGCTTGCAGAAAATATATCAGAACGTGTGATGCTGCTTCTATTTTCTTTGATCTTTTTTGGATTTGTTTTATTTTTCTCATTACGTCCAGCAAAGATTACAGTTTGGATTGGAAAGATCATTAATCCGCTGTTTTTATTCTTTTTAGCGGTCTTACTTATAACAGCATTGGTACAGCCGAGTATCTCTTTATGGTCGGTTGAACCAACGAAAGCCTATGAAAGTGGCGCATTGTTTTCTGGATTTATCGAAGGATACGGGACGATGGACGCTATCGCAGGTCTTGCTTTTGGTATTGTAGTTATTGATATCATTCGTTCTATGGGAATTAAAAATGATACTGCAATTGCGAAAGATGTGCTTGTTTCTGGGATGATGACAGGAATTTTGATGGCTGTGATTTATATGGCTGCAATTGTGATCGGTGCACAGTCACGAGGATTGTTTCCGGTTTCGGATAATGGTGGGACAGCTTTGGCACAGATTGCGAAACACTATTTGGGATCGGCTGGCAGTATTATCTTGGCTCTGACAATTATATTGGCATGTTTGAAAACGTCGATCGGATTGGTAACAAGTTGTTCTGATACATTTGTGAGAATGTTTCCAAATGCATTGTCATATAAAGTATGGGCAACGATATTTACGGTGTTTTCATTTGTTGTTTCCAATATTGGGTTATCAAAGATTATTGAATATTCGATGCCAGTATTGATGTTTTTATATCCATTAGCCATTACGTTGATTGTATTGGCATTGATCGGTAAGCTGTTTGAACATGATAAGATCGTGTATCGCTGTGTAACGGTATTTACGGCGGTGGCAGCAATCTTTGATCTGCTCAAATCGCTTCCAAAGGCAGTAAGAACACTTCTGCATTTGGATGGAGTGATCGCAGTGGCAGGAGAAATCCTTCCATGGTTTGAATTGAATCTCGGCTGGGTCGTGCCGGCACTCATAGGATTTGCTGTGGGGATGATGATTCGTAAGTTAAAAAAGAAAATCTGAATGTACTTCAATTTATTGAATAATAGAAAGATAAGGGGATGTGCCTCATGAAGAGAGGGATATCCCCTTGATTTTTTGTTCGTCTTTGGACGCGTTTTTTGTATCGGAAACAAAACCCATAGTCTTATAATATTCGTGAGTATATTTTCTGATTGAAATGAATCAGAAGTGCGGAGGCATAATTTCGACTCATATGAAGGATTGTGCCATTTTTTAAATGAATTTCATTTTCATAAATCTTTTCAATCTTATACAAAGATACGATACAGTTTTTGCTACATTTTATAAAACCGTAATCAGATAAATGTTTCAATTCTTGAGACAATGTACCATACTTTTGATATTGATCATATTCTGTATAAATGTTCATTTTATGACCATGGATTTCTATATACATGATATCTTGGATTTTTAATTTGGTAAACGCATTTTTGGTTTTTATAAAATATGTTTGATGCAGATCTGAATATAAATCTAAGGCATCTATTAAACCAGATTCTCCGAATTGTGATAAAAAGTCAGTGAGTTTATTCTGAAGGGCAGGGGTATCAATAAAGGTGTGAAAAAATTTCATTAATGTTATATCCTCTTTTGTGTTTATATGAAAATAAACAAGTTTAACCATAAAAACTTACGAAAAAAGAAGATAATTCTTGATATGATGTGAAATATACTGAATATGTTGTGTCGAAATTGTCGGATGATTCCGGAAAAGGTATAATAGTAGGTATATTTAGGAGAGGGGATAGAGAATATGAAGAAATTTTTTACGAAAAAATCAATAAAATGGATTTTGGGTATATTATTGATTTTGATAGTGGCTGGTCTGTGTATGGACACGGAGCCGCCTGTGATAAATGTAAATGACCAAACTGTAGAATATGGAACAACACGAGCTTTTTCAGATCTTTTGGAAGTGTCAGATAATCGTTCAGATGAAATTTTAATCGAAGCAATTTCTCCGGAAATGAAAGGCGTAACAATAAAAAATGATAAACAAGAAATTATATTTGATGATCCGGGAAAATACGAAATTGAATTTTCTGCGACAGATGAGGCGGAAAATCAAAGTACAGAAATTGTAAAAATTGAAGTAGTTGATACGCAAAAACCGAAAATAACATCTATAAAAGAGATGGTAGAGATCGGTTATGATCAAGATGTAAAGATAGAATCCGAAACAGATTTCTTAGAACTTAAGATTGATGATAAATCAGAGTATTCTGTAGCAGTAATAAAGGTTACAAGCGCAGAAAAGAAAGATGCAGAAGAGTTATATGAAGTAAATGATAATAAATCTAAAATTAAATTTCTGGAGATCGGAACATATAATTTAAAGCTTGAAATAAAAGATATCTTTGGAAATACAACAACAGATACAGTATCTGTAAAGGTAGTAGATAAGACGAAGCCGATCATAGAGTGTAAACAAACGGAGATCGTATTATCTGATGCAGATAAAACGGGGGATTATTTAAAAAATTTAACGGCAAAAGATGAGATTGATGGTGATCTTACCAAAAATGTGAAAGTTGATGATTCGGACGTTGAGTATGGTAAGGTTGGAAAATATCAGATTAAAGCAAGTGTTGCAGATAAGAGTAATAATGTTTGTACAAAAAGCTTTAATGTGATCATTAAAGATAAGACACCTCCAGAATTGACACTTTCTCAGTCTACATTTTCAGTTCAGGTCAATGCATCTGCACCGAATTATAAAAGTGGTGTAAAAGCAGTAGATCGTATAGATGGAGATGTTACAAGTTCTATTGTAGTAGATGATTCGGCAGTAAATTATAGTACAGCAGGAACATATAGCGTTATTTATAAGATTACAGATAGAAGTGGAAACACAACCACGAAAAAGGCTACAGTGACAGTGAATGCACCGGTTAGTGTTTCAACTTCATCGGGAACGCAGGTAATGATCACAAGTACAGGGTCTTGTTATCATAATCATAAATGTGGGAATGGTACATATTATTGGGTGAGCTTAGATGAAGCTTTAAGTCGTGGGTTGAGAGCTTGTAAGAAGTGCTATTAAAGTTTAATTTTCTTAAAACTATTAGATGAAGAAATAATATAGAGGAAGATGCTTATGGTAAAAGGCATCTTCCTCTGTTATTTTATGCGTCAACTTCGTTATTCGATAATCCAAGGATATATCGATCAACTCCGCCATATTTTTGTTTTCGGATCAAGATTTCAAATCCAGACGCTGTCGCATTGCGAAGACTATAGATGTTATCTGGGCAGATGGTTGTGAGGATAATGCAGTCTGGCATGATCTTTCTTGCATGTTTTACGCATAATTCTATGAGTGTTCGTTGCAGACCGAGACCGCGATATGCCGAGTCAACGACAATGGTATCGAGTGTTGCACAGCGGAGTACTTTTTCTTCTTGCCAATCAAGATCCCAGCCGAGGTTATCAGCCTTTTTTTCGGAGAATCCGACAGAGCCGTAAGCAATAAGTTTTTCGTTGTCAAAAACCCCGATGATCGCATTAGGAGATGCGAGAAAAAGTGCATTTTCTTCACGGGGAGTGGATACGAACCACTCGTGGATATTCATTCCGTCATCGACATGTTTTTGCAGTTCCATGATGGCATCAAGATCTTGCATAGTACAGGATCGGATGTTTAGATTATCTTTTGAAATCATCATAATACATTCTCCAATTCTGTTAGACTGTCGATTTTCACTGTGGCATCTGGTACATCGCCAAAACCATAAGTTACAAAGATAAATGGTATATCGGCTTCTTTGCATGCATTTGCATCACCTTGTGTGTCGCCGACATAAACAACATTTTCTAAATTGTTTTTACGCATCAATGTACGGATCGTCTGTCCTTTTGGAGTCTTAGTATCACCGTAGCAAAGATAGTCTTGGATCAGTGGCGCAAGACCAGAAGTTTTTAAGAATACATTGATGTATCCACACTGGCAGTTGCTTACGATGTAAAGTTTGTATTTCTTTGCAAGTGCTGTAAGTGCTGTAACAACATCTGGATATAAAGTTCCAGGATGAGTTTCAAGATATTTGTTTTCATAGTCAAAACAGATCTCACCAAGGCGCATCTGTTCTTCTTGAGATTCTTCAGGAAATAAAGCGGCTGCGATCTTATCCATAGGAAGACCGAATAGACCTGCTAAGAATTCTGCAGAGATCTGCTTGTCAGGCCCAATGGTATCGCTGATTGCTATATTCCAGGATTCTAAAACTGGTTTGGAAGAATCCCATAAAGTTCCGTCTATATCGAAAATAATTCCATCCATATTAAATGTTCTCCTCTCATTGATAAGTTCATCATAACATAAAATATCTCTTTGAAAAAGGACGGAATTATAGTATAATAAACATTATACTTGTGAATACTATGCTTTTAAGCAAAAAAAGAAGCATATCGTTCGCAGAAAGAGCATTCTGACAGTAGGACGAAGAATGTGTAACACCTGAATAAGGAGTTGGATTTATGAGAAAAAAAATCGTATTGATAGATGGACATAGTATTTTAAATCGTGCATTTTATGGAGTTCCAGATCTGACGAATGCAGAAGGGCTTCATACGAATGCAATCTATGGATTTTTGAATATTATGTTCAAGATTTTAGAAGAAGAGAAGCCAGAGTTTTTGACGGTTACATTTGACGTGCATGCACCAACGTTCCGTCATGAAATGTTTGCAGAATATAAAGGTACGAGAAAGCCGATGGCAGAAGAACTTCGTCAGCAGGTCCCTGTGATGAAGGAAGTGCTGAAGGCTATGAATATTGCGACGATTGAAAAAGCTGGTTTGGAAGCGGATGACTTGCTTGGAACGATTTCTTGCCTCTGTGAAGCAGAAGGAATGGATGTTGCAATCATTTCTGGAGATAGAGATACGCTTCAGCTTGCAACAGAGCATGTAAAGATTCGTATTCCGAAGACGAAGTCTGGACGTACGGAAGTGGAAGATTACAATGCGGCGGAAGTGATTGAAAAGTATGGAGTGACTCCAACAGAATTTATCGATGTGAAAGCATTGATGGGAGATGCATCAGATAATATTCCTGGCGTACCGGGCATTGGAGAGAAGACTGCAACAAAGATCATTCAGCAGTATCATACAATTGAGAATGCGTATGAGCATGTGGCAGAACTTAAACCACCGAGAGCTAGTAAGAATCTGCAGGAATTTTGGGAGCAGGCACAGCTTAGCAAGACACTTGCTACGATCAATACACACGCAGAGATTGAGTTCTCGTTGGAAGATGCACGTTATGGTAATCCATATACAAAGGAAGCGCATGATTATTTCCAGCGATTGCAGTTTAAGAATCTGCTTGGCAGATTTGATGTAGAAGCATCCACAAATTCTGTAGAAGAAGAATTTCAGGAAGTGACAGAGAAAGCACAGATCGAGGCGATGTTTGCAGAAGCAATGCAGGCAGAGACAGTCGGTGTTGCGATTTCTGAAGATGAGGGCAATATTTTACCATTGTTTGCGCATCCATCTGGATATGGAAGGATTGCGATCGCATATGGTAATGATAAGATCGTAACGATCCCTTGCGATATGGATGCAGATATGGAGTATCTGTTTGAAAAGATTTCCGAGATCGCAAAGAAAGTTCCTGCTTTTGTCATGTTTGATCTGAAGAAATATTTACCAGTGCTTGATATTGTTGAATCAGAGAATGTTTATGATGCAAAAGTTGCTGCATATTTGTTGAATCCTTTGAAAAATGATTACACATATGAGGATGTTGCAAGAGAGCAGTTGAATTTGATGATTGATGAGAAAGCTGATGCAAAGACAAAGTCCTGTTATGAGGCGTATACTGCATTTGCAGCGTTTGAACCGTTGATGAAGCAGTTAAAAGAGACAGGAATGGAGAAGCTTTTCTGTGAGATTGAGATGCCGCTTGTATTTACACTGTATGATATGGAACATGCTGGTGTGAAAGTAGAAGGCGAAGCATTAAAAATATATGGAGATCAGCTTGGCGGTAAGATCGTGGAGTTGGAAAAAGAGATTTACGAGTTGGCAGGGGAAGAGTTTAATATCAATTCTCCAAAACAGCTCGGAGTTGTCCTGTTTGAACATATGGGACTCAAAGGCGGTAAGAAGACGAAGACTGGATATTCAACGGCAGCAGATGTATTAGAGAAGCTGGCACCAGAGAATCCAGTCGTAGATAAGATTTTGGAATATCGTCAGTTGACAAAGTTAAAATCCACATATGCAGATGGACTTGCGAATTTCATCAGTGCAGATGGAAGGATCCATGGAAAGTTTAATCAGACGATCACTGCAACAGGAAGGATCAGCAGTACAGATCCGAACTTGCAGAATATTCCGGTGCGTATGGAACTTGGAAGATTGATCCGAAAGGTATTCGTTCCAAAAGAAGATCATGTATTTGTTGATGCCGATTATTCTCAGATCGAACTTCGTATTTTGGCACATTGTTCTAAGGATGAGCAGTTGATCCAGGCATATCGAGAGGCACAGGATATTCATAGAATGACAGCGTCTCAGGTATTTCATATTCCATTTGATGAAGTAACAGATCTGCAGAGAAGAAATGCAAAAGCGGTCAACTTTGGAATCGTATATGGAATCAGTTCTTTTGGTCTGAGCCAGGATCTGAGTATCAGCAGAAAAGAAGCAGCAGAATATATTGATAACTATTTCCAGACTTATCCAGGAATCAAGACATTTTTGGATGAATCTGTCGCACATGCGAAAGAGGAAGGTTATGTTGTAACTCTGTATGGACGCAGACGTCCGGTTCCAGAACTGAAATCTAGTAATTTTATGCAGAGAAGTTTTGGAGAACGAGTTGCAATGAACGCACCGATTCAGGGAGCTGCTGCGGATATTATGAAGATTGCAATGATCGGTGTGAACCGTGAATTAAAGAAACGTAATCTGAGATCTCGTCTGATTCTTCAGGTGCACGATGAGCTTTTGATCGAGGCGCATAAGGATGAGGTGGAAGAAGTTCAGGATATTTTAAAGACACAGATGGAACAGGCGGCACAGTTGAATGTTCCGTTGATCGTAGATATGCATACTGGAATGAACTGGTACGAAGCAAAATAAATGTGAGATAGAGTAAGTAGATAGAAGCAAAAGATAAGGCGGTGACGTTTTGAAGATTTTAGGAATTACAGGCGGTGTTGGCTCGGGAAAAAGTGCTGTATTGGATCATCTGGAAGCAGAATACCATGCAGTGATCTGTCAGTTGGATGATGTGGCGAGAATGCTTCAGCAGAACGGACAGGTCTGCTTTATAAAGATCGTGGAAACATTTGGAGAAGAGGTAATTGGAAAAGATCAGGAACTTGACCGTCAAAAGCTGAGTGAGATCGTTTTTTCAGATGCGAAAAAATTGCAGCAGTTAAATGAAATCGTTCATCCAGAAGTGAAGCAGTGGGTGATAAAAGATATTGCAGATAAGGAAAATTTAGGAGTACCGCTTTATGTGATTGAAGCGGCACTTCTGCCGACTGCAGGGTATGAGACGATCTGTGATGAGATGTGGTACATTTACACGAATGAAAAAGTGCGTACAGAGCGGTTGAAAGCATCGAGAGGATATTCGGAAGAACGAATCCGGAATATGATCGCGTCTCAGCCAAAAGAAGAGGTTTTTAGAAAAGCATGTTGTGCTGTGATAGAGAACAGTGGGACATTTGAAGATACAAAGAAACAGATTGGAGAATTATTATGAGAATGTGCAGTATTGCCAGCGGAAGCAGCGGCAACTGTATTTATGTGGGGAGTGATAATACCCACTTGCTGGTCGATACAGGGATCAGTAAGAAAAGGATTGAAGAAGGCTTAAAAGAACTGGATGTAAAAGGTGAGGAATTGGATGGGATCTTAGTGACTCACGAACATTCGGATCATATTCAGGGGCTTGGTGTATTTAGCAGAAAATATGGTGTTCCGATCTATGCAACGAAGGGGACAATCAATGGGATCGAACATTGTGCAATGTTAGGAAAGATGCCAGAAGGATTGTTGCATCCGATTGAGACAGATGATACATTTTCTTTGGGAGATATTGATGTTCATTCGTTCAAGATCTCTCATGATGCGAATCAGCCATGTGGATATCGATTTGCGCACGATGGAAAGTTGGTTGCGGTTGCAACAGACCTCGGGAAATATGATGACTATATCATAGAGAATCTGAAAGGGCTGAACGCAATTCTTTTGGAGGCAAATCATGACGTGCATATGGTAGAAGTTGGTCCATATCCATATCCTCTGAAGCGAAGGATCTTGGGCGACAGGGGGCATTTGTCGAATGAATTGTCTGGTAGACTGCTTTGTGATATATTGCATGATGATCTAAAATATATTGTTTTAGGACATTTGAGTAAGGAAAATAATTACGAAAGATTGGCACATGAGACAGTAAAACTTGAAGTGACTTTGGGTGACAATCCATTTCGTGGAGAAGATCTTGCAATGACCGTTGCAAACAGAGATCGAATCTCAGAAATTTTGAAAATATAATAAAAAATAAAGTGAAAATGTGGAGGAAATAAAAATGAAAAAATGTATCGTAACAGTATTAGGAAAAGATACTGTTGGAATTATTGCAAAAGTATGTACATATCTGGCGGAGAATAAGATCAATATCTTAGATATTTCACAGACGATTATCCAGGGTTATTTTAATATGATGATGATTGTAGATGTAAATGATATCGAGAAAGATTTTAAAGTGATCTGCGATGAGCTGAATACAATGGGTGATGAGATCGGCGTGATCATCCGTTGCCAGAAGGAAGAAATTTTTGAAAAAATGCACAGATTATAAGAGAAACGAAGGTGAGGAACAAACACATGATTAATATGTATGAAGTTTCAGAAACGAATAAGATGATCGAGGAAGAAAATCTCGATGTGCGTACAATTACATTGGGAATCAGTCTGATGGATTGTATTGATTCGGATCTGAATGAATTAAATCGTAAAATTTATGAAAAGATCACAACAACAGCGAAAGATCTTGTGTCAACAGGAAAAGATATAGAAAAAGAGTTTGGAATTCCAATCGTAAATAAACGAATTTCTATCACACCGATCTCTTTGATCGGGGCAGCAGCATGTAAGACTCCAGAAGATTATGTGGAAATCGCAAAGACTTTGGATAAAGCTGCAAGAACAGTAGGGGTAAACTTTATCGGTGGTTATACTGCGCTGGTATCAAAGGCGATGACTAAGAGTGAAGAATGTCTGATTCGTTCGATTCCAGAAGCACTTGCAGTGACAGAGAGAGTTTGTAGTTCTGTAAATGTTGGTTCTACAAAAACAGGAATCAATATGGATGCAGTCCGCCTTTGTGGACAGATTGTAAAAGAGGCAGCAGAAGCAACTGCGGATAATGATTCTCTTGGTTGTGCGAAGCTGGTAATCTTCTGCAATGCACCAGATGATAACCCATTCATGGCGGGGGCATTCTTGGGAGTTACAGAAGGAGATACAGTGATCAATGTTGGTGTCAGCGGACCTGGTGTTGTAAAAAAAGCACTGGAAAAAGTTCGTGGAAAAGGTATGGAAGAGCTTTGCGAGACAATCAAAAAGACAGCATTCAAGATCACACGTGTAGGTCAGTTGGTAGCTGGAGAGGCATCAAAGAGACTTGGAATTCCATTCGGAATCATTGACTTGTCACTTGCTCCAACACCGGCAGTAGGTGATAGTATCGCAGAGATTCTTGAAGAGATCGGTCTGGAAAGAGTTGGTGCTCCAGGAACAACAGCAGCACTTGCAATGCTTAATGATCAGGTGAAAAAAGGTGGCGTAATGGCATCTTCTTATGTTGGTGGTTTGAGTGGTGCGTTCATTCCAGTCAGTGAAGACCAGAGAATGATAGAAGCAGTTCAAGTTGGGTCTCTTTCTTTAGAAAAATTGGAAGCAATGACTTGCGTATGTTCCGTAGGACTTGATATGGTCGCAATCCCAGGAAAGACAAGTGCAGCAACAATTTCCGGTATCATCGCTGATGAAATGGCGATCGGTATGGTGAACCAGAAAACTACAGCGGTACGTATCATTCCTGTAATAGGAAAAGATGTAGGAGATACAGCAGAATTCGGTGGACTTCTTGGATATGCACCGATCATGCCAGTAAACGAATTTGGATGTGAAGCATTCATAAATCGCCAGGGAAGAATCCCAGCACCAATTCATAGCTTTAAAAACTAGGTTCATGTACTCATAGAACAGGAGATGGAGAATAAGGATGAGTAAAATTGCAGTAGTAACGGACAGCAATAGTGGAATTACACAGGGAAAAGCGAAAGAAATGGGAATTCATGTGATTCCAATGCCATTTTATATTAATGAAGAATTATTTTTTGAAGAGATTACTTTATCACAGGAAGAATTTTATAAAAAATTAGAAGAAGATGCAGAAATTTCAACTTCTCAGCCATCACCAGGAGAGGTTATGGATCTTTGGGAAAAATTATTGGAAGAGTATGACGAATTGGTATACCTTCCAATGTCTAGCGGTTTGAGCAGTTCTTGTGAAACAGCAACTGCACTTTCTATGGAATATGAAGGAAAAGTACAGGTTATCAATAACCAGAGAATTTCTGTAACTCTTGAACAGGCTGTGAAAGATGCAGTATATCTTGCAGAGAATGGGAAAACAGCATCAGAGATTAAAGAAATCTTAGAGAATGAAAAATTCGAAGCATCTATTTATATTACGGTAGACACTTTGAAATATCTGAAAAAGGGCGGCCGTGTGACAGCAGCAGGTGCAGCTCTTGGAGCTGTGTTAAATATCAAACCAGTATTGCAGATTCAGGGTGAAAAACTGGATGCATTTGCAAAAGTGCGTGGATTTAAAGCTGCGAAACGAACAATGTTCAAAGCGTTAGAGAATGATATGAATACACGTTTTGCAGGAAAAGAAGATCAGATGGTGATCGGTATTGCTTATGCAAGTATTGATGAGACAGAAATATCGCAGTGCGAGGAAGAACTTCGTGAAAAATTCCCACAGTGTGAGATTATAAAGGCACCACTTTCCTTAAGTGTTTCTTGTCATGTTGGACCAGGCGCGCTTGGAATTGCATGTATGAAAAAAGTAAGTTTATCATAAAAGTTATAAAGAAATAAAAGAATGGCTGTTGCGCTGGAAAAGTTTTTTCCAAGGCAGACAGCCATTTTGTATATGAAAACAGATCTGATACTAGAGTTTGATCATAGGATATTGATATTCACTTTTTGCAGTTTTACCGAACTTATCAGTGATCACAGAGGCATAGATATTTGATGTGAAAAGATCTTTGTAGAACATATTTTTTGCTGTATTAGCTAAATTCTCTGCATCAGAAACCTTTGTGATCAGTTTGATCTTTGCATTTTTTGAAATCGCTGAGATGATCTGAGCAGAGTCTTTTCGGAATCCGAGCAAACGTGCGTAGTAATGATATTGATGTTCTCGGTGATACTGGATCTCCTCTTTTTTGACTTTCAGTAAAATATGCAGAAGTGCACGCTGAATCCTAGTGTGCGTGAGTTCTTTTGTTTTTAACAGTTCACAAAATTGTTCCCAATTTAAAAATGAAGAAAGTTGTTTGTATATCCGATTTGCGAGTTCTTCGGAAACGTCCATATATTGCGTAAGACTTGCGGGTGTTTCTTCTAATAATCGATATTTTAACAAAATAGAAAAATCGTTCGGATAGATCGGATATAATGTGTGCCAATGCTCTTTTAATAAAATAGCGCAATCTGTCGGAATCTGATCAGAGAGTACATTTTCGAAAGCTGAAAAATCTGTCTGCGTTGAAAATGTGTTTCGGATCGCAGATGCGGAGCTGAAGTTTTCTTCTAGATCAGAAGCGTGATAGTGGGCACCTTTGCGCTGGATCGTAAATGGTTGGATCGAACTTCTGATTTTTTTGAGAGCTTTTAAATATTCGATTCCAAGGATGTTGTTAGGGTCTTTCACAAGTTCTGTTAAAGTGTCATCACAAAGGTAATCGATCAGAGCATTTTGTCTCGCAGAAGGAAATGAGAGACCATTTTTTAAATGCGTTTGTAAAAAGTTCTTATACTCATCGGGTTCATCGGATAAGATGTCAGCGACTTTTTGTAATCCGTTAAGATCATTGGATTCGCTGCCAAAACAAAGATAATCAACAATCCCTAGTTGCTCTAAAAATGAAACCGTACCTTCAGCAAAAAATTCTGCACTTCCGGTAGAATAGCAGAGTGGCAATTCAAATACAGCATCTGCACCGTTCTGTAATGCCATTTGTGCACGCATGCGTTTCGGCATGATGGCAGGAGCCCCTCTTTGGACGTAGTCGCCGCTCATGATCACAACGGCATATTCAGCACCGGTGATCTCTTTGGCTTTTTCGATATGATATTTATGTCCATTGTGAAATGGATTATATTCGGTGATCAGTCCTACAACTTTCATGTAAATCTCCCTCTTTTATGACTTGCTTGACGCAGTCTGCTTTCTACAGTATACTATAATTTGGGAAAAAAATCTTTTTAATTTGAAAAATAAAGAGTTTTTGGTTATAATAGTAACGTTGAGTTATGAAAGAGAGGTGTATGGATATGAATATTGAAGAAATCCTGGAGTTGTTGGATGATCGACAATTTAAGCAATTAAAAGAAATATTAGAATCCATGCATCCTGTAGATATTGTAGATCTGATCCATCAGATGAATAAGAAGCAGATGATCCTTACATTCCGTTTGTTGGAAAAGGAAGAGGCTGCAGATGTATTTACTGATATGGATGGTGACATGCGTGAGGAATTGATCAACGCTCTGACTGATGATGAGTTGGAAGAGATTATGGATGAGATGTATCTTGACGATGCGGTTGATGTTATCGAAGAACTTCCAGCGAATGTTGTAAAGCGTATTTTGAAAGCGACAGATGAAGATGCGAGAAAGAAGATCAATACACTTCTGAAATATCCGGAAGACAGTGCCGGAAGCATCATGAACGTGGAATATGTAAGCTTTCAGCGAGATATGACGGTTGAAGAAGCGATCATGAAGATCAGACAGGTCGGAATCAATCGAGAAACGATCTATACATGTTATGTTACAGAGAAGCGTAAGCTTGTCGGTGTAGTCGATATCAAAGATCTTCTCACTGCAGGGGAATCTCGTCTGATCGAAGAGATCATGGATGAGAATGTGGTGTATGCCAAAACAACGGATGATCAGGAAGAAGTTGCGAAGAAGATCCGTAAGTATGGATTTATCGCTATGGCGATCGTGGATCATGAACAGTGCCTTGTTGGTATTGTAACAGTAGACGATGCCATGGATGTATTGAAAGATGAGACAACGGAAGATATCAGTTTGATGGCAGGTATGCAGCCAAATGAGGAATCCTATTTTGGAACATCAGTGCTTGAACATGTGAAGAACCGTCTTCCTTGGTTGATGCTTTTGATGTTGTCTGCGACAGTATCAGGTTCCATCCTCGGCTATTACGAAGAGGCCATGGCAGTTATGCCGGTTCTTACGACATTTGTACCAATGTTGACAGGAACTGGTGGTAACAGTGGTTCCCAGAGTTCAACAACGATCATTCGTGCGTTGTCCCTTGGGGACGTACAGTTGAAAGATGTGTTCAGAGTCATTATAAAAGAACTTATGATCGCATTTGGTGTAAGTATTCCGCTTGCATTTGTCAATGGTGTTCGTATTTATTTTATGTATGGACATGATATCATGCTTGCACTTGCACTTGGTATTACAATGATGGCGGTTGTTGTGCTTGCAAAAACAATCGGTTGTACGATGCCTTTGCTTGCGAAGCGATTTGGTTTGGATCCAGCGATCATGGCAGCCCCATTGATCTCTACGATCATGGATATCTGTACATTGTTAGTATATTTTAAGATCGTTACGATCTTTTTTGGGATTGCGATATAAAGAATATGAGAACAGTTTTGAGACAGAAGTGTTTCAAAACTGTTTTTTTATTTATTAAGGAGTCTGAGCGGACACATCCTTGTTGGTTATATTTTATATATTTGAAAAATGTTAGAGAAGGATATGTAGGTGTATGCAAAATATAGTGTGTTCGTACGGGAAAATATACAAAATGCTGAAAAAGTACTGAAAAAAATACATAGATTCTTAATTTTTGGCAAAAAACAAGAAAGGATTCCCTTGTATCACCAAAATCTTTGCGGTATAATAAAAGCAGTGATTATATATGAAAGGTGGCTATAAATCATGGGATTTATTGACGACATTAAAGCAAGAGCGAAAATGGATTTAAAAACAATCGTTCTTCCAGAAACAGAAGATGAAAGAACTTACAAAGCAGCAGAAGCAGTTTTGAAAGAAGGAACAGCAAAACTGATCCTCGTTGGAAGTAAGGAAGAGATCGCAAAAGTAGGAGCAGGATATGATCTTACTGGAGCAGAGATCGTTGATCCTGCAACAAGCGATAAGACAGAAGCTTATATTGCAAAATTAGTTGAACTTAGACAGAAAAAAGGTATGACAGAAGAACAGGCTAGAGAACTTCTTCTGACAAACTATCTGTACTATGGTGTTATGATGGTTAAGATGGGTGATGCTGACGGTATGGTATCAGGTGCATGCCACTCAACAGCAGATACACTTCGTCCATGCCTTCAGATCCTGAAGACAAAACCAGGCACAAAACTTGTTTCTGCATTCTTCGTAATGGTAGTTCCAAACTGTGATATGGGTGCTGACGGAACATTTATCTTTGGTGATTCCGGTCTTGAACAGAATCCAGATCCAGAAAAGCTTGCTAATATTGCAATTTCATCTGCAGAATCATTTGAGATCCTGACAGGTAAAGAACCAATCGTAGCTATGCTTTCACACTCAACAAAAGGAAGCGCAAAACATGCGGACGTTGACAAAGTTGTAGAAGCAACAAGAATTGCAAAAGAACTTGCTCCAGAACTGAAACTTGACGGAGAACTTCAGTTTGACGCAGCGATCGTTCCATCAGTTGGTGCATCTAAAGCTCCAGGAAGCCCAGTAGCAGGAAAAGCAAACGTACTGATCTTCCCTGACCTTGATGCAGGTAACATTGGATACAAGATCGCACAGAGACTTGCAAAAGCAGAAGCATACGGCCCACTTACACAGGGTATCGCAGCTCCAGTTAATGACCTTTCCCGTGGATGCAGCGCAGAAGATATCGAAGGCGTTATCGCTATCACAGCTGTACAGGCTCAGGGAACAAAATAATCAGCCGGTTTGATTAAAAATAAAATATTTTAATTGTATTTATCAGGAGGATAAAAAATGAACGTATTAGTTATCAACTGTGGAAGTTCTTCACTGAAATTTCAGCTGATCAATTCTGACACAGAAGCAGTACTTGCAAAAGGTCTTTGCGAAAGAATTGGTATTGACGGAAGTCTTACTTATCAGCCAGCAGGCGGAGAAAAAGAAAAATCAAGCTTGGCTATGCCAACACATACAGAGGCGATCCAGTTCGTTATCGATGCACTGATGAACCCAACAACAGGTGTAGTTAAGAGTCTTGATGAAATCAATGCAGTTGGACATCGTGTAGTACATGGTGGAGAAAAATTTGCATCATCTGTAGTAATTACAGAAGAAGTGAAAAAAGCAATCGAAGAATGCAACGATCTTGCTCCACTTCATAACCCAGCAAACTTGATCGGTATCAATGCTTGCGAAAAGCTTATGCCAGGAACACCTATGGTAGCAGTATTCGATACAGCTTTCCATCAGACAATGCCAGCAAAAGCTTACATGTATGGTCTTCCATATGAATATTATGACAAATACAAAATCAGACGTTATGGTTTCCATGGAACAAGCCACAGCTTCGTATCTAAGAGAGTAGCTGAGATTGTTGGAAAACCTTACGATCAGACAAAGACAATCGTTTGCCACCTTGGTAACGGTGCAAGTGTTTCTGCAGTACTGAATGGTAAATGCGTAGATACATCAATGGGTCTTACACCATTGGAAGGTCTTGTAATGGGAACACGTTCAGGTGATCTTGATCCAGCAATCCTTGAACTCCTTGCTAAAAAAGAAGGAATGGATATTTTTGAATTAATGGATGTACTGAACAAAAAATCAGGTGTGTACGGTCTTTCTAAAAATCTTTCAAGCGATTTCCGTGATCTTGAGATCGCAGCAGAAGAAGGTAATGAGATTGCTCAGAACGCTCGTGACGTATTCTCTTACAGAGTAGCTAAATACGTTGGTTCTTATGTTGCAGCTATGAACGGTGTTGACAATATCGTATTTACAGCTGGTATCGGTGAGAACGACCACGACGTTCGTGCAAAAGTTTGCGAATACCTTGGATATCTTGGTGTTACTTTGGATGCAGAAGCAAACAGAAAAAGAGGTCAGGAGATCATGATCTCTACACCAGACTCTAAAGTAAAAGTATATATGATTCCTACAAATGAAGAACTTGCAATCGCAAGAGAAACAGTAGCTCTTCTGTAAGATATGCATTAGTATAGGAATACATGAATGATAACAGGGAGAAAGAACAGAGGAAAAGAGATTGACTTCGCTTTCTCCCTGTTTTGTGCGATAAAAGCACTTATTTGGTCATGAAAGTGGCAGTTCGTCAGCGTATGACGAAGTCTTACATAAAAAAGCAAAAAATGTAAAATAATTGTTGACAAACAAAATTTGCGTGATATAATAATTTAGGTGTGAATAGGAGTAATAGTATGTTAATTAACCTATCAGACGTATTGTCAGAGCAGCATAAACCGATTCATCAGACTGTGGAATGTGAACTGAACGAGATTGATCTGAAGTCAGGAATCTATATGGTAACTAAAAAGTCGCCAGTAGAAGTTCATGTGACACATATGAAAGATCGAGAATTACAGATTCAGGGAAAGATGGAACTGTCAGTAATGATGGCGTGTGACCGCTGTCTCGAAGATGTAGAAGTAGAGATGCCGCTGGAATTTACAAAGTTTGTGAATCTTGCAGTGGATGATGCTGAACTGCCGGAAGGATTCGATGAATCCAATTATATTGACGGATATTATCTTGACGTGGACAAAATGCTCTATAACGAGATATTGGTGGGATGGCCGACGAAGGTTCTTTGCAGAGAAGACTGTAAAGGCATTTGTAATGTTTGTGGTCAGAACCTAAATATGGGTACCTGTGACTGTGAAGACACAGGACTTGACCCAAGAATGTCAGTTGTCCGTGATCTGTTTAAGAATTTTAAGGAGGTGTAACCTATGTCTATCTGTCCAAAGAATAAATCTTCTAAAGCAAGAAGAGATAAAAGAAGAGCTAATTGGA
>CAZAEC010000003.1:0-146968 GCA_964484055.1 uncultured Clostridium sp.
CTAGTATTATATCTTATTAGGTCGAGGTGTTACAACTATGTTATATCACAACAATTGAACTCATTTTTACTAATCAAATATATTGTCCTCTAACCCAAATCACAAGAGTAGCTCACGCTACTCCCACTAATTTCGCAATCCAATAAACAAGCCCCAACACCCAGCTTGTAAACACACCATACAAGATCACCGGTCCTGCAATCGTAAATATTTTACATCCAATCCCAAAGACTTGTCCTTCCGCTAGTGTCAACTAAGGAACAAAAATATTCCAAACCCAATTAATTGTCATGTTCAATATAGTGCTGTATGCCTGAAAATCGATTTTTTAATATTTCTCTTGAACACTCAGGCTTCATCGGCACATAATCCAGCTCGTCCAGATCAAACCATCGATACACGGCAATTAAAGCATGAAGTTCCATCGTTAAACTGAATATCTTTCATAATCACACCTCGTCAAGTTCAAGATTTTTCCCATCATATGAAATATGAAGTTCCGTACAAAGTCCTGCGATACGTTCAATTGATCTTGCATCGTCATGTTCTGCCATCATTTTCAGCAGTTCAGAAAGCGGCACATAAAATTTTCGTTTTGTTTCCAAATTAGCCATTTCCAGCGCTTCAAAAAAACGTTCCTTTTCCAACTCTGACGTTTCCGGACTATAAAAGTGCTTCGCCTTTCCATCCAGAGAAGGAAGTGCAGATTCATCAAATTCCAGGCTCAGCCAGATTGCCAGCCGCAAATATCCATAAATTTCCTCCATACACCATAATGGCACGTCAAATCGTGGCTGCACTTTCGAACTATCAGGCAGCTCGTCTAGTTCAAAAAAGGTAACACACTCTTCTTCTTCTTCCGAAAATGATCGCTCTTTGAATATACAGCTTAACCAGTTCTCCGTATGTTTCTTCATATCGTCCGTGACTAGTTTCTCCCACTCCGCCGGATCAAGAGCTCCATCCAGACGTAAGAAAAACTCATATTCTGTTCCTTTTTCCACGATCCAATAAAAAGGTTTTCCTGTGAACAGTGAAGTTCCAAAAGGAATCCTTTTTCCTACCAAACATCCATACGGATCCGGTTTTTTGATCGGACATTCCACATATCTAAACATTGCTGAATCGCCCTTGATCACCATTCTTCGATCCAAAGCCTTTGTCATATCAAAATGGCTAACATCCAATTCACACAACGAAGAACATTCATAGAATATCTGGCGCATATCACGCACATTCACAGTGTCAAAACTGCTGACATCAACCCATTCCAAACTCGTACACCCTTCAAAAAGTGATTTCATGAGCTTCACATTCGAAGTATCAAAATTTTGCAGACTTATTTTTTTCAGTCCGGTACAATCCATAAACATGCCAGATAAATACTCCACCGATCTCGTATCAAAATGACTTACGTCAATCTCCTCCAGGCCTCTACAAGCAGAGAACATATAATTCATGGAAGTGGCATTTCGCGTATCAAAGTGCGTCACGTCCAATGCTTTCAAATTCCAGCAGCCGTAAAACATCGTACGGAAATGAACTACGTTTCTGGTATCCCAACCTGTCATATCGATTTTCTCCAGACTTCTACAAGAATTGAACATTCCGGCCATATCCGTCACTTTACTGGTATCCAGGCCAGACATATCCACGCTTACCAGATTTTCACAATTGGTAAATAATCCCTGCATGTCTGTCACCTGACTGGTATCCAGGCCCTGAAAGGATATCTGTTCCAGGCTAGCACAATCACAAAACATATGCCCCATATCGGTTACATGACTAAGATCCATTCCCGACAAATCTATTTCTTTCAAAGACTTACACTTTTCAAACATATAACCCATATCGGTTACATGGCTCGTATTCAAACTGGACACATCCACCTTGACTAATTGACCACAGTTTCTAAACAATCCCCACATCGATGTCATCTGACTAGTATCAAGACACCCATTAAAATGAATTTCCTGTAATCTTGTGCATTGTAAAAACAGCCAACGGCTACTGTTGCTGTCATCTACCCATACACCGCCTTGTCCCGCAATCACCACTTCTGTTAGACCTTCCGCTGAAATATGTTCCGTCCAAGCCATCACGCTCTGGTCCTGCTCCTCGGATACATCCCAGGCATGTGCAGGCACCATACTCATATCATCCGTAAAAGTCACCTTTGTAATTGTATTACGTCTGATCTCACTTCCAAGAAATCCACGGCAGGATTCTTTCTCATTAAGCGGGAGTTCATCCTCATCATGTTCTTCTTTCCATGTTTCCCAAAACCATCTTATGTAATCCGCCTCATATTCATTCGTGGGTTCCATTTCGCCTTCTAACCAGAACACTTCAATATATTTTTCATTATCATAGTTCGTTCTAAGTTTGCTTCCTTTTGGCATATCACTTTATCCCCCCTTACCAGCAGCACATACTGCCATCCTCGTTGTGATCAATATCATACTGCGTCTGATCTGGATCTTTAATTCTTCACTATTGTCAACTAAGGGACAAAAACATTCCAAACTCCATTAATTGTCATGTTCAATATAGTGCTGTATGCCTGAAGATCTATTTTTTAATATTTCTATCGAACATTCCGGTCTTATCGGCACATCAGCTAACTCATCTAGATCAAACCATCGATATATGGCATTTTTGTTATCCAGCACTTCCTGTTCACCCTCAAAGTATTTCAGCATATCGTCATCATCTTTGAGTTGATAAAAGAAAATATATTGATGCCACAACTTTCCTTGCATATCAAAAAAATTTTCAATCAGAGCGAGCAACTTCTCAATTTGCAGTTCCACTCCAACTTCTTCTTTGAATTCACGGAGGACAGCACTTTCTGTAGATTCCTTAAACTGCACTTTTCCACCAACAAATGTCCAGTATTTGTCTGTTCTCAACTTTGACAATAGAATCTTGTTTTCTTTGATACAAACTCCATTTACCCGGCAATTAAAGCATGAAGTTCCATCGTTAAACTGAATATCTTTCATAGTCACACCTCGTCAAGTTCAAGAATTTTCCCATCATATGAAATATGAAGTTCCGTACAAAGTCCTGCGATACGTTCAATTGATCTTGCATCGTCATGTTCTGCCATCATTTTCAGCAGTTCAGAAAGCGGCACATAAAATTTTCGTTTTGTTTCCAAATTAGCCATTTCCAGCGCTTCAAAAAAACGTTCCTTTTCCAACTCTGACGTTTCCGGACTATAAAAGTGCTTCGCCTTTCCATCCAGAGAAGGAAGTGCAGATTCATCAAATTCCAGGCTCAGCCAGATTGCCAGCCGCAAATATCCATAAATTTCCTCCATACACCATAATGGCACGTCAAATCGTGGCTGCACTTTCGAACTATCAGGCAGCTCGTCTAGTTCAAAAAAGGTAACACACTCTTCTTCTTCTTTCGAAAATGATCGCTCTTTGAATATACAGCTTAACCAGGTCTCCGTATGTTTCTTCCTATCGTCCGTGACTAGTTTCTCCCACTCCGCCGGATCAAGGGCTCCATCCAGGCGCAAACAAAAATCATATTTTGTCCCTTTTTCCACGAACCAATAAAAAAGTTCACCTGTGAACGGGGAAGTTCCGAAAGGAATCCTTTTTCCTACCAAACATCCATACGGATCCGGTTTTTTGATCAGACATTCCACATATGTAAACATTTCTGAATCGCCCTCAATCACCATTCTTCGATCCGAAGCCTTTGTCATATCAAAATGGCTGACATCCAATTCACGCAACGAAGAACATCCATAGAATATCTGGCGCATATCACGCACATTCACAGTGTTAAAACTGCTGACATCAACCCATTCCAAACTCGTACACCCTTCAAAAAGTGAGTCCATGAGCTTCACATTCGAAGTATCAAAATTTTGCAGACTTATTTTTTTCAGTCCGGTACAATCCATAAACATGCCAGATAAATACTCCACCGATCTCGTATCAAAATGACTTACGTCAATCTCCTCCAGGCCTCTACAAGCAGAGAACATATAATTCATGGAAGTGGCATTTCGCGTATCAAAGTGCGTCACGTCCAATTCTTTCAAATTCCTGCAGCCGTAAAACATCGTACTGAAATGAACTACGTTTCTGGTATCCCAGCCTGTCATATCGATTTTCTCCAGACTTCTACAACAATTGAACATTCCGGTCATATCCGTCACTTTGCTGGTATCCAAGCCAGACATATCCACGCTTACCAGATGCTCACATTTGAGAAATAATCCATTCATGTCTGTCACCTGACTGGTATCAAGGCCCTGAAAAGATATCTGTTCCAGGCTAGTACAATCATCAAACATATCCCTGATCTTCTTGACATGACTAAGATCCATTCCAGACAGGTCTATTTCTTTCAAAGACTTACACTTTTCAAACATAGAAGTCATATCCGTTACATGGCTAAGATCCATTCCAGACAGGTCTATTTCTTTCAAAGACTTACACTCTTCAAACATATAACCCATATCCGTTACATGGCTCGTATTCAAACTGGATACATCCACCTTAACTAATTGACCACAGTTTCTAAACAACCCCCACATCGATGTCATCTGACTGGTATCAAGACACCCATTAAAATGAATTTCCTGCAATCTTGTGCATTCTGAAAACAGCCAACGGCTACTGTTACTGTCATCTACCCATACACCGCCTTTTCCCGCAATCACCACTTCTGCTAAGCCTTCCGCTGAAATATGTTCCGTCCAAGCCATCACGCTCTGGTCCTGCTCCTCGGATACATCCCAGGCATGTGCAGGCACCATACTCATATCATCCGTAAAAGTCACCTTTGTAATTGTATTACGTCTGATCTCACTTCCAAGAAATCCACGGCAGGATTCTTTCTCATTAAGCGGGAGTTCATCCTCATCATGTTCTTCTTTCCATGTTTCCCAAAACCATCTTATGTAATCCGCCTCATATTCATTCGTGGGTTCCATTTCGCCTTCTAACCAGAACACTTCAATATATTTTTCATTATCATAGTTCGTTCTAAGTTTGCTTCCTTTTGGCATATCACTTTATCCCCCCTTACCAGCAGCACATACTGCCATCCTCGTTGTGATCAATATCATACTGCGTCTGATCTGAATCTTTAATTCTTGAAATATATGCAATCTCCGCCTCGGTCAGCGGCTGATCCGCATAAAACACTTTTTTATTTACAACATAAATGATTCGGTCAAACTTACAATTTTTGTACTGCCTGATTTTATCTTGGTACCATTCTCCAAAATAGTGATCCAGAATTTCATCTGTAAATATTCCCTCTAAGTATTTCAGATAGCGATAACCGCCTACTTGTTTTACCTCCTCAAACTGCAGATACGCATAATCATAGTTCATGAGTTTCAGCAAATAAAGCGCTTCCTCACTTTTTATTGCTGGTCCACTGATGATCTGAACCTTACCATCCGTTCTCATGATAATATCTTCCTGATTGATTCCTGCCAATTTTTCGAAGATAACCACAAATAACGTCAGTAGTTCTATAAATTCTTCGCAGTCCTCTCGAAATGCCAGATATTCATTGTGTTCCAACATCCATTCCCGGATATATTCCTGATTATTCTGTCTCATCAGCTTTGAAACTTTATCAAGATCGATCCACATGGCCGGTCGTACCGAACATATATCATGTTCTGCCAGTGCAGAAAATTCTCCCTTTCGGTCTACTATTTGTATATATAACTTGTCTGACTCATCTTTTTCCTGACTGTCAAGCCACCATGTCGCTTTCTGGTAATATCCATAATTCAGATAATTGAGGTCTGTTCGATCAGCCATACGCTTTTTCTTCCACGGCAGTAGTTCTTCTACTTCTTCTTTGTTTAAACAAAAAATAGCATCAATACACTCTTTTTCCACATCTATAAATGCTTCCTGCTGAAATTCTTCCAGCTTCAATGACATATTGTATGCTTCTGTTTCAAACAATGCCTTGTCTGAAAGAACAAGCAGACGGTTATCTTCTTTTTTCAGCACAATCCATTCAATTGGATCTTTCGTTTCTTCCGTCATTCGCTGCATATAATAGCCAAATGTGACACGGTTTCCTTTCTTCGCTGTCATATAATCCTGAAAATCTGATCGATATACATGTTCTTCATATTCCCTATGAAGTGAATCTGCAAATATCTTTCCCAGTGGTGAAATGCCTTCTGGAAGCTTCACATTGGAAAGTATCCGACAGTCCTTAAACACATTTTCTCCAAAACGCAGCACTCTTTTCGGCAATGTGATCTTATGAAGCTTCTTACAGCATGCAAATGCACTGTCCCCAATCTCATCTACTGACTCTGGGATTTCTATCTTCTGAATCTGACTGTTCTCGAATCCATGTGCATCTATCACTTCTAAACTTTGTGGTAGAAAAACTTTTTTCACATCTGCAAACGCTAAGACATACGGCGCAATTTCTGTCATGGACTTTGGTATTTCCAATTCCCATAAGCAAGCGTCGCAAAAGGCACCTGGTTCCATTTCTTCGACAGTATCTGGCACACTCAAACCGATTTCAAAACTCACTGGAACCTTTTTAAGCAAGCGTTTCTTATCTTTCGAATAGATTATCGCCCTGTCTCTGAGCATATATTCATTTTCTATTGGAATCTGAATCTCACTTAACGAACGACACCCTGCAAAATTAGAACCAGAAAGGCTTTTCAGCGTACTTGGAAGTTGTACCTTTTCCAGTTTATCGAACAATACAATGGATTCTTCTCCGATAAATTCTATACCTTCTTCTACAACAATACTTTTCACAGATTTGCTGCGGTATTCTCCCAGAATCCCGTTGACTTTAAGGCCATCGATTTCTCCCGGGAAAATCAGGCTGTCTTTGTCATCAAGTGCATCATTTCCCACAAGAACGGCTTTCCCAGACAACGTTTTGATATAATAAAAATGTGTTTCATCTTCCTTATATGCACGTACATAAGTTCCGTTCATATAAAAGCTGTTATCCAGCAGTACGCCCTGTTCTGGATGATCTATCGAATCATATACTTCTATTTCTTTCAGTTTTGTTTTATCCAGCCACATCATCGGAAGTACCGACAGTTTTTCATCCGGAATCATGCCCTGACGCCCCTTGCCTGTTTCATATGGAACTGCATCAGGCATTACATAAGCCACACGGATTTCGTCCCCACCATCTCGCAGCCAGCATCCATGAAACTTGGAATCTCTCAAAGCATTTCTGAGTGATTTTTTATAGGCATCTGGAACTATTTCTGTGACCGATGGAATTGTTACCCAGTCCATGCTTTTTTCACTGTTGTATTTTTTGTAAATAATGGCATCAAATTCTTCAAGAGTAAACGCTTCTCTCATGAAATCCTCAGCTAACCATATTCTCAGCTCACTGTGCGCCCAGCCTCCTATATGATAAAGCGAATTATATGGTCTTTCCTCTAACACTTCTGTTGCTGCAACCAAAATTTCATCACCTATGATTTGCTGTACTTGCCAGACCATCGGCTTTTTTCTGTCACTAAATGCATATGTTTCATAAGCTCCAAATACAATCTTATTTTCCATACTCTTCTCCTCTGATTACAGTCTGTTTCAGAAAATCTTTGCAAACACCTTTTGCCTTTGAGGATTTTCAGGCGTCACCTTAATTGTAAGGTCCGATACCTGCGGATGCCTCTTATATTCCCCGATTGAAACCTGCTGAAGTTCCTTTTTGCTGTATATTCCCATTTCTTGCTTCATCTCATATCGGCAGTCAAAGCAATAAATTTCGCCATCAGAAGCAGCAACGAAATCTTTCCCACAAATAGGACATCGTTTAATTTCTGTTTTATCAAATTCTAAAATCTCAACACAGAATTTATAATCTTTCGCAATAATAAATTCGTCCCCATGTTCCACTTCATAAAAATGACAACTATTTTTCGTCAGTCCCATTTTTTTATTATTAAAAAAGTTGGCCCATCCTTGATGACATGGTTGGAGAAGCAATCTTTCATTGATAATACCTAATATCACTTCCACCGAATTCATATTTATTTGATCAGGAAACCAAATATCATTTAACATATTTGACCCAATGGTAAACGAACCATTTTTTCCAGTAATGTCAACAATTCCTATCTTTTCGTATTCCGCAGCCGTGATGTCTTTCTCATTATACTTATCTTGCATCTCATAGACATGAAATCTGATCAATATTTTTTTCGCACGTTTCAGTTTTTCCGCAAGTACGTCTTTTTGAGGTTCTTCAAAATAGAAATCATCACAGATATCGCTGTAGAAATCTTCATTTCCGTCCATATCTTCAAATTCTTCTCTGAAAAGTTCTTCCAATCTTTCCTGATCCCAATTGCCTCTTACACCCTCCTGCAAGGAACTAAGAATCTTTTCAATCATTGCCCATTCTTCTTCCGTCTCGATTGGTTCCAAACGCGGATTTTTCTGTGTCGGGTCATAAATGGATGCCATCACATTGGTGTTGCCATTTGCATCTAACGTATTATCGGTATAGACAATATAACTCTTTCCATTTTCCTCATTATCAAACGTAAATAAAATATCACAGGTAATCTCTTGTCCCTGATCATTAATCACTTTAAATGTATCATTTGCCATAAGAATCCTCCTTATTTTCTTAAAACTGCATCAATCTCATCGCCAGTCATGGAATTTCGTTCCAGAAGTGCATGAACCAGCCTAGATATTTTTACATAATCCATTCTCAATTCTTCAACCGTCTGTTGCATCTGTTCCTTTAAGATAGCTGCCGTTTTCTTATGAAGTAACATCGCCATCTCTGGACTGCGTGCCATAGTTTCATCAATATAAATTAAACCAATATCATCATCCATGCCATAATCACAAATCATAGCTTTTACTGCACGAGTTGCCTGTGCCAGGTCATTTGAAATACCAGTAGTAGTTCCGGCATCTTTACCAAAATGCACAATCTCAGCAGCGCGTCCTGCTAAAGCTACGCGGACATTTCTTAATATATGTTCTTTTGTTCGAATCGGAGAAGTCACATCTTTCTCATTGTGCTGCATATAACCTCCATGGTCACCTCTCGCTACGATGGTCAGATACGATGGTGTCTGTCCATTCTTCCAGTACATATATGCATGTCCGGCCTCATGCCATGCTATTTGTTCCAGATACTCGCGTCCCATTTCTTTTGTTTTGCCATATACAAAAGTCTCAAATGCCTCTTCGAAAATGGCATCTGTGATTGGAGAATTTCGTTTTTCTGCCAGGCTGACCGCACTGCTGACAATATCGGAAAGGTTCGATGAATTTCTGCCCAGTGACCGGTCCGCAATATTCTCCTTCATCTTATCACTTACCTGATTGTTTTCTGCTTTTTTGAGCAACAGATCAAGTAACTGATAACGCTCTTTTTTATTTAAAAGGTCAATCTTAATTTTTTTATCAAAGCGTCTGACAAGTGCCGGATCAATATATCCTGCTCCCCCTTCTACACCTTCTTCTACCTTAAAGTTCGTTGCTGCTATGATAAATACCGGACGTTTCAGATCCACCTTAAATCCATCCATCTCCGTAAGCAGTGCATTCAGCGTCGTTTCCTCTGCTTGCGTGTTGGAAGCTCCTGTACGGGTGCGTCCGATTGCATCAATCTCATCAATAAAAAGAATCGTCGGTGCATAACGTCTTGCACGTCTGAACATATCTCTGATGGCAGCCGGACCAGAACCCACAAACTGTGTTACAAAATTCGTTGCCGATTCCGAAATGAACGTAATATCACTTTCTCCAGCCATTGCCTTTGCAAGCATAGTCTTTCCAGTTCCAGGAGGACCATAGAACAATACCCCTTTCGCTGGTTTTAAGCCTTTTGCTACAAAAGCTTTTGGATTCTTCAGGTATTCGATAAAGAAACGCAGTTCTTCCTTCGCATCTTCTGCTCCGATCACATCTGAGAATTTGATCGTCGGTCTGTCCGCATCTGCTACCAGATGAGCTTCATCTTCCGCATCGATCAGCTCGCCCATAGCATAACCACGAGCACGAATATGCATCTCTTTTCCCACAAGTTTTGGTGACATTTGAAATTTCACCATCTGATGTTTTGATTTCAAATAAATTGCAATTGCCTGCAAATAACATTCTTCCAGACACTGCTCAATGACTTTTTGATAAGTATCAACCTGATAATCGCTGCAGTCTACAACTGCTCTTACACCCAACTGTACAAATTTTAATCGCAACTGTTCATCAATTTCAAACAGGCCTTTGTCCACCAGATAGATTGGAATATCCGGAAATCGTTCTGTTGTTTTCACAATAAAGTTTCTTGCCTTGTCAAATGCCTTTGAATTTACACTGATATTGTCAAATGCAAATATGGTTCCAGTCGGATTTTTCTGTGCATCCACCTCATTTTGCTTCAGAACATCCAGCAGAATGACCTGCACATCCTTTTTCTGGAAAATCTCAAATGCTTTTTCTTCCTCGCTGGTAATGTTCCAGCTATATTCACTCATGACTTTTTCTAAATTTTTTCCAAGGCCATCATTTCCAAAGAACATCACTTCATTCTTTTTCGATCGTTTAAATACATCATTCAATTTTTCCAGTTCCTCGAAATTTTCCGCATAGAACTTAATCTTATCAAACTTTTCTTTCAGCGAAATACCACTGTCAAAATCAAGTAACTCCAGACATTGCAAAATCTGTGATTTGAAGAAAGATCCACTCTGCGCACGCAATGTTCTTGCATCTACCATTCCGCCCTCTCTGTACATCAGCAGTGAAGGGATCTTTTCATCAAACTCCACTTCCACATCATACTGCTGCTCAAACAATCTGGCATTTTGGGCAAGTTCTGCTTTCGAAATTGCTAAAAGATTATGACTTTGCAGGTGATTGAACATTAAAACCTCTCCGGTTGCAAGTCTGGAACACATTGCAGCTGGGAAAAATGGCTCTTTCGTCAACGGATTGATGTCGTTTTGAATACCGCTGATGATTTGTTTCTTAGTCATGACAGACAGATTTTCTTCCTCTTTCCCTTCATACAGATTGTGACCTGCATTAGTGGTAAATATCAAATAAGTATCCTTGAAAGAAACCTTATTTCCTGTTTTCATATCCTGCAGCTCGCCGGCCTCCAGTATCTGATAAAACAGATAAATGACATTCATATGTGCTTTTTCCATCTCATCAAAAATAAGAATACTCTTTGGATTTTCTTTTACATATTTTGTAAGAAGACCTTCACTTGAGCTTGTATAAACTCCAGTCTGACCGATAAGCTGTTCTCCATCACGATGATCCGAATAATTACTCATGTCAAAACGCATATGCGGAAGTCCAAGATAATCTGCCATCTGTTCTGCCAGAAATGTCTTACCAACTCCTGGAGGACCTGCAAATAAGAACGTAGCTCTTGGGCGAACACGTTTTGTATCAGACTCCGCAAGAAGCTCTGCATTAAAAAATCCCTCTGCTACTGCACGGACCGCATGATCTTGTCCTTTGACATGTTTCAGGATTTCATTCGTCATACCGCTGACCTTCTGCATCAGTCTTCCGATTTTCTTATCGTTGTCTGACTGTTTCTTCGGTTCCTGCTGCTTTACAACTGCCTGCTTTTCTTCCTGCTCTTTTTTATTGGCTACTTTCTGAAGCACATTTACAATCTCTTTTACCGGAATCTCAGCTGTATCCTCTTCTTTGATAACTGCTTTGATCATTTCTGTCGGATCATGCAAAATAGCTTCCAGAAGATGAAAGGTAGCCACCTGATCCTGATAGGAATCTGAAGCATATTTCTTTGCTATGTTTATGTATTTTTCTCCATCTCTTAACGCGTCCTTGTTCTGTACTCCTTTGATTTTATCTCTTATCTCATTCTCAGTCGTTTTTAAATTTTTTTTACATACGCTCTCTAATCTTCGCTTGATCTGATTTATTTCTCCATTTGGAAATTTCATCTTTGCAGGATCCGTATTGGCAAACAAAAGAAGGGCGAAAAAATAATATTCTACTCTTACTTTTTTATCTTTCAAAGTATCTTTTAATACTATCGCACGAATTGATACATAATTTAAAGCTTCCGTATATGTCATAGCTAATTCTCCTTTCCTTTTTCCGCCAAAACAACGGTAATATTATCCTTTCCTCCTGCCTCATTGGCTTTGCAGATAAGTTTTTTCCCTTTTTCTTCTATGCTGATTTCTTCTATTAATACAGACGCTATCTGTTCATCTGTTATCATACCGGACAAACCATCACTGCATGCACATAGGATATCTCCTTCCTGCAGTTTGACAATCTGCGTCTTTGGCTTCAACGTCTCACACATCCCCATATACTGGAGAAGAATTCCTGCCGCACGTATCTTTTCTTCTTCTGATGGCTCTACATTTCCTTTTAAGATGGACTGTAACAGGGAATCGTCTGTCGTAAGCTGTTGTAACTCACAGCCTCTGCGTAAAAGGTAAACGCGGCTGTCACCCACATTAAAAACGACTGCCTTACCATCTTGTACCAAAAATCCGGTTAAAGTCGCGCCATATAATGGATACCTGTCATCTGTATTTCCCATGTCAATAATCTCCTGATTTATTTCCAGAATCATCGTTTCCAGTAAACTGCAACTCTCACTTTCATTTAATGTCTGAAAATTTTCAAAGGAGACAAACATCTGCAATAATCGGATTACTTCTCTGGAAGTCTCTTTTCCATACCTTAGTCCGCCCATTCCGTCCGATACTGCAAATACTCCTAAATCTGCATCACAGAGAAATGCATCCTGATTTTCTGTTCGCTTCTTTCCAGTATCACTAGCTCCAAAACAATGCACTGCTGCACTCATATCTATAATTTCACTTTCTTTAAATCGTTAATAAGATCTCTGGCCTTCTGATAATATAATGGTCCCATATCATCAAGTGCCCTGTCGATGACCTTTGCAAATTCGGTCGGAACCATTGGATTATACATCTGAATCGGCACGCTTTTGCACAGCATGATCTTATCCACCTGTTCCTGCGGCGTATCTCCTGGTACGATTGGCTTTGGTACTTTTGCTGTCAGCAGATAATAAATTGATGCCACCGCTGCCCATATATCCACTTCCGGCTTACTTGCAATTGTGGCTATCGTCTGCTGCCTGCACATGAATCCAAAACTTCCCATAATTCTCTGTCCCTGGGTAACTCCAGACAAACCAGCAAGTTCATAGGATTTCGCAAGCCCCATATCCGCAATTTTCATAACTGCGTTTCCCTTTTCATCATACTGTACGAAAACATTTTCTGGTTTTAAATCTCTGTGTACCAGACCTTTCACATGGATTGGCTTGTCGTACCTATCCTTTACATAGACATCCAATTCCAGATTATGAAGATAATCCAGACCCTCTAATATCTGAATCAAGGCATCTTTCAGAAGCTTCAAAACCTCTGGATTCTTCTGATTGCGGATACAATAGTCCAGCAAGGTTCCATCTTTATAAAATTCCATTAAAATATATGGCTGATTTTCAAAAGGTGCCACTTCATAAACTTTTGCTACATTTTTATGATCAAGCTGTCCATGAATATAAGCTTCACGAATAAAGGTATCTATCGCAATCGGATTCACCGCCATTTGAGGAATAATGCGCTTCAACGCAAGTTCCTTTCCAGTTTTCCGCTCTTTTACAAGATAGACTTCTCCCATTCCGCCTTTGCCGATTAATTTTAACTTTTTATACCCCGGAATGACATCTCCCGGAAGCTTTATCGGTTTTACTTCTTTCTTTGGAGACTCCTGCACTGGCTGAGGTTTCTCTTCTTTCTTTGAAACCTTTTGTGCTGGTTGTAGCTTTAGTTTTTCTTTCTGGTTGTAGCAAATTCTGCCAACGCCGTTGACGCATTCCATCGTTACCTGAAGGTCATTCTTCCTGTAAGCCGCAAATGTATTTGTCTTTGAATGCTGTATTTTTCTATCAAAGCCCATTTCCATTGCAATCTCGCGGCGGCAGTCAAAGCATAACTGTTCTTCTTTTGAAGTAATAAACTCTGCTCCGCACTGGAGACAGTTTTTCTTTTGCGCTGTTTTCGTTTCAATAATATCTACATAAAAATCCAATTGATTTCCCAGTGTGATCACATCTCCACTTTGCAATTCTACTTTTGTGATCCAATCTTTCATATCCGAACTATGCCTTCCCAGCTTCTGATGATTCACCTGCGTCCGCTTCGTATCCATCGTTTCAAAGATTACTTTTTTATCCAAAACATGTAATATTCCACTATGTGTGGCAATAAACATGTGCTTAATCTGCAGATCATTATCGGCTCCCCTTCCCAATTTCAGATGACCGATGGTTCCCTCAATCGTAACTACATTGACCTTTTTCTCTTTTTCATAAACATGAAGAACTACCTGCATCTTCTCCATCGGCTTGTTCTGATTCTCTGCTTTCTTCTGATAAACCCCTTTCAGAGCCTTATCCACAGCTCTTTGTTTTCCAGTCCTTTCTTCTTCCAGTCTTTTTAATTTTTCTTCTTTCGAAAAACTGATAAATTCTGGATTCATGACAGGAAGATGCGTCTCTAATAATTTTTCAAAAAAGAACCATGCCTGATATGCCGGCAGTTCCTTTTCTCCTGTATATCCGGCTTTTTTCGCCTGTTCCTCAATTTTTCTGATATATACATCTGCATCATGGAAATAAGGTTTAAATGCATCGTCTAAAACAAACTTACTCAGTTGCTGCACATATATCTCTAAATCCAGAATCTGCTTTTTTATTTTATTGTATAAAAGATTCAGTTCCTCACTTGATTCCACTTCTTCCTTTTCTTTCATCAAACACAGTCGATAAAGAGAAAAGGCATAATATTCAATGCGGGCGGTCTTATCCTCCATGAGCGGCATAATCGTTTGCTCAACCAATTCTTTTATAATTTTCAGTTCATACGAATGTTTCATAATTCAGCATCCCTTCCTCATAGTCCCATTCCAGCTGGAACAACTGATATCTATATCTCTTGTCATATCGGTTGTCGCACACCAGATAACAATAATCTTTTGTTATCCCGATAATTCCATTATAAGAATGTGGAATTTCAGCCAACACTCTGTCATTTCTGCGAAGCTGGGCACCTGATGTCGTTGCTTCTAACGTAAGCTCCGGCATATCCACACAGTGGAAAACACCATCTACATCAGGCCTTGCAAATTCTATCTCTTGATCAGTAAATATCCGCCTTGCGGAAATACGTTTTGGCTCCAGCACTTTGCTTGTCTTGGCTGCAATTCTTAGATACTCATAATAATCTCGGAAAGAATTTTGATAATATAACTTAATATTCTTCAGACGTTTCACGATCAGCTTCTCAAGTTTCTCCTCCACTTTTAGCTTATGCATATATATTTTATCAATATTTTCATCTAACCCTTTGATCCAATCCACCGCCTGCTTACAGTCCTGTATCAGCGCTGCCGTTGTTCGAAACGGCTTCATCTCCCACACAGGTTCCGGGCGCGCATCCGTTTCTGGAAATGGCGCCACTCTCACTTCTCCGTCAGGGAGCATAAACAATACCTCACCCTCTTCATTTAATGAAATCTGCCTATAATATTTATGTTCTCCTCCCGTACTGTAGCCCTGGGTTACAAGGGCATGACTGATATAATCATATACAAGATACCCTTTATCCTCTGTGTTGAGCAGAATCCTGTTTTCTCCCGGAATGCTCTGAATCGTTTTTATCTTGTAATCATAAATGTGAAGACTCAGCGTGCAGTTGATTTCTTCCTGTTCAAACACATCATAGACACCACATTTCCGATCACCAAAAACAACCATACAGTAGCCAGAAACATCTGCCACATAGCGGATTGGTGGTTTCATTTTTTCTACCAACGGCTGATACGTCGATTCATGCATAGAATTTGGAAACTTCTGCAGCTTATCATTTAGTTTCCAGTCATAAATTTCCCAGCCGAAATTAGCAATGACTCTCGGATACGCTTCATACTGTTCACAAAAACTTAGATTTCTAAGTTCAAACGCACCTGCGTTTCCAGTCGCTTCCAGTCGATATTGCATATTTTCCAAATCGATAACTCTGAGAGCATAAGTCAATGTCTTCATAACTCCTTGCTCAAACTCATATGCCATCGCCACATATCTTCCATCTTTACTGACTGCCGCATATGCGATTTCTGGCAAATTCACTGTATATGTCCTTATGTCAGACGGGTTCTTTCTATTGTATATGGTAATCTTTCCTTCTTTACCTACATATAAAATCTTGTTGTCATAAATCCATGATAAAAGAACACAGTTCTGCACCCATTCTTCTTTTGGTGCCAATAATCTTATCTGCTTGGTACTGTTCACAAGCTGATATGCGCCTATCGAAAGTGCCCAGTGCTTTTTTACTCTCGCAAGTTTTTCACCACTTAAAGCATTCATACATTCCTTTGCCTGTACTGATTTTAACTGCATATCAAAAAACTGCGAATCCAGACTTCCTCCTTGCAAATACTGGGATAAATGACAGTTAAAATAAGAACTGAAATGATATAAATTGTGCCAGTACGTTTTTCTCCACATCACAGTGGCTTTTTCTTTATATCCAAGGTTGTAATAGCTGATTGCACTGTTGCTGTACGCATCTAACGAAATACCTGCATACTGTTCCTCATTTCGATCATATGGCACTGAACTTACTGAATGATAAATTCCAATCATTTTATCTATTACAAGTTTAAAATCGACAATACGTTTCTCATTTTCCCTAGTCAGGCATTGTGCCAGCAAGTCCTTCAAAGCCTCTGGAACTTCTGTCACTGCATTTTCCAGATAAAGATCATAGGCCATTCCTGCCACATTTCCGTCCAGCCAGATAGCATGTCTCACCAGCATATGTAACAAACTTACTCCCCAGCAATAAATGTCCGTCCTTTCGTTAACCGCACCTTCTCTCTGCTGTTCTGGCGCACAATATTGTAACGTATAGCTTGTTTTTCGTTGCTTCTTATTCAATAATGTAGAAATACCGAAATCTGTAATCTTTACATTCCCTGCTTTGTCCAGCAAAACATTCGCCGGCTTCACGTCCAGATGCAAAATCCCTTTTTTATGAGAATACCAAAGACCTTTTGCCATCTGCATTCCGATATCAAGGATTCTTAAAAGAACAGTTCTTTTATCTCCTTCATACAATTTTCCCGATTTTATATAATCCAGCAGACTCCCCTGCTCCATCCATTCCATAAATGCACCCGGAGTCTGATTTTCCTCGCCAAAGAAATAGCACTGCACGATATTGGGATGAATACCTAACGATATCCATCTTTCACATTCCTCATAAAAGGCTGCTTTATCCTCTTCTGTCTGAAGCAGGTCACTTAATGGCTGCTTGTATGCAACATCCAGTTGCCAGTCCCTGTGATACAGATGCTGTACCTGTCCCATACCGCCTTTCAAAGAATCTCCAATTACATTATAATTATCCAAACTTACCATGCTCATGCTATTCTCCTGACCCCAATTTTATGTTTCTGCTTTCATTTGCGTATTGTATTCATTTTACCATATATTCATTATTAATTGTGAAATCCTTCTAAACTTTGCAATACTTCTTGTATATCTATAGATACTCTTTCATAACACTCTTTTTTCAGTTCAGATGGCACGCCATAATACCCTTCTGCTATACTTCCTGCTATCGCTGTCAGGGTATCAGAATCTCCTCCAAGCGAAACCGCTGTCCGAATCACATCTTCAAAATCGTTTCCTTCCAAAAATGCTGTGATTGCTTCCGGCACCGTTTCCATGCAGGATTCCACATGATAATACGCAGGCCTTATCTCATCACAGCTTCGGCTCAGATCATACCCAAACTGTTCTTCTATATACTGTTTGATCTTCTGTTTATCTGCCCCCGTTCTTGCAAGAAAGATGGCACTTGCTGTCGCCTCCGCACCTTTGATTCCCTCTGGGTGATTGTGCGTCACTTCGGCGGTCATTCTCGCCACCTTCCGCACCTGCTCCAAATCTTTGCAAAGCCATGCCACCGAAGACACACGCATAGCAGAACCATTTCCATAACTTCCATATGGTTTTGGAAATGGTGTCACCAGCCATTCTACAAATCTCGTTCCGTAACCTGCATATGGATATCTTTTGCCCCACTTCTTCATAGAACGAATCAGCTCCTTCTTTATCACATTTTCTTTCGCATCTACACCAGTTTTCATTAATGCTTCTGCCACTGCAATGGTCATTACAGTATCATCTGTAAATTCAGATTCTGCTGCAAACAATGGAAAATCTTTCGATTTATTTCCTCTATTAAATTCATAAGGACTGCCGATCATATCTCCTAAAATTGCTCCATACATATTCTTTCCTCCCAAAATTAAGAAAGAATCCTGTGTAACAGGATTCTCCTCCGCCGCAGTGCAATCTTGCCCAGAGGGCTTTTTATTTGCCCTGTACTTAAACTATACAAAACAAAAAAGAAATTTAGGTCGCATAAAAAGCGACATTTTCTTTATTTTTCTCCTCCAATAAGTGGCTGATTGAAAGCAAACAACACCTCATTGATTTCAAACACATCATAATTTCCCTGCGAAATAAAATATTCAATGATAATGTCAAATTTACTACTATGTGTCAGCGCATATCCTGCTTTGCCAATCAATTCTTTTGTTTCTGCAAGACTTAATTCCAATCCTACTGCAAGCGCAACGGCATTGCCTTTACTTGGACGATAATTCTTATTGTTTTTAATTTTTGAAAATAATTTTCGGTCCACATTGGCCTTCTTATAAACTTCCGGCTCCGTTTTTCCTTTTTTTATGATCCACTGAAGCAAAGACTCTGAAAATGTAATGTCTACATTATGCAGCATATGTGCCAGACTCCTGTCCTTTCTTTTGAAAAGCCCGGTATATGTCCTTCCTTGGTCTTCTCTTTGCCGTCGCTGATTCAGCATATTTTCTTCTGCATATTTTTCATCAATAAAAGTTTCTATAGTTTTAAATAACTTCTCAGATAAAGCATATGCGGTTTTATCAAATACCACCAAGTAAACCATCATCTCATGTTGCATCAAAAAACTGCTGATAACCCCAAGCGCAGTTTCCAATGCCTGTTCCTTTGGAAATCCATATGCGCCTGTAGATATAAGAGGAAATGCAATAGATTCACATCCATACTTTAATGCTAATTCCAGTGAATTTCGATAACAGGAACGCAATAACTCTGTTTCCTGATTCAGACCTCCATTCCATATGGGTCCAACTGTATGAATCACATACTTTGCATGTAGCTGAAACGCTTCTGTAATGCGGGCATTTCCCACCGAGATTTCCCCAATTTGTTCTCTGGCTTTTAAAAGTTCATTTCCTGCCCTTTTGTGAATCGCGCTGTCAACTCCCGGACCAATGATTGGCTTGGGATTTGCAGTATTTACAATTGCATCCACATGCATATTAACAATATCATTTCTAACTATTTCAAATGGCATAGTGCACTTATCCTTTCATGACTCATATTCAATCCCTTGCAGGAGCTCAGTTCCAGGCTGTTGCCCCTCAAACATATACCTTTTACCTTCCTGCGAAGTTTTGAAAACAGTTCTTCATATGTATATCTGCCCACATCTTCCAGTGTTTTTTATCAAAAAACTATTTACTTTCCACAATTTTCTTTATATCTACAAGTATGACACTCTCATTTTTTTCTGATTCTTCTATGACGGCTTGTGTAAACCCTGATTTTGAAAAAAGTATATACCAGGTCTGTTCTCGCTTCTTGCTGAAAACATCTGCCTTTTTCTTCAATTCTTGAAGCACGGTTAAATCCAATTTTTCATTTCTCCATTTACATTCCCCGATCAAATATTCTTTGCCATCATTGGCGATCAAATCAATTTCCACTTGCGTCCTGGTAAGCGGATCTGTTCCCCACCATCTTCCAATTGACGTAAACAAAATTGGTAATTCACCCTTTATATTTTTTTCCATCATATAGTCTTGGCATATTTTTTCAAAAACAAGTCCCATATAATGATTGTAATCTGATTCAATCCGTCTTTTCCAAACAGCCTCACTTGCCCCCGTTTCAATCAATGTTCTATTTGTAAAAACATAACGATACCAGAATCGAAACATGAAATCCGAAATTTCATAAATCGTTTTTCTTGAAGTTTCTTTTTCGCCAAAAGGTGTTTCTTTATACAAAATTCCCAGTTCACATAAAATTTTAATATATTTTAAACATTTTGCTGTGTCTTCACCAATCTTAGTCGAAATTTCATTTGCTTTTGTATATCCTCCTGCGATTGCTTCAATAATGGCACTATATACTCCCGGCTCCTGTACTTCTTGTCTTAAAAGTAATAATGGTTCTTCATATAGATATGATACATTTTTTAAAAATGACTTTTTTATATTTTCTTCAAAAGTTTTATCCTCATCGATTTGTTGCAAATATAATGGTGTTCCACCAAATGCTCCATAAAATTTCAACTTTTCTTCATATGGAATATTCCCCAAAAACTTTATACTTGTCTGGTAAGTAAATGGTTTCATATGCAATTGCCCTGTCCTCCGTCCAAAAAGCGGACTTTTTGAACCAAGGACTTCTTTTTCCATAAATCCCATATAACTACCACAAAGCACAATAAATAAATTCCCATTTTTTAATCTGTGATCTATCAAATGCTGTAATTCCGAAAGCAATGCTCTATCTTTTTTCACAAGATATGGAAATTCATCTATCACAAGTATCAATCTTTTCCCTTGTTGCCTCTCATCAATGTAAGATAAGGCATTTGTCCATGAAGAAAATGGTTCCAGATTGGCTTCTTCATAAAATTGAAATACCAAATTTGAAAACTTTTCTAAATTTAATTTATGATTGCTTTGTTCTGCTGAATAAAAAATGCTCTCTTTGTTTTTGCAAAATTCATTTAACAATGTCGTTTTTCCTACACGTCTTCGTCCATACAAAACAAATAATTGAAATTTGTTTTGGGAATACATTTCATTTAAATCAGCAAGTTCTTTTTCTCTTCCCACAAATAAATCTTTCACCAAAATCACCCCAATTTCTAACTCGAAAGTTATTAACTTTCAAGTTAATTATCTTGTATTTTTTGTAATTTGTCAACTAAGGAACAATAATTTTATAAAGATAAAACCTATTTCTTATTCCTACAACAATTTTTGTATTTCTTTCCCGAACCGCATGGGCAAGCATCATTGGGATATATTTTATTTCATTTGGCGTATAACCCCGATTCCACAATTTCCTCGTATTATATTTCCATAAGTCATTTATTTTTTTGAATTAAGATATGCAATTCTTTTTCTGATTCGACCATTAATCCCAAGTCATCTAAAACATCAAAAATACTCTGCATCTCACAATCACCGCAAATCAGTCTCCAAATAAAATTCCCTGCAACCTCTGCTTCATCTTCCATTGCACCTAATTTCCTAATTAGATCTTTCTTACTTCCTCAGTTTCTAAATCTTTTTTATGATTTTGGTTTACTAATTCCATAAAATCTCAAATGGAACAAGTACAATTTAAATGCCGAAAATTCTGTATATGCTTTCAAAGGCTTTGTCGGCTTCGATATATTATATAAGATACATTTTTTCTGACGAATATTTCATTACACCACTCCCATACACTTCATTACCCAATAAATCAATCCCAGTCCCCAGCTGGTCACAACGCCATACAAGATCACCGGCCCTGCAATTGTAAAAATTTTACAGCCCACGCCGAAAACCCAGCCCTCTTTTTTGTACTCAATTGACGGTGCTGCAACTGAATTTGCAAATCCTGTGATTGGAACAAGTGCTCCTGCGCCACCCCATTTTGCAATTTTCGGATACAGGTTCATTCCAGTTAATATTACACTGATCAGCACAAGCAAGATAGAAGTCCATGCACTACAATCTTTTTCAGACAAGTCTTGTAGTTTACATAAGTTAAATATAATCTGCCCGATCATACAGATTGTTCCTCCAGTAACAAATGCCTTTAACATGTTTTTCAATAATGAAGGGGAGGGTGTCTTTTGCTTCACATATTTTTCGTACTGCTTTTCCTGCTTCATTTTTTCTATTTTATCCATATCGTTCTCCTTGCATTCCTTTCCTTAAATTTGTTTCCTCAAATTACCTATAGTATCTGATTTTTCCGGAAATATATACATTTTCTATATAGCAAACTCAACTTTTCCTTGTGCCCAAAATCCACCATATTTATACAAGAAAATTGAGTTTATTTCTCTATGTATTTTATAAAATTCCCCCGTGCCCAGAAATTCCAATTCATCCGGGTATATAGCTAAATTTGTTGTCGCATAGAGAAATTACCGTTCACATCTCTCGAAAGTCAAGCGTGAGTTTGGTATATCTATCTTTTTTCCATTCCATAAAGAAAAAAGATTTCCTGACCCTCCTTCTTTCAATCCACTCTTGGGTACTCCCTCCTCATTCTCATTCTATAGAGAAAAAGATTTCCTGATTCTCCCTTCATTCCAATCCTTCTCTGCACCATCACCTCTTTCCACATAGAAATCATTGTAAAACTTCTTGAAAAATGATAAGATATTCCTCAGTGAGAGTACGAACAATTCTCAAATTTCGGATAAGGAGTCCTTAAAATGATTTATTTTTTAAATGATTATAGCCAAGGAGCACACCCTAAGGTTCTTGAAAAAATGATCCAGACAAACGAAGAATGGAACATCGGCTATGGTCTTGATGTTCATTGTAAAAATGTTGAAAAGATTCTTCGTGAAAAACTTGGAAAGGAAAACTGCCACGTTCATTTGATGATCGGTGGAACTCCAACAAATGTAATCACGATCGCATCTGCACTTCGCCCTTACGAATGTGTGATCGCTGTTAAGAGCGGACATATTTATGTTCACGAAACAGGTGCTGTTGAAGCAACTGGACACAGAGTTCTTACAGTTGACGGTGTGGATGGAAAGCTTCAGCCAGAAGGCATCGACAAAGCTATGACTGAATTTGATGACGAACATACATTACAGCCTAAGATGGTCTACATTTCTAACAGTACAGAGATTGGAACTGTTTATACAAAATCTGAACTTCAGGCACTCTCTGCAAAATGTAAAGAATATGGCCTTTATCTTTATATGGATGGCGCTCGTCTTGCAAGTGCATTGACATGTGAAGACAGTGATCTTACATTGAAAGACATTGCAGAATATGTAGATGCTTTCTATATTGGTGGTACAAAAAATGGTGCCATGTTCGGTGAAGCACTCGTTATCCTGAATGACGAGATCAACGATCATTTCCGTTGGATGATCAAACGTAACTGCGGTATGCTCGCAAAAGGTCATCTGATCGGCACACAGTTTGAAGCCTTATTTGAAGATGATCTGTTCCTTCAGATTGGACAGCATGAAAATGATATGGCAAAATATTTGCGTGATGGAATCGAAAAAGCTGGTTACGGATTTTTCAGTCCTTCAAAAACAAACCAGATTTTCCCTATCCTGCCAAAAACATTGATTGAAAAGCTGAAAGAAAACTTTGTTTTCTCAGAATGGGCACCAGTCGATGAAGAACATGCAGCTGTAAGATTTGTTACTTCATGGGGTACTTCATTAGAAGATATAAAAGCATTTGTAGAGATGTTAACTCAGGCATAATTTTAAAAGCTAAGAATCTGTACGTATAAGAAATTCTTATTTTCTACAGAATCTTAGCTTTTTCTTTTCTACCACCCTTTTACCAGATAGATCAATGCTCCCAAGCTTCTCCCAACTGCAATGCTCACTATGAATGCAGTCGTATATCTTACAATCTTAAGTCTTCTTATAAACACCGGAAATACATTCATGATCTCCGCCAATGCCATAGACCATCCACCAACAAAAATCCCAGAAAATATTCCTAATACCGGTAATAAAAATTGTAAACCAATGATCTTTACACGAAAGATAGAAAGTATATTTCCTATGATCCCACCAAGCACCGTACAATCTTCATACAACAGTATTTTGTCTGCCGTATGTGTCCGATCTGCAAAATCTGTTAAAATTCCAATCTCTACGATCAAAGCAAACAATCCTGCCGAAACCATCAAGCCTGCACTAACTCCGATCAGTGCCAGAATTATTAGACGAACCCACATCTATCTCACTTCCTATTCTTGCTGCATCTTCTACCAATGCAGTTTGGATATCATTTTCATATTGTCGCATCTGCACTTCCAACGGTGTTGGATCTACAGTAAATCGTTTCTTTCCAAAGTGATTAAAGAACATCAAGATTCCAACTGCAATTCCAATTGAATAACTGATCTCAATGAGTAAAGAATCATAATCCGCCTGTCCTGTCACAAAATATTCGATCTGTGTAAAAATATCTGTCACTGATGCATCATTATTGAATGCCATAATGGAAAATGCAGCTCCACAAAATGTAATCACTGAGACAAAGATTGTTTTTATAATATGCATGATCTTACTTGCTGTGTTTTGCTGCTCGTATGTGACGATGATATCTGTTTCCCCCAAATTCTGTATATCAACAGACGGATACATCGCATGGATGCTTTCTATGATCTTCAGCACAGAGATCACAACTCTGTGATTTTTTTCTTGTGGCATTTTGTAGATCTTTATTACCTTTATTTTTGACAGAAGTGCTTTATTGCTACATTCCATACTCAGAATGTCACCTAATGTCACCTCTGTTTTTTGTACTTCTACATTTCTTGGTCCAATAATATATAATGTTTCTTGTTCAGCCGCCATACTAAGACCTCTGCCCTATCCGAACCAAAACATCCCCTGTACCGATCTGTGTCTCTTGTGCCATATGATAATAACAGAGCCCGATGATCACCGCAGCCACTATGATACTGATCAGGCAAATGTGTACTTTCCATCTTTCATTTTTCATTTTTCTTCTCCAATCATTGACTGTTTTACCTGATTAGTATTTGATTTATTTTGCAAAATATTCATCACAGATACTTTTCACGTATCTTCTTTAATATCCTTTTTTCCAAACGTGATACTTGCACCTGTGAGATTCCCATTTCTTCAGCGATCGCAGACTGCGTCTTATCTTGAAAATATCTCTTATACAACAATTCTCTATCTTCCTTTTGAAGATTCCTTAAAATTTCCACAAGAAAAAGTTTATCTACGATCCGTTCACTTCGATCACCTTCTTCTTCCACTCGATCCATCAACGAAATATCACTATTATCCCCATGATATACGATCTGTTGCAGCGATTCCACCTGTGCACCGGATTCCATCGCCATCACAAGATCTTCTTCTGACACTCCGATTTCCTCCGCGATCTCTTTTGTCGTTGCTTCCCGTCCTGTTTTCTTTTCCAACATTTCTGATGCTCGATACGCTTTCCCTGCAATCTCTTTTAATGAACGGCTAACCTTGATCATTCCATCATCCCGCAAAAAACGTTTGATCTCACCTACGATCATTGGCACAGCATATGTGCTGAATCTCACATCATAAGATAATTCAAATTTATCAATTGCTTTTAAAAGTCCGATACTTCCAATCTGAAATAAATCTTCCGTATCCACACCTCTCCCATAAAATCGTTTTACTACACACCAAACAAGCCCTACATTTTCCTCTACTAATTGTTCTTTCGCATTTTTATCCCCTTCGTGAGATTTTTTGATCAATGCGATTGTATGATCCATTCCGACCTTCCTTTTCCGATTGTTTTCTCCATCCGAACTGTCGTACCAACTCCCGATACAGATTTCACTTCAATCTTGTCCATAAAAGCTTCCATAAACGAAAATCCCATTCCCGAACGATCTTGTTCTGGTTTGGTCGTAAACATCGGCATCATTGCCGCCTCTACATCAGCAATTCCCAATCCCTCATCTTTTACTGTCACAATAAACAAGGATCCGATGATCTGACATTTCACAGAAATCTTATGTATCTGATTCTCATATCCATGGATGATAGAATTGGTTACCGCTTCAGAAACTGCGGTTTTCACATCCGACACTTCTTCTACAGTAGGATTGAGCTGTGTCAAAAAAGCAGCAACTGCAACTCTCGCAAATCTTTCATTTGCTGAACAACTGTCAAATATCACTTCCATTTCATTCGTGTTTCTCATTTTTCTTCCTCCTCATAAATCTTCATAATCTTTGTGACCCCAGACATTGTAAGGATCTTTTTTATTCTTTTATTCGTATGGACTGCCCACACTTCACCACCGATCAATTGGATCATACGATATCTTCCCATAATTGCTCCAATTCCCGAACTATCCATAAATTCTGTTTCTGAAAAATCAAAAATAACATATTTGATATGATGTTCTCCGATCACACTATCCGCTGTCTTACGGATCTCTTCCGCCTGATGATGATCCACCTCCTTCGGCAAAAAGATGGTAAGACAATTTTCTTCAATTAAATATTTCATATTTCCTCCTCGCATATGCTATCCTTCAAAATATTTTCTTTTTCTAGCTTAAAAATAGAAAAAGACGTGCATCTTGCACGTCTTTTCTTCTGTATCTTACAACTGCCTGTGGCATCTTTTATTCTGTTGTTGTCGCCGATGTATCTGATTTTTCTTGATCTGCGATCTCTTGTAGATAGCCATTCGCCTGTTCTTCTGCTTCCGAACCTGGGAATAGTTCTTTTACTTTCGCAAGGTAAGTAGTTGCCTTATTCGCATCGTTATTACGCAAATATGCCAGTCCTAAATTCACCAATGCATCCCCATCAGCATAAGATTCATCTTGCCAAATCACGATCTCTAATGCATTGATCGCAGATTCATAGTTGCCTACTTCTACCGCTTCCAGTCCTGTTTCATACTGCATCTCACAACCTTCTACCGCAACCGCCTCAAGAAGGCTATCATATGTCATCTGACCAGTTGTTCCCAATGCACTTCTCGTAACTTTGTACAAAGCTTCCAACACCTCGTCTGATGTATATGTTTCCGATGCGTAATAATTTGAAGCCTCCATCAATGCCTCATAACTATCTGCTGTTCCTGACGCAGTCTGTGAATCATTCGTTTCATCTGCAGCACGGTATTGATCCAAAGTTCTTGTCAATGCACTGATCTGCGCTTCTTGCGTATTGATCCGTTCACTATACTTTAAGATCTCTTTATTGTGCTTTTCCGCCATTGAACTTTTCGATGCTGGAGCAAATAAAAACCAAATCACTGCTGCACCGATCAATATACCGATCAAAATATAAAGGATCGCTCTCTTTGTTGTCAGTTCTTTTACTGCACTATGAACTGGTTGAATGATCGTCTCGTTACCAAGATTATATTCTACAGCATTTTGTTTTTTATGTTCTTTTTTAACCTCTTTTTTCTTCTGCTTTGTATGTCCCTGATTCAACTCATGGATATATCGAAGTGTGATCTCATTCGTTGCATCTAATTTTTTGGCTTCTTTCAGCATCTGCTTCGCCCTTGCCGGCTGATCTGTGTATAAATACAACAATGCAAGAAGCTGATATGCTTTCAAAAATGTCGGATGCTCCGCGATTGCCTTTTTCAGCTGAATGATCGCCATATCCTCTGAGCCTTGTTCACAATAAAGCAGGCTTTGATTATACTTTTTCACAGCCTGATTGACTGTTTCCAACGATTTTGGTGCACCTTGTATCATCCGAAGATATCGGCTAGCCGGATTATCCTTGGCCTTCAGATTCTTGCTCAAGATCCATTCTACAAGTGCCTCAGCAACCTCTCCTCTTCCATAATATACTAATCCAAGCAAATTTCTTGCTTCAATGTTTTCCTTATCGAACTGAAGACTTTTGCGAAGCGATACGATTGCACCGGACATATCCCTTATCTGTGCTTTTTTCAATCCGTCATTATACCAGTACTTTGACTGTGTGACGATTTCCTTCGTGTAGTCCATCTATACTCTCCATTGATCTATCGTATTTATTTTGACTGATCCATTACCTGTTTTAAAAAATCAGAAACATCTGACAGATCTTCCTGATACACCGCATCTTCGATGTCTTCGATCTCCAGGCTTGGTTTGAATTTCTTTAGTTCCTCTTCAAAATCCAACATGAACCGTTCCTCCTTTTATACTCCCATCTCTTTTATCATCCCCACGAGATAGAGTGATCCAAGACAGTAGACTGTTCTGTCTTCCTTCTCTTTCATTACATATTCCCACGCATCTTTAAATGATGCTTTCACGATGACTGGACTTTCTGTATATTTACGGAAAGTCTGTGCAAGAACCTGCACATCCGCCGCACGCTGATTGGAAATATGTGTGATCACATAACTATCTGCTTTCGTATTCTGACAGAGACAGGCTATCATCTCTTCGTAATTTTTCTCCTGTACTGCTGAAAATAAGATCATGATCCCATTTTCCTCTTCTGGAATGCTCTGTACAAATCTGCTGACCGCATTGTAATTATGCGCTCCATCAATATAGACTCCAGGCAGGATCTCTTCCATCCTTCCTGGCCAGACTACCTTCTGTAATGCCTCTGCCCATACTGCAGGTTTCCCCTTCTCTGCAAATAAGATTCGCATCACTTCCAGTGCCAGCATTGCATTCTCCGGCTGATAACATCCTATATTATGCAACCTGTATATAACACTTTTATAATACGCACTCAAACACGAAAAGGCAATATCTTTCTGCGAGGTTTCCGTAATTTTGAACGCATTTTTTCCTATCTTTTTACAAAATATATTTTTTTCTTGTGCGCATTTTTCGATCACTGCGTCACTTTCTGCCGAACTTTCGATAAATACAAGCGGGACTCCTGATTTCAGGATTCCCGCTTTCTCTCTTGCGATCTTTTCCACAGTATCGCCTAATATTTCCATATGATCAAGACCAATCGAAGTAATGACTGTACAAACTGGTTTCTTCACAACATTGGTTGCATCCAGTCTACCGCCAAGTCCGGTTTCCAGTACTGCATATTCTACCTTTTCTCTTGCAAACACAAGAACAGCCATCCCAAATAAAAATTCAAAGAAAGTCGGATGTGGAATCCCATCTTTTTCCATTTGTTCCACTGCACTTCTCACCTCTTGAAAGATTTCCAGAAAATATTCGTCCGTGATCTGTTCTCCATTCACAGCAATCCTTTCATTAATCTTCACAAGATGAGGAGATGTAAATAAACCTACAGTCTTTCCTTCCGAAAGAAGCATTGCATTTAAATACGCACATACAGAACCTTTTCCATTTGTACCTGCCACATGGATCACTTTCATCTGCTCCTGCGGATTTCCCAAATATGCAAGAAACTGCTCTGTATGTTCCGGCTTATTTTTCTTTGTAAACTTTGGAATGTCCAGTATATACTCTACTGCTTCCTGGTAAGTCATTTTATTTTTCTCTCCTGTATGGAAAACCTCTTATTCTGATTTAACAAATGCGTCACGCCCTGTCTCCACAGCATCTTCCTCTTCTGGAAGTTCCACAAGCTTTCCATCTTGATATTCATATATTTTTGATTTTCTAAAAATTGTACTGCTAGAACCTACCTGTGCTACAAAAACAACATCTCCATCTTTCAACTCCGATTCTTTTAAGTCGATCCTTGTATTATTCAAGAATGATGTCATCTGTTTTTCTCCATTGATATATACCTTACTCTGTTTTGTAAAGTTTTCTCCATAGATACTGTAAGTTCCATTCAGTTGTTCTATGATATCTGTAACGATCGTATCGTTGATACCCATGACCATGTGTCCTTCTGTGATCGGCACGCCATTTGTTTGGTATGCATACTGTTCTCCGTACATGATATCATACTGTAAAAGTTCAAGATCTGACAGATAATTTTTACTATCTCTTCTCTGCTGATGATAATTGAAGATCGTTCCAGCATGAATATCCAGACGATCCAATACTTCAGCCATGATCTGATATGCCGCATAGTTTCCGTCTTTCTCTTCCAGACCAATATTATCCCAGATCACATAATTTGTATTATAGAGATATTTACTCTTCATATCTTCCGCTTTCAGATCCATTGTCGGCAAATGATCCCCATAAAATACAACAACTGTTGGTTCACCACGTTCTTCTAATGCAGCGATCAAATTGCCAGCAAACTGGTCCATCTCATATACCTGGTTTACATAATATTCCCAAGCATTACGTCTGCCCTCATCTTCTACGCCACTTACAACGATCTTTGGATTCTCGATCACTTTTTCTGTTGGATATTCCCCATGCCCCTGTACACTGATCGTAAGAACAAAATCCTGTTCCTCTGTTGTATCCAGAGAATTCATGATGTGTGGGATCAGAATCTCATCTGTTGCCCAGCCATTCGGAGTCGTCTGAAGAATGTTCATAAACTCCTTACTTGTATAGTGATCAAATCCCATGTTGTTATATACTTTTGCACGACTATAGAAGTTACCGCCATTATTATGCAGTGCCTCTGCACCATATCCCAATGCCTGCAATGCACTGGCCGCACTTTCTACCGTCTTTGTCTTTGCATAAGTTTTGTATGGATATTCTCCTGGACCGAAGAAACGCATACTCATACCTGTTATCACTTCGTATTCCGTATTCGCTGTACCTGCTCCTACAGATGGAACTTTAAAGTAACCATTTGAATATTCATCAAACAATTTTCTTAAATTCGGAATCGGATCTTCTGAAAACTGTAGCCACTCAATCTCCGTTGGGTCAACAAATGTTTCCAACTGAACAAATATGATATTCGGCAGTTCTTCTTCACTTCTTCCTGTCTCGCTAGCATTCAGTGCTCCATTATTTGTGATCTCATTCATTGTTTCTTCACTATATCCAACAGGCTCTGAGATTCCTGTATTGAACAAACTTGCTTGGAAACAATATGGAAAACCATAATCTTCATATGCAAATGCAATATTTCCAAAATAGTTTGAAACGATTCTTTGATCGATCGCATAATTCATAAGCCCGATCCACGCAATAATTGATATTACAACTCCACCAAGTGCAAACACTCTGTGCATCTTTCCTTGATACTGACCACCACGTTTCCACATCGTGATGATCCACACAATCGTTGCAACGATCAATATGGATAACAGAATGATCTCCATTGTACTAAAATAATTTGTCGTAAGTGAGATCGCATCGGAAAGCACTTTTAAATCCTGTGCATTAAACGGTGTTACTCGCTTTAAAAGCAGATATCCATTTGAAATCCCAAGGACCAGCCAGATCACACTGATCACAATACGCGCAAATACTCGCCTTCGCACAAGATACACAATTGAAAATGTTACAAATATCAAAAATGCATTGAACAAAAATACCTTTGGCGTTCCTGTCATATATTCCCACGCCTCTCCTATGGAGTGGCGTGAGATGATCTCGATCACAAAATTCAGGACACATGCAAGCAGATAATGTAAGATCAAAGAAATTCTATTCATCCATTTATACACCGGCTGCATCTTCTTTGCAAACGCACTATTACGGCGTTCTTCCAAAATACGTGCACGGCGTTCTTTTTTATTTCTTCGGTACTCTTTTATCTGATCTTTGTTCAAATGTCTGATTTTTTGAGTAAAACCTTTCATATTCTTTTCCTTATTTAATTAAACCTGCCATACGCTCCTGAACCTGCGCCAGCATCTGAGTATATTTCTCTAATTTTTCTTTTTCTTCCTGCACTTTTTTCTCTGGCGCTTTGCTCAAGAATCTTTCATTTGAAAGCATTCCTTTTGCTCTGGCAATCTCTTTTTCCAGTTTCTCTTCTTCTTTTTTCAAACGTTCTTTTTCCTGTTCAAGATCTACCAGTTCTTCCATTGGAAGGTATACTGTAGCTTCTGGAACTACGATAGATACTGCATCATCTGCAACATCTTTCTTTTCATAATGAAGGATGATGTCACTTGCAAGCATCAATGGTTTAGCAGAACCCTTGAACATTTCAAGAGCTGTGAGCAACTGTTTGTTATTACTGATAATATATACTTTTGTACGTTTATTATTCGGAACGTTCATCTCAGCACGCATATTTCTGATACCACGTGTGATTGCTTTTACATGTTCCATTACTTCTGTTGCTGTAGCAAATTCCCAATCTTCTCTATATTCTGGCCATGCTGACATCATCAAAGATTCTTCTTCTGGTACAAGTGCACTGTAGATTTCCTCTGTGATAAATGGCATAAATGGGTGAAGAAGTTTTAATGCCTGTCCAAGAACAGTCTTTAATACCCACAGAACACACTGTGCTGACTGTGAATCTTCTTCTGCATGATAGATACGATATTTTGCAAGTTCTACATACCAGTCACAGAATTCATCCCAGATAAAGTCATGTACTTTCTGAACTGCAATTCCGAGTTCAAATTTATCCATGTTTTCTGTTACTTCTTTTGTCAGACTGTTTACTTTAGAAAGGATCCATCTATCTGCTGGTTTTAATAAGAAGTCTTCTGGTTCTTCTACAACGTTTTTCTCCATGTTCATCATAATGAAACGAGAAGCGTTCCATACTTTATTAGCAAAGTTACGACTTGCTTCTACTCTTTCATTGTAGAAACGCATATCATTACCAGGTGCATTACCTGTAACAAGTGTCAGACGAAGCGCATCTGCACCATACTGATCGATGATCTCCAATGGATCGATACCATTTCCAAGAGATTTACTCATCTTACGTCCCTGTGAGTCACGAACAAGACCGTGGATCAATACTGTATTAAATGGTGCTTTTCCTGTATGTGCATATCCTGAGAATACCATACGGATTACCCAGAAGAAGATGATATCGTATCCTGTTACAAGAACATTTGTTGGATAGAAGTAATCTAATTCTTCTGTTTTTTCTGGCCAACCAAGTGTTGAGAATGGCCATAAAGCAGAACTGAACCATGTATCCAATGTATCTTCATCCTGTGTGAAATGTTTACATCCGCAATGTGGGCAAACTTCTGGTGCTTTTCTTGCAACTACGAATTCACCACATTCATCACAATAGTATGCTGGAATTCTGTGTCCCCACCAGATCTGACGTGAGATACACCAGTCTTTGATATTTTCAAGCCAGTGAAGATATGTCTTACCATAGCTTTCTGGAACGAATTTCAATTCGCCTGTCTTAAGTGCTTCGATCGCTGGTTTTGCAAGTTCTTCCATTTTTACAAACCACTGCTGTTTGATAAGTGGTTCAACTGTTGTATGACAACGGTCATGTGTACCAACATTATGTGTATGTTCTTCAATCTTTACAAGATATCCTTCTTTTTCAAGATCCTCTACGATTGCTTTTCTTGCATCATAACGGCTCATTCCAGAATATTTTCCATATCCGTCTACGATTGTAGCATCATCGTTCATGATGTTGATTTCTGGAAGATTGTTACGTTTTCCAACTTCGAAATCGTTAGGGTCATGTGCTGGTGTAATCTTAACTGCACCTGTTCCAAATTCTTTGTCTACATAGTAGTCAGCAACGATCGGAATCTCTCTTCCTACTAATGGAAGGAGTACTTTCTTACCAACGATATCTTTATATCTTTCATCATCTGGATGAACAGCGATCGCTGTATCACCGAGCATTGTTTCTGGACGTGTTGTAGCGATCTCAAGGAATTTATCTGTTCCGATCACTGGATATTTGATATGCCAGAAATGTCCTGCCTGTTCTTCATGTTCTACTTCTGCATCAGAAAGAGATGTCTTACATACTGGACACCAGTTGATGATTCTTGATCCTTTGTAAATATATCCTTCTTCATAAAGTTTGATAAATACTTCTTCTACAGCTTTGGAACATCCTTCGTCCATTGTAAAACGTTCTCTGTCCCAATCACAAGATGTACCAAGCTTTTTAAGCTGTGATGTGATCGTTCCGCCGTATTCTTCTTTCCATTCCCAAGTTCTCTTTAAGAAGCCTTCACGACCAAGTTCTTTCTTGTCGATTCCTTCTGCTTTCAGAGCTTCTGTAACCTTAACTTCTGTTGAGATCGCAGCATGGTCTGTTCCTGGGATCCAAAGTGCATTATATCCCTGCATTCTCTTATAACGGATCAAAATATCCTGTAATGAGTTGTCAAGTGCATGTCCCATATGCAGTTTTCCTGTGATATTCGGAGGTGGCATTACGATTGTAAATGGCTCTTTGCTTCTATCCACCTCAGCGTGAAAATATTTATTCTCACACCACTTGTCATACAATTTCTTTTCAATCTCTTTCGGATTGTATGTTTTTGCTAACTCTTTGCTCATAGCATCCTCCTTGTGTTTCCTCATAACAACAATGTTACTTTTCGTACCCTAAGATCGAATTTTTCTAGAAATGAGTAGTTTTCCAATAAATAAAAAAACACCCCTTACATTCCTGTAAAGGGCGAAACGATCCGCGGTACCACCTTAATTCTATCTCTCGGTTCTATAACGTAAACCACTCCGTGATCCCCTACTTCAATAAAACATTCTCTTTTTCAAGGATCCGATTCAAAAGCTACCTTCCACAATCTCGATTCTGAAACTGCCTTCCAGCCGATGAACAGTTCTCTCTGTCAGTGAATATTGTGTACTCCTCTTTCTCACAATCTTTCAGTTCTTATTTCTTATTTAATATGAATCCTCTCCGTGATTCACTTTTCTATCATATCTTTCAAACCTGTTTTTGTCAAGCTGTTCATAGAACTTTAAAAATTATTTAAACGTTCTTAAGATTCTCGATCATTTCTACGATAGAATCCCCATAATTCGGGGCGGTTGCCCATCCTGTCTTCTGTGGATTTTCCTGTTGTCCCAACCATTCCACATAAGGTGCACACCCTTTTTTTACATACTCATATCGTTCATCCACACATTTCTGCAACAGTGCTTCTTCCGTTGCATAAGCTTTCAAATGTTGGATCTGTGCTCTCACACCCGTTCTCACATCAGGAAATGTAATCCCTGGTTCGCCACCGCCTGTTGTACCAAGACCAGCAAAATTATACTGTTCAATCGATGCATCTCCACCAAACTGCAGCCATCCCGTTTCTTTCATCGTCTGTGCAAATGCGACCTCTGCTCTTACCCCTTCAGCATCTGCTTCTTCTATATAGATCTGACAAAATGTTTCGATTGAATCTGCTCCACCTTCTGCAAGTACTTTTGTCGGATAACTGCCACCATTTTCGTTAAACCATCCTACCATTTGTTCTTTCGTAACAGAACTCTCTCCTAAAATTGGATAGTAGCCACTCGCACTCACTTCTTCTGTCTCCGCTTCTGCCTTCATTTCAGCTCCCCCGTGCGCTTCTTTCGTTTCTGTTTTTTCTACCTTTGTTCGTGCAGTTTTATTCTCTTCTGCCGCCTGTACTTCTAACGAATTTTTCTCTATTATATTTTTTTCGATCACATGACCGGAAAATCCCATAAACACAGCAAGCATGATTGACAGGACAATCTCGATATACACTTCTTTTTTCTTGTTTCTCATTCCTTTTTTCTCCTATCCACAGTTCTGTTTCAAACTATGAATGTTTTTCCACAAAAATACCTGATACAAGAACATATCAGGTATTTTCTATCTCTTTTCTTTTTATTTTCCAAAGTTTTTTTCAACTAAATAACAATATTCCGAAAATGCATCTACACCCCAAAAGGTTGGTGCCAGTGCATCCCGTATCGATTGGTAATACCATCCGATCACCATTTTGTTCTGCATACGAAATCGAGACCAGAACTTTTCTCCGTAAAAAGGATACTCTCTGTCTATATCACGCATATTTGCGAGTTTATCCGCAAGAGCGATCATCTGAACATCTCTTGGTGCATGTTCCAATCGGCGGATCGTTGCTCCTTTCCGTTCTTCCCATGTCTTACTCTTATCTTCACTTTCTACTTTTACAAGAGAAGCTACACGTTCCCCAAATTCTGTTCGGATAACCTCTTCTGTAACTTCTGGACAATCCTCTATAGTATCATGCAACAATGCTGCACAGATCACTTCTTCATCCCAAGTCATCGTCATCACAATATCCGCTACTGTGATCGGATGTATGATATACGGTCTCTTTGTTCCTTTGCGAAATTGTCCCTCATGTGCTTTTGTCGCAAACTCCATCGCTTTATCCACCATCGTTATGATCCTCCTTGGAAAATGCTGTATTATTACACCATTTTTAATATATCATATCCATCCTTGATTCACAATTTTTTCACCGAAAACCGTATACATTTTTCTCATTTTTTTATATACTCTCTAAAGAAATATTTATTATACATGCAGAAAAGGAATTTTAATATGAAACAAAAATCTGTACTTATCACAGGTGCCTCCAGAGGGATCGGAAGAGCCTGTGCGATCACATTTGCCCAAAATGGCTATCATGTATTCATCAACAGCAATCATTCTGTAAATGATCTTTTAGACTTACAAGAAGAACTTCTCTCTCAAAATTATACTTGTACAGCCATTCCAGGTGATGTAGGTAATCCTTGTGATGTAACCAATATATTTGAGCAGATCAATTTATTAAGTTCTGGTCTTGATGTTCTTGTCAATAACGCAGGAATTTCTTATGTTGGATTGCTCACAGACATGAGCAACGATGACTGGAATACGATCTTGAATACAAATTTATCTTCCGTATTCTATTGTTCCCGTGCCGCAATTCCACATATGGTATCACAAAAACAAGGAAAGATCATCAACATTTCTTCCATGTGGGGACGTGTAGGTGCTTCCTGCGAAGCAGCTTATTCCGCTACAAAAGCCGGGATCAATGGTCTTACAATGGCACTTGCAAAAGAACTTGCACCAAGTAACATCCAAGTCAATGCGATCGCCTGTGGTGTGATCGACACGGTCATGAATGCCTGCTTTTCTGAATCCGAACGTCAAGCCCTCGCAGACGAAATCCCAGCAGGACGTTTTGCAAAACCTGACGAAGTTGCAGAACTAGTACTGGATCTTGCTGAAAAACACCCTTATATGACTGGACAAGTCATTGGTTTTGACGGCGGTTATATCTGATCTTTTCTAAGACTGTTTGGTAAAGTATAAAAAATGCTGTAAATGTATTTCTATCCATTTACAGCATTTTTGATCATCTCCAGAATCCCACTCTTCTCTCATTGATCTTGCGAATGATCTCAGGATCGATCTTAAAATTTCTATCTATATCCATCAGACCATTGATCTCCTGCTGCACATCCGTTACTTGTGTATAGCAGAACCCACACACATACGGAAGTTCTTTTACAGCAGTAGTGATATCATCAAACCTTCGGATAAATTCCTCTTCGGTATTGACTTTATTTCCATATCCCCATCCAGAATCATCATTATTAAACGCGATACCACCATATTCACTAATAAGGATCGGCTGTCCTTTCCATCCATATCCATCTGAAAATGCAGCCTTGATGATCGCATGATAAACTTCATTATCCAAAATCTGATCTTTGCACTTCATATAACGATCTTTAAGCACACTTCCCACTTCTTCATAATCATGCAATGTGATGATATCCGAAACAGTATGCTCCCATCCATCATTTACAATGACCGGGCGATATGGATCGATACTCTTTGTCAGATGATAGATCATTTCTGTAAAATGTTGCTGTTGTCTATTTACCTTTACTTCTTTTACACCCCAAGATTCATTGATCGGTGTCCATGTAATAATGGAAGGATGGTTATAATTCTGCTTGACGATCTCCATCCATTGTTGTGTAAACATTGTAACTGCCTTTTCTGAAAATTCATAGGAAGATGCCATCTCACTCCATACAAGTACTCCCTTTACATCACACCAATACAAGAATCTTTCATCTTCAGTTTTCTGATGTTTTCTCAATCCATTGTATCCCAGTGCAAGGATCTTATCTATATCTTCGATCAAAGCCTCTTCACTCGGTGGTGTAAGATGAGAATCTTTCCAATATCCCTGATCCAGGATCAATCTCTGATATATCGGTTTTCCATTGAGTACGATATTCGGTCCATCAATACGGAGATCTCGCATTCCGAAATAAGACTGGATCTTATCTTTTATTTCATTTTGATCGAGCAATTCAAATTCTATATCATAAAGATTCGGGTTTCCTGGTGCCCAAGTCATAACTCCCCACTGTGCCTCTTGAAAAGCATTTGAAAATACATCCATCTTTATCTTTAAATGATCCGAAACAACTGCTGTATAATTCTGGCAGATCAAATGTTCCTGAAAATGGATCGTTGTCTTAAGCATCCATCTTCCATTCCATAACTCTTCTGGAATATCTACACGCACCTCAAGATCCACTAATTGTTCTTCTAACTTTGGAGTCATTTTCACAGAATCTATATGATATTTTGGTACATATTCACTCCACACAGTCTTCCAAATTCCCGTCGTCTGCACATACCAGCAAGCAAAATTTTCTTTTTTCCAACGTTGCTTTCCTCTCGGCTGCTGCATATCATAAGAATCTTCTACCTTCACTGTGAGCTGATTCTCACCATCTCTGACTGCATTTGTCACATCAAATGAAAATCTGCTGTATCCACCTTTATGACTTCCTATGAACTGTCCATTCACCCATACTTTTGTTCTGTAATCGCTCCCCTCAAAATGAAGGATATAAGAATTTTTATCTAATTTTTCTTGTTCTACAAGAAACGTTCTATGATACCAAATATGATCGTGACGTCCTTCTTCTTGGATCCCACTTAACTTTGTCTCATATGTAAATGGAACCTGTATCTCCATTTCCTTCTGAAATTCACAATACCATTTTTTCTGTTCACCTAAATTGTCATCATCGAATGCGAATTCCCATGTTCCATTTAGATTCTCCCAGTTTTCTCGCACAAACTGAGGACGTGGATAATCTTTTACATAACTTTTCACAGCCACACCTCCCCCTACATTCTTATCATCAGTATAACAAAAACCTGTGCTATTTTCAGTATAAATAACACAGGTTTCTTATATTTCTCTTATTCAATTCTAAAACTTTATCTCAAACTTTTCCATATATCTCACGTGTTACATATGCCTTTACAGAAATTCCATTTTCCAGATATTCTTCCTCGATCAGTTCTCCGTATTTTCGGATCAACTGGATCTTTCCTGCTTCCTGGAACGAATATAAACGCTCAATATAAATCTGTTCATCTCTTAAGATTTCCAGCAAAACTTGTTTTAATTCATCCAATCCCTGACCTGTCTTGGCTGAAGTATTGATCACATAATCCGCCTGAAAATCTCTATGATTCACATGTTCTTCCAAACGATCCTGCTTGTTAAACAATGTGATCACTTTTTTGCCTTCCACACCTAACTGACGCAATGTCTCATACACAACATACATCTGCGTATCCATTTGTGGATTCGACGCATCTACTACATGGATAATGATATCTGCATATTTCGCTTCTTCTAATGTACTCTTGAATGCTTCGATCAAATGATGCGGCAGCTTACGGATAAATCCAACCGTATCTGTCAAAAGGATCTGCTGTTTTCCATCTAATTCAAGTGCTCTTGTTGTTGTATCCAATGTTGAGAACAACATCGCATCTTCCAATATTCCAGCACCCGTCAATGCATTTTCAATACTGCTTTTTCCAGCAGAAGTATATCCGACCAAAGCAGCTACTTTCTTATTTGTACTTTTTCTCTGTGTACGGATCAGTTCTCTATGCTGTTCTACTTCATTTAATTCCTTTTTCAGCTTACTGATTCTTTCTCGGATCAAACGTCGATCCATCTCAAGTTTTTTCTCTCCCGGTCCTCTTGTTCCAATTCCACCACCAAGTCTAGAAAGTGAATTACCCAAGCCGATCAATCGGGAAGCTCTATATTTCAACTGTGCAAGTTCAACTTGAATCTTTCCTTCTCCCGAAATCGCTCTCGCCGCAAAAATATCCAGGATCAACAACGTTCTATCTATGATCTTACAATCCAATTCCTGTTCTAGATGATTGATCTGCACAGCAGAAAGTTCATCATCGCAGATAATGCCAGTCGCATCTGTTTCCCACAACAATTCTTTCAATTCCTGCACTTTTCCCTTTCCGATATAAGTAACCGGATGGATCATCTCACGATTTTGGATCAATCTTCCCACAACTTTCGCTTTCGCAGTCTTTGCAAGTTCTGCCAGTTCATCCAAAGATTCTTTCACACATTCTGAATCATTCTGCTGAACCCCTACAAGGATCACTCTTTCTTCTATTTCTTTTAAATCATATCCTGCCATACTATTTTCTAATCCTATTATCCTTACTATCTTGTTTTTAAGAATGTATATTCCTTTTGCATCTCTTCATCTTCCGGATAAAGTGCTAGGAATGCCTCTGCCTCAGTTCGGGCTGCTTCCCAATCTGCCAGCTGTTCATAACATACAACTTTATTATAACGCATTTCTTTATACATTTTCTCAGAATTTTCTACATCCGTTTCTAAGGTAAGTCCTTGTTCAAAATAATTGACTGCCGACTCATAATCATCCAATTTCATAGAACTGATCCCCAACAGATCATATACCATTACTGTTCGGCCTTCCCCTTCTTCTATAGCCAACTTCAGATATTCTACACACTTCTGATATTCTTCAAGTTCATATGAACTCATTCCAAGCCCTTGATAAGCCTGCGCAGCAATATATTTTTCCGATTTTTCATCCGCTTTTTTCGCACTCGTTTCTTCTGCCTGTGCAAGTGCAGATTCAAATTCTTCATTTGCAGCTGCATACTCACCAGCTTCCAACAACTCATAGCCTTGTGCGATCTGTTCCTCTCCATAATCATAAATCCCCAGAAAAGAACAGATCACCGCTGCAAAAGCGGCAATCCATCTTTTTATCATAACGATTCTCCCTTATATTCTGGATACTTTAACACCCAGAATGAATTTAATATATTGATCAACATAACACACATGTCTGCAATGATCGCATTCTGCATATTCAATAACCCAAACAAAGCAAGGCACAGCATAAAGATCTTCATACCGATCGCAAAGATCATATTTTGTTTTACTACTTTTAAAGTAGCTTTTGCAATACGAACTGCATTAATGATCCTGGATGGCTGATCCTTTAACAATACAATATCAGCCGCTTCCAGTGCCGCATCTGCTCCAAGACCGCCCATAGCGATACCAACATCCGCTCTTGCAAGTACTGGAGCATCATTGATTCCATCTCCGACAAATACCAGCTTTTCATTTTCACGCTGGCTATCCATAAAAAGTTCCAACTGTTCTACTTTATCTTCTGGCATCAATTCTGCAAGTACCGAGCGGATCCCCAATTTTTTTGCAGTTGCTTTTGCCATCTTTTTATTATCACCAGTTAATATGACTGTCTCCATCTGATTCTTATGCAGCCAACAAACAAGCCTCTTGGCATCTGCTCGTATCTGATCTCCAATGACAATATAACCTGCATATGTTTCTTCTACCGCTACATACACAACTGTTCCTGTTGCTTCTATAAATGGATGTGCGATTGCAAATTTCTTCATAAGTTTTGCGTTTCCAACATACACTTTCTGTCCATCGACCAAAGCAGATACCCCAAATCCCGAATGTTCTTCCACTTGCTCAATGCTCGTAAGATCGATCTCTTTATCAAATGCTTTTCTCAAAGACACTGCGATCGGATGACTGGAATATGCTTCTGCTTTCGCAGTGATCATAAGTAATTCTTTCTCTGAAAATCCATCTGAAACTGCTGGAACAACTTGCTGGACTCTAAATACTCCTTCTGTCAATGTCCCTGTCTTATCAAACACAAATGTTTCTGCTAACGCTAATGCTTCTAAATGATCACTTCCTTTTATCAGGATTCCCTGACGTGAAGCAGATCCAATCCCGCCTAAAAATGCCAACGGAACAGAAACACCTAATCCGATCGGACAAGCTGATACCAGAAATACCATTCCTCGATACAACCATACCTCTGAATTATGTCCATCGACTAACATTGGCGGCAAAATCATGAGCAAAACTCCGAGGATCGTAACGATCGGTGTATAATATCTACGAAACTTCTCCGCAACACCTTCACTCACTGATCTTCTCTGGGACGCTTCTTCTACAAGTCGTGTAACTTTCGAAGCAGTTGACTCCGCATATACCTTTTCTACTCTTGCTTCCAGCACGCTATTTAAATTGATCGTTCCACTATATACTTTTTTCCCCGGACACAATTCTTTTGGCATCGTTTCTCCAGTAAGCACTTTCATGTCTACCATACCCTTGCCTTCCGTAATAACTGCATCAACAGGGATCTTTTCGCCTGGTTTGATCACAATGGTCTGTCCAATTTTCAATTCCATCGGATGAACGATTGTCTCCGTTCCTTCCTCTGTTTTAAGATTCGCAAATTCCGGACGGATATTCATAAATTTTGCAATGGACTTTTTCGCTCGATTCACTGCGATCGCTTCTATCATCTTTCCAATCTGAAAGAATAGCACTGCTCCTACAGCTTCCACATATCTTCCGATCACTAGTGCACCGATCGTAGCGACCAAGATCAACAGATTCTCATCGAAAAACTGCATTTTCCGAATATTAGTGATCATATCTCTACATACACCTAGCATCAGCACAACCCATGCGATCATATATACAATGATACCTGCTGTCCCCATATTTCCTTGAAATTCACACAGATATAATTCATATAAATATATTGCTGTCCCCAGACCAAGTTCAATAAACTTTCTTTTTATTTCTTTTGTCATGTGACTCTCATTCCCTAAACTATATTTATACTTTAACCCTAAGTATTCTTAAGACTCTCTCTAAAGATCACTGCAATTCTGGCATCTCATTCAACTCTTCCGTTCCAATGATCTCCTGTACTTCATCTTGTTCTTTTTGCTTTTCTTTTGGCTGGATCTCCTGCTCCTTATTCTGTTCTTCTAAACATGCCTTGATCGCCTCATTCAACGACAACATTCTCGCATCAAGATCTGCTATCATCTCCGCACACTCTTGCAGATCCTGACTGATATATGCTGGGGCATTTCCTTCGAATTTATAATAGATCTTATGTTCAAGACTTGCCCAAAAATCCATCGCGATCGTTCGGATCTGGATCTCTACCTTCGTCTCTACCACACTATCAGATAAGAAAATCGGTACAGAAACAAGCATATGATAACTCATATAACCGCTTTCTTTTGGTTTTTTAATATAATCCTTGATCGTTAATACCTTCAGATCACTCTGATTACCGATCATCTCTGCCAAACGATAAATATCCGATGTAAACGAACAGATCAATCTTACTCCAGCGATATCATTGATATACTTCACCATATTTTCAATGGTCACTTCATGACCACCTCTTCGAAGTTTTTTAACGATACTTTCTGGTGTCTTGATCCTCGTCTTAATATGCTCGATCGGATTATACTTATGTATATGATGAAATTCATCGTTCAGAATCTCTAATTTTGTTCCAACTTCTTTTAACGCTGCATTATATAAAAATACAATCGTTTTCCAGCTGTCAATATCTTCATAATTTTTAATTGCATCCTGCACTTGATGTCCGCCTTCCTGTCTCGTAATTATCCCTCCCTAGTAACTTTTCTTGTTGATAATCATTTTCGAAACTATCTATTCAAGTATATCACGCAAGCCATTTTCTGTCATATAATTCACTCTTTTTTAAGAAATACTTAATTGGCTCTTTACTTCTACAGATTCAGTTTCATGTCACCTTCCTTGATCCATTGCTTCTTTCTCATAAACTCGGAGATCAGCAATGTAACGATTGCCGGTAAAATGATCTGGATCAACACAATCTTGATCAACACAACCATCGGATCTTCCGTTTGTGTCATGACCTGCCATGTCATGATCTGTCCCACAAGACCTGCTGTTCCCATACCTGAACCCGTTGCATTACTTGTCATATGAAATACCATTGTTCCGATTGGTCCTAAGATCGCACTAGAAATGATCGCTGGCAACCATATCACTGGCTTTCTCACAATATTAGGTACTTGAAGCATAGAGGTTCCAATCCCTTGTGCCAAAAGTCCTCCCCATCTATTTTCTCTGAAACTCGCAACCGCAAATCCAACCATATTACAACAACATCCAACCGTTGCAGCACCAGCTGCAAGTCCCGAAAGATCCATAATGATCCCAAGCGCTGCCGAACTGATTGGAAGTGTCAAAATCATTCCCATGAGTACGGAAACGATCACTCCCATAAGCAACGGCTGCTGTTCCGTTCCCCAATTGATCAGATTGCCTAACCAGAGCATAAATGAAGAGATTCCCGGTCCGATCAAAAGTCCAACACAAGAACCCACACCGATCGATACAATCGGTGTTAAAATGATATCCAACTTTGTTTTTCCTGAAACAAACCTTCCAACCTCGATCGCCGCGAATGCTGCGATAAAAGCTCCCAACGGTTCTCCAGATCCCGCCAAAACAATTGCTCCATCTGCCAAAATACTTCCAGCAAGTATCTTACTTGCATATGCACCTGCCATACCTGCTGTTGCAGCAGACACTACAACCAGAGGGCTCGCATTATATTTTTTAGCCACACCAACACCAATCCCAACTCCGGTCATTGCTGCTGCCAATTTTCCAATAAGAAAGATCAAATCTCCAGAAGTACCTCCTATAAAAGTTCCGATCTGCTGAATGATTGTCCCTATGATCAATGTTGCAAACAACCCCTGGGCCATTCCCGAAAGACCGTCTACAAATACATGATTAAATATCTTTTTCATACATTCTTCCCCTTCATAAAATGAAATCCTATAAATTTTTTCCTTTTAAGCTCACTGTTTTGTATTATATCATTTTTTCTACTAACATTCTACTATGAAGTCATGAGATCTGTCTTGTCTTTTCTTTCGATCCGCCTTGTCTTTTCCGCACTTTACTTTCTTTCCAAAAACAGCTATACTGTAAAAAAATCCGACCTCGCCAGCCTTTACCTGTGTTGGCACTACATTTTATAAGAAAGGAATTCCAATATGTTTCGTTTATGGGGAAAAGAGATCAAAGACAATCATCTGCTCAGAGACACTGTGATCTGTGATGAAACAGATGACACACGTACTCATAAGATTTTCAATGCACTTGATGCGATCTGTTATGAATTCGATCTTAGTAAACCAATCTGGCTTGACAAAACAATCGCTGATTTTAAACGTAGTGCAAAGGCTCGTTTTTATCAGGACAGTTTTATTGATTCTATTGACTTTGATTATCTGGAGATTCAGATCATCGAAGAATAAAAATACGCTTCGCAATATGAAGTATTTAGATCATCTAAGTTTCTCTCATATTACGAAGCGTATTTTTTATCTTAATCAATCTGCCAATCGATCGGTTCAATTCCATTTTTTTCTAAAAATGCATTTGTCTGACTAAATGGCTTACTTCCAAAAAATCCTCTATATGCTGCCAGCGGACTTGGGTGTGGTGCTTTTAATATCAAATGCTTTGGATTCGTAAGCATCTTTGCTTTCTTCTGCGCTGGTGCTCCCCAAAGAATAAATACAATTGGACGATCTTGACTATTCAATGCCAGGATCGCTGCATCTGTAAATTCTTCCCAGCCGATCCCTCTATGAGAGTTCGCCTGATGTGCCCGCACTGTTAATACAGTATTCAACATCAATACCCCTTGTTCTGCCCATTTTGTCAAACATCCATGATTCGGGATCGAACATCCCAGATCATCGTGTAGCTCTTGATAAATATTCACCAATGATGGGGGTGGTGTCACACCTTTTTGAACAGAAAAACTAAGCCCATGCGCCTGTCCATCATTATGATATGGATCCTGTCCAAGGATCACCACTTTTACATCTTTCAATGGTGTCAAATGAAATGCTGTGAAAATATCATTTGCTGGTGGAAAGATCTGTCTTGTGCGGTACTCTTCATTTACTGTATTAAATAATTGTCTGTAATATGGCTTTTTAAATTCATCTTTTAATGCCTCATACCAGTCCCCATTAATTCCTGCCATTCCTTTTCTCCTTCGTTCTTACTATAATCGCACTGAAATTCCTTCTTTTCGAAGATATTCTTTCACTTCTCTGATCTCTAATTCTTTATAGTGGAACAAAGATGCTGCCAAAGCTGCATCTGCTTTTCCCACTGTCAATGCCTCTTTAAAATGTTCCAAAGTACCAGCTCCACCCGATGCAATGACCGGGATCGATACACTTTCTGCGATCGCTCTTGTAAGTTCTAGATCATATCCAGCTTTTGTTCCATCACCATTCATACTTGTAAGCAAAATCTCACCAGCTCCAAGCGACTCAACTTTACGTGCCCATTCAACCGCATCAATTCCCATATCGATACGACCGCCATTTTTATAAATATTCCATCCACTTCCATCCTCACGAAGTTTTGCATCGATCGCAACAACTACACACTGACTTCCAAATTTTTCGGCCGCATCATGGATCAACTGTGGATTCATGATCGCAGAAGAGTTGATTGAAATCTTATCTGCACCCTCTCGCAAAAGCATTCGAAAATCATCTACCGTACGGATTCCACCACCTACTGTAAATGGAATAAAAACACATTCTGCTACTTTACGCACCATATCGACTACTGTGCCTCGATTATCCGAAGATGCTGTAATATCCAAAAAAACTAATTCATCCGCACCCGCTTTATCATAAGCTTTTGCAATCTCTACCGGATCCCCTGCATCTTTCAAATCCACAAAATTAACACCTTTTACCACTCTTCCGGCATTCACATCCAAACAAGGAATAATTCTTTTTGTAAACATATATCTGCCCTCACTCTTTTATTATTTCAATTCCACAAAATTTTTCAAGATCTGAAGTCCCACATCCCCACTCTTTTCTGGATGGAACTGACATGCAAATACATTCCCTTTTTCAACAGACGCATGAATATGCGTTCCGTACTCTGTAGATGCCTTTACAATCTCTTCTTCCTCTGCTTTCAAATAATAAGAATGTACAAAATATACATAAGACTGTTCCGGAAGACCTTTAAACAACCTTCCGTTATTTTCAAAATGTAAGGAATTCCATCCCATATGTGGGATTTTCAATCCGTCTGCAGCCGGAATACGAAGGATCTCTCCTTTCAAGATTCCCAAACCGTCCACACCTGGAGTCTCATCACTTTGCTCAAATAAAAGCTGAAGTCCAAGGCAGATTCCTAAAAATGGGGTTCCTTTTTTAACAACTTCATGGATCACCGGTACAAGATTACAGCGATTTAGATTCGCCATCGCATCCCCGAATGCTCCTACACCCGGAAGGATTACTTTATCAGCACGCAGGATTTCTTCCGGATCTCCCGTAATCTTTACTTCTTGTCCCAATGATACCAGTGCTTTTTCCACACTTCTGATATTACCTGCATCATAATCAATAATTGCTATCATCCCATCTTCCCCCTTATGCTTATGATTCAATATTCTTCGCATCTAATTCGAAATAGAATTTCACTCCATTATCAAAATTGACAACGCCATATTTTTGGTGAAATGATTCCATGATCGCTTTAACGATCGACAGTCCGATTCCATTGCCTCCATAAGCTCTCGTATGTGCTTTGTCTACTTTATAAAACTTATCCCATATCTTCTCTTTATCTTCTTCCGGAATCGGTGTACCAGTATTAAATACGCTGATATATACGGTCTCCTTTTTCTGGATCACACAGATCTCGATCCTCTTCTCTCCTGCCACATGATGGATCGCATTGGTCAGATAATTTCGAATCACCTGTTCAGACTTAAATTCATCTGCCCAAACATAAACTGGCTGATCATCAAGCACTTCCAATGACTCATCATTTTCATCCAATCCTTTATAAACAACAAAGTCGACCGTTGCTTCTACTTGCTGGATCAAGATCTCACAACTTGCAATGACTCCCTGGATCAATTTTACAACATCAAATCTTATAACATCCAATTGCTCCGTTCCAAACTCCAATTGATTTAACGTCAAAAGATTTTTTACCATCTGATTCATCTTATTCGCTTCGTCTATGATCACATCACAATAAAATTCCCGGCTTTCTGGATCATCGCTGATTCCCTCTTTCAATCCTTCTGCATATCCAGAGATCAATGCGATTGGTGTCTTTAGCTCATGAGATACATTTCCCAAAAATTCAGATCGCATGTCCTCGATCTTTTCTTTCTGTTCAATATCCTGCTGAAGACGCTGGTTTGCACTCTTAAGTTCTGTGATCGTCTGTTCCAGCTGCCGTGACATCGTATTAAAATTTTCTCCTAACACTTCAATTTCTTTTGTACCACCGCCAGCATATTTCACATCGAATTCCAAATTCGCCATATGTTGGGAAAGTGCAGTCAATTCCATGATCGGTTTTGTGATTCGATTTGCAAAAAACCAGACAAATATAGAACCTAATATAATAGAAGAAAATCCCACGATCACTAAGAATCGATTTGCTAACGATACACTATCTTTAATACTTTCAACAGGACTTTGCATCAAGAAAAAAGAGCCATCACTGAGCGAGCCATACATTTCCAAATTCTGTCCACCGCTCCATTTAGAATTCACTTTATAGATTGTATAATTCTTCGTTGTCTTCAGCATCTTTCCTTGATTTTTTCCAACAAGATAGCCAAACAACTGTAACGGACCTGACTGTTCTTTTTCTGTGTAAATGATCGTCTGTCCACTTTTGTTCACAACAGTGACCGAAACATTGGCACGTCCGCTCATTCTATTCAGTTCATCTTGAAAATCCTCATTGCCCAATCCATCTTCCCGAATCGCTTCATCTACGACTTCATACATTTCTACCATATAATCAATCTTATCCGATACATAGTAATCTTCCATAAATGTCGTATTCACAAGAAGTACGACTGCTACAAGAAAACCGATCAGACCTAGAAAAATAACAAGGAGCTGCTGTTTAATCGATAATTTCATCTTTATACCTCAAACTTGTAACCCATTCCCCAGATTGTATGGATATAATCTCCTTTTTCACCAAGTTTGCTGCGGAGTTTCTTAACATGTGTATCGATCGTTCTGGCATCACCAAAATAATCATAATTCCATACATTATTCAAAATCTTTTCTCTTGAAAGGGCAATTCCCTGATTTTCCAAAAAATAAGTAAGCAATTCAAATTCCTTAAAACTTAATTCTATAGTCTTATCATCGATCTTAACAATGTGTGCCGACTTATCGATCACGATCCCGCCAGCTTCAAGAAGTACACTTTCCTCTGTTCCCATCGTTCTTCTAAGGATCGCACCCACTCGTGCCACCAAGATCTTAGGACTAAATGGTTTGGAAATATATTCGTCTACCCCTAATTCAAATCCCTGCAGTTCATCGCGTTCTTCTGAACGTGCAGTCAACATAATGATCGGTACTTTTGAATTCTCTCGGATCTCCCGGCACACCTGCCATCCATCCATCTTCGGCATCATGACATCTAATATGATCAATGCAATATCTTTTTCTTCATAAAAAATATCCAATGCATCCAATCCATCCCCTGCCTCTAGCACTGTATATCCCTCACGGACAAGAAAATCTTTTACAAGCTTTCTCATTCTTACTTCGTCATCTACAACAAGAATTTTTATTTTATCCATGTAAATACTCCTTTCATATTACCATGCAGGTTCTTTTTATTCTACGTTCTTCTATAAACCTTTCTCTGTATCACGTAATATTCTTTATAATATCATTTCCAAACTGAAAAACAACTATTTTCACATTTTTTTAATAATCGTTTCTGCAAATCCCCTTGACTTTTCCTAATCCTTTCTTTAGAATATCTGTACGGAAGGATTCTATAAGATTTTCCTTCCGATTCATCTTAAGGGCTAGTACTGGTTTCGACAGGGATTCTGAAGATGGAGAAGCTATCCGCAAGCAGATGCGTTAAATCGCAAACTTAAAATTAAACGCTGAAGAAAATTACGCGTTAGCAGCCTAGTTGCTGCTTGTCAGCCCTGAAGCACTCACACTTTAGGAATCTGGCATCGACTTTGTGAGAAACGATGCAGGCAAAGCTTTGAGTCTGTAGGCGTATTATGAAGCTACTGACCCCACAAGAGTGTTCGTTCTCGTGTGGCAGAGGGAATGTCAAATAACGGACTATGATAGTAGAAGTACATGGGATGGGTTTTTGGACGCGGGTTCGACTCCCGCCTGGTCCACTCGATTATGCAAGAGCTGAACACGATGTGTTCAGCTCTTGTGCATTGTGATCCACTTATTCGTAAGATTTATAACCCATTCGATCTATACAACTTTTTTACCACAAAAGTTGTGTCTTTTTTCTCTCTGTTTTTCTATAATCATTGGTTCTTTAAACGATTCATGCTATAATCAACTATATCAATTTTATGAAACGGAGAATCATTATGAAATACAAAAATATTATTTTTGACTTTGGAAATGTTCTTGCAGCATTCAAAGAAGCGGAACTAAGCCAGCGTTTCTGTACAAATGAAGCCGACAGTCAGCTTTTTAAAAAACTTGTATTTGACAATTGGCAGTATCTTGACGAAGGAAGTGTTGAACTTTCAGATTATATAAATACTGCACTTTCCCAATCTCCAGAACATTTAAAAACAGATATTATCAATTACTTTAACACTTGGTACAAGCTTTTAATCCCACTGACTGATACATGGGATTTCGTCAAAGAATTAAAAGCAGCTGGCTATTCTGTTTATATTCTTTCCAATGCTCCTGTTCAGTTTGCTGAACATGCTGCAGAATGTTATAGTGTAGTAAAAGAATTTGATGGTATTGTATTTTCTGCACCAATACGTCTTGCTAAACCAGAGCCAGAAATTTACCAGTATTTATTCAATACTTACAACTTAAAACCGGAAGATTGTTTCTTTATAGACGATCGAATTTCTAATATTGAAGCTGGCAGAGCACTAGGAATGGATGGTATTGTATTCACTGGCGATATTGAAGCCGTAAAAAAAGCGATTGATTTTTAATCAATCGCTTTTCTTATACTTCTTAAAACTCTTCCATCATCTAATTCTTTAGGCTAATCTTTATAGATTCTTCCTGATGTATCTATAATATCTGAATCTCCATCATCCAATTTTCTATAAGCTCCATAATGACCCTTGGAACCTCTGCGGCTGTATCCGCCATAGCGCTTATAGCCATAACTATAATTATAGCCATATCCGTAACCGCCTCGACTTGCATTGTCATCATTATATACATACCCTAACAAATGGATCCCGCTGACAGTCAATGAATGAAGTCCTTCTCTGATCTGCTGCAACTTTGTATAATCATTACGAACTACATAAAGTGCTGCCTCAACATATTTTGCAATGATCGGTGCATCAGCCAAAAGACCTGACGGTGCAGTATCTATGATCACAATATCCGCGTTTCTTTTACACTCTTGGATCAATAAATCCATACTTTCAGAACCAAGGAGTTTTGTATTCATATGATCCATTTCACAACCATAAAGGATCTTTAAGCTTCCTGTCCCATCTGGAATCTCAACGGTTTGAAGAGCATCCTTCAGATTGCCTTTTTTATTCAGAACATCTGCCATTCCCAAACATGCTTCTTTTCCGTTATTCATCGTATCAGCGACCGATGGATTTCGCAGATCCCCATCTAACAGAATTACATTTTTTCCCTGTTTTGCGATCGAGATTGCAAGATTCACTGCTAATGTCGTCTTCCCTTCTCCTGGAATCGAACTTGTCACAAGCAGTGTCTTAAATCCTTTTTCTTCCATTTCATGCATAACTTTTGTACGTAGCTTACGGATCGCTTCCACATAATTCTGCGATACACGCTCATTCAAAAGATTCAGTGAATTATAAAAGGTATCTTTCTTACGCTTTTTCACCCGAACATGTGGAATGCATCCACATTCCATCAGATTGACCTGTTTCTTCAGCTTTTTCTTAGATTTTACAGTCATCCTTGATAAAGCATAGATCATAATAATGACTGCTCCGATCACAGCACCTTCTAACGCTCCACGTTTGTAAGAGCCTCGGATCACTTCTTCTCGTCCTGTATCCTCAGGAACCCCTGTTTCATCAAGGATCATAAATTCTACATTTCCAAATACAAACTTCGCAACATTCGGATAATTCTCCATTGTTGAAAGTAACAGGTCATACGCTGTTTGCGGATTACTGCTTGATGCTGAGATCGTCAAGAAATTGCCATCCGCTGTAATATTGATATTCCCTGGAACACTTTCCGCTCCCATATCTTCTGCGATCACTTCTCCCAAGACACCATTTGACATCATGTATGGGAATAAATTTGCCAAATCTTCTGCAGAACTTCCACCACTCGAAGATACAGATACCGTCGCAGAAGCAACATATTCCGGTACATAAGATGATGAAACAGAAAAATAGGACTTCGCAGCCAAAAGCACAATCAACAGAATCACAAGCCACCACAACTTTTTCACTGCCTTATAAAAATCCCATAAAAAATCAGTAATATCTATCTTTTCTAATTCTGTAATAGAATCTCTTTCTGACATTCTTCTATACTCGCTCATAACTTTTACTTTCCTCTATTCCGGCCATAACCATAATGACCATAGTATCCATATTTTCCATAGTGACTTCCTACCGTTCTGCCTAGTACATTCGAAAATGTCTGTACGCCATTCAGTACCACACCCATGATATGAATATGATTATCTCTGAAATCATCCAGGATCTCATTAATTTCTTCTGCCTCAATGTAATTCTGTCTCACAACAAACAAAACACCATCTGCATGCTGCCCTAAAACCTGTGCGTCTGCTAATAGTCCAGCTGGCGGCGTGTCGATCACTACAATGTCTACATTTTCTTTACAAATATTCAAAAGCTTTGAAAGATATTCTGACTGTAGCCTTTCTGTCGAAGAAGAATAACAATTCTTTCCGCCTACAAATATGAGACTCTCTCTCTCTCCTTTTATAAAAATATCACTTGATATATTCGGATCTTTCAAATATTCACCAAACTCTTTTTTTTCATCGACATCATATCCAAAAATCAAAAATTGAGACGGCCTTCTGATATCACCATCTATCAAGATCACTTTCTTACCCTGTTCCGCATAGACTGCAGCAAGATTTGCAGCAACCGTAGACTTTCCTTCATTCTCTGCTGCACTTGTAACAACAAGTACTTTTCCGTTATTGCGAACCAACTGGTATTCCAGCTTAGATGCGAGCCTCCTGTAACTTTCAACAAAAGAAAAACTAGCAAGCGGGCTATCGATCATGATCGTGCCTTTTTTATGTGTAATAAATTCTTTCAAAGTCTTGTATTTTTGTTCATATGTAATACAACCAAAACTTTTCGCATCTAATTTACGTTCAATATCACTTTCCTGTTTGACCGTATTATGCATATAAGAACAAAATGCAAATAAAAATGCACAGATTGCTGCACCGATCAAAAATGCATTTTTCACAGTTCCATCTACATCCAGATAATTATCTGGAGCGAATGGCACCTGCGGTTCTACAAGAACATTCATCGTTGCTCCGCTCATTGAATAAAATGGTACTTTCATATAATTGTCCATAACAGCAAGGATCGTATCGTATGCCTCACGAGGATTATCCGCAGTTACACTGAGCATCAACATATTGGTTTCTTCTACAACTTCTGCCTGAATATCCGCTTCAACCTCATCTATCTGCATCTGCTCACAGATCAATGTCTCCAACGAATTACTCTGAAGGATCTTTCCGAATGTCTGTGCCATTTGATACGTCGAACTAATATTACTGTATGAATTATTGCTATCCTTTGATCCAACGATAAAAGTCGTTGATGCAGTATATTCTGGAACATACTGCAGATTCACAACTACGTAAGAAATCATCGCCGCTGCCAATGCACCCAAGAGTATAAACACAATATTCTTCACAACATCATATATCAGTGTAAACGGCTCCAGACTATTCTCTTCCATAAAAGGTATATCTTCTCTTTTATTCTCCATCCTTTGTGCCCTCCACAACTATATACAATTTTGTAACCGCTGTTATCCCATCATTGGATGTATAGGAACATTCCACTGGATATACTCCAGGTGTTGCATAATCCACTGTCGAAGATACAGCCACTCTTCCCAATGTATCCGCCTTCAATTCCGGATCACTTTCATAGAGATATTCTCTGCCATTTTGTTCTAACCCGATCACACGACTCAAAACATCTACCCCGACATTGACTTTTGTGTAAATAATATATTCAGAAAACATCGGATAATACTTCAACACTTCATTCTGATCCGTTGAATCTATGATCACAACATCTACAGGAACAGAACATGTATCACCTGCACTATTGTTGACCTGCAGTGTGATCGGATACGCACCTGGAACTAGATCATAAAAATAGGTATCAGAAAATGTTCGGATCTCTGATGTGATATCTCCATCCAAACAGTCGGCTGCTGTCAGTGCTTCTGTAATGTCCTCTTTTTGAATCTCCTGGGCAGTGTATCTGAGCGGTCTTGTTACATGGATCTTCGGTGATATATAATCTGTATACTGTACCGTTCTTTCATAAGTTCCCGCCTGATTCGCCTTATCAAAAACGACATATGATATCGTTCTTTTTCCTTCTGATATAAAATGAGACATCGAAGAAACCCTGATCGAATCTGTCAGATTCCCATCCTTGTTATCTTCCGCTGTCAATCCTTGCAGCAATGCAGACTCTTCATCCGCCACACTTACTGTAATCTCATCTTGTTCTGATTGGATCACGGGAGCAACAGTATCTTCTGTCAGAACTTTTTTGACTTTATATCCACCAAATACAAGTCCTGCAAACACAAATATGATGCCAATCCCCATTCTTAATCTTCTCATGTTCCACTCCTTTCCCAACTGCCATGGTCAGAATATGTAACCCTTTTCACTCTTCTTATTTGTTCATTATTACATATACATCTTGGATTTATATGAAACAATAAATCCGCCTTCTCTTTGGAATATTCCGCACAGATCTCTTCATAAGCCTCTCGCATATACGGCGTCCTGTTATATGGACTATGTGCATCACTCGCCACGACAGACACAAGATCCTGTCTTAACAAATGATATGCCGTATGCTGTGCGTGACGGCCAAATCCACCTAGAAAACTTCCTTTATTCACTTGGATCACATATCCTTTTTTACGCCATTCCTTTATAATATCCGGATCATCCTGTACACATGCGTATCGCTCCACATGCGCCACAACAGGCTTCGCACCTACTTCTGCAACTCTTCGAAGTAAATCTGTTGCAAACCCTGGATCTTCCTCAAAATCAAATTCTAATAAAATGTAACGACTCTGATTCAACGGCATGATCTTCTTTTCTACGATCAATCTCGGCAGATCATATGTACCAAATACTTCCATGCCAGGGAGCAGCTTTACTGGGATCCTTTCACTCTGGATCGCTTCCGATGCCTTTTTAAAAACATCTACATAATATTTATCAAAATAGTTATTGTAATAACCAGGAATATTACAATGCGGTGTCGCAACGATCGCTGTCACACCGCTATCAGCCGCAATACTTGCCATCTCTAGTGTATCGTAAATATCTCGAGCACCATCGTCAATTCCCGGCAAAATATGTGCATGTAAATCTATCATCTATATTTTATCCTTTACAACTTTCTAAATAAGCCAGACATACTGTCTGGCTTAAAATTTTCATATTCTATTATAAAATAAATAACTCTATATCACAAGACAATTTTCACCATTTTAAAATTCATCTAGTTGTACAAAAAGACAAATTTAAAAATCCATTGCCATACGACTTGATTCCTCTTCTGTCAACTCCGTAACCTGCGTTTCCATCACTCGATACACTCTCTGGCACATATTCAAAACACTCGGTCTATGTGTTGTGACAATACAAGTCTTATTCGGTTTCTGCTGAATGATATTTCGAAGGACCTTACGTTCTGTCGTTACATCGAGAGCCGATGTAGCCTCATCCAACAACAAGATCGGAGCATCTCTGAGCACTGCTCGTGCGATTGCGATACGCTGTGCCTGACCTTCCGAGAAACCACGTCCTTTTTCTCCAATATTGCTGTTGATCATATCTGGCATTCTCTCTACGAAATCCCATGCACAAGAGATCTTTAACGCTTCGATGATCTCTTCATCTGTTGCATCTTCTTTTACCATACGCATATTCTCTGCGATCGTTCCAGAAAGAATCGTATTTCCCTGCGGAACATATGCAAACAAATGTCTTGTGTCTGCATTCATTTCTACTTCTCGTCCATCCGTAGCTCGTAAAAATGACATTCCAGCTTCCGGATGGATCAAGCCAAGGATCAAACGGATCATTGTTGTCTTTCCTTCCCCTGATGGTCCAACAAGCGCAACGATCTCTCCCGGGCACGCTTTGAAAGCAGAGTTGGTAATGACTTTCGTTCCTTCCACATAAGAAAAATCCACATCTTTCATTGCAACTTCGAATCCATTTTCCACAAATGCATCTAACTCATTACTTTCAGGAATATGTATCTCCCTCTTAAGCTGAGCCAACTCGCGGATTCGATGTGCTGAGATCGAACTATTCAAAAAAGACGGAATGATCGAGATCAAATTATTAAATGCTGAATTCAGATTACTTCTCTGCTGTAAAAACAATGTCATCGTTCCATATGTAATATCATGTGTCCACAAACGGAACAAACAATACCCAAATGCGGCATACTGAACGATCATTCCCATGATCGACATAAAGATCCCTGTTTTAATCGTAAACATATTATATTCCAGACTGATCTTCTTAAACTTCGCCTGCCATTCTCTCAACTTTCCACCATACAAAGAAGAAATCCCAAACGATTTGATCGTATCAAAGTTATAAAATGTCTCCACTTCAAATGTCATCATCTGGCTGCCCATTTCTTTTACTTTTTTTCCATAGTCACGCTGCTTCTTAAGCAAAAACTTTGACATCAACAGCATAACCGGTGCACTTGCAAAAGCCAAAAGAGACATAATCTTATCGTAATGCCAGATCACCACAAATGTCGCTATAAAATTATAAATCGCAATAACGATCGTCGGCAGCCAACTGATCGCATTACCGCTGACTGTATTAACATCACTATTAAATCGATTCAACACATCACCATTGCTATACTTACTGATCTCCAGCCAATCCGCATCGATGATCTTATCAAAAATATCCGCCTGAATATCATTATTAATATCAATACTCAACTTTGTTGAAATTCGATTGATCAAATTTGAGAACACAAGACTGAATGCTGCACTTCCCAAAGTAATCGCGATCATGATCCCCAACTTACTTGTCTGATAACCAGTAATGATATCGATCATATACTTGCTCGCAACACTACCTACCAGTCCCATGGAGGAACTAAAAATACCAAGCAACGTGTAAAATAAAATCGCACCTTTATACTTCTTACTATATGATAAAATCCATTTCCAATCATCTATGATCTCTGCAAATGTCCCATCCTTCCATCGACGGACTAAGATATCAAGAGACTCAAACGAAATGGAATGACTCTTCTTATTATTACTATCTTCCATAAATGCTGCTCCTTGACTCAAGATGAAAAAGCCAGACAGATGTCTGGCTTCAATTGTTTCTTTTTAAATATAATCAATTTGATAAATGTAGTCAAGTTAATGTGTTTTTATTTTTTAACACCTCAATCCTTTTTGGCAAATGATTCTTCCAAATATTGGATTGTTGCTTTGGTATATCGACATACATATTCGGGTACACCATCCGCACGGCCTGTTTCAGCGATTGCTGCAGCAGCACAGGTATTGCACACATTTCGTAATGTACATTGATTGCATTTTACAGAAATCCTTAATTTCTCTACGCCCATTACAACTTGTTCCCATGCATCTACAAAAGGCGTTTCATCCAAAGAAATACTTGGATTATCCAAAACAACACAAGAACGTATTTGCCCTTGCCAGTTTATAACAAAAGAACTTTGTCCAGCACGACATTTCATTCTCCCAGGAATTGCCTCTCCTTCTTGAGTCTGCTGTACCGTTTCCAAGGTCATTTTACGATATTGTGAAAATAACTCTTCGCCCATTTCACGTCTTAAAACATCAACTCTTGCTCTTGCTGCAGTTTCCGGATCGAGACGTGACTGATAATTATAATCATGCAAACGTTCTCGGATCGTTGGATACATATAGGTATCAATTCTTACTGGTGCATCCAAAGATTCCCCTATTTCAATGATCTGCATTCGATCATCCACATTTCCTTTCGCAAGGCTTCCATTTATTTTGACATCAATATCTCGTTCGCGTAATAAACGAATCCCTTCTACAGTCTTATCAAATCCATTAGGATAATGGCATAGCCGTTCGTAAGTTTTATTGCTTGCACCGTATAATGTAATATTGATTCGTCGTGGTTTATGTTCTGCAAAAAAATCAGCCCATTCTTTATTGAGCAAAGTTCCATTTGTATTGATCGTTACGATCATCCCGAGTTCCAGAAGTTTCAAGTATAAAGTTCGGAATTCTGGGTAAAGTAAAGGTTCGCCACCAGTAAGAAGTATAAATAATGTTCCTGCTTTTGCCATATCTTCCGCAATAGACAGCCACTCTGAGATTGTTCTCAATCGGTCAACTTGTTCCATTTCCTGTTTGCTCATGCGCACATAACACATATCACAGTTTAAATTACAAAGCGGAAGGAGTTCAAGAACACCGTAAAGAGGCAAACGTTTCTCAGCTGCTTTAGCAAACATCTGCCGTTCGATTGTCGTTCCATCATTCATGAGTTCCATGATAAAATCTCCATATGTAGAAAAAGAACCAGCAAAGCGGTTCTTTTAATTTGTTGTAGTTATGATTTTGAAGTTTCCCAGTTTTTCATGATAAGGTTAGTAGTTGCATGATAATCTTCTAATCGATGACGATAATCATATTCAAGCCATACGATTACATTGGTTTTTGAATAACCATTAGTAGTGATATAACCATCATAAAATTCTTCTGTACTAGATGCATTATGTTGAACTTCTGAATTAGGATGAAAACCACCTAATCTTATAGATTTACCAGTTCCTTGATAGTTACCATCAATCATTCCATCGCTTTGAGGATAATAATATAAATCACCTTCAGGTGCATTACACTGAAATTTATACACTGTTCCCTTATCACCACATGCTGCAACATATTCATTTGCTGCAAATCTTTCCCCTACCATCATAGGTCTAACATAATTCTTTTTCATAACACATCACTCCTTCGTTATCTATTGCTTACCAATACATTTCTGCAAATATAGAACCATTGAAGATTCTATAAAATTATTATTTTGCAGAATCTTTCAAAAAAATAAGACAACATCCGAAGATGCCATCTTATTCAAATCAAATGTAAATTATTCTATTTTTTTGCGTATAATTTTTGTTTTAAAACTTCGATCTCCAGTTTCTGCTTTTCTAACAAACTGTCTTTTTGTAAAAGTAAGGAGTCCTTTTCTTGAATTATGGAATCTTTTTCTGTAATCATAGAATCTTTTTCTGCAATCATAGAATCTTTTTCTGCAATTTCAAAATCTTTCTCATTATTTTTTACAACAAGCTCATCAATCGTATCTTGCATTTCATCTATCATATACTGTACAGTGTTTTTATCTAGTTCTAACAATTCCTTCGAGAACATCTCCATCATCCTTTCCATATTCAGACAGATCGTATATACTTCTTCATACAGCGCTTTGAATTCTGGATAATCTTGGATTAATTTTATGATGATTTCAGGTTCATCAACGCTCAAGAAAGTCAACCATGCCTCTAATTTATTTTCAATTATTACACCATTATTATCTAATTTTGTTTTATATATGTCAAGCGAGATGAAAATGAATTCTTGGAGCAGATCTATTTGAACTCCAGTATCAGATACTTGTTTTGAGCGATGTATGTAGATTTGTTTTTCTGTGAATTGTTTAAATTGGACAGGACTTTTTTCGAAAAATACAATTGTATAAACCTTCTTAATATCTTTATAATTGAAATGTTTTCCTTTTTCTCCTTTTAGTCGTTTATATTGACGAAGTAATAAATCTGCAGAATAGCAGGCACTGCGTTGTCCGGGAAATGCATAGCCAATTTTTTGTGCCTCCACATTAGCGATACTACCGTCTTCTAACTCTACAACAATATCCATGATCAACAACGAACTTTCCGCTGCGATTTTTGCAGAATCATTTGGTAATACTTTTAAGATTTTTACTTTTGTTGCTAAAATATATGATAGCATCGATTCAAGTCTTTCTGGTGTCGCATCTGGATTTATGATGGCTTTGAAAAAGGAATCATATAAAAGCTTTATTCCTCGAACTCCTGTACAATAATCTAAAAAGCGTTCTTGGTGCTCGGGTTCCCATTGATCAAATATCTTAGATAAGTGTTTCTTTTGTTTGATTTCCTCTAAAACCGCTTCACGGTCTTTGATCATTGAGAAATAATTCTTTAGGCAATTTGTCATACGCAATCTTCTCCTTTTGATATGAAATTTTTGATACTCATTTCAGGGATAATAAAGAATCTGTCTGAGAATGAGACGCCGTTATGGCTAAGATTAAATGAAAGAAGAAATCTTTCAGAATAGTATTTATTATAAACTTGATATAAAAGATTGTCAATTTTCAACTTCTTTTATTTGTTCACATTACAATCTTCAAAATAATTCTTGTATGAAGAAAATTACTTATCTATTCTTTTATTAAAAAGCGAGGTAGTAGTAATGAAGGAACTTTTAATTAATGAAATTCGTACCCAGATGAGCGATTATTTGACAGAATGGCAAATGAAAAAACTACATGATGTATTAATAAATTGTATGAATTCTGTTACAATTGAAACTGGAAAAGAAGAGAATCATATTTATAATAATACAGATTATCTTGAAAATTATTTATCATCAAAAAGAATTGAGGGATGCTCAGAGAAAACACTTGTATATTACGACAGTACGATCCGAAAAATGTTACTCCATCTGGAGAAGGATCTAAAGATGGTCAGTACAGAGGATTTGAGAAGATATCTTTCAGATTATCAACGTAAACACAATGCGTGTATGGTAACGATGGATAATATTCGACGTATTATTTCTGGATTTTTTACTTGGCTGGAAGATGAAAATTACATATTGAAAAGCCCTGCAAAACGAATTCATAAAATAAAGACCGCACAACTGATCAAGGAGACATTTTCAGATGAAAATTTAGAACAGCTCAGAAATGCATGTGATGAAATTCGAGATCGTGCATTGATTGAATTTTTATCATCTACTGGGGTAAGGATTGGAGAGTTGGTAAAGTTAGACATATCCAATATAAATTTTGTTGAACGTTCGTGTATTGTATTTGGCAAGGGAAATAAAGAACGAGAAGTCTATTTTGATGCCCGCACAAAACTGTATTTACAGGAATATTTAGGAAGTCGAAAAGATCATAACGAAGCATTATTTGTATCAAAAAATAAGCCCTATGAACGATTGACAATAAATGGCATAGAAAAAATATTGCAGAAATTGGAAAATCGCACGGGAGTTGGGCGAGTGTATCCGCATAAGTTTAGACGTACGTTAGCAACAATGGCAATAGATAAAGAAATGCCAATAGAACAAGTTCAAAAATTATTAGGGCATGTTCGAATTGATACTACAATGCATTACGCAATGGTCAATCAGAATAATATAAAAAATTCTCATAGAAAATACATTGGTTAGTATCTGAAAAATCAAGTTTATAATTCAAACAATATTTATTGACATTTGTTGGGATTACAGGTAAAATTAGGAAAACAAAAGGATGATAAATAATAATTTTATAGAATCATTTATTGATTCTATATTTTCAAAAATGTATCGATAAGTAATAGATAACGAAGGAGTGACGCGTTATGAAAAAGAATTATGTTAGACCTATGATGGTAGGGGAAAGATTTGTAGCTGATGAATTTGTAGCGGCATGTGGTGACACAGAATATGGTGTTTATAAATTTAAATGTGATGCTGGTGCATCCAAACCAGATTATAACACAGTATGGTATGAAACAAACAATAAAAGTGGATTACAGACAGGGGGATGGAATCCCGATTCTTATAAAACTAACAGATACCATGCTTGTGGAGTAACACATGAAGCATCTGTGAAAGACGAGTTTATAAATGGTTATTGTATAACACCAGAAGGAAATACTTTGTCAGTTGTTATTTGGACAGAAGGTGGTACGAATGTTCATTGTACAACTGCTCTCGACAGAGATTCTTGGATAGCTACAAAATCATAAACATAAGAATTTTAAAAGAACCGCTTTGTCGGTTCTTTTTCTACATACGGAGATTTTAGCATGGAACTAATGAACGATAGAACGACAATTGAACGACAGATGTTTGCCAAGGCAGCCGACAAGCAACTACCTCTTTATGGTATTCTAGAACTTCTTCCTCTCTGTAATCTCAACTGCGACATGTGCTATGTTCGCATGAGTAAGCAAGAACTGGATCAAGTCGGCAGACTCCGCACCATTTCAGAGTGGTTAGCAATTGCGGAAGATATGGCGAAGGTCGGAACGCTATTTGTACTTCTTACTGGTGGCGAACCTCTTTTATACCCGGAATTTCGAACGCTATATTTAAAACTTCTCGAACTAGGAATGATTGTAACAATTAATACCAATGGAACATTGATTACCGAAGAATGGGCGACATTTTTTGCGGAGCACAAACCACGACGAATCAATGTTACTTTGTACGGAGCCAGCAATGAAACTTATGAAAATCTTTGTCACTATTCGAAAGGATTTGACAAGGCATTACACGGAATCAAGCTTTTGAAGGAACACAAGCTTGATGTGAAGATGAATGGCAGCCTTGCCAAGGGAAATGTGGACGACAGAATGAAGATTATTGAAATTGGCGAATCTATGGACATTCCGGTTCGCATCGATACTTACATGTATCCAACAGTTAGAGAACGACAGCATAGTTATAATTTTCAGGCGCGATTGGATCCAGAAGAAGCAGCGAAGGTGCATGTAGAGGTGCTTCGACGAGAAATGGGCGACGAATTATTTTCTCAGTATCGAAAATTAACGTTGGAGAAAGTCTATCCAGAGAATCAGACAGATGCAGAGCTTCGTGGGATGAAGTGCCGGGCAGGGAAAAGCTCTTTTACCATTAACTGGCAAGGACAGATGCGTTCATGCGTGGTTTTGGATCAGCCAAGTATCTCGCTGGAAAAAACTACATTTGCAGAAGCGTGGGAACAAGTAGTACGAGGAACAGAAAAACATCGGATGGCGTTGGCGTGTGCCAAATGCAAATTCCGTGACGTATGTGATTCGTGTGTAGCGGCGGCAATCGCTGAAACAGGCAGTGCGGATGGTGTACCCGAATATGTATGCCGATATACCAAAGCAACAATTCAATATTTAGAAGAATCTATCCTATAACAAAAGGGAGCCTCTCGGCTCCCTACAATACTTTCTCTAAGCACTCTACTGCTTCTTCTGATATATCACATCCCAATTCATACACCAGAATTTCTCCCACCAGCTGTTCGATCAGATCCATTGCTTTCATTTGGAACTCGGAATTCCACATGTTAATCGTAATCTGGGACATTACTTTCTGTATCATTGCAAATCCTTTTAAACGCTCTACTTTATTTTCTTTTGACTGATACAACATCACAATGGCATGAATCGGATATGCTTCGTTATTACAGATCTCTGAGCTTCCACAAACTGGCCACCCGTATGCATACCACCCATCTTCATCTCGGATCAACAAAGAGCGATCACCATTTATTGTACGTGTCTGACGATATTTTTCCCACAAATCTGCTTGTGTAGATTTTCCAGTTTCGGATGGAGCCGAGAAAAGCACTGCTTTATTATCTCTACACATGTATGCAGAATGAAGGATCAATGCATCGTTCCGTATCATGACTTTCTCTAACAAAAGAAGGGATACGAAAACTGGATCGTATATGAGCATTTCTTTTATTCCATCGGCAATCCATACCTGAATCGCATTTTCTGCTGTTTCGAAACAAATCGCATATGGCTCAGGTGAACCTATAAAATTAAGTATTCTGCATTCTCGATTGTCTATATTTAAAGTTCGGATCATATCTCTGCACAATTCACTTTTAACTGTATATTCTTCACGCAGCTCTTTTTCAATAACAGCCAATTCCGGTACAAACTCCATTTTATAATACATCTGTATCTTTCCAGCTGTCTGTATATTTTCCGGAGCAGCCAGTGGCAGTTCAAATTTCTGCATGTTTTGCGGTATTAAAATGTCATCAGGCATCTGCAGTTCAATCTGCACATGCCCAATCTGATATTGTTTTTTCACATTCAATCTCCATTTTCAAAAAGTTTTATCTTATTACTTTTGCATAAATCTTCATGATCTTTCTTCTTATTGGTATCATATGAATCCAGATATGTTCGAAAAATTCCCACCAAAAATCGCCGGGTTCAAGCCATTTTCCTTTACGCTGTACTTTCGTTATGAGTGCGAAGATCTGATCTCGCCGCACAGGACCTTCGATCACAGTCTGCGCGTCCCCAACGATATAATAACCATCTGGTCTTACTTTCCAGATTCGGTGCATGACAAATTGTCCACTGTCTCTTTGATAAAAGACCATATCACCCTTTTTCAATTCTCGGTCCGGCTTTTTGAAATAAATATAATCTCTTTGATGTATCAAAAATGGGGACATACTGCTTCCTGAAATGATCAAACTGACTTCTTTTCCCTCTTCCGTCAATTCTCTCAACACAGAAACATACTCCCTCGTATCTACGAATTTCATTTTTTCCTCCATTTTATCAATCGATAATATGATATTCACGCAAAAGTTCTACGCGGTCCATTCCAATCTCAATACTGCTTGACTCATCCGATTTCCTATTCGAATAACGCAGATAAGAAGCAATTCTCATCATCCACGCAACTGGCAAGATGATCGGATACTTTTCAAGCCATGGGTATCCATTTTTCATATAAGACATTTTCGGAAAGAGGGACGCACGCAAAGAAGCCGTCATATCTTTCTTTCCACTCTCTGCTGCAGCCAAAGTTACATTCGCACTGTGCTTACGTTCCATTGTACTATCTCCGAATACACCGCTATCCAAAAGATCCAACAACAGATGAATCGGATCGATCTGCTCTGTCAGCATCTGCTTCGGATAAGATACATTTTCTGGAATAAAACCAAGGTGCTCTCTGCCAATTTCTACCAATCCCTTCCAGAAGTTCCACATGCGAAGTTCTCTTAAACGAGTTTCTATATATCGCCAATCAATCTTTTCTCCGTAATACTCTGCCATCTTTATCATATCGCAGACTTGACGGATTCCAACTCCTCCATGCAGAAAATGCTTAAACGCATGACAGATCAGGTAAAACAGATGCAGCGTTGGATCGAGAGTCCAGATGTCCACATTCTGCACCTTTTCACAAATGCACTTGTCAAATGCTTCCGCAAACTCATTGTTGAGATGACCATATGCACCGGATTCTTTGGGGAAAAGTGAAAAATGCAGTTCGATATAAACACCATTATGCGGGTTGCGATATGGGATCTCATATGGAAGATTCTCCATATCCAGTTCTTCCCTCTGCATTCCTTCTTCCAAAAGTATCTTGTCACAAAGTTCGAATTCCTCTTTACGAAGAAGCATGTCTTCATCACCAGACACACGATAATCCGGCTTTGTATAAAGATTACGACAGATTGCTCCTTTCACAACAAGAGGACGAAGTCCTTGTTCACAGAGTCTTTTATAAATAGAAACAAACCCTGCTTCACGCTGTGCTTGAAGCATTACTTCACGGATTGTTTCCCCTTTAAAACGCATTGCTATCTCTTTATATTCGTCTTGTCCAAAGATAGAATGATCACGCACCTGCTCATACACAGCTGCAGTCATTTTGTGGACTGCTGCCATCTGATGCAATTCTTTTACGGACGTAAATCCTTCTGGAAACTGATATGTCTTATCATGCATAAATGTTTCCAAGATCTTCAAAAATTCTTCCTGTACGATTGATAAATTCCCCATTCTTATACTTTCCCTTTTCTCTCACAAAACTTCATATAAACAGCCTTTTCCAAATCCAGTCTGACTTACCAGCTTCGATCTTCCTTTGTACACTCAACAAATCCATTTGCCAAAAGCTGAGAAATAAATGCATATGCATCTTCTTTTGCAGTATTTTCATCAATCTCATATTCTTCAAGGATCTTCTGGATCATTTCCTCAAAGCTATCTACTTTTTCCATATTTTCCCAGATAAATTTTGCAGTATCTGTCATTGTGATCAATCCGTTGAATTCCTGTGTTGTAGCACCTGTTGGCACAAGAACACATTCTCCGGCAATATCTCTTAAAATAAATTCTTTCGCGATTCTCATCTTCTTTTCTCCTATTTTCTATATAACATCATTGTCGTTATGCAACATTTTTTAATGATTTTTTGTTTCAAAATAACAATATTGTCTATAATATCATAAATCCAAAATTAACACTATAAATTTTATAGAAATCGCAACCATTTAACAAATTGACAAACACAATATTTTTCTATACTAAAGAATTTCCATTCCCTAAGATACAAAAAAAACCAGATGCCACATCACATCTGGTTTTCTTATCATTTTTTTGAAATTTATTTTCTTTAAACACCATTCAGTACTCCGCCAATGATCTGTACTCGGCTTTCTGCCAGCTGTTCCATACCATCCATAATATAGTCCACTCTTGCAAAATCTTTTCGTACTACGAAGATCGCTCCATCGGCATACTGTGCGAGCACAACAGCGTCTGTAAGAAGCCCTACCGGAGCACTGTCGAGGATCACATAATCTGCATTTGCTTCCATAACGCCTATGATCTCTTTCATACGTTCTGAACCCAAATATTCCGAACCATCACGCAGTGTCTTCCCACCCGGCAAGAATAAGATAGAATCGCCTTCATCCATACCAAGTTCTTTCGCTGTCAGACAATAATCCAAAGGAGAATTCTTTCTTACAAGTGCTTCTGCAAGTCCTGGTCCGTCATCTATTCCAAAGATCTTTCGATCCGAAGGATGACGCAAATCACAGTCAACCAACGCAACCTTATGACCAGCCTGTGCAAGAGAGATCGCAAGATTAACTGCAACCGTACTCTTTCCTTCTCCGGCTAATGCACTCGTGATCAAGAATACCTTTTTATGATACTCTTTTCCATAATATTCAATCTTATTTCTTACGATACGAAGAGGTTCCTGCAGTGCCTCCTCTACCTTAGAATCTGTGAGCACAATATTTTGCTCATGCACAGATTTTGCACGACGCTTCATCATGATCTGCGGAACAGCTCCCAAACATTTTGTATTCATCCACTTTCGGATATCTTTCTCCGTACGGATCGTTCGTCTCGTAATGACGAGGAGCATACACCAGAGCATTCCGATCATCACACCAACAACCGTTCCTGTCAATGCCTTCTTACCAAATGCTTTCGGATTATCCGGAACCGTAGGGACTCCCGATTCATCCAACATTTCCATTCGCGTTTTTCCAACAATCACCTCTGACACTTCCGGATAATTCTTAATCACCGACTGCAATGTCTGATATGCTTTTTCTGCATCCTGATCCGTAACAGAGATTGTAAAAAGGTTCGTATTCTCTGTCACACTTGCACTGATCGAACTCGTCATAGCTGTTCCCATATCTTTTGCAACTTTTCGTCTCAAGACGCCACTTGTAAGGATATAAGGAAATGTAGTCGCCATCTGTTCTGCCGCTGAATTATCAAAAAATGCGAGCGAAGAGCCATCTGTAGAGCTCTGCTGGTCCTGCTGTATATTTACCGTAAATGTAGCAGTCGCTGTATAGAACGGTGTATACTGCATTCTTGCACGAACATAAAAAACTCCTGTTCCCACAATTGCCAGAATGAGAATCCATGCCCACATCCTACGAAATATCCTGAAATAATCATTTAAAATCGATATCACATCAATCGGTTCGATCTCTTGATTTTTATCTCTTTCCTGATTGCTCATTCCCTACTCCTTCTTATCCTTTGCTCCCATATTGTAATAAGATTGATACTTTCCATAACCATAATATTTTCCATAATGGTACTTCCCGTAACCATACCCATAACCGTATCCGTATCCATATCCAGAACTGATAAATGAATTACCCACATAAACGTTATTAAACACACAGCCGGCAACCCCTTTTCCATACTGATTCAACATATCGATCGTATCATTGATATGTGGAACTTTTGCTGCATTCTGCTGTACAACAAGCAGTGAAAAATCTGCGATCCTTGCCAGCACTTCCGCATCAGAACGTCTTTTTACTGCTGGTCCGTCTATGATAATATAATCCACTCTGTCGCTCATTCTTTTCAGAAATGCATCAAACTTTCTAGATGAAAGGAATTCTGCTGAACGTTTCATCGGTTCTCGATCCAATAACAGATATAGTGGCATCCCATCCAACTTAAACATGACGTCTTCCAAACTCTTTGTTCGGGCACTCACATCATCTAATCCCTTTCCACTTGGGATCTTTATATCAAGCAATTTATTCAGATTACTCTTTTTCAGATCACCTTCGATCAAGAGCACCTTCTTAGAACACTGTGCCATAGAAAGTGCCAGGTTTGCAGCTACTGTCGTCTTCCCTTCCTGCTTTCCAGTACTTGTGATCAATACGATCTTGCAGCCTTCCTTCGCCTTTTTATAAAGAAGTTTTGTACGCATCTTCTTGATCGTTTCAACAAAACCGAACGTAACTGCCGGTTCCGTGATCAATATGCTCTTACGCTGTCTCTTCAAACGTGCTTTCAGATTCCGAAACTGCGGCTCATGATGCAGCACACCAAATGTGACTGTATCCAGCTTATTTGCTACATCATCTTCTGTCTTAACACTGTCTCTCATATAAGAAAATATTCCCAGAAGTCCTGCTACTGCCACTGCTGCCAACAGAAATGCCTTCTTCATAACACTCTTTCCATTAAACACATTATCTGCCATTGTCGGATATCCAGGTTCCTCAAAAACCTCTAATACAACTTCACCAAGGACATTCTGTCCTATTTCCGGATAATTTTCCAACATACTTTTCAACAGCTTAAATGCCATATCCGGTGATCCACTTGACACAGACACCGTCAGAAGATTCGTCTCCGGAACAACTAAAATCGCTACCTCTCCAGAAAATGAATCGATCTCCAGTGCCTCAACTACTTTCTTCTTCAAGATCTGACTATCCATGACCGAACGAAATACTTCCGTCAGTTTCTCTGTCTTACTTTGGTTCGCATATGCTCCTGTCGTACTACCTTTTACAGATACTACAAATGTCGTTGATGATGTGTATACCGGCTGATAAGTCAAATCAGCTGCAACATATGCCAAAAATGAAACAGACAAGGCAATACATAAGATCACCCACCAGTCTCTGAGCACGTCATGTATAATATTGTAAATATATTCCGTCTGCTTTTTCTGCGATTCTTTCTCCATGCTTTTTCGCCTTTCTAACTCATTTCCTCTATTGTACTACAACTACAAGACGACTTTTTCCCTGTAATGTATTGGCAGTCACAATATAATCTACATAATATGTACCTGATTTGGAAGTGTCTACATCCGATTGAATCTGCAGCGTTCCTTCCTTGCTGGATCCCACATAATATTCTGTAGGTTCAAATGCATCCCCTTTATTTAAATAAAGCAGATATTCTTTCAGCTCTACTTCTACACCTGTATATTCCTTGCTGTAAATCTCTACCTGTGTATCGAGATAAACCGTCTTTCCTCCATTATCCATCACACGAAATTCAATTGGATAATACCCTGTCACTGATGTATTCACTGTCTTTTCCAAAGAATACTTAATATTCGATGTCAATGAACCATCCAATACACTATCTGCAGAAATGCAAGATAAAATATCAATATTTGATCCCTCTCTAAAACACAGTGGTGCTACCAGATCAAATTGTGGTTCTTGATAATCTGTATAAACAAGCGTACGTTCACATCGGCCTACATTCATATTCTTATCTACTGCAGCATATATAACAACCCTTGTATTCTCATCTGTAAATCCAGAAATACTCTCTACGACTAGCGTATCGCTCACATCGCCAGAACGATTGTCTATTGCTTTTACATCTTTTAACAGCTCTTTTTCTGATGCTGTTACACTTACATACAATTCCTCACTCTCACAGCTAACTACCGGCGGAGTATCGTCCTTCACAACTCTTGTATAAGCTTGAAATAATATAAATACAGCTGTCGATACTACTAACAACAGTATACTGAATATTCTCAATTTCTTCATTTTCATTCACACCTCTTCCATCTGATGTCCATGCTTAACTATAACAAAAAATAATAGAAGATACAAGAAAATCGGGTGATAAAAGCAACAATCAAATCGCCTGCCAAAGTGCTTATACACTTTGGCAGGCGATTTGTACTTATTTATTGTTATTCGCTTTCAGAACTATATGTTCTTATCATAACAACTTTAGAGGCACCCGGCACATAATGTGTTGGAGTAACTGTGACCATTTTTCCTTTCTTTAATTCATTAACCTTGACCGTATAAGTGATACCTCCCACAAACATATTTTCTTCCTTCATATAATATTTATAAAATATTCTTATACAAGGAATATCATCATCAGATATATTTGTAACCTCTAAATATCCCTCTTCATTTTCTTCTACTTTTACTTGCGATTCGGACATATCTAATTCATCTAACCATGCAATATCTGCCTGACAATTATAATACGTACCATTTATGAACTCACTCTGATTATTTTCCATCGCAACTACCGTTGCACCTGACGGAATATCTGATGCTTGAAAATTTAGAATTTCCCCATTACACTCTAAAGTTACATTTACAAATTCTACAGAACTAGAATTATTATTACTTATTATGGCCGCTGCTGTATTCACTGTTTCTGTATCTGCACCATTTTCAACAAATACACCACTATAACCTGTAATCTTTTGAATCACAACATTGCTATTCGGAATTGTATAAGGAAATTGAATTATATGTACATCTTGCGATAAGTTTTCCCATTCCTCAACCGGACCATTATCACCCCCAAAAATTTCTCCATTTCCGAATACCATAATGTTTTCAGCATTATCTTTTTCTTCAACATCATCCGTAGTAGTCTCATCTTTTTTTTCAGTATCCGTTATCACCTTTAATTGTTCTTTTGAAATCAACGTCTCGTTTTTTTCCGTAGATACTCCAATTGCTACACTCATTATCACAATTGCTGCCAATACAAGTCCCACCACTACTTTAAGCTTTTTATGCTTTGTAACCTTTTTTACGTTTTTCATTTTATTTTCTGACCTCGTATTTCTTCTTCCAGAAATTTACATTGTTGATAATATGCCTGTGTCATACGACATCTATATTCTGGTTCTTTTAGAAACGATCCGTTTTCTGTATAGACCATAGCTGCACAAACTTTACATTCATCTTTCAATTCACAAACGGTACATTTTGCAGGCATACATATCTCTGACACTCTTTTCCGTACATCACGCCAAGCTTCTTCAAATCCTACTTCAAATACATTTAATGAATTTTTATCTGTTAACATCCCACAAGGGAGAAATTGTCCATCCCAAGTAATCCAAAAGCAACACTTTCCTGCTCTACAACGAATTCCTTCACCTTCGATTTCTAAACAATCTTCTCCTGGAATATCTGGAATTTTATTCCTCTTTTTCTCTGTCATTTGTTTCAAAAAAGCTTCTTTTCCATTGTAGAGCATCGCAATTCGTGCTGCATAATATGCTGCATCTTCTGGCGTAAAACGATCATTTATTCCTATCATTTCAACATTCTTACGAAGAGGTGGAAACATATAACTTGTTGCTTGAACAATCAATCCCTCACTTTTACAATATTCAAAAATTTTGTCCAAATCCTTTGCATTATACGGTGTAACACTACAATTAATCCTTACACTAATTCCTGCATTACGTAAAAGTTCTATTGCACGTGTCACTTGCGTAAAACCCTTAGGATTACGACACAACTTTTCATAAGTTGTATCAGAAGCTCCGTACATTGTAATATTAATTCGTATTGGTGGTGTTTCCTTTAACCATTCTATAACTTTCTCATCAATTAATGTAGCATTAGAATTTATTGATATCACTAGCCCAAGTTGTTGCAATCCTCTTAAAATTTCCTGCATATCTGTTCTCATAAAAGGTTCTCCACCTGTTAACAGAAGATATAGCATTCCTTGTTCTTTCGCACTCTTTCCAAGATTGATCCATTCCTGCGCCGAACGAAGCGGAGCAATAGCTCTTTGCTGTTTCGTACTCATTTTTATATAACACATTCTACAATCCATATTGCATAATGGTGTCAACTCAAATGTTCCATTTAATGGAATTCCATATTTTGAAGCTTTTTTGTGCAAAAAGTCCGTAATCTGTGGTTCAACCGGTATTTGAATCATGCTTAATAGCCCCCTTCTTCTTGTTCCAATACCTCTTTCACTAATTGAATCGCACCTTGATCAGGTTTGCAATTCAGCAAATATACCGGAATATCTTTTAAAATCTGCAATGCTAGATCACTCGCCTGCTTGACAAAATTCATATCCCAATGATGAATCGATATTTCTGGATATAATCTACAAAAAGATTCTGACATTTTTAATGAAGATATCGTATTCTCCTCGGCTTGATTTAACACAATTATTGCTTTTATCGGTACCGATTCATTTTTATAAATACCAGAGCTCCCAGCATATGACAAACCATACGCAGTCCATTTCCCATTTGCCATTCGAATTCCTGCTCTATCTCCATTTAAAATTTCTGCCCCTTCATACTTTTCCCACAAATTTGCTTGTGTAGACTTCCCCGTACCTGATGGTGCTGAAAACAAAATTCCTGCTTCTTTCCATTTAATAAATGATGCATGCAATATTATTCCTTTTTGATACAACATGATTGTTTCTAAATTTATTAAATCACATAAATTATGTGAATAACATACCTCTTTTTCAAATCCTTGCAAATAATAGCATGAAAGATATGCTGAATTTATCTTATAATCCACCATTGCAAAAGGCTCTTTTTCCGGACTAAGTCTTAAATACATCTTTTGTTTATCATTCAAATTCACAAAATATTGATTATTTTTCCAATATCCATCTTCCTCAATATGAGGGAGATGATCAACACTTTTCATTTCAAATTTTATATCTGTTTCTAAAGTTTCTATCTTTTCATTACAAGAATATAGAAATTCTTCAGATTCTTTCTGTATAAGTATCTCAAATGGAATATCACATAAAATTCGAATCCCTGCTATATGATAAATATATTTCATATTTTAATTTGTCACGCGATATACATGTACACCTGTTGGATAGTTACTTACAATCCATCCCATACTTGCATTTGTATAACGTAAATAATAACCTGTTCCAGAACTATTTTTATAATAAAATCTCATTCCTGTTTTATTTCCATTTGTTGTCTTCAACCATACAAACGGTTCTTCCTGCAATGTTGTTTTATAGCCAGCACCTACAAAACTTGTTGTTTTTCCCAAATATTTAGTCGTTCCATCTATTTCCGTCGAAATTGTATAACCATTTTCTTGTTTTGCTATGTTCCATACACAATCTTTATCTACTTCAAATCCCATCACTCCATCTAAACGACCTTGTCCAACTGTTGCATTTTCATTATGAGTCAATGTATATTTTGCTGTCTTGGCATGAAATGCAATGATATATTCACCATCTATAATATCCGTTATCTCTTCATCCCAATAATATTTATCATCCGGAGCATAATCTGGGACATAATTTGGATCAGTCTCTCCACATACTATACAAGTCCCTTCTACATAATCATGACCCTTTGCTTCAACGAAATCTAATTGATAGCTATCTTCACATCCTATACATGTATAAACTGAATACCCTTGTTCTATACATGTTGGCTGCACAATATCTGTAATCTGATAATTATGTTCATGAACTGCTTCTTTCACAGTATACCCAAACTCTGTTACGATTGGAAAATGATCCGCTAATGCTGTTCCATCTTCTTTTGTAAAATCTGTAGCTACACGAAAATTGTTAGCAGTTAATGTCACATCACTATCCGCATTATTAATATAAAACATCTTATCTACGATTTCACCTTTAACATATCCAAGATCACCTACCATTAATGAAGCAGATCCATATGTTGGATACTGACCATCCAGACACTTCTCAATCCAACAATCTTGTACTGTAAAACGTGGATCTTCATTTATACCATTAATAAATATTTCTTGAAGATGCTCTCTCGTATAACGACAGTTTGTATCTCCCATCACAATAATTGGATTTTTGTTATCACTAGACTTAATAGCATTTACCAATTGTGAAAGTTGTGATTCTCTTGCTGCTATATCTTCTGCATCTGAATCAGCATCCATATGTAAAATATATACATCAATCGTAACATCTTCCGCTACCGTTAAAGCATAGTAACGATAACCTTTATCAATCATCCCATCTGCACCATTTCCTGTATTAAAAAGTCCAGAACTATAATGTGTATTCCATGATGTCCATTTTTCTCCTGTTACAGAAATTGCTTTTTTCCACAATAAATTTAAACCATCTGTATCATTCGTTAGCCATGACACATTTCCACGGTGCGTCCCACTATTATAATTTTCTTTCAATGCAGATAATAATTCATTATTATAATTAAAATCCTCAGAAACCCCTATAAAATCCCAATCATATGTTGCTAATTTTTGACTGATCAACTTTGTTCCATCTGAACCTGGTCCATCTCCATTCAATGTCACACCAGCAATTTTTTGTGGAAGTCCATCTACATTCATTGCCACAGCAATAAAGGATCCTTTTTTATTTTCTGCTGCCTGTGCTGGTATCGTTAAACCTACTATTAATAAGCTAGCTGTTAAAATGCTCGTTCCAATTCTTTTCAAAATCGTTTTCATTATATTATAATTCCTTTTTCTTAGTAACAGAGCGGTCACGACAATTGTCGGACCGCCCTGCTTTAATTTCGCCTAAAGTGGCAGTATGTACTTAAATTAAGATGCAAAAATCTGTACTCCTCCATTAGGATTGTTATAACATACTTCTCCAATCTCTAAATCTTCAGAATATGTGCCATTACATCCTGTATTTGTACTTGTCCAATATACGGCACCATATCCATCAGCCCATCCACAAGCACCTTTATCTGCATGTGTTGGATATCCGGAACCTTTATCAGAAGAATACCCACAATGAGCTGCAATGCTTTGCGCTATTGCGAATCGTTCTATTTTCACCAATGGTTTTTCATATCTTGCTTTCACTTTTTCTAGTCACCTCCTAGCGTCCGAACCATCCACGGATTCCTGCAAATAACTTTTCAATCCAATTTTTCACATTGCTGGATGATGTCTCTTCATCTTCAGACACATCTCCACCATTATCAATATCTACATCTCCAGTATTTTCATTATCGTCTATGTCTGGATTTGTTATATTAGATGTATATTCTTGACTTTCAAGAAGTTCAAATGTATCTGCATAAGTTACTGCACTAGATGGATCTATCCTACTAAACAAACTTGCTTCTTCTTCAAAATTGCTATCAAATCCAGATGCACAGAATTTTGTAATAGACAAAAGCTTATCTCCTGTATTTTTAATTTCTACCATACCATCTTTGTTTGGAACAACTTTATAATATAAATCTGATGCACCTGTAATCGATGTTGTTGCTGCTTGATCACCATTTGTAAATGCCACGTTTGTTGCTCCTTCTGGTGCTTTCAATCCAATATAATAGTCTGTTGCACCATACACAGTAAATACCACTGCTTGATTAGAAGCAAGATACACTTCATTCTTCGGTCCATAATCTTTATACTCTGCAATTTTTGATGTTGTCGTTCCTGTTTGTTCATTCTGATTTTTATCGATAAAAACAACACCTTCTTCTCCATCCGCTGTTTGACCAAAAGAATTACTATCCAACAGCATTTCTCGAACAGATGTAAATACCGCATCTGCATTCATATCCTGGATACTATATGCTGTATTAACTGTTTCATCTGCCTGTTCTGCTGATATCGGATTGTAAACACGAATTCCATCCAAATAATAATTTGCTGGATTAGCTGTATTAGAAACAACCGTCAATTTTACCGTATATGTTCCATTTTCCAAATTGCAGAAAGAAGCGGTCGGAATCTGGTAATATGCTCCTGATACAGATTCGTTGTCTATTATATAGGATTTTGTCATCTGGATTGTATCGGTTGTTGTTCCAGTATATAACTGTGCTTTTACTAAACCAGTTTCCATATCTGTTCTGCTATAAATATCAACACCACTTCCTGTAAATGTAAAGGTTGCTGTTGCCTGACTCGTTGTTGAGTAATGTGCGCTTCCATCACTGTATGTACTATCGTTACTTAAATCTTCAATCCATCCTTGTACATTACCATTGGCATCTTCTTTATTAGCATTTGCTGTTTCGTTTGTCACAACTTCCCAACCCTCTTTACTATATTGAATGCCTACTGTTCCTGTACTCTCATTCGTCTCAAAGCTATCTTCATAGTATACACTAGTCGCTGGTATCACAGATGCTTTTGCCCAATTATACTTATTTGCGCTTTTACCTAAAGCATAGAATGTATCATATCCATTCCACTGCATTGTTCGTGGAGTATATGTAAGTTTATTGCTTTCTACTGCAGTATTTCCATACATACCTTGAAATACAGTATTATTTTCATCTACTTTACTGAAAATTAAATCTTCTGCACCATCTACTCTCGTAGCTGTCTCAATATTAGCAATACTTAATTCAGCCTCTTTTGCATAATCCAAAACATATAAATTCTTTGTAAGCTGGAACATTGGCTGTTCAAACGCTTGAACCAATCCAGTATTGCCCTCTTCATCTTTACCATATACACCGGAAGATGCTGTATTCGTTGATACATAATTACCTGTTGCAGCAGAATCTTTTGCCAATACTCCAGTAATCGTAATCAATACTTTATTACCTGTCGCTTTTACTGAACCACCTGTTTCATCTGTTGTTACCAGATTCTCTTCTGAAGTAAAATCAAAACCTGTAACAGATATTGTCTTATCTGTTACTGTAGCTTTTACTGAATCTGGTGCACTCGTTGGTTGTGCAAAAGATTCATACCCTGTATGATTTGCAATCTGAATTTTCACATTACTATTTACTGAAAATCCATCCGGAAGCATAAAATCATCACCTATTGTATCTGAAATAACCGCATCTTTATCAAGTGTTACCGATGTCTCTGTACTTTCAATTTCATCTGTTACACTTTCAAAGAATCCATCAAGTGCTTTTGTACTTGTCGCTAACGTGTATGATCCACTTGTCGATGTATTCTTCAAGAAATTTTCACTATTTTCGCTTGTTGGAGCTTTATCAAGAACCGCCACTGTATAAACTGTTGTATTATGGCTTGTCTGCAATGTGCTTGATAACGCTACTGTTTCATTTGCCTCTGCTTCTTCAAAACTTTCTGAACTCCATCCTGGCTCTCCATCTGTAAGGAATATTACAATTCGCTTACGATTTGCTACAGTACCATCCGCTTTTGTATATGTGGATGTATTGTTTTCAAAAATTCCTTGTGCCATTTTAAAGCCATTACTTGGATATGTTGCACCATAACCCGCTAATGCATTCACTGATGCGATCAAATTATTATATCCTGTATTTGTTCCAGCAGACTGAAAAGCTTCTTCATAATGATCTTCTGCTAAATTGCCTGCTGTGTTATATGTGGACTGTGTTCCACCAACTGCATAGTTATACTGTGTTCCACCAATAAATAATTCCGTATTTGAATAATAGTAATCACCAGTATGATCATTTGTCGCGAAACCAACTACAGCAATTCTGTGATCCACACTATTTGCCAATGCATTTTGACGAATATCATTGATAAATTTATTTGCAGAATACTTTAATGCATCCAAACGAACGCCATCTGTCGTAGCACCTGACTTGTATAAAGTTTCCGTTGCTTTATCGCTGTCTGTTCCCTGGTACTTACCAATTTCTACTGTTTTTCCTGCTGCATCTGTATATGTGTAAGTATATTCATATGTATTCACTGTTTGTCTTGATACAGCAGTGTATACAGCAGCTACATAATACAAATCATCAATACTTGTGTCTCCTGAACTTGGTGCACCATCATTATGAAACTCTACAGTCGTAGAATCTTTTTTCTTTTGGTCAGTAAATTCATTTCGTGCACTTGCTGCACTTAATTCACCACCATACCACTTCTTAGTAGTATCATCACTATTTTCATCATTTACATACCAAAACGCTTGAATAGTTGACCCTGAATGAGTTCTCGTATATGTCTTTAAGCTGCTTGTTACAAATGGTGTTGCTGTATTGTATACCTGTCCATCACACTTTCTTGTCCAGCTATAACTCAATTGATCATCTGTATACTCTTTGCCATCTTGACCAATCCATTTAGTTGTTGATTCAACCTGTTCACGTGTCACATTCACACGATAATAACTTTCTCCGACTTTATAATAATAATCGCCCTTCATAGCCTCTTCATGAGTCGGTGTTGCCTCAACATATCCTGATGGAATACCACTAATTGTACTATCACTCATTGATCCTGACTGGTCTAACACCAGTACAATATCCGTAGGTGTCACTTCTTTTTTGGTTTCTTTCTTAACAGTACCTGTCGCATAAGCTTCCAGATCAATGCGATATGTTCCATCTTCTTGTAAGGTTGCCGTTTTCTTTGTAACTAATTTACCATCACTCTCATCTGCTGCAACTACTGATTGAAATGATGTCAATGAAAGACCTAGCGTCAATATAATCGCTAGTGCACTAGAAAACACTATCTTACTCTTTTTCATCTTCTTACCTCCCTATCATATTTCTGACTCTAAATTGTACTATTTATCTATAAATTTCCAGAGTCTATTTTATTATAACTCACACTCATATTTATACACCATACTAAAGTATTGTTTTTTTGTATTTTTTTCGCTTTTATTTTGTAAAATATACTCTGATCATGTCTATCGCTGTCGATATTTATTATAAAATGATCACAATCTTCTACTTCTACTAAATAATCCCTCTTTCTTTTGCTTTCAAGATCGCCTGCACTCTGCTATTTACATTAAGTTTTTTATACAGATTATAAATATGTCCCTTCACTGTCGGCATTTTTAAATTCAATTCTTCACAAATCTGTGCATTGCTCAATCCTCGATTGATATCCTGCAAAATGATCATTTCCATCATTGTCAGTCGTTCTTCTTGTTCCTCTTCGATGTGATCTGAAGTCTGTCGTGCTTCCTTTTTGATTCGTCTAAGAACTACATCGAGATACTCTTCTTCCGGCATGCGTAATACATTTCCATAATTATATTTTTTCTTACGATGCCAGCCTTCCGGCGAATTCTTCTGCATCCAATCTATATACGCTTCAATGATTTCATTTCCTCGTTTTCCATACTCTGCATAGCACTCCACATAACGGCTATTTCCATTTATCAAGAAAGACTCAATCACATAACGAAGTGCCTGCCCATGCCTTCCTAGGTGCCATTCTGTAATTGCAAATGCAAACAATATTTCTGTCAGAAAATGGGTGCGACGATATTTTTGCAAATACGTAACCAAACGTTGTAATGATTTTTCTGCTTTTTCATATTGATTTAAAAACAGATATCCCTTTGCCTGGTAATAAAAGATCGTCAGATTTTCTTCTGTTATTTCTGTATCCATCCATGATTCTACATAATGCAGCCAATTCACCAAGTGTTCCTGTCCAATCCATGTTGAAATATATACACACGCAATTGCCTGTGCATTTTGTCTTCGCCGTTCCTTTCCTTCTGCTGATATTGGTTCAAATTTCAGTTCTGTATCGATCAGCTCATTTCGTATACTACAAACAACTTCCGCCGACACTTCTTTTTCTATCACACTAGAAAATCTTTCCATCAGATACAACACATTCAGCCAAAATTTTTCTGGAAGTTTTTTAGGATCTCTCAACAATTCCCAATCTTCTTTCGGAACCGATGATCTTCGTCTCGTTTCTAGATAATATTCCAAACGAGCCAACCGATAAAAGATCCACGCATCCTCATCCAAATTTTCTTTCCAGATACGTTCTTTCCTATTTTCCTCCTTTTTTGTGCAGGCAAATAAACTCGTCACATCACGCAACCCACATAAACTGCTCATATTCTCCCACTCAAGAATATGTAACTGAAACCTATGGCCATTCTTTTCCACTTCCGCAAATTGCTCCAACCATTCATCCAAAGGTACCATAGGATCCAAAAATCTTAGATTCTGATAAAGTTCCCATGATCCGACACTATTTTCTGCCTCCATATTCCCTTCCATGTACTTTCGTAACTTTGTAGTTTCTGTCCGCATTCCTTCAATATCTTGATGAAAATACCGATACATTCCACGCAAGAAATACACTTTAGGATCATTTTCTTTCCACTGCAGTACCTTACTATAATCTACCCCTGCAAACGGAATCTTTACCACATACTCTTTTATTATATTCTGCCAATATTTATTATCCGTATCTTTTTGTGCATACATAAGCATCTCTTTCATAAAGCCATGCTGGCCATACCACATTCCAAGATACCTTTGCTGTCTAAGATCCGTTTCCTCCGGACGAACGAATAAAGGAGTGGCCTTCCAACGCATTTCTCCAGAAATGCGCTCCATAATCCCTTTTCTCTCCAATCGTTCCATCAACTCCTCAGCCTGTCGGATTCCCCACACTTCTTGACAAAGTTCTATACTCAGCCACGGACAAGCATTAGCTCTACGCAAAACCTCACACTCTTCCTCCGAAAGTGTTTCCCAGATTTCTTTCTGCAGATACGTACGGATCTCATAACTCTGTACCAGATCTTCAGTCCCGAGTCTTAACATCATATCTACACATCCTGCCCATCCGCCTGTTACTTCATACACATTCGAAGCATTCACATTCGCACATCTCTTTTCGGCCAACAACTGAGTCTCTTGCCGACTAAAACAAAGCTGATTCTGCACAATATTTCCCATCTCACGATTCCAAAAAAGCTGCAATAACTCCGACGGGATCCACTCTCGCCCAATCAGAATGACTTTATTATATTGGGACAAATGTCGAATCAACCGTTTAATTGCCACCGCTATCTGCGCATCCATCTCACTCGGCACATTTTCAAATATGATCCAATGTAAATCATTTCCACTCTGCACTTCCATCTGTAGTTCTCTTAATTCTTCTTGAAAACGCCCAATATCCTCCAGCACCTCATCCATCCAAAACACTGTTGCTTTTATCTCCGAATGCTTTTGCAAATACATTCGGACTAGTGTTGTCTTCCCAGAAGCTGCCGCCCCTTCTATATAGATAGACGGAAATCTCAAAATCTCCGTTTCCAATACTGCTGTTTTATCAATATAAAAAGTATCCTGATCCAGATTTCTATATCGTTCCTCATCTCTTGATCTATTACACATCATATATCTTATCCTGCCTAAAACACATTTCCCACAATCTATTTACACACCGATTGCTTCTCTAACGAAAAAGAGAAGTGAATACTAAGTTTCCTTAGATCCCCTTCTCCATACTCCAATCCTCTCAGCAAAATGATCATTCAGCATCCTTATCCCATTCAAGGATCCCACCATCAACCAAATTATTCAAGAACTCTTCAACATCTTCTTTTGCTACACTTTCCTCAACATCGTACTCATCCAAAATTCCTTTTACAATCTCATCCAATGTCACATCTTCCTGCAGCATATTCCAAATAGAAACACCAACTTCATTCACAGTGATCAATCCATTGAATTCAAGCACAGTCTTCCCAGTCGGTATTATAATATAATCTCCGGCAATTTCACGTAATATAAATTCTTTATCTACCTTCATTCACTTCAATCCTTTTCTATCTTTTCATACAACTCAAAAGTTAGACGCGTCTATTATATCGTAAACACCTCAGAATTTCAATTAGCTTTATAGCTAAAAACTTCTAATTCCCACTACATGTGATCACTGCGATCTCCGGTGGGTTATTAAACCTCGGCAATAGTTGCTTCTGACTGCCTAATCCACTTGTCACAAATAACTGTAATCCGTCCTTCTCATACATTCCATGAATGTATTCCGGAAACCATCCCTGATCTCCGCCATACAGTCCACCAGCAAATGGAGCTACCACTTGTCCACCATGATCATGTCCACTGACCACCAGATCAACATCCCACACAGATGCCGCGTCACCAAATATAAAGCTATCCGGACGATGTGCCATCATGATCTTAAATCTATCCGTATCCTGATATTCTTCCAGAAAATCTTTCACATCTTCCGGTGCTGCTTCCGCATCATTATTCGCATTCAGCCCAAATGCATATGCATACATCCCGCCAAGACGGATCTCCTCGCCATTTATATCCAGATCAACATATGCTTCATCCAACACCCTGGCCCCAGCCTGCTCAATCTCTTCCAACAACGTCATATGCTGCTCCATAAAACCAATCTCATGATTCCCAAGCGCATAATAAACAGGTGCCATATTCCTTAAAACAGAAATCAGTTCACATACAGAAAATGTATCCTTTGATGTGTCATTCAACATATCTCCAAGTAAAAGAATCAAATCCGGTTGCTGTTCCTTCACCTGCTTTATCAGTCTTCCATTGTCTTTTCCAAACTCATGCCCATGCAGATCCGATAAAATAACAATTTTCAACTCCTGTTCTGCCGAAAGCTTTGACGTTTTACATTCATAAAAATGTATCGTCAGCCAGTTTAATGATATCCAGATATTCCCAATCGTTCCTAACAAAAGGAGTACGACTATTAAGGAAAGCGTCTTAAACTTAAAATATCTCTTCACCCTATCCAATTCTCCAACGCAAAGATTTTTCAAATAATAATTATAATAACACAAAATTCCCAAAAACAACTCTTTATTCTATAGAATTCCTCTGTTTTTTACTATTTAGATATTTGCCGAATTGGCTTGATTGATTTAGATGGTCAGATGTGATAAAAGCCACATCTGACCAATGACATATGTTTTACATATTTTTTTGAAACTCTTCGATCGAACTCACCTTCGCAGCGAGTTTGTTCCATTTCTTTAAGACTTCCAGATTATCTTCCCTTTGAATTCGCTCACAAAGTTCTCCTGGTATCGATCCAAACTCTTCTAATAACTCTAACACTGCAGTGGAACGCCCCTGTGTCACACCTATGGATTTTCCTTCTGAAAATCCAGCTTTTCTTTCATCTCTTAACATCTCTTGAAAAATCACATATCTCGCCCCCATTTCGCGACTTACTTTGACTTCTCGCATCGTTTCTTGAAGCTGTTTCACAAATGTGTCTTCAAAATCACGTTCACTTTCTTTCAGATCTGCTCCTACTAATTTCAAGAATTTTATCAACTCATCGGGAACTTCCTCATCATTCTTTCCCTTTGTGTTTAAAAATATAATGTTACTTTCATCTTCTAATCTTGCCTTTTCTGTTTCTTGACAAATCCGCTTAAATGTATAACGATACTTACCCTCTCCAAACGGATCAAAATCACATATAAAAATGACATATGTATTTGGTAGTTCTGAATATTCCATTCCTGCCGAAAGTAATTCCATATCCATCTGACTTGTATAATATCTAGAACGCTTTCCTAAACATTCCTTCCTTACCGACTGCATTTCCACATTATAATGCGTATGCTTCTCATCCTTCGCATAAATATCAAGACGTACACCTTTGTATTCTGGATGGTATATCAAACACTTTTCCAAACTGACCTCTACTCGTTCAATCTGGATCCCTAATACACGTTCCAACATTCCTTTGCAATTCTCAGGTTTGATCATTACCGCTGTAAACATGAAATTGTCTTTCAAAGTAAGTTCTTGCAATTTTTTCATCCTGTATTCCTCCTCCACAGAGGAATTCTATGATTTCATCATAGCACAGTAAATCTATAGATTTCAACACTCGTTCTATTTTTACTATTTAGATATTTACCGAATTGGCTTGATTGATTTAGATGGTCAGATGTGGTAGGAGCCACATCTGACCAATGATATATGTTTTACATATTCTTTTGAAAGTTTTTCACATTATGTTTCGTGAATTAGCTTTTTGTTCACACAAATTCAAGATTTATACAGGGAGTTTACTCTTTTTCCACAATCTTCTCAATTTAGCTTTTACTTTAGTCATCATAGATATTCTCGGTTGCACAAACAATTTCTCACAACTTTCGATTTGACCATCTCGTATTCTCTTCAAAACACTTTCTCTATCTTGTTTTGCCTTTGAAGCCATAAGCATCGATGGATTCTGCTGACTTGCTTTTTCTAATGATACTTCTTTAAATCTAATATTCTCACTGATTTCACTCCACAAATCTTTTCCTTTTTCCGAGTGAACCAAAACAACGGAAGTTCCTTTATTATCATCCATATCCGGATCTATATCCCAAATCCCCCAAAAATCACCTAATGTAAAATCACTTACTCGATTATATCCTTTAAATTTACACTTTTCACATGAAGGTCTTGAAATATAATCACCAACAAAAAGATTCATAAATAAACTTTGTGAACTTAATACACTATGTTCTTTTCCATTTTCATATTTAAAAACATTTGAATATTGATATTTACTCCAACCAGTACTCTTAGAGCGCAAATTGATTTCAATTGGTAACTCCCCATTCGCGTCTTTATTGGCTCTATGCTCTATATATGATTTCCAAGCCATAGGTGATGGTACTCCATGGCATACAAAATCAACACAAAACAAATTATCGTATTCTTTCTTAACAAATGCTTTTAAACCTGCTACCTGACAAGGTGTACCGGAAAATAAAACTTTTTGTCCTTTTTTCAATTTATCAAGAATATCAGAAAATGACGTTCCCAAATCGCTTTCGGCATATTTTGCCCCTCGCAATTTCTCTAGCTCTTCCTCATTATCAATACAATAATGTTTTACTTCAAACTGATCGTCATATGCCGCTCCATATACCACTCCATCTTGTGCAATGATTCTTTTTGCTATTTCGGTAAAAATTCCACCTGATGAACTTTCTGCACGTAACACCTCATCTTCCGATATTGCTGCATATGCTATTGGTAATTCCTCTTTTTCCAACTCGTTTTTTAGTAATAGACATACTTGCTCACAAGCTCCACATTCAACACATTCTAATTGATAAATAACTTCTGGATAACTAAATCCATCTGCATCTTTCTTCATTTCTATGCATTGTTTTGGACATATGCTTGCACATGCTGTACATCCCACACAATTATCTATACTTACTATTTTAGGCATAATTTATTTATCACCTTATTTTCTCAACACAAATTTTTTCATCATTCTAAGCAATGGATCTCTAAATATCCCTTTTTCATATTCATTAAACACTACACAATACATCAAAACAGCATACACTACAGAAAAAATGACTACCCCGCATAAAAACACATACCAATTTTTTATTATTATCGAATTCATGATATATAATCCAACTATAGACATAATTACAGGAATAATTGCCATTTTCATTATATTTCTCCAAAATAATGGTATATCTAACCCTGTAACTTTATAATAATATGTATTCATAATCATACCTTGTCCAAGTATATACGCAACACCAGAACAAATTGCTGCACCCAATATTCCATAATATGGCACTATTAAATATGTCGATACAACATTTATTATAGCAATGATTAAATAAACGATTGATCTAAATTGATGCTTATTTTGTGCCGTAATAATCGTTAGTCCTGTATTTTGAATAAGCGGAACACATAATGGAAACATCGTTAAAATAGCAACCCAATACGCATCTGCATAATCTACTCCTGCCCATAAATTGATAAATGCTTTTCCAAACACTGTAAAACCGGATACAATCAATGCAATTATAACAAATTGCAACCTTCCAACTCGAATAAAAAGTTCTGTCAACTCTTCCGTTTTAGTCTCCTTAATGACCATACCTGTCACCCTCGGAGTCAATACCCCTGAAATTGATGTTGACAAATTCATTACCATATTATTAAATGTACTTCCCACATTATAAACCGCTACCGCAACACTTCCTGATAACATTCCCAGAATAACTTTGTCAGTAGACCAAAACAACATATCTACAATTGATCCAATAAAAACAAACACTGAAAATCCTAACATTTCTTTTATTAATGTTACTGGAAGTTTTGTAAATACAGGTTTAATCTGCAATCTTTTTGTACAATACACAATATTTAACGGTAACATCAAGAATTGTATTATTGTTGCAGCCATAGCCATTCCAACAGAAGCAAACCCCAAATACAATGCTATTAAATTTGCCAATGGAGCAATTACTGTAGATAACATATCTACTAATTTTCGAAAAATATATTTTTCATGTGCAGTAATCATTGACGAAACAACACTATTTGGAAATGATAATGCTGAATTAAATGTCATAATCAAAACAAGAATTTTCATTTTCTCCAATTCTTTATTCGATAAACCACGTTGAAAAATAGGTTCAATATTAAACGCAATAATCGTTCCACAGATCATTACTAAAATTGCTAAACAACAATATAAAGCTAAAAAGAAACCATATGCTGCTGTTTCTGATTTTTTATCACCTTCCGCTCGATACTTGGAAATATATCTGATAATAGTACTTCCGAACCCAAAACTCAAGAGTGACAAATAAGATACTGCTGATGATGCAAGCGAAAATAATCCATACTCTGCTTGTCCAAGTATACGCAGCATAATAGGTGTATATATAAAAGGAATAATTGTTCCCAATCCTAGATTGATATACGACAATATTATTCCTGATTTTAACTCACTTTTTTCCACTTTCTTCACCTTTACTTTCAAATAAATCTGTTAATATTTCCATTAACTTAACAAAATCTCCTAAAACAAACATATGTAGATATAAAAAATATATTGCAATATCTTCAGAAATTCTAGTTTTCCACACCAACTACGATGAATAATTTAGAAAATCATTTTCTCTTATTCTCCTAACGAATATTCATCACTTATTTTTACTTAATTACATTTAATATCATATCAATTATTTTCTCATCTATCTTCATGTCAAACTTGCGTGCAAACAGATTCTCGGAATTCATCAATTCTTCGTAATCTTCTGCTCTGAATGTGTAGGGAGTACCTCTTTCCCAATCAATATGTCTCAATGAACAATTTATTATATTATTTTTATATGGCGACTTCATCACTATTGTTTGTAAAAATAATTCATCTGCACATAATGAATATTTAAAAGTTTTTTTTATACTTTTTTCTTGAGATAAAACATATCTTGCAAGATTATCCGTAATACTGAACCAATTAACGCCTTTAAAAAGACTAATCTTTTTGCATCTATTCACCCTTGCTAAACGTTGTATTACCAACAATCCATTTTGTAATAATTCTAAAAATGCAACCCACTTCCCTTGATTTCTTCCTATTATGTCTTGAAATAGATAGAAATATCTTACCCTATCTTCATACAATGAAATAAGTTTTGAATCAAAGCGAATGTATTCACCACAATTATTTTCAAAAAAAGTATGTATATACTCTTGGTTCTTAATAGGTAAATCTCCTCCAGATATTAGATGATACCTTGAATACTCTATATCAGACTTCACAGCCGCTTTTAACAAATTCAATTCACACCTCACCTAACTAAATCCACCCCAGTTAACGTTTATTCGTTCTATAAATTCAATTTTGGAATAATTAGATTTTTTTATTTGTTTCAAAAGATTTCTATCCTTAAATTTTCTGTCTAAATGAATATAAATGTCATTTCTCTCATCATCTAAAATTCTCACCAGTCTAATTAACTGTTCAATATTATTATGAGCCATTATTAAATACGCATGTTTATTCATTATTCCTCCCTAAACAGAAACATTAGCTTTAAAATTATTACCTTTTTCAGTCTCTACAGTATTAGAAATAATTACACTAATTCTGTCCCTACACTATTATCAATCACAACTTATTTTTCCTAATTTATTGAATATATAAAAACATTTACTGTTTTACTATTTAATTCATAGACACTTTCATCAATGAAACCTACTTTTTATTACTCACTAATCAACCTCCAGCATATCTATTATTTTCTGTCGTGCTAAATTAACCGACTCGATATACTGTGGCATAATTATTTGTAAATGTTTTTTTATTCTATGTTCATTCGCTATAAGCCAATCAAAACCTTTTGCTATTTCATCTTCTAATGTTATATTTTGAACAGATAATACATAATCTTCCTCAGTTCCAAATAAATCTCTCGCAATTCCTCTTGCCTTAACAGAATAACCAATTACTAATGTTGGAACACAGCTTGAATAGGCAGCAATTGTAGCATGAGTACGTGCTCCAATAAACATTCTACATCGTGCAATATAACCTTTTATTTCCATACAATTATAATCATCAAGCAGAATAACACGGTTAGTTTCTGTAAAAATATCATATAATACTTTCAATGGTATTCTATCATCATTGTCATCCCATACAACATGAGGAATCAAAACAATTGAACAATCTGTCGTATCCAAAATCCTTTGTATCAACACTTTATATGCATCTAATACAATTTCCTTATCCTTTCCATTTTGGAGTATCAATGGACTAACATTAATTCCTATCATTTTTCCTTCTATCCAACCTGCTGGAAGTGGAAGATCTACACGTTTTAATGTAAATGCAGGATCTGGAACGCATATTGTATTATTATTTATCTTCTTCAAAGCTTCATAAGATATAGTCTCTCTTGCCGTAATCAAATCAAATTCTGCTAAATCCTTTGCTATATTCGCTTCTTTTATTAAATCCGGTTCTACACTACATCCCCATAAAATAAGTTTCGCTCTTTTTCTTCGAAGATTATTATTAATTGCCACTAAGCTTTCCGTTCCGGCATAACAATAATTATCACCACCTATTGACAAACAAATATCATCTTTTTTTACTTCTTCAATTAAAGTTTTTTTTCTATATTTCATAGCAATATTTATTTTCCCGGTAAGTTTCGTTTCTACATTAGCCAAAAACCATTCTTTACTTCCTTTTACCAATATTTGATCTTCAACCGATATGACATTACAAATATAATCTATATTATAATTCTTATCTTGTTCTGCATGATTCGAGAAAAGTGTCACTACTTTATTCAATAATTCTACCGTAGAACGAACAATAGCTTCGCACCCATGATTACCACTTCCGCCATGATTATACAAATAAATCATAGTATTTCTCCTTCATATATTATTTCCATTTTTAATATTAACTATTTTCTAAAACATTGTCGAAAAGGTGACGTCATCACTGCAATCTTATAACGTAAGTTAAGATACTTATGTTTCATAAGTGTTCGATCAATAAACCAGTGTGCTAAACTTTGAATTCTATTCTTCAACGGTATCTTCCCTGTATATCCTTCAAATCTATTATTTAAACATAAAATGTTCGGCTCATCAAAATTACATTGAACTTCCATATTCCTTTTTTGAAAATGTACATATGCATATTCCACACGTTTTTTCCTGCCGCCCCAATATTGCTGTGCAAAAATTCTTCCATTTTCCCATAAAATCCACACTGGTGCCTTTAAATGTTTTTCTCGCCATAGCCATTTTTTTTCCGTATTAACAATTCTTACCACACGTGTCAAATTATCAGAATATGGATATACATCAAAAAATTCATTCCAGAACCAAACCCTTTTTCCATTGTATAAAAATAAGTGATTAATACTCATATCATCCCACTCGTCAAAAACGCAAATTCTATTTGTAGTAAATACTTCTTGGTATCGAATTCTACCATTTATCCCCCTCGTAAACAATGTATTTATATCTGTTGTATTTCTATAAAGAGTCAAATGTCCCAAATGACCAATTTTATCATAATAATTCAACTTATCTTCAGTAAAAAAATCTCTTAAATTACCAAACAATAAATCCAAATCACAGTATCCCCAAAAATCATATTTTTCCAAATATTCCTGAAAAATATATCCATAAGCTGGTTTATAATCACAAAGTTTGTATGGCGTATTTAACGTAATATCAAATTCAAATTTACTTTGAATTTGACTGCAAAACTGATAAAAACTCATCGTAATCACATGAATATTTGAAGGATATTCCATCACTTCTTTTGTATCCGTAAATATCAGCCAATCAATTGTCGGATTGTTTTTACAACTTTTCAAAAACAAAGGAAAATAATCAGGAAATCTCCCAAAATATGGTATAATCAAAATAATTTTTTTCATATAATCACCTATATTTCAACTTCCATACACTCCAAATCACACCAAACAACATGTAAGGAGCACCTATATAATCACACAATTGTTTATATGAATATTGTTGACCAAAATCACAACAAAAAGAATAGTATCCCTTACATTTTTGTTTCCAATTATAATCTCGAAACTCCATCCACTCCTGCTGCCATAAACCATATCCTTTTGGATTATTTAAAAAAACAGATGTTATACTATTCGTATAGCCATCTTCTTGGTGCTCATATAAATAAATAACTTCATCAAAACATCGAATTTTGTATCCATCATGCGCCATACGATTCCAAGCCACAGCTTCTGTTATAAACTTTTCGTCTACAAATTCCGGATATTTATATTTTCTATGAATTTCTGTATAAAAAACCCAAGGACGATCATAACCTATAAACTTATCCGAATTCGGTTCTCTATCAAAAAAATTTGCGTCTATCCATGGCTTATTAAAAATCGGATTCATAGGAATCTTCTGCATGTTCCCATCATTTCCAGCCAAAGCACAGTATGTTCCATCACGAGGCAATGTTTTTTCCCATAAATCAATCAATTCTAATGCATTATCTGTCAAAAAATCATCTGAATCAACCGTAAAAAAAAGTTCTCCTTGAGCAAGGTCTAATGCACGATTAATCTCCTTTGGTTTACCACAATTTTCATACCAATAATAGCGAATCTGAAAACCTTCTTCCTCTTCCATCCATTGTTTAATTAGTTCCTGTGTATTATCAACCGAACCATCATCTATCACCAACCATTCAAAATCCTTAAACTTTTGTCTTTTTAAAGATTCATATAATTTCCCTATAATATATGCTCTGTTATATGTTGGAGTAAAAACCGTAATCCTCATTTCTTCCCTTTCTCAAAATTCAACTAATGTTATACCTATTTTCATCTTATAATAGTTCTCTAACATATACCACTATATTAGATTACTCCTAACTACCAATTCCAAATATATTACGAATCCAACATACTGCTTCAAAAAACTCACTTCCAAATCCAATCCATAATTTATCTTTACCATTCAGTAATTTTTTCTCTTGTTTACTTAATCTGTATGTTGTAAATATTTCTCCTAGCCACAACATAATGGCTCCTCTATTAGATTTATTTATATATTTCATTGTCATTTGACCATGATATAGACAAGAATATAGCAAATTCTTTTTTCCAACAAAACTCAACTCAGAAAAATACTTTTCTAAATAATCCTGTCTATAAATTTTTGCTTCAACAGCATCTAATCTTTTTATTGAATATTGTGTACTCATAATACTACCATTTCTTTGCCAATAGTAATAACCTGTATAATCCACTACGACTATTTGCGAAGCTTTTCCTAATACCTGATAAGTCCAAAATTCATCTTCATTGCACTTTCCAACCTCAAAACATATATCATCAATCGCTGTTCTTTTATATAATTTATTCCAAACCACCTGTTGTATTTTATTTTCAACAATTAATTCATATAAACCTTGTTTTGTATTAAATACCTCATACTTAAAAGTATCCTTCGTAATATTGAACTCTTGTTTGGATTTTTCCCAGACTTTCAAAATCTTACAACTTGCAATGTCACTATCTGTTACTTTAATAGCATCTAATAAAATGCGATATAAATCTTTTTCAATCCAATCATCACTATCAACAAATGCAATATATTGTCCTTTTGCAATTCTTAATCCTGCATTTCTTGCATCAGATAAACCCCCATTCTTTTTATGTATAACTTTAATCCGTTTATCTTTTTCAGCCCATAAATCACATATCTCAGGACATTCATCTGGTGAACCATCATCAACAAGTATTATTTCTAACTGAACCTCTTGCTGATTAACAAGAGATTCTATACATCTATTAAGTATACTTGCTACCTTATATATTGGAACAATAACACTTATCAATTCCATGTTTCTCACCTCTCGTACCTTCAATAATAAATTATTCTATATTATATTTTCTATCAACACCTGTACATCTATTATAGATTCGTCGTACTAATTTATATAGCAATTGCATATATGCATTCATCCAAGACATCAATAATACTTTTTTTGATATGCATTGAATCTTTTTAAATTCTCTTATTCGTAATTTTAATTCTATGCTTGCAATTGCTGCATCTTCTTTCCAATATGACTGCTGTACCACACTCATCAATACTCGTAAGTATCTTTCTGCAGATATCTTATATAATGTCGGTATATCTACTGTATCTTCAAGAATTATTTTCATCACTCGTAAAGGGTCCAACATTTTCTGTCTAGATACACGTGATGTAGCCGCAGATCCTTTTCTCAGAATATAATGATAAAAAGGGATATCTTCATAAACAGATGATTTTGCTTTGGAAAACAAAATATAATTCATCAATAAATCTTCATTTATACAAATGCTACTATCCCATATTTTTTCATTATCAAAACCAACAACTATCTCTCGCCTGTATAATTTATTCCATAATCCAGGTTCCACGAATTTTCCTTCTATCAAATGACTAATCGCTTGTATTCTATTATGGGTTTCTTGTCGACCGGTATTATAATAATAGTCTATATGTCCATCAGGAAATATCATCTGATATCCACAATGAGAAATATCAGCATTGTATCGTAATGCATTTTCCAATAATTTTGCAAACATTTCCGGTTCTACATAATCATCACCATCAACAAAACCGATATAATCACCTTTTGCTATAGAAATCCCAGCTATTCGAGCTGATGATACTCCTCCATTTTCTTTATGAATAATAATAATCCTACTATCTTTTTTCGCATAAGTATCGATAATCGCACCTGTATCATCATTGGACCCGTCATCAACAACTATTATTTCCAATGATTGATATGTTTGACAAAGTACACTTTCAAGACAACGTCCAATATATGGTGCTACATTATATGCAGGAATAATGATTGAAATTAACAGTGTTTTCATCAATCAATATACCCTCTCTTTCCTTTTAATTCTTTCTTTTGTTTCATTCTGAGTTCCATAGAAATATTTCGACGCAATGTATACTCTTCACCATAGCAAATGGAAGTTTTCATACATACTTGTTCTTTTTCTAGATATTCATCCAATGTACATATTGCTCGAGCCGGCGAACCAGCAACGACCATTCTATCCGGAACATTATGCGTTACAGTGCTATTAGCCCCAATAATAACATTATTTCCTATTGTTACACCTGGTAAAACAACACTCTCAGCACCAATAAACACATTGTCCCCTATTGTCACTCTACCTATCTTCGTATAACCAAGAAACTGCTTGGTACTAGCATCATGACATAAAATATGCACTCGAGGAGCTAATGTTACATTTTTTCCAATATCAATTAACCAGCAGTGTGAATGATCTAAAATCACACCTCCCAGACGATTAAAATTTTCTCCAACACTCATACCCATAGCAATCAATTCTTCTGTTGATACTTCTCCACGAATACGATAAATTATTTTTTTAAACCAATTCATTTTTCATACTCCATTTTATTTCATAATAGGAAATCTTTCTCATTACAATGTATTCAACATTTCTTCAACTGCCCTAACTGTATTTTCAGTACTAAACATTTTACCTCTCTCTACTGAACGTTCTTTATAATATTGTAGTAACACCTTAGACTCCACCAATCGTTTAATTCCTTGATACAAAGATTCCTCATTATTTTCAGTAATAATGCCCCACTCATTGTTTTCACCAAGCATCTCTTTCATCCCTGAAACAAGAGTTGTAACAACAGGTATTCCCACAATCAATGCTTCCGTAGCCGCCGTAGAAAACCCTTCTGAATAACTCGAACATACAAATATCTCACATTTTCGTACATACTTATATGGATTTGTTTGATAACCAAGAAATGTAAAACTGTCCTCCATACCTTCTTCTTCCAGATATTTTTCTAATTCATCGCGTTTACTTCCTTCTCCCAGAATATATGTATGAACAGGATATCCTTCATTTCGTAATCTCTTATGAATTCTCGCTAACCGATCAAACCCTTTAACCTTCTCTATTTTACCAACACCGATAAGCTTTATTTCATTTTGCCTAAACACATCCTCGTCAACTAAAACATCTGCCATTTCAAGAATCTTATCACTTTCATTCGTATTATAAAGCACTTGTCCATAAATATTAGGACAGTAACTTTCAAATGCCTTTTGTACTTCCTGAGATACGAATATCGTACGATTAAATCGTAAATTGCATTCTACAGCTTCTTTCATTGAACGAAATCCTACAGCAAATTCTTTTTCCGAACGCATAGTACAGTGAATCCAACTAACAAGACTTGTATTTCCACTTGAACATCCACTGACAATTCGCACTGCCGGACCTTCCAAATAAGCTACTTCTATATCATAATGTTCTTTAACAAAATACTTATGCAACATTTGTGACGAAAACAATTTCATTACATAACTATTTCCAGGAAATGTTTTCTTGAAAATTGTATGATAATGAATATGTTCTGCCAGAAATTGCTCATTCACTCCACCGCCAAACAAAGCTATAATACTAATATCAAATTGTTTGGAATCTATATTATTGACCAAATTCACCAATACTTTTTCAGCACCACCATGCCCAAGATCATGAATTAAAAACAAGATTTTTTTTTTCATAATAATTGTCCTTTACTCTGTTAATGGAATTTTAACGAATGGATACTTACGTCTCATTTTCGAATTATGGACTATGTTTATTTGAAGCACTACTCTTGCAAAATACTCTAATACTCCAATCGTTCGATATTTCAATGCAAATAATATAGGATGTTTCAAAAACATTTTTTTATTACCATATTGCTTCTTTGAAACTGCTTTTCGATTCATATTTATAAACAGATAGTAATACGGATGTGAATTACAAATATTATAAAGTTCCTTTTTACTTTTCCATCTTTTATAATGTTCTACAATCATATCTCCAAAATAAATCGAAGCTAATGTATACCCTGCAGTTATAGAATGGTTTCCTTTCATACAATTTATAAAATCATCCGATTCTATCCATGCATTTATAATCGGTATATAATAATCGATTGGGCTATATAAAAAAACTTTTCGCATAGCAGAATTATTATTTTCGCGATAAATATATAATATTCCAGACATATAACATACTTTTTGAGCTAAAAACATACATTGCATTTTAAAAATCTTATCTTCAGCATATTTTAGTCCCTCTTTAAACCGAATTTTCCAAGTATGAAACAATTTCAAACTATACATATTTGAGCCAAAATGTCCTTGCATCGGCCATATAATTTTTTCGCCACCAGAACATATTCGTTTATCATAACATATAGGTTTAGAAAATGCAGAACACTTTTCATCAGAAGATATTCCCCCAAATAAAAGCATCTCTACATCACTGTTATTTTCAATTACAGAAATAATATCGTTCGTAATTATATTTTGATTCCACAAATCATCCGCATCAAGAAATGCAATATAATCTCTTTGTTTTGCAAATTCCATAACAAAATCAATACCTGTATTTCGCGCCGATGATACTCCAGCATTTTTTTGATGAATAGTCACAATTCGTTTTTCTTGTGCTGCAAGTTCATCACATAGTTCCCCTGAACCATCATTGCTTCCATCATCAACCAAAACTATTTTAATTCCTTTGTAAGGTTGATTTAACACTGAAAAGACAGCCTCACTTAAATAATTCTTTACATTATACACTGGAATAATTACCCAAATAAAAACCATAAATGATACCTCTCTATTATTTACTTACCTTGTGCTTCAAATAAATAGTCCAAATCCATCCCATTGGGTATAATAAAATTGTAAGTAATTTTCGTGGTGAAGTAGAAATGCACGGTTCTCCTGAAATAATACAAGACGATACATAATGGATTGTTTTTTTTATCACAAAAATCAATGGTGCACTTTTAATCGACATATCAAAAAGACGAGTTTCTCGAAAACTGCGTGGACTTCTTAAATATTGCTTCCATACTGTGTTTGTCATTCCATCTGGCTGATATTCTACTACGCACAGCACCTCATTCATCACCAGAAAATCATATTTCTGACTAATTTGTAAATGCATAATATGTGGATTAAAATCTTTTTCTCCCGGAAATTCTTTCATAGGTGCCACTGACTTATATAAATCAGTTCGAACAACAATCTTTCTATCACGATTATTCAGTTTGTACTTACCAATTGCTAAATCAATAAGGTTGATACTTTTTTGTTTTGGAAATTTATCACCCAAAATTTCGCCAGATTCAAAAGCATCGAGTCCAATAATTCCTGCATATCCTTCATTTCGATGAGCCGACCAATAAGTCAGTATTTTCTCCACAGCATCATTAGGCATATAGTCATCACTGTCTATACAAACAGTCAATTCCGTTTCAGCCATAGAAATAGCTTTGTTATAACCAGTGTACATGCCTCCATTTTCTTTGTACACATACTGAATTACAAAATCATTCTCTTTCTGTAACCACGATTCTACCAATTCTCTAGTATTATCTGTTGATCCATCATCGATTATAATCCACACGAAGTCTTTATTGGTCTGACGACAAAGTGCTTCATATCCTTTGTGCAAACAATATGCACGGTTATATGTAGGAGTAAAAATAGTTAAAGTTTTCATTGTAGTTAACGCTTTCTTAATTTTAAATATATTCCTAGTAATTGCATCACACAATCAAATCCTAGTAATCTTTTTAAAAGATTAATTTTTTTTACTTTAGGATGCATATCATATGCAAAAAGCATCTGCATACTTCTAAGTCTATTAGTTAATTGTTTCCTGTCTTTTTTATTACTTAGATTCCACGTTTTTGCCATCAAAATACTAAACTCATATGCAACTAAACTTAGCAAACAATACTTCGTTTTTTCATTTGAATATTTATATTCATTTACAAATCCTTCTAACATATCTGTAAATTGTACCAGATATGGAAAATCTACATTTGCAGTAATTGATTCATTTCTTCCTTTACGATAAATATAAAAGTATTGATCTGTATATAAATACTTTGGCAAACAATCCGCAACACGAATAATCCAATCAATATCCTCACTTTTTATTCCAACTTTAAAGAATAACGCATTACGCATTAAAAATTCCCTACTAACAACTTTCGAACACGCACTTCCTATCAATAATCCATTTTTTAAAAGATAAACTAATGATTCTTGTGGTTCCATATAATTAAATCCGTCTACAAAACTTCCGTTATCAGAAATCAAACTTCCATCTGGATATAGTAACTTTGCCTGAAACAATACAATATCACAATTATCTTCTTTACTAATTAATTGATGTATTTTTTTCAAAGCATTCACATCATCCCAATAATCATCACTGTCTAAAAACAACAAATACTTTCCCTTTGCAACATCAATCCCATGATTTCTAGCCTCAGACAATCCACCATTCTTTTTATGAATTACTTTAATACACTGATTTTCTTTTGCATATTCATCACAAATTCGAGGACAAGTATCTGGCGATCCATCATCGACCAGAATTATTTCTATATTTTTAAATGTTTGTGCTAATACAGAATCTACACATTCATTTATAAATTTTTCCACATTATATACCGGTATAATCACACTAAAAAAAGGACTTTTACTCATTTCTATCTTCCTCTAATCACTTGGATAATATATAATAAACCAAACACACCTATCGCACATTTCTTTTCCGCTAATTTAAAGAAACATTTCCAATGTATCGGTAAATACTTATACTCAAATGTACTTATTGCAAATTGATATCGTTCCGACAAAATAATACTTCTTATTCCTACAATTCTTTCATTCCAATCGTTAGGACAATTCATTTCGTTTATACCTAAATCAATCAGACTCAACACGATTCGATTATTAAGTGCTTGTTCATATTCACTGCTTAAACAGTCCTCTTTAATGGACTGTTCAAGATAATCAAACAATATATTTCTCTTATCTTTCATATTTTTATCGTATTTGCTCGTAATAGACGTATCATTATCTCGACGATAATGATAAAGATATTGATTAATAAATACAACTTTATCCACATGGCGAAATACTTCTGCATTAAATAAGCCATCTTCATATGTTCCAATTTTTCGAATATCGTAAAATTGAATCTGATTTTTTTCAACTATATCTCGTCGATATAATTTTCCCCAAACAGTACATAGCGCATCTGCATTTTCAGGATTTTTCAATTCCTCACCCAAAATCCCGTACATTCTACGATACAATTTGGTTTTTACTTCTTTCCCTTCAAAAATTCGGTTTTGATTCAGAATAAATTTAGGTCTAGATTCTCCTGAAAGTTCACGTATATAAGACCACATCACTACATCTGCGTTACATTCTTTAATAGTATTAATCGCTCGTGCACAGGTTTCTTTATCAATCCAATCATCGCTGTCAACGAACATAAGATAATCTCCAGTGGCCTTTTTCAATCCATAGTTTCTAGCAGCTGAAACCCCCTCATTTTTTTTACGAAAAATATGAAATCGTGCATCTTTCGAAACATAAGATTTCAATATTTCCCAAGAATCATCTGTAGACTCATCATCCACACAAATTATTTCGATTTCAGAATAACTTTGATGCACAATACTATCAAGACATTGTTTTAGATACAGCCCCATATTATAAATTGGAATAATTATCGATATTACTGATTTCATAATATATTCCCCCTTTGTACCATTACATAAATGCAGAAAAATCCCATGCAAAATTCATTTGATAATAATAAAAAGTCAAATAGCAAACAATAAGTGCCATATATACAATTTTCTGAGACTTTTTATCAAAAACATTTTCTACTAACCAAGGTAACAATATATAATTATATAAAGAAAAGTAAATAGGAATACGTCCAACAAATATACCGCTAGTCACGGAAGAAACTAAATAAGCTCCCATACTTGCTATAGACATATTTGTTGACAAATTAACCAGTTTCGAATCTGTTTTATCTATCCATTTCCGAAATATCAAAGCCATCAATGGAGGAATACAAAAAACCAATACTCGCAGAATATTGGTACCTTCTGTTTCTAAAAACTGTCCTACTTCTCCGCTATATTGGGTCTCAGCCATAATATCTGTAATAAAACCTATTGTCGCATCCGAATAATTGATAGCAACCAAAGATCCTATAATCAACAAAACTGTTTTTAAATTCCAAGCTTTACCTTGTACAATCAAACCGATCGGAATCATAATCAATGCTGATGCATGAATTGTAGACAAAAAAATGATCAGCAGAAAATACTGAAGATATTTCCTTTCCAAAAGCCAGTCTGTTGCAGCAAACGCAATTGCTACAGCAATAAATTGTCTCATACCGTTATAATTCCATTGGATATAATCCGATGAAGCAATAAATAGAAACATAGACATTATAAAATTGCATGAATATTTTTTATATATGTATATTATACACATTAAACATATCGCTGCAATAATTGTAAAATACAATTTATCATTATTGCCAATTATCCATTTAAATAATATTGTCAAAATAGAAAAACCAGTATCCTTAGAATCAGATGTAATCACATCTTTTATGCCTCCAAAGGATGCATTTAATTCAAAAAATGAAGAACGATATGCCCCCGTATCCCCTATATCTGGTCTTGTACCAGCCAAATAAATGAGAGGAACTGCAATCATCAATACCGGTCCCCATTCATAGCGCTCTTCTCTAGTTCCATTTATATTAACTGTATAAGTTTGATGCGCCATCGTTGCAAAAATTGATACTGCCACTAATAACACAAACAAATACCATTGATATACCATATTATTTCTCCATTCTTACATTACACTTTTATATATCTCTGCCATCTTTTTTACAACAGCATCAACACTATATTTTTGAATTTTCTTCAAATTATATATTCTCATTTGCTCTTGTTTTTGTGAATCATTCATAAGTTTTTTTATTGAATCTACAAAACCATCTACATCTTTAGGATCTACAAGATACCCTCCAAGATCATTATCTACTAGATCAATATTTCCTCGAATATTCGACGCTACAATTGGAAGACCACATGCCATTGCTTCCATAATTGCAACTGAAAGACCCTCCTGTAATGATGCAAATAAGAAAATATCTGCAGATTTACAAATTCTATATACATCCCTTCTAAATCCTAGAAAATGAACTTGTTTTTCAATGCCAAGAACTTTTACCTGCTCTTTTAATTCTTTTTCCTGTGCCCCATCTCCTAATATAAAGAGATGAAAATTAGGATTATTTAGTTTTTTTATCGCCTGGATCAATACAGTATGATTTTTTCTCGGAATCAACTGTGCAACAGAAATAGCAAAAATATCCTCTTTATTTAAGCCAAATTCTTTTCGTACTTCTTCCTTTTTTTCTTCTGTAGCTATTGTAAATCGACTAATATCCAGTCCTACACCATCAACTAATTCAACTCTTTTTGCGGAAAAAGTTTTTGCTCTGGTATAATCTTCTTTATTCATTGTAAGAAGCAAATCTGTTTTTTTTGATAAAATCCGTTCAATCGGATAATATACAAGCCAATTAATTGCCGGAGCTCCTTTATAAAAATGAAATCCATGTGCTGTATAAATAACTTTCGTACCGCTTTTTTTAGCGGCATCAGCAGCCAATCTTGTAATCACACTTCCCATAGGTGTATGACAGTGAATCAAATCGTAGTGTTCTCTATCTAAAATCTTTTTTAACTGCTTATATGCATCTATATTTCCTTTTTTTAATGGACTTCGTTCAAAAGGAAGTTCATAAAAATTGTCACAATAAGGAATTACACAATCTTCTTTTCGATCATAATCATTATTCGCAGCAACATCTACTTGCCACCCTTGATCATGAAACCATTTTATATAAGGTTTATGAAACATATTTATGTGTAATCGCACAACTGTTGCCACAAACAATACCTTTTTCATAATTATTCTCCTTCAATCACTTCATTCTATCTTCCCTTATTTCTGCTTTTTCAGTTCTCCTGTCCCGCCTTCTACAACACCTTCGCTGCGGAATACTGAACGGATTGTTTTAAAGAAGCATACAATGTCTATTTTTAGGCCGATCCTGCTTACGTAGAACCCGTCTGCTTTTGCCTTATCTTCGATTTCTAATTCGTCTCTTCCATGAATCTGTGCCCAGCCTGTGAGTCCTGGTTTTACATCATTTGCCTCATATTTATCACGTTCTGCGATGAGGTCAAATTGATTCCACAGTGCTGGTCTTGGACCGATCACAGCCATATCCCCTTTTGCGATGTTATAAAGCTGTGGAAGTTCATCTAAGGATGTTTTGCGTAAGAATTTTCCTACTTTTGTTATGTATTGTTCCGGATCTTTCAGCAAATGGGTCGGCATATCGTGTGGGGTATCTAATTTCATGCTGCGGAATTTATACAGCTGAAAATGACTTTTATGAATCCCTACTCTTTTCTGACTGAAAAAAGCTGGCGCTTTCCATCCATCCTCTATCTTTATCGCCGCAATAAGGAGCAGATATACTGGAGACAATACGATCATCCCTCCAATCGCCATAATCCTATCTGCCTTATCTTTTGCTTTTATATATCTTTTTTGTGATTCTTTCATTCTGATAGATTTACTCCGTTTTTCTATATGTTTATTCTTACTTTATTATATCAGAAATCTTTTTCCCTTTGAAATGACAAAAAGACCCTGGCAATTATGCTAAGGTCTTCATATCTTTTTCCCATTCTTCTGGAAGTACGTAAGTCGGCACAATGCGCTTTACGAGCTTTCTCATCTCTGCCTCATCTGTTTCTTTATCCATTTCCAGCAGTGTTTGTTTCACCAGATTCTTATCCATCTCGATCGGATTGCCGATATAGATTAACTTATTCTTTGTTTCGCGCATTCCTTCTTCATTCATCAGAAGTTCTTCGTAAAGTTTTTCACCTGGACGAAGTCCTGTATAGGTGATCTCTATATCTCTTCCTGGTTCTAACCCTGACAGGCGAATCATGTTCTCTGCCAGTTCTCTGATCTTTACTGGTTCTCCCATATCAAGTACAAAGATTTCTCCACCTTTTGCATAGGCTCCAGCCTGCAGCACTAAAGAAACAGCTTCTGGGATCGTCATGAAATAGCGGATGATCTCTGGATGTGTGACTGTGATCGGACCACCTTCCGCTATCTGCTTTTTGAAGAGTGGAATAACACTTCCATTGCTTCCCAAAACATTTCCAAAGCGTACGGCTACAAATTCTGTTTTTGAAATCTGTGCATATAACTGAATGATCATCTCACAGATTCGCTTTGATGCACCCATAACATTCGTCGGATTTACTGCTTTATCTGTAGAGATCTGAACGAATCGTTCAACACCCCAATGGTCTGCAGCTGTTGCTAACTTGTATGTACCAAGTGCATTATTCTTGATCGCTTCATTCGGACTTGTCTCCATGAGAGGCACATGTTTATGTGCTGCTGCATGGTAAATGATCTGTGGTCTGTATTTTCCAAGTATGTAATCAATACGTGCATAATCTCGAACCGAACCGATCAAAACGACCAGATCTAAGTCTGGCATCTTACATTTTAATTCCTGCTGAATATCGTAAGCATTATTTTCATAAATATCAAAAATGATCAACTGTTTTGGATGATAGGTCGCGATCTGTCGACATAACTCACTTCCGATCGATCCGCCTCCACCAGTGACCATTACTACTTTGTCGGATACATATCCCATGATCTCATCCAATTCTACATGGATTTCTTCTCTTCCAAGTAAATCTTCTATACTTACTGGACGAAGTTTACTTGTTGTGATCTCTTCATTTACCAACTGATAAATTCCCGGAAGGATACGAAGTTCACATTTTGTCTCTTTACAGATTTCCAAAATCGGACGGATCTGGACCATCGGAACAGATGGCATCGCTATGATGATCTGCTGGATCTTGTATTTTTCAACGCAGCTCTTTATGCTAGTACGATTACCAGCAATGAAGATCCCCTTGATATACTTCCCAATCTTTGTTCTATCATCATCGATCACACAACAGACTTTCTGATTCAGATGACTGCTGTTCTGGATCTCCTGAATGATCATCCTTCCAGCTTCACCAGCTCCAATGACCATCGTTCGTAATTTCTCCGTTTCTGTCTTTGCGAACAGTTCTTGACGCTTCATTCTGAGTGTACGGTAAGTAACTCGCGTAAAGATCACTGCGATCGCAAGATAGATCGTACGCAGTGCATAATAAGATCTCGGCAAGATCTCTCCAGTCAGCATAACAATGAGATATTCCGCGATCCCAGATACAATACATGCAACTGCTATATTGTACACTTCGTTCTCACCTGCATATTCCCACAGACTGCTGTATATTCTGAAAAAGATAAAAGTAAGTAATGTAATACCCACAAAAAATGGTTCGTATTTTATTAAAGATTCCATATGTTCCGGTGGGATCTGTGTAACGATAAATTCGAACCTCGTCGCCAATGCCAAAAATCCAGCCAATGCAATGCACAAACTGTCTACTATGACTAGAACAATACGTCGTAATAACAATTGATAATTGATCTTTCTATTCATCAAATGTACTCCTTGATTTTCTTTAATCTTTTTATAGTTTTTTTAGTAGGGATATTATAACACATTTTTCCATAATATAACTCACCAAATTTTCGACGTATTGGCAAACATATTTTAAGTATTTATAACAAATTTTAGTTTTACATTCCTTTATGGATCAATTTTAGTACTGTTTTTAGGTCTTCTACTGCCATTTGTCCTGGTGCAGACGCTTTTCCTGCTGCCCCGAATGTCATCGCAGAACCAAAGACCTCTCCGCACATGCGGCTTAAAACTCCGGTCTGTCCCATAGACATTGTGACAATCGGCTGCTCTGCATATTCGGAATTCATTTCATCTGTTGCTTCCAACAATGTCAGAAGATCCTGCTTGCTCTGAGGCATCACCGCAATCTTAAGGATATCTGCCCCAGCTTCCTGCATTTTACACAGACGCGAAATGATCTCCTCTTTCGGAGGTGTCTTCTGAAAATCGTGATTTGACATCACAACTTTTACATCGTGCTCTTTCGCCAGCTGCACAAGTTCTTTTACTTCTTCCTCTCCTGTAAACAACTCGATATCTACCATATCAATATAGCCGGATTCGATCGCTCTTCGGTTTACTTTCACATAATTTTCCGGATCGATCTTCTGTGCTCCGCCTTCTTTTCCTGTTCGAAATGTAAACAGCAGCGGGATCTCTCCCAACACGCCATTCACACGTTCGAGTGTATGAAACATTTCGTTTCTATCAAATATATCTTGAAACCAGTCGGCGCGCCATTCGATGATATCTGCACCAAGTTCTTTGATATCTAATACCGACTTGATAATCTCTTTTGTCCCTTTTTCAATCACAGATACGCAGATCTTCGGAATCCCACTTCCTAATTCTACGTCACGTACCTTTACTGTATTCATATATCTGTTATACCTTCTCTATTATAATTTCTAGGCTTTTATAGCCCTTTGCAAATGTTTTTCCACGACTCCCTATGAAAAATATGTTTTTATCCACATTTACATTAAGTTACGCACTTTGAATTCTCTTTGTGCCTCTCGTTTCTGATCTTTCTTTGCAATATCATCACGTTTATCGTAAAGCTTTTTACCTTTCGCAAGGCCAATCTCAACCTTTACAAGACTTCCGCTAAAATACACTTTAAGCGGTACGACCGTGATTCCTTTTTCTTTCATTTTTCCGAAGATTTTATCAATCTCTTTTTTATGAAGCAATAATTTGCGTACACGCAAAGGATCTTTATTGAAAATATTTCCCTTTTCATATGGACTGATATGCATACCATAAATGAACATTTCGCCATCTTCAATACGGATAAATGACTCTTTGATGCTGCATTTTCCCATGCGCAATGATTTTACTTCTGTACCCGCAAGTACGATCCCTGCTTCATAAGACTCTAATATAAAATAATCATGATATGCTTTTTTATTATTTGCTATTAATTTTCCGTCTGTCTTTGCCATAATTCCGCCTCTCTATTTGAAATGAGATCTAATATTCTACCCCATCGTATTCATCCATATCAACAAACTCAAAGTCAATCTTTCTCTGAAGCTTATCCACACCTAACACACGAACTCTTACTGTCTGTCCCAATTTGTAGACATTTCTTGTATGTTCTCCGATCAACTCATACTGTTCTTCCCAGTATTCATAATGATCATCCCACATATTTGTCACATGCACAAGTCCTTCGATTGTATTTGGAAGTTCAACATAAGCCCCCCATTTTGTAATACCTGAGATCACACCTTCGAATTCTTCGCCGATACGCTCTTTCATATATTCTACTTTTTTGAGTTTGACAGTCTCTCGCTCAGCCTCCTCCGCACGACGTTCCATCATGCTCGCCTGCATTGCCACTTCCGGCAAAATCTTCTCGTAATGCTCTATACGACTACTCAGTCTTCCTCGGATATTTTCTTTGATGATCCTGTGGATCTGTAAATCCGGATAACGACGGATCGGTGATGTGAAATGTGTATAATATTTCGCAGCCAATCCAAAATGTCCCGTATTTTCAGGTGTATATTTTGCCTGTTTCATTGAACGCAACGCTAATCTACTGATCAGCGCTTCTTCCGGAGTTCCTTCTACTTTTGCAAGCAATTTCTGTACTTCTTTCGGACGCACTTCATTTCCAACATGAATATGATAACCAAAGTTGTTGATAAATGTACTCAATTTTTTGATCTTATCTTCATCCGGTGTCTCATGTGTTCGATATAAAAATGGAACTTCACGCCAGAAATATTCTTCCGCAACCGTTTCATTTGCAAGTAGCATAAAATCTTCGATGATCTTTGTCGCTACATTTCGATCGTAAGGCTGAATATCTACTGGTTTTCCCTTTTCATCTAAGATCATCTTTGTCTCTGGGAAATCGAAATCAATCGAACCTCTCTGTTTTCTCTTTTCACGCAAAATGTGCGATAACTCTGCCATCTGTTCAAACATTGGAACATATTTTTCATATTGTGCGATCTCAATCTCATCATGATCTGTCAAAATCTTAGCCACACTTGTGTAGCTCATTCTCTGATCTACATTGATCACTGTTTCTGCGATCTCATGATCAATGACTTCTCCCTTCGGATTTACTGTCATGATACAACTAAGTGCCAATCTGTCCTCACCTGCATTCAAAGAACAGATTCCATTTGACAATTTATGTGGAAGCATCGGAATTACGCGGTCCACCAAATACACGCTTGTTCCTCTTTTCAATGCTTCACGATCCAGCGCACTTTTTTCTTGAACATAATTCGTAACGTCTGCAATGTGCACACCAAGAATATAATTTTCACCTTCTCTTGTCAACGAAACCGCATCATCAAGGTCCTTCGCATCTTCCCCATCGATTGTAACCATCTGCCACTCTCGAAGGTCCATTCTGCCAGCCATATCCGCTTCAGTCACATCTTTTCCAACACGCTCCGCCTGATTCAGCACTCGTTCAGGAAATTCCGTTGGCAAATCAAATCCCTTTACGATTGACATGATATCCGTTCCAGGATCGTTCACGTGTCCAATGATCTCCGTCACAAATCCTTCCGGCTTCATACGATCATCACCATAAGATGTCAATTCCACAACAACCTTATGTCCTGTCACTGCACCTTTCTCTTTTCCACCTGGAATATAAATATCCTGTAAAAACTTCTGGTCATCCGGACGCACAAATCCAAAACTTTTACACTGCTCGTACAACCCAACAACTCTCGTTGTTCCTCTCGTCACGATATTGATGATCTTTCCTTCTGTTCTACGGCCACCAGCAGAATCTGCATTCTTTGTGATCACAAATTCAACTTCATCACCCTGCATCGCACCATTTCGCGCCTCTTCCGGAATAAAGACATCTTCCGTCTCCCCTTCCTGCATAACAAATCCAAATCCACGTGGATGCGATTGAAAAGTTCCTTTCAGAACCTTCGCCTGCCCTTTCGAATACTTTCCACGCTTAGAAAGCGTGATCTTGCCATCCTCCACAAGAGCATCCAGCACAGCCTTCAGATCATCCCTCTGCTCTCTAGGCACTTGCAAAACAATTGCCATCTCTTTTATTTTCATCGGTACATAAAAGTCATCACAAATAAAATCATAGATAACTTTTTTTCTTTTTTCAAATGAATTACTCATACTTCACCTCGCCAAAATACATTGACCTATAAATTTCTTTTTATATCTTCCTATCTGATTTTGGAACTAATTCCGGGACTCTTCTTGATTTGTGAGCTTCCCTGGGGCAAGTTTTCCCTTGATTTGTGGGGACCCAACCGATAGATTCTCTAACTTGCTTTCTTCCTATCCGCCCGAAACCTCTTAAAAGCCTGGTTTTCTGGGACTTCCTACCGATAGATTCACCAACTTGCTTTCTTTCTATCCGCCCGAAACCTCTCAAAAACCTGGTTTTCTGCCGTTTCCAACCGATAGGTTTCTTAATTTCTTTCTTCCTATCTAAGTCCCCCTACCGATAGATTCACCAACTTGCTTTTTCCTATCTGATTTTGGAACTAATTCCGGGACTTTTCTTGATTTGTGAGCTTCCTTGGGGCAAGTTTTCCCGCGATTTGTGGGAGCCAACCGATAGATTCTCTAACTTGCTTTCTTCCTATCCGCCCGAAACCTCTTAAAAGCCTGGTTTTCTGGGACTTCCTACCGATAGATTCACCAACTTGCTTTCTTTCTATCCGCCCGAAACCTCTCAAAAACCTGGTTTTCTGCCGTTTCCAACCGATAGGTTTCTTAATTTCTTTCTTCCTATCTAAGTCCCCCTACCGATAGATTCACCAACTTGCTTCTCCCTATCCGCCCGGAGTAAAAACCTTCCTTGTTTCACCACAAAACTTCTCTGTTCCAACCTCGAACTTCCTAATCACACCACCAAAATCCCTGTTCCAAGTCTTAATTCCAAGTTTCTTCTCAAGCAAATTTCTCTTATATACATAAAAAACACTCTATTATCCAACTAATAATAGAGTGTTTTGTCTTTGGTCTTTTCTTACTTATTAAATACTCCCAGGTTTAAAATGATTGCAAATACCATAAACAGAATTGCGAGTACACGTGTAATCTTTACAAGTGCACCTTCCATTGAACGACCTTTGTTCTGTCCCCAGTATGTGTCAGCTGCACCTGCAATTGAACCAAGTCCTGCGGACTTTCCTTCCTGAAGAAGAATTATTGCAGACAAAGCAATACAATCTATTACAAATAAAATTGTGATAACGATTCTTAAAATCTCCATATTAACACCTCCTGTTGAAAAACCACAATTATTTTAACATACTTACACATTAGTGGCAAGTTAATTTTCACACAATTTTCCACTCATTTTATAATAAAAACAGTAGATACTATTCCTCAAACAGGAGGAATTGTACAATGGATCAATATTTACCAATTCGTGATATATACGCCCGTGAAATCCTCGACTCTCGTGGAAATCCCACGCTTGAGGTTGAAGTACTTGTTGGAGAAAATGTGATTGGTCGTGCCAGTATTCCATCTGGTGCTTCCACCGGAAAGTATGAAGCTACGGAGCTTCGTGACAAAGATCACCGCTATGGAGGAAAAGGTGTGCAACGTGCGGTAGAACATGTCAATGATCAGCTTGCGATTGCGATCATTGGCACGAATGTCTTTCATCAGTCGGAGATCGACCGACTTCTTAGAAAGGCTGACGGAACTCCGAACAAACAAAAGTTAGGAGCAAATGCGCTTCTCGGTGTATCCCTTGCTGCAGCTCATGCCGCTGCAAATGCTCTTCATATGCCACTTTACCAGTATCTTGGCGGAGTCAATGCACACAAATTACCAACACCGATGATGAATATTTTGAACGGCGGCGCCCATGCAGATAATACGCTTGATATTCAAGAGTTTATGATTATTCCCGTAGGAACTTCTATTTTCAAAGAACAACTTCGTATATGTGCAGAAGTTTATCATGCATTACGATCCATCTTGAAAGAACGAGGCCTTAATACCGCTGTTGGTGATGAAGGTGGATTTGCACCAAATCTTCCCGATGCGTATGCCGCACTTTCTTTATTAAAAGAAGCAACGGAACGAGCTGGTTACAAAATGGGAACAGATATTGCGATCGCACTCGATGTCGCAGCCTCTGAATTATATAACAAAGATTATAAAAAATATGATTTTCCAGGGGAGAGCCGTATGACAGGTGAAAAAATCGTCCGTTCTGCTGAAGAATTGATTGATTACTATGTCGATCTGATTGAGGAATTTCCAATCATTTCTATCGAAGATCCACTCGGAGAAGAAGACTGGGACGGTTGGGAATTACTGACAACAAGACTCGGACAGGATGTACAACTTGTAGGCGATGATCTTTTCGTTACAAATACGGATTTATTAAAGAAAGGGATTGAAAATCATGTTGCAAATGCAATCTTGATCAAGGTAAATCAGATTGGGACTTTGACAGAAGCGATCGAAGCGATCGAACTGGCACAGAAAAATGGATATCAAGCCATTATTTCTCATCGATCTGGTGAAACAGAAGATACAACGATCGCAGATCTTGCGGTGGCATTTAACACAGGACAGATCAAGACCGGTGCACCATGCAGAAGTGAACGTGTTGCAAAATATAACCAGCTCTTGCGAATCGAAGAACAACTACAATAATTTTCAAAACAAAACTGCTGCATACGAAACTGAAGTAGGATCACCATACAACATTTTCCATATGCAGCAGTTCTTTTTTATATCGGATAGTCGCTACCCATATAATCTTTCACATAAATATTTGTAGGATTAATACCCCACGCAGACATTTTATTTTCCAAGTTTTTTAAGCAAATATGGGATTGCCTGTTCAAAGTTTACGCCGTACCAAGGTTTATCCGCATCTTCTAATGTAAGTCTGATACATTCTGCTGTGTAATCACCAGCCACCTGTACAGCTTCTTTCCAGTCAAGTCCGTTCATCATCGCACCGATGCATGTACTTGAGAAAATATCTCCTGTTCCGTGGAAACTTACTGGAAGTTTATCATGTGCATAATAGAAATATTCATCCTTTTCTCTATCATATCCCATGATTCCTGTTTTGCCTTCTTCAAAGCTAACACCTGTCAGGATACTGATCTTTGCACCAAGTTCTGCTAATTTCACAAGCATTTCTTTCACATATGCTTCGTCATAATTTTCTTTATATTCCATTCCTGTCATATAAGAAGCCTCTGTGATATTTGGAACGATGATATCTGCTTTTGCACAAAGTGTTCCCATATGTTTTGCAAATGCTTCATCAAATGCTGGATAAAGTTTTCCATTATCTGCCATTGCTGGATCTACAAACAGGATATTGTCTTCTGTTTTAAAATCATCAAACATTTTCTTCATCAGATCAATCTGTTCGAATGAACCAAGATAACCTGTATAGATTGCCCCAAATCCCATCTTTTCATTTTTCCAATGTTCTGTGATCGGCTCAATCTGGTCTGTCAGATCTTTGAATGTAAAATTTTTGAACATTGTATGTGTAGAAAGAACTGCTGTAGGAAGGATCGCTGTTTCAATCCCCATAGCAGAAATAATTGGCAGTGCAACTGTTAAAGAACATTTTCCTACGCAGGAAATATCCTGAATTGTTACAATTCTTTTCATTTTTGTATCCTCCTGAATTTATCTTAACTTGTATATTCTTTACATTTTCAACATAATCTATTATACTTATTTGTGACCATATTAAAATATTCAAAAACATTCTATTTTTTATGGTCAGATTGGAGGAATATGCTTACTTATTCATTTGAAGAAAAAGGCAGTGACAGCCTTTATGAATATCTTTATAAACAGATTAAGTCTGATATTTTAAACTATAAGCTTTCTCCGGACGAAAAACTCCCATCGAAACGTGCACTTGCCAAGCATCTGAATGTAAGTACCGTAACGATTGAGAATGCTTACTTGCAGCTTATGGCAGAAGGGTATATTTATTCAGTGCCAAAAAGTGGCTATTTTGTCTCACATTTGTCTGCTGCTAAGGCAAATCCATGCAAAAAACGATTTTATCCAATACCTGATGATACGGAACAAAGCATTTCTTATTATGCAGATTTTGTAAATAATTCCACAGCCAGTGAGAACTTCCCATTTACTACTTGGGCGAAACTGATACGTGAGACCATGTCAGATGAAGCCGATAAACTTATGGTCAGTTCACCTTCCACAGGGGTTGCTGCACTTCGAACAGCAATTGCGGATTACCTCTTTCAATTCCGAGGAATGGCTGTTGAGCCAGAACAGATCGTCATTGGTGCCGGAACCGAATACTTATATAGCCTGATCATTCAGCTTCTTGGAAGAAATAAACTTTATGCGGTCGAAGACCCTGGTTATCAGAAGATCACAAAAGTTTATCATTCCAATGAAGTTGCTTGTGTGCCAGTTCCGCTTGATAAGAATGGGATTGACATTTCTTATTTAGAAAATGTAAATGCCGACGTTCTTCACATTTCGCCATCTCATCATTTTCCAACTGGGATCGTCACACCGATCAGCCGACGATATGAGTTGCTCTCTTGGGCTTCAAAAGCACCAGAACGCTATATCATTGAAGATGATTACGACAGCGAATTCCGACTTCTTGGAAAACCGATTCCATCCCTGCAGAGCATCGATGTTTTAGATAAAGTGATCTATATGAACACATTTTCCAAGACATTGACTTCTACGATCCGAATCAGTTACATGGTTCTGCCAAAAGGATTGATGGACCGCTATAAACAAGAACTTGATTTCTATTCTTGTACAGTCTCTACATTTGAACAATATACACTCGCTCATTTTATCGAGCGCGGACATTTTGAAAAACATATCAACCGAATGAGAAATTTTTACAGATCTCAACGAGACGCTGTGATCGGATGTATCAAAAAGCATCCAGAATATAAAAATGTCACCATTCGAGAAGAGAACGCCGGACTGCATTTTCTTCTGACTGTAAACACACACTATTCTGATGAAGAACTTGTAGAAAGAGCCAGACAGAACGGAATCCACATCTCCTGTCTGAGCCAATATTCTTCCCTGCCTAGCAGTTCAGAAGAACATACTTTGATCATCAACTATTCAGGGATTGAAAAAGAAAAGATTGAAAGAGCAGTCGAACTTTTATTCCAAAGTATATAAGGAGAATTTATGAAACATTTAGTAATCGCAGAAAAACCTTCTGTAGCACGTGATATTGCACGTGTCCTTGGCTGTCAAAAAAAGACAAATACTTATATAGAAGGAAATGAATATATCGTAACTTGGGCACTGGGTCATCTTGTTACGCTTGCAGATCCAGAAGAATATGGAAAACAGTATCAGTCATGGAATCTGGAAACACTGCCAATGCTCCCAGAGGAATGGAAACTTGTTGTGATCAAACAGACTTCCAAACAATTCCATACGATCAAAGAACAGATTTATCGTAAAGATGTCTCTGACATCATCATCGCAACCGATGCCGGACGCGAAGGAGAACTTGTTGCTCGCTGGATTCTTGATAAAGCCGGCAATAAAAAACCTTTAAAACGTCTTTGGATCTCTTCTGTCACTGACAAAGCGATCCGCGAAGGTTTTGCAAATCTTAAACCCGGAAAAGCCTATTACAACCTGTATCGTGCAGCGATTGCACGTGCACAGTCTGACTGGGTAGTTGGGATCAATACAACTCGTGCACTGACTTGCAAATATAATGCGCAGCTTTCTTGTGGTCGTGTACAGACTCCAACACTTGCTATGATCGCAGCCAGAGAAGCAGAGATCCGCTCCTTCCAGCCAAAATCATTTTACGGATTAAAAGCAACCGTGGATGGGGTCACATTTTCATGGACAGACCCAAGATCCAACTCCCATCGCACTTTTGATAAAGAAAAGATTGAAAAGATCAAAGCAAATGTTGCTTCTGGGAAACTTCAGATCACAGAGCTGAACAAAAAGACGAAAAAGTCATTTTCTCCAGCACTTTATGATCTGACTGCACTTCAGCAGGAAGCAAATAAACGTTTCGGATTTTCTGCAAAAGAAACGCTCAACATTATGCAGCGTTTATATGAAAATCATAAAGTACTTACTTATCCTAGAACAGATTCTCGTTATCTGACTACAGATATGGTTGGAACACTTTCCGAACGTTTATCTGCATGCGCCGTAGGTCCTTATAAAAAATTAGCATTGAGACTTTCAAAACAAAAAATCAAAGCAAGCAAAGCATTTGTTGATAATGCAAAAGTTTCCGATCACCATGCGATCATCCCGACAGAACAATATGTACAGCTTGATCACATGACAAATGAAGAACGCAAGATTTACGATATGGTCGTACGCCGCTTTATGGCAGTCCTTTGTCCAGCATGCGAGTATGAAGAAACTTCAATCAAAGCGCAAGTTGGACAGGAAACATTTACTGCAAAAGGAACAATCCTTACAAGCACTGGATGGCGCGAAGCATATGAGATTGGATACGACAACTTTGATGAGGATGATGTGGATGATACCGAATCCACATTCACACTTTCTGAACGTCAATCCAACGTCCTTGCGAACTGGAAGATTGGAACATTTCTTGCAGTTGATAAGATGCAGATCACAGAAGGCAAGACAAAACCACCGGCACATTTTACAGAAGGTACTCTGATCGCCGCCATGGAAAATCCGGTGAAATATTTACAGAACAAAGACAAAACAAAGATAAGGACACTTGGCGAAACTGGCGGACTTGGCACTGTTGCAACAAGAGCAGATATCATCGAAAAACTTTTCAACAGTTTCTTGATGGAGAAAAAAGGAAACGAAATCCATATTACTTCCAAAGGAAAACAGCTTTTGGAACTTGTCCCACAGGACTTAAAGAGTCCAGAACTGACAGCCGATTGGGAACTCCGTCTTCAGGCAATTGCCAAAGGCAAAGAGACCGATCAGCATTTTATGAATGAGATTGAAAATTATACAAAAACATTAATCGACGAGATAAAAACAGGGGGCGGAACTTTCCGTCACGATAATATGACCCGCACAAAATGCCCTGAATGTGGTAAATTTATGCTCGAGGTCAATGGCAAACACGGAAAAATGCTTGTCTGCCAGGATCGTGAGTGCGGACATCGCGAGACGATTTCCCGACATACGAACGCCCGCTGCCCAGTCTGCCATAAGAAAATGGATTTGATCGGCAAAGGCGATTCTCAAAAATTTGTCTGCGTCTGTGGACACAAAGAGAAAATGGCAGCCTTTGAACAGCGCAAGCAAAAAGAAGGAAAAGGTGCAAATAAACGAGATGTCAATAATTATCTGAAGAAGCAGGCCAAAGAAGCAAAAGAACCGATCAATAATGCATTTGCAGACGCATTTTCAAAACTGAAACTTTAAGAATCTTTTTCTTAAATGCTTTATACAAAAACGGTAAGGAAACATTTTTCGTTTTCTTACCGTTTTCGTTTTTATAAATACTTTTATTCTTTTAAAAATGTCTTCAATTCATCCATAAATGTATTCACATCTTTGAACTGACGATATACCGATGCAAATCTCACATATGCCACTGGATCCAATTCTTTTAATTTATCCATTACAATCTCTCCGATCACACTGCTCGGAATCTCTTTCTCTTCTTTATTGATCAATTCTAGTTCGATCTCATCTACTGCTTTCTTGATCGCTTCTGCTGAAACCGGGCGCTTATAACAGGCATGTAAAATCCCCCGTTCAATCTTCACTCGATCAAACGCTTCTCTATTCTCATCACGCTTTATAATGATCAATGGAATTGTCTCTACCTTTTCATATGTAGTAAATCGCTTTCCACACTCGTCACAGGATCGTCTGCGACGTATAGAATTGTTGTCCTCCGCTGATCTAGAATCTATTACACGTGTATCCGGATGACCACAGTATGGGCATTTCATAGTCTGCTTCCGCCTTTCTTTTTCTTATATCGACATTATACACAACACGCCCTTAATTTGCAAAATTTTTTCACATTAATTGTTCATTTTTCATCCTTCTTTTTCAAAAACTTCTCTTCTTGTATCTCAACTAATATAATATCCGGTCCTATTTTTTTGATGCAAGAAAATGGGATCACAAATTCGTTATCGGATCCAAAAAAGCTGCATAATCTTCCCGGTCCTGGAACAACGATCGCTTCCACACATCCACTGCAGCGATCAAATACAAGATCCACAACACATCCCAGTCTTTTGCAATCGCAGGTATTGATCACCTCTCGTTCACGCAATTCACATAGACGCACGCTCTCACCTCAGACCATAACTTATATTACTATATGCCTTCTTTCTCATTTTGTGCAAATTTAAAAATACCCCTTGCATTCCTTGAATAGAAGTTGTAATATAAGTATGTACTTGATGTAGTTTTCAAAACTACATGTTGTATTTTTCAAAATTTGGAGGTGTATTATAATGAAAGAAAAACATATTAAAGATCCTGGAAGTGCAATTACACATTTTATCGGAATGCTGATGGCAATCTTTGCAGCAGTACCACTTTTAATCAAAGCTGCACATGAACCCGAACGTATCTATATATTATCACTTACAATTTATGCGATCAGTTTGATTTTATTATACGCCGCAAGCACAACATATCATACATTTGATATTTCAAAAAAAGCAAACACTATCTTAAAGAAGATCGATCATATGATGATCTTTATATTGATCGCTGGAAGTTATACACCAATCTGTCTGCTCGCTTTAGATCAGCCAATTGGAACGATCCTTCTTTCAATCGTATGGACAATTGCAATCATTGGTATTTTATTCAAAGCATTTTGGGTATACTGTCCGAAATGGGTTTCTTCCGTATTATACATCGGCATGGGTTGGATCTGTGTACTTGCATTTTCACAGCTTCTCAACAACTTAAGCCCCGCAGCATTCGGATGGCTGCTCGCTGGAGGAATCATTTACACGATCGGTGGTGTCATTTATGCATTAAAACTTCCAATCTTCAATGCTCGTTTTAAAAACTTTGGAAGCCACGAGATCTTTCATCTGTTTGTAATGGGTGGCAGTGCTTGTCACTTTGTTGTAATGTATGTATATATGCTTCCATAAGAATTTAATATTTTCACAAACAAAAACTTACAATTTTCATAAAGAATATAAAGTGGGATGACTGCAGTTTATAAATATCACTGCTGCCATCCCACTTATCTTATCATATTCGCGATATATTAAATTCTACTATAAGATTTCTTCTGGTTCTATTTCAAATTTCTTATACAATTCGCGGATTCTTTTATCAATCTCATGCTGACTAATATACTCATAAACAGGTTTTGGAACATATTGTTTCCATTCTTTTTCTTCTGTTATCAATCTGCGAATATCTGCAGCATTGATCCCGGCTTCTTCCGGCTTCTTATGAATCAAGACCTCTACCTTTAATCCAAGTTTTTCTATGATCTGCTTCTTCTGCTCATCCCATTCACTCTTGATATTCATAAAATATGTTGCATCCTGTGGTGCATACTGTGTGATCAATTCAGGATTCGTAATTGGAAATGGAATGATCTCATAATCCTCTTTTTTTATACCGAAATCTTCGACCGCTGCTCGGATCATTTCTAACCGCTCCAAATATGTCATCGGATTGTCTCTCCTCGTTCCGCCATTCACATCCAAATGTGAAGTTGCCGCAAACATCATAATATCTTGATGTGTGATCCCGATATATAATTTTTTACAGCGCATCTTTGCAGCCAGTATATATTCCATATGCTTATTATGCAGCACCTGAAATCTACCGAAAACTACGCCTTTTTCTACCATTTCCTATAATCCCCTTTTCTCTTCCTTTGTATTTCTTTTTCTATTATGCAGTAAGATCTTTGATCACTTCACCTGCAATGACCAAACCTGCAACAGATGGAACAAATGCTGTACTTCCTGGAACTGTACGTTTCTGAATATCTTCTTCAGATACTTCTACTGGCTGTACAGCCTGCTCTTCTGAATAAACAACTTTTAACTTTTTCACACCACGTTTTTTTAATTCATGGCGCATAACTTTTGCAAGCGGACATACCTTTGTTTTATAAATATCTGCAACACGAAACTGTGTTGGATCTAACTTGTTACCAGCACCCATACTGCTGATGATCGGCGTTCCACATTCCTGACATTTCATGACCAATGCAATCTTTGCCGTCACTGTATCGACTGCATCAACAACATAATCATAGTCTTCAAAATGAAATTCTTCTGCTGTTTCAGGTAAGAAGAAACACTTATGCACATGCACAACAGCATCTGGATTGATTTCAAGAATTCGTTCTTTCATCACATCTACTTTATATTTTCCAATTGTTTTATGAGTCGCAATGATCTGACGATTTATATTCGTAAGTGCTACAGTATCGTTGTCTATCAAGTCAAATTCCTTCACACCACTTCTTGCCAATGCTTCTACCACATGACCGCCAACACCGCCAATGCCGAATACTGCAACTCTTGCATGATATAACTTTTCCATGGCTTCTGCGCCAAATAAAATCTGAGTTCTTGAAAACTGATGTATCATCGTGTCTCTCCTGTCTGTTCTTTTATCTGATAAATATTTCCCAAAGCAATTACTTTTTCAAGCTGTTTCAACATTCCTTTTTAAACGTAAGGACCTGCTCCGCCACCGCCGTAGCACATACCGCTTCCCAGGCACAGGTTACATGCCATGTTCGCAATACAAAGTTTTGTACAACAATCAACGTTAACTGATGATGTAAATCCGTATGCATTCTGCCCCTGACGATACCAGCTTCCACCATGCTGAAGACTGTTCAGCAACATCTTATACTGATAATTATCCGGTTCCATACGGACCGCTTCTCTCGCATGCTCTAATGCAGTCACATTATTTCCAATTCCAGAATTCGCTGCCGCGCTATAAAAATACCACAAAGCATTTCTCTGCTGGATCCCACCAAGCACGTTCAACGCTTCTTGATAACGTCCTGCCTGCATATAACTTGCAGCAGCACGCATGTGCATATCCGTCTCTGTATTTCCCGTACTGCTCTGTGATCCCTGACTGTATCCGCCAAAACCACCAAAGCCTCCATATCCATTATAACTATTGGATGTACTTCCTGTATTAGAATACCCATGTTCGCGCTCATTTATGATCTGCTGATAAGCCTGCTGCACTTCTTTAAACTTCGCCTCAGCCTCTTCTTTCAACGGATTATTGATATTCGCATCTGGATGATACTTTCTGCTCAGCGTACGATATGCTTTTTTGATTTCTTCCATTGACGAACTTCTATCTACGCCAAGTACTCTATATGGATCGTTCATTTATCTATTAATTCCTCTCTCTAATAAATGGATCATTGTCAAATGGCGATGTCTTTCGACACCGCCATACATTTTACAACGTTCTTTTCATTTTATCAACTCTTCTTCACAAATGTGGTACCACATTTCGGGCAGCGGATCTCAATCTTTCCTTTTCCTTTTGGAACACGGATCTTTTGCTTACATCCCGGACATGTATAGATATGATAAATCTTTCTCTGTTTCATCAAGCTCTTCTGCGTGTTGATCCACACTCGGATCTTCTGTGTCTTTGCAAGGTATCTCTTATTCTCGTCATATCGTTTTCCAATATTTCTTGAAAATATACGAACATAAGCAAAGATCACAAGAATCCATCCAACTATGTAACACACAGATTTCAGAAGATTCACAGGGATAAATGACGAAAGCAGCACCAGTATCACACCTGTGATCACTAAAAATTGTGAATACTGATCCACCCCATATCTTCCCTGCATAAATCTCATAAATCGTTCTCTCATCGTTCAATCATCCAATCTTTCTTAATTTACATGTCAATTATTTTGCTCTCCTTCGCCCAAATTGTCAATAAAATTACTATTAAATAAGTATTAACTTATTCTTCATTTAAAATGTTAGAACAGATTTCAATACCAATACTTTGTTAATCATCCAGTTCTTCCATATCTTCTAATTTGTAATCAAAATATTTCAACACATCACTGCTCACAGTATAGATCTTGCCTGTTGATTTGACCATCAGGTAATAATCTTCTCCAGAAGCATCACCAAAATACAATGTTTCTTCTCCCAGTTCGTCATCCGTCAATTCCACAGTATATGCTGGCTGATCCATTCCATAATCTGCTGCATCATCTACTTCCTCTAGTTCGCGTACGGCTTCCATATTGCCAAATGCATCTGCTATCAAATCTGGATAATAAGAATCCAATGAAAAATCTGTATCCGGCACATATGTCCATACACCATCTTTTTGCTCAAATATCATTTGCTCATCATCTAACTGATAACTGATCTTTGAAATATGTTCCATATCCGTAACAAATATTCTTGCTGCTTCTTTTTCTTGTACAAGTTTATCTGCCTGCTTCTGATTCATCATCTTCATTATAAAAAGTAAAACCAGAAGCAGTGCAAATACTGCCAAAAGAAGCAACATCTGTTTCTTCTTTTTTTCCATCTTATTACGCCTTTCTTCTACGGAACCATACACCAAATCCACCGATCAATATGATCACAGGAATTCCAAAAATCACCAACAAACTCAACAGACCCACATGCTGAACCGTGTTATACTCCATCTCCAGACTCTTTGCTTCGATCGAAAGATTTTCCACACCATCAAAGTTCGATGTCACAACATTCATAAATAACGTCGTATTATCTAACGATGTAAAACTATCAATAATCTGAGAATCGATCAGTGTTCCTCCTGATATCACCGTAAATTTACTTGTTCCTTCATCTAATTCTTCCGTTGCTGTCACGCCGATCGTATAACGATCTTTTACTTCTTCCGCATCTGTCACCGCATAAGAATTATCAGAAGTATACATAAACTCTGTCTGTGAAATCGAATCTCTCGCAGTATCCACCAGATTCAATCCATGTGCATAGATCATCAATACCATATTAGATGTGATTCCTGTTCCCAATTCATCATACGCATTAATATTTGGGAAAATGTAATATGGATTGCCTTGATAACATCTTTCTGTATCTGCAATATAACCTTCTGCAGATTCCACACCATATTCTGCCATGAAAGCTGACAGATTTGTAAATGTATTTACATTTATATCTCCGATCAAAAGAAGGAAATCTCCTCCTGCTGCCATATAATCTTTGAGCATGTTCAATTCATCTTCTGTAATATCTGTTTCCGGTGCATACATAACGATCAGATCACAATCCTCTGGAATCTCCGTTTCCATCAAAAGATTTAATTCCGATATCTCATACAGATTCTTATCCATCAATTCCTGAATCGATGTTGCAAATGTTGATTCTCCATGACCTGCTGTTCGATAAATGTGTTGTCTTTCTTCATTTATCACATAATTGATCGCACTTGTCAGTTGGCCTTCCCCGTCAAACTCCTGCTCTGTAGCAGTTCCATAATAATAGTAGGAATACTGATCATATACAATAATATCTGAAAAATATACAAGTGTAGACTGTCCTGTTTCTTCACAGCTCACCAAAATAGTATCTGAAGAAGCCCCCGCCTCTTCAACTGCTGCTGGATGTAATACTGGATCAACCCATTCTACAGAAATCTGATCTGTATAAGATGTGTATTTGCTAATAAATGTTTTGATCCTTTCATCTGTATCTTCTTCCACTGCATAAATTGTAAATTTAATCTCTTTATCCAGACCACTTAAAAATTCTGTACTTGTATCAGAAATTTCATACAGTTTTGTGCTGCTCACATCCAAATTTCTATATTGTTCTGGAATCTGTCCTACGATCAGATTCACTACGACCACAATTGCTAGAACAAGAGCTGTCATTCCTGCATTGTAAGTATTTCGCTTTTTCTGAATCGCCTGTACAGTCAAGAAAATGAAGATCACGATGATAGACAGATACAGCATGATTCCTGTCATATCCAAAATCTGGTTCTGATAAATCTTTGTAAATACATCGGAAAGTGCCAATCTCCCCAACACTGTTGTCAACAGATTTTCGTACAAAGCATCATCCACAAAATATGTAATCACCGTGCCTGCCAATACGAGGATTTCCAATCCCAATGATAAAAGCAGATTTCCACACAATTTCCATACACATACAACGATCAAACTCAAGATCACGATCAAACCCAGCATATTTCCCACTGCTGAGCTTGGCAAAAAACCTGTGATCCCGTTCCACAAAAAGATCACCAACAGAATTCCAAATGTTCCTATGTATGCGATAATCTGACTCTCTGTCAATGCTGAGATAAACATTCCGATTGCAAGGAATACACATCCCATTAAGAAAAATGTAAAGATTGCCGGATAATCTACTTTCAGATAAGCATTTCCATTCATTTTAATGATCAATGGAAATACACAGAAGATCATATGTGGAATCGCAAGAACTGTCACCATGGAAAAATATTTTCCAAACACGATCTTTGTCAGACTGATCGGTGCTGTCAAAAGCATCTGATCCGTCTTATTCTTTCGTTCTTCCGAAAAACTCTTCATCGTAAGCAACGGAATTCCTACAATAAATATAAACAACACTCCCGACAGGGTGTATGCAAAATACGGATACCCAGACTGTAAATTGTATGCTGTAAAATAAATCCCCGTAAACGCAAGTAAAAATGCAATAAAAATACATCCAATCATTGAATGGAAGTAAGATTTCAACTCTCTCTTATAAATCGCTGTCATTTCCCGCTTCCTCCTGATTTTCTATATTCTGTTCTGTTTGCGCTGTTTGCGCATCATCTTTTTCGCTCTGCGTCAATTCTATGAATACCTCTTCAAGACTTACTTTTGTTGTACTAAGCTGAAGCAACGGATATTCTGTTTTTGCAAATGCACGAAAGACACTTTCTCGGATATCTTTTCCTTCTTTTGCCTGAATCGATGCAAATGTTGTTCCATCTTCCAATTCCTTTGTTGTGACTTTTTCCACATTCCAAAGATTTTGTAAAATGTTTTCCACATTTTGCACCTCTGTTTTCGCAATAATTTCCACAGTCTCTGTTCCAGCCATCAATTTCTCAAGATTCTCAGGTGTATCGCATGCTACTAATTTTCCCTTAGAAATTATTAGGATTTCATCACATACTTCTCTCACCTCTGCCAAAATATGAGAACTCAAAATAACCGTATGTTTCTTCGCAAGCTGACGGATCAATTCACGGATTTCAATGATCTGCTGTGGGTCAAGTCCTACTGTCGGTTCATCCAAAATAATGATCTCTGGAAATCCTAAGATTGCCTGTGCAAGCCCCACTCTCTGTCTATATCCCTTTGACAAATTCTTGATCAAACGATTCTTCACGTCGAGTACTTTTGTCGACTCCATCGCATATTCAATTGCACGTTCCCTCTTCAACTTCGGAATCCGTTTCAATTCTGCTGCAAACTGAAGATACTCCAAAACCGTCATATCCATATACAATGGTGGCAATTCCGGCAGATAACCAATGCACTTTTTCGCTTCTTCCGGTTCTTTCACAATGTCATGCCCATTGATCAAAACTTCTCCTTCCGTAGCACCAAGATACCCTGTCATAATGTTCATCGTTGTAGATTTCCCGGCACCATTCGGCCCAAGGAATCCATAAATCTTCCCACTTTCAACCTTAAAATCCAAATGATCTACTGCAGTGTGGTTTCCATACTTTTTCACAAGACCTTTTACTTCTATCAAGATCCCATATACCTCCATTCATCGTAATATTATAAGATATTCAATAATATTTTATTTATATGAAAACCCTATCAATATTTTGTGAATGTTCTGTGATTGAACTGTGAGAAGGGTTTGAACTCAGCTTTTCCTCTTTATCTTTTCAGTTCTATACCTCTTTTCGTTTGTAATATTCCTTTATATATCCCTCTGCCATTTCCTTGTCGACAGAATATTTATTCATGATTCGTTTCACGATCTCCTCTTCAGTCATGCCAAATTCCATACAGCCATCTAAATAGCCATTTATTTTCCCCAACATACTTCCTTCCTCATATCCACTTTTATATCCTGAATTAAAACCATCTTCATGACTTGTATACATTTGCCAATCATAATCTCTGATTGCTTTTTCTCTCGCTTCGTACTCTAATCTTTTCACTTCATCTTCACTTAATTCGCTGAGTCTATCATATGCTCTTTCTATATATTCATTTTCCTTCGCAAGCATCTCAAATTCCTCCTTCTTCTCCGCATTCATAAAATGCATCCATCTCAGCAGCTCCGTCTCTGGATATTTATCTTTTTTTAATTTAGGAAGTTCAAAAATGTGAATCTCAAATTTATCCGAGTATTTTCTTCTCCTGTCATCTTCCCAAATGTGAAATCTAGAATAGAATTCTTCATCATCCTGAAACAATTCGAAATCCAAAATACCTACATGAATGCACTTTTTTAATTTACTATACTTATCTCCTTTATGTATCTGATCCACATACATTTTCGATAAATAAAATAAGGAGCGTTCTGGCCACAAACGAAATGGTAAAACTTGAATTTCCATATCAATCTGTATATCACCATTCAATAAAATCCTTACATCTAAGACTCCGAGTTTATCCTCTTCGTATCCTTTTCTCAAATGTGTAGGCAACAATTCCGTTTTGACAATCTCTTCTGGCTGAACAGACAAAATGGCTGCAATAAAGCCTTTCCGTACATATTCATCTTCCATCAATTCTTTAAAACAGAAGTCTACCTTAGGTTTCATGATAAAATTGTTTTTCATACATTTTCCTCCTTTATACTGCACAGAGGGTATGAATATACAAATTTTAAATATGAATTTAAAACCTAATTTATATATATCAAATCTAAAACCGCTCTTTAACCCCTATGCTATTATAATTTGAAATTGAAAGCACTGAGATTTCTTTAAAGTGAATATAGATTTGGTATTCAGATGTGGTAGAACCCACAAAAAAATCAGAAACATAATGCTTTGAATACATCTTAGCATATGCCTCTGATTTTTCCTACTAAAACTTTTATAAATCGCTTTAAATGAACAACTCTAAAACTCTAAGTTTACTCTTACATCATCAACTGTTACTTCTCCATCGATCAGTCCGCGTTCCCTCATCCAGTCAATATTTTCCTGCCAGCATGTATCTGTCTGTGTAAGAAATGCTGCCTCTGCTGTCTCCATCATTGGTAAAAGTGTTTCCATGCTTTTTTTCTCTACTTCTTCAGACAGTGGAAAGTTTTCTTCATTTTGATTTGCAAGCAAGACCTCCAATGCCTCATCTGGTGCATTTTTCATATCTTCAAACCCTTTTGCCGATGCTCTAAGAAATGCTTCTAATGTTTCACTGTCATTTGTGATCATATCGTCATTCGCGAGAAATACGCCTTCATAATATGTCGGAACTCCATAATCATCTAAATTCATATAATTGACTTCAAATCCCTCTTCCTCTAGCTGAGGTACTTCATGATTCAGAAAACATCCAATCGTTGCATCAACATTTCCAGTAGTCATAGAACTCATAAGATCAAATCCTACATCTACCATTGTAACTTTATTGAAATCTTCTCCTTCATGTTCCATGATACTTTCTATGATCGCTTCTGAAAGTTCTGTTCCTGCATATCCAATTGTTTTTCCGACCAGATCTTTTGGCTCATTGATTCCCTTTTCTTTCAAAGAAAGTACAATATTCAAAGGATTCTGTACAACTGCACCGATTGATTTTACAGGTATATTCTGGTCGGCTCTTGCTTGAATGATATCTTGCTGATAATACAGACCAATATCAGCTTGACCTACTGCTACCAGAGAGATTGCATCATTTGAATTCGAAGGGAAACAGATATTGATCTTTAATCCTTCTTCTTCATAATATCCTTTTTCCATTGCTACATATAAGAAAGAATGAAGTGCATTCGGATACCAATCCAGCACCACATCAAGTTCTCTCAATCCATCTGTGTTCACATTTTCTACTGCTCCACCAGTTGAACAACCAGTAAGAAGCATCGCTGCTACCAACATCGTTGAAACTAATTTTTTTACCATTATATTTTCTCCTTTTATGACTCTCCACGCCAACGCACCAATTTTTTCTCCAATAAAGATGCGATTCCAACAAGCAACATTGCTACAATAGATAACAATAAGATTGGTGCAAATACACCGGCACCGTCCAACTGTGTCATCATACGTCTTGAAAAATATCCCAATCCACTCTGTGCTCCCAGCCATTCACCAATTGCTGCACCAATAATGCTCATCGGAATTGCCATTTTAATCGCCGAAAAGAAATACGGCAATGCACAAGGAATTTTTATTTTCAGAAAAATATCTTTCTTATCAGCTCCATATGTCATCAATAATTCTGTCATTTCTTGATTTGCGCTTCGAAATCCGTCATATACAGTAATTGTAATCGGGAAAAATGTCATCAGCACCGTTACAAGTACTTTACTCCAAATCCCATATCCAAACCACAACACAAACAGCGGTGCGATCGCAGTTGTTGGAATTGTCTGCGATGCGATCACAAGTGGGTACAATGTTTTTTGCCAAAAAGCACTTACATCCATCAATATCGCAAGCCCTAGTCCTAATACCAAAGAAATCGCAAGCCCCATAAACGTAACCTGCATCGTTGCCGGAAGATGCACTGTCAATAACGTTTCTCTAAGTTCCCAAAGCTTTTGTAAAATCTGGATCGGAGTCGGCAAAATGTATGCCGCATCTACCTTCATCGCTCCCAACTGCCACAGCACAAAAAGAATCAATACAAAAATCGAAGAAGTCATATTATTTTTTACTTTCTTTCTCATTCCTTCACCTGCTTTCTAAGCATCTCTACGAGTTGCTCACGAAGTGCTATAATCTCAGGTCTTGCCAAATCTTTTCGCGTACGCGGATATCCCAAAGGCACTTGAATTTCTTTCAATCTCTTGATCGGTGTCTCTTCTACGACCAATACACTTGAGGACAAAAACAATGCTTCCTCTACATCATGCGTGATAAATAAAATTGTTTTTTGATGCTTTTTCCACTGTTCCAAGAGCCATTCCTGCATTGAGATCCTTGTCAAAAAATCTAATGCCGAAAATGGTTCATCCAGAAGCAAAAGATCTGATCCTGTCAACATCGTTCTAGCAAATGCCGCCCTCTGACGCATTCCACCCGAAAGTTCTTCTGGCCGCTTCTCACTGCATCCAAATAGTCCTACTTCTGCCAAAGCATCATCGATCATTTTTTTCTGTTCTTTTTTTGAATATCTTTTTTGTATTTCCAATGGAAGTGCAAGGTTTTCACCAATTGTTCTCCATGGAAACAACAAATCTTTTTGTGGCATATACCCACAATAATGTTTCTGTCCCTTCAATGGTTTTTCTTCTACAAAGATTTCACCATTTTCTGGCTCAAGCAATCCATTTGTCATTCGAAAAATCGTACTCTTTCCACATCCACTTGCTCCTATGATGCAATGAAATGAACCTTTTTCAACAGAAAATGACAATCCATCCACAATCGGAGCCTCATCTCCTGGATATTGGTAAGAAACACCTTTAAATTCTAATGTTTTCATAATTTTCTCCTTCATTATGCATTCCGATATCCTTCCGAATAGCAAACGTTCTATAAACATCTGCTTCGGACATATCAAAAAAGGGAATTACCTGTTGGTAATTCCCTTACATGATCCATAAGATTCTTCATCCCTACGTTGGCATTATCCAAATCAGGTTTACGGGTCGGAAGTCTTACTTCCCTCTCAGCCTGTCATACAAGCTCCCCAGCTATTTTATTTCATAACGTATTATACATTTGCAGGATAAAATGTGCAAGTAAAAAATCTTATACATTAACTCAAATCATTGCATTTTCATTTTTCAATTGCTATAATTTTCTGATAGAATACTTTTCAATATTCTATTAGATTTTTTCTTAGGAGGCAGCTATGTTAAGAACTTGCAAGGTCATGATTCCAAGACTGACCGGTCGAAGAAAAAGAAAAGTCTATATCTATCTTCCGAATTCCTATCAAAAGAATCCGAACAAGCGATACCCTGTTTTGTATATGTTTGACGGACATAATCTTTTTGATGATAAGGAAGCCACTTATGGAAAAAGCTGGGGATTAAAAGACTATATGGATCGCACCAAAACTGAACTGATCATTGTCGGGATTGAATGTAATCATGATCCTGATCATGGACGTTTAAAAGAATATGCACCATATAGTTTTCAGGATTCTAACTTCGGCAAGATCACTGGAAAAGGAAAACTTACAATGGAGTGGATCATCCGCTGGCTGAAGCCACTGATCGACAAACGATACCGTACACTCCCAGAACGAGACTCTACATTTATCGGCGGCAGCTCTATGGGCGGACTTATGAGCCTATATGCTGTGCTTGCACATAACGATGTATTTTCTCGCGCTGCAGTCCTTTCTCCATCCATTTGGGCGAATAAAAATGAGATCCAGAATCTGATCGAGACTTCCACGCTCAATGAAGATACCACCATTTATATGGATTATGGTTCTGAAGAATTTGCGAATCACAAAGGAATGCAGATATTATTTTACAATACTGTACATTCACTTTTAGAAAAGGGCATCTTCCTCACAAGCCGTATCGTACCTCATGGTACGCATTGTGAAGCAAGTTGGGAAAAGCAGCTTTCTATTATGATTGGAACACTAATGTACGAACAATAAATATTTAAATAAAGGAATGATCACCAATGAAAACAGAATATTTTAAATTTTACAGCCATGCACTTGGCAGAGATATGGAATGCAAAGTTTACGGACATGCCGGAAGACCTGTTCTTTTTATCCCATGTCAGGACGGACGCTTTTTTGATTTTGAAAACTTTAATATGACTGATACATGGGCACCATGGATCGAATCTGGAAAAGTAACGATCTTTTCTATTGATACGATCGATAAAGAAACATGGTCTGATACAAACGGAGATGCCTTTTGGCGTATCCGTCGTCATGAAGACTGGTTCCGTTATATCACAGATGAAATGGTTCCTTTCATTCAGGATATCACAAACCGCAATAACTGGGGTTGGAATGGATACCACGGAATCATCACATTTGGATGCAGCCTTGGTGCTACACATGCTGCGAACCTGTATCTTAGAAGACCTGATCTTTTCTGTGGAACATTAGCTCTGAGCGGAATCTACACAGCATCTTACGGATTCGGCGATTACATGGATGAAGTAGTATATGAAAACTCACCTGTAGATTATATGGCAAACATGCCTAATGATCATTTTTATATTGATAAATATAACGCAGGAAGAAGCGTGATCTGTGTTGGACAGGGTGCATGGGAGATTCCAGATACAACTCGCCGTCTCAAAGAGATCTTCGATGAAAAAGGAATTAATATCTGGGTTGATCTCTGGGGATATGATGTAAATCATGACTGGTGCTGGTGGCACAGACAGGTTCCTTATTATGTACCTTATTTACTCGGTGAGAACTAATTTTACACAAGATATTTTTTAATGATTCATACAATCATATATCAAAATAATATTAATTTATCTAAAGGAGAACGAACATGAAAAACTTTATTTTTATTTCACCAAACTTTCCAACAAACTACTGGATGTTCTGTCGTGAACTGAAAAACAATGGTCTGAATGTACTCGGCATCGGCGAACAGCCATACGACGAACTTACACAGGACTTGAAAGACAGCCTGAACGAATATTATAAAGTAAACAGTCTTGAAAATTATGACGAAGTATATCGTGCGGTTGCATTTTTCACATTTAAATATGGCCGTATCGACTGGTTAGAATCCAACAACGAATATTGGCTGGAAAGAGACGCACATCTCCGTACAGATTTTAATATTACAAGCGGTTTCCAGGTTGCTGATATTCCAAGAATCAAATATAAATCAAAAATGAAAGAATTCTACATCAAAGCCGGAATCCCTGTTGCTCGTCATCACATTGTTGATACGATCGAAGGATGTAAAGAATTTATCAAAGAAGTTGGCTACCCAGTATGTGTAAAACCAGATAACGGTGTTGGAGCTTCTCATACTTTCAGACTTTCTAACGATGAAGATCTTGAGAACTTCTTTATGGAAAAATGGCCAGTCACATATATCATGGAAGAATATGTATTTGCAGAAGTAAACTCTTACGATGCGATCATCGATTCCAACGGAAATCCATTATTTGAAACAGGTAACGTAACACCAAACTCTATCATGGATACTGTAAATAATAACGATAACTCTATTTACTATATTGTAAAAGATCTTCCAGAAGAAACTCGCCGCGCAGGCCGTGCAACAGTAAAGAGCTTCGGTGTTAAGAGCCGTTTTGTACATTTCGAATTCTTCCGTCTGACACGTGATCATGATCACCTCGGAAAGAAAGGCGATATCATTGCTCTCGAAGTAAATATGCGTCCATGCGGAGGCTTTACACCTGATATGATCAACTTCGCTCACAGCACAAATGTATATAAGATCTGGGCTGATATGATTGCATTTGACAGTACATTAAAAACATCCGACGAACACGCATTCTGTGCTTTTATCGGACGTCGTGACGGCAAAAACTTCGTTTTAAGCCACGATGAAGTTATGAATAAATATGGACACTGCATGAAAATGGTAGAACGTATCCCAGAAGCACTTTCAGGTGCTATGGGTAACCAGATGTATCTTGCAACATTCCCTACAGAAGAAGCAATGAACGCCTTCTACGCTGACGTTCTGGAATGTAGATAAGATACAGATAAATAGAAACTTTTGTTTGTAAATACAAACTCCCGGCAAAGAATTTCTCTTTACCGGGAGTTATTTTTATTCTCTTTATTGATTCATACTCTTAAATAATTTCGTCTTCAAAAATGTACGAACTTTCAACTCTTCTCCATTGCGAATCTTTTTTAGATTATCAATATGTTTATATAAAACAACCAAGCTGCACAATACTAACACATAAAATTCTTGAATTGAATGTGTTTTATGAAAATGTGCAAACGGATAAATGATCGCTGCTGAAAATGGGATCACACATCCATAATTAAAGATCAATGCCAAAATAATCCCCAATAACAACAACACAAAAAACCATCTCCAGTCCATGACAAGCACAAATCCACCAAAACAAGCAAGACCTTTTCCACCTTTAAACTCAAGATAAAATGGAAATACATGACCAACAACTGCCATAAATCCACCGACAATACCAGATAACACATATCTAGGAAATAAAATCTGACATAACTTTACCGCGATTACTGCCTTTAGTATATCAAAGACCATGATCAACACACCTGCTTTTTTTCCTAAATGTAGAAATGCGTTCGTCGCTCCCAGGTTACCTGAACCATGCTTTCTTAAATCTTTATCATTTAATCTAGAAAATAAATAAGAAGGACTTAAACATCCAAGTCCATATCCTATACATGCACTCAATAAACAATCCATATAAATTATCCTTTCTTTAAACATATTTTATTATTATATCGAATTTTCAAGTATTTTGGTAGTCATATCTTAAGATTTTCTGTATTTTCTTGCGGAATATTTAAAATTATAGTAATATTTTCTTAACTTGAAATTTTTTACATACTCATAGAAAGGATACGCAATATGAAAAAAGCATTTTCTTATGGAATATTGTCCTCTGCATTTTTTGCTTTTACATTCGTTCTGAATCGAAGCATGCATTTGATCGGCGGACACTGGATTTGGAGTGCGAGTCTTCGTTATTTTTTCTCACTTCCAATCCTTTGGCTTTTAGTCCGTCAGCAGAATGGACTTGCAGCCATTCATTCTGAAATGAAGGAAAACTGGAAATACTGGCTTCTTTGGAGTACTGTTGGTTTTGGCCTGTTCTATGCACCACTGACAGCTGCTTCTATCTTCGGTGAATCTTGGTTTGTTGCAGCCACATGGCAGATTACGATCGTAACTGGATCTTTCATGGCTCCATTGTTCGGCAAAAAAATTCCGGTTAAAAACATTTTATTTTTAATGGTCATTCTTTTCGGAATTTTTTTAATGCAAACAGAGCATATCCGCACAGGAAATATGAGCATGACAGAAGCTCTTGCAGCTTTTGGACTGATTCTATTTGCTGCGATCTGTTACCCACTTGGAAATAGAAAGACAATGATGAAATGTCCTCCTGGAATCACTACGATCCAACGTGTTTATGGCATGACTCTTTTTAGTATGCCTTTCTGGATCATCCTTTCAGGATATGCTGTATTCACAAATGGACTTCCTTCCAGTGGACAAGTTGGACAATCCTTGCTCGTTACAGTTTTCTCAGCAGTACTTGCAACACTGCTCTTCTTTGAAGCAACAAATCTTGTAAAACATGACCCAAAACAATTGGCAGTTGTAGAATCTACACTTGCTGTAGAAGTGATCTTTACATTAATCGGCGGAGTACTTTTCCTTGGCGATCCACTTCCAAGCACTATGGGATTTATTGGAATCTTTATTATCATAGCAGGAATGATTGGAAACAATCTGATCACTGCACGTGAAGCCTCCTAGCGCTTCACATCAGAAAGACATACTGACTGACAGATTTTCAGAACATAGCGCAATAAAAAAGGGACTCAGAAAACATTTTTCTGAATCCCTTTTTCTATACTTCTCCATTTTTAAATTTCATAATCATCTCATTCGTCAGGCTTTCCATCGATATTGGAACAGGAACATCCTCTCTTGTAAACCATTCTGCCATTGCCAATTCTTGTTTGTCTAATTCTACCTTGGCATTTCCATCCAATTCACAGAAAAATCCCATCAACAACGTATCTGTAAATGCCCATGGCTGACTTTTATAATAACGGATATTCTTCACCTTAAGACCTACTTCTTCCATCACTTCCCGCTGTACAGTCTCTTCTAACGTTTCACCAATCTCTGTAAATCCAGCCAGTAACGCATAATGTTTGTAACTTCTTCCTGCATACTTTGATAACAAGATCCGATCCCCATCCATCACACCGATGATGACCGCCGGACAAATCTTTGGAAATTCCATCATTCCACAATGATCGCAGCGCATCATCCGTTCTTCTGTATCATGCCGCATCAAAGAACCACAACGACCACAAAAGGTTCGATTCTGATACCAATTAGCAAGCTGCATTCCTGTGACTCCTGCGAAGGAACGATACTTTGGTAATAAATATCGAAATTCATTCTTAGGGATCAGTTTATATTCTGGAAGCCATTCCGTATCGCATTCTTTCAAAAGATAATAATGTTCTTTATCGATTGAAAACAGATATGTACAATCCTCGTAAAGATTTTCAATATGTGTTTCTAGTTCTGAAAATCTTGGAAAGTCAATCTCGCCATCATTCTCTTTCAAAAGGCAACAATTATCCTTATAATATAACAGATAGCTGTCTCTTGTCGGAGACAGCTTCTTATACTGATTATAAAATTGATGTGGTTTTATATCTTGTATCATGACTTCTTACCAAACACCTCTTTTATCACTTGAATGACTGTAGAAACGGTCACAAAGATTCCACCGACTGCAATAAATACATCCGCCAGATTAAATGTAACCTTCTCCACATCTTTGTTCTCTGATGGAATTCCAATATAATCGACAACATGCCCTTTTAACCATCGGTCAAATGTATTGCTCCATGCACCAGCTGACATAAAAGATAATCCAATCTTTTTCAACAGACACTCCTTCTTCTGGAGCAATGTGAGCATCTGACAGATCGTCACCAGTACTGCCGCATATGCTGATGTATATTTCACAACTTCTGGTTTATCATCCATTCGATTCATACAGAAGCCTCTATTATATACTCTTCTCAAGATCAATCTTTTCTTAAAAGCATATCTTTCTTCTTTTGGATCCAAGCTGCTCTCTACTGCATATTTCATAAGCATGTCCAGCAAAGCCAGGATGATAGTGATACAGATCAATACCAAGATTCCCATAACATTCCTCTATTCTGTCATTTTTCCCAAGATCTGCATCTTGATCTCTCTCCATGCAGATCTTCTTTATTTTTGATACTAATCAAGAATATCTTCGATCTTTTCTTTTACAGTTTCTACTACGTCTTCTGCTTTTTCTTCTACAACTTCTGTCACGTCTGCTGCTTTCTCTTTGACAGTCTCTGCTGCAGCTTTCACTTTGTCTCCAACTGTTTCGATCTTCGCACCACAGTATGGACAATATGCCATTCCTTTTGTAACGCTCTTACCACAAATCTCACACGGAGCATCGCCCTTTAATGCATCTGCTTTTGCAAGATATTCTGTAATACTTTCTTCTCTGTTCTGGATCGCTTCGCAGAATCCTTTTGCAGCTTCTTCGATCTCTTCACCGTTTTTGAACTTATCATAGATCATCTTTCCAAGTTCAATATAGTCGTTGTCATTATTTCTTTCCATTGTACGGATCTGGCCTTTGATCTTTTGAAGTTCTACGACCTCACTTGCTTTTGTAGATACAGTATCTGCAGTTTCACCTATTTTTTTGCTGAAATCATCCCAAAATGTTCTCATACCGCATATCTCCCTTCATTTGTAATCAGAATATTGATAATTTACCCTTATTATAACCGATTCTTTTAGAACTTCAACTGATTTCATTTTTATTTAATATTTAAGATTTTTTGTATCTCATTTTCAATTTATGAATATACTTTTAAAAAAATGGATATGAAACTATGCAAAATCCAGAAACTTGCAGAGAACGCATTTTATCAGAAGATTATAGAGATTTTATCGTAGACGATCTTCGAACTTCTTTCCTTTCTGGGATCGATCCCGAGAATCTTTGTCTACAGAATGCAGACTTTCGATATCAATGTGTTTATTTGTCTGCGGCACAAGTTGGCTCACTTACTTTAGAAAAATATATTTATAATTCGATCCCGAAATGTTTCGCACCGCTTAGTGCAGATGCCTTAGAAGATGCGGGGATTTTATCCATTCAAAATTATCCCACCTTGCAGCTAAAGGGAGATAACATACTGATCGGATTTCTTGACAGCGGGATCGACTATACAAATCCAGCATTTCAGCGCCCTGGGAAATTGACACGGATCGCAGGAATCTGGGATCAGACGATCCAATCTGGTAATCCACCCGAATTATTTTTCTACGGTTCCGAATACACAGAAGAGCTGATCAATTCTGCACTACGCTCAGACGATCCCTTTTCTATTGTTCCTTCTCGTGATACCGATGGACACGGCACTTATGTTGCCGGGCTCGCAGCCGGAAGTCCGATATCCGAAGATAATTTTATTGGTGCAGCACCAGAAGCTACGATCGCTATGGTAAAATTAAAACCTCCAAAACGATATTTGAGAGAGTATTACTTTATTCCTGACAGCATAACATGCTATCAGGAAACAGATATTCTTCTTGGTCTTCGTTATCTCACAGATCTTGCAGACCGCCTTTCTCTTCCATTGGTCTTATGTATTGCATTAGGTACAAGTGCCGGTGGAATCACCAATGCACTTCCTCTTACCAATCTGTTAGATCAATATGCTGAAACACCAAATATCATCCCTGTTATCGGCGTTGGCAACGAAGCCGATAAGCGGCATCATTTCTACGGACAGCTCTCTAGTACTTCTGACACCCAGTCCATCGAGATCCGTGTTGGTGAAAATGTTTCTGGCTTTACAATGGAATTGTGGACTTTTATTCCCAATATATTTTCGATCTCACTCTCTTCCCCATCCGGAGAAAGTACAGGACGGATTCCGATTCGTTCCACCGGCGGTACGGATTTTCAATTTATCTTTGAAGGTACTCGTGTATCGATTGAATATCGTCTCTTCGTTAAACAAACGAACTTTGAGCTTATTTTCTTTCGTTTCTCTGGTCCATCTTCTGGAATCTGGAAACTTCTTGTTGAACCTTCTCAGATTCTTGATGGACAATACAATGTCTGGCTTCCGCTGACCGAATTTTTAAGCGGAGAAGTATTTTTTCTTAATTCCGATCCTTACTATACGATCACAAATCCGGGAAACGCTTCTCATCCATTGATCGTTTCTTTTTATGACAGCAACACCAATGCTATAGCTCTTAGTTCTGGAAGGGGATATACGCTCAACACCCAATCTCTCCCTACGATCACAGCTCCGGGGATCAATGTCCGTGGAACCGCTCCCGGTAATCGCTATGTCACACGTTCTGGTTCCAGTGTCTCCACCGCTATTACTGCTGGCGCTGCTGCCCTTATGTTAGAATGGCTAATATACCAGACCGGAACTCCTATCATTGATTCCTATCAGATCAAAGGGTTCTTTAGTCTTGGCGCCATCCGTCCAAATAGTATGACATTTCCTAATCGTGAATGGGGGTTTGGACAATTAAATCTCTATCATACCTTCGAAGAGATCCGGCGATTTTAACACATTTGACACTTATCAATTACCGTTTCCAATTGTATAACCTTTACTGTCCCCACCGCTAGAAATCTTCCAAAATACATACAAGCCAAAAACAGCTGTACAATGAATCAAACGTTCAATGTACAGCTGTTTCATCATTCATACTATGAAAGCAGCGGTGTATGATTTCCTCTCAATTGAATGAGTGGACCTCCTGTACCTTCTATGTATTCTCTTGTTATCGTGACTTCTCCAATGCTATCATCCTTTGGAATCTCATACATAATATCAAGCATAAATTCTTCAATGATCGCACGAAGAGCTCTTGCTCCAGTGTCTTTCTCCATCGCCTTCTCTGCGATTGCTTCCAAAGCACCCTCGTCAAACTGCAGATTCACTTCATCTAATGCAAGAAGCTTCTGATACTGCTTGAGGATCGCATTCTTTGGTTCTTTTAAGATCTTAATATACATCTCTTTATCCAATGGTTTCAGACTATAGATTACTGGAAGACGACCTAAAAATTCTGGAATCATACCAAACTTACGAAGATCTTCTACTGTTACTTTACTAAGAATATCTTTGTCTTCATCATACTTGTCTCTCAACTCTGCATTAAATCCCATTGTTGATTTCTTCATCAATCGCTCTTTGATGATCTCTTCCAGATCCGGGAATGCTCCACCACAGATAAACAAAATATTCTTTGTATTCACCGTTGTCATTGGAACCATCGCATTCTTGCTGTTCGCACCAACTGGAACTTCCACCTCTGCACCTTCCAAAAGTTTCAGCATTCCTTGCTGTACAGATTCTCCACTGACGTCTCTCTGGCTTGTTGTTTTTTTCTTTGCGATCTTATCGATCTCATCAATGAAAATGATTCCCTGTTCTGCACGATCCACATCATTATCTGCAGCAGCCAAAAGTTTTGAAACAACACTCTCAATATCATCACCGATATATCCGGCTTCTGTGAGTGATGTTGCATCTGTGATCGCAAGTGGAACATCCAACAATTTTGCAAGTGTTTTTACAAGATATGTCTTCCCACTTCCTGTAGGTCCAATCATGAGCATATTGGACTTTTCAATCTCAATATCATCCATTGTATCTGTTGCAACACGTTTGTAATGATTGTAAACAGCAACAGAAATTGCCTTTTTTGCATATTCCTGACCAACAACATATTCATCCAGCTTCGCTTTGATCTTATGTGGTGCTGGAATATCCTTAAGATCCATTCTCTGTGCTCTTTTTTCTTCTTCTGTCTTACGTTTCTTAATCTTCTGCTGCTTTGGCATCATACTTCCGAGATCATCGATGTTCAAAAATTGGATTCCCGGCATGTTCGGCAGATTATTCAACATGGAAGTGATATCGAAAGAACCACTGTTCATCATATCTACACTCTTCTGCAGACAATCCTGACATACTGTCATATTATTTGGTAATTCTACCATCTTACCGGCAACACTCTCCGGACGATGGCAGACAAAACAGACTTTTTCATATTCGTCGTCATTTTTCTTATTAGGATCTGAAGCAGTCTCTACTTCTTTTCCATCTGTATCTATAATTGTAAAATCATTATCTGACATCTTTTATCCTCCATCTTAATCTGCATTCCTATAATTTTCTTCTATATATGCCGCAGATCAATTATATCTTCTATACAAAATACTATTATAACGGAAGTGTATCTATTATACAAATGAAGTTTTTCTAAACAAATGTTTCATTTTCTCCTAATAATTCTAAAAATGCTTCTTCCGACAAGATTGGAATTCCGAGTTCTTTTGCCTTTTTATTTTTGGAAGAAGATGATTCTGTATCATTATTGATCAAATAATTTGTCTTAGATGTAACAGAACCTGTCACCTTTCCACCTTTGCTTTCAATAAGTTCTTTCACTTCTTTACGGTTTGCAAAATGATGTACGCTTCCAGTGATCACAAAATTGATCCCTTCAAAAATCTGTTCGGATGTATTCTCTTCTTCCTCTGGAATCTCAACTTCTTCGAGAAGCTTCATAAATTCACTACAATGCTTCTCCTGTGCAAAATAATCTACATATGCTTTCGCAAGCACTTCTCCGATTCCTGAGATTTCATTCAGTTCTTCTTCTGTGACATGCATCACCTTCTGTGGATCATTTTTCAATGCCTTACAGATTACCTTCGCATTTGCCAGACCGATCCCTGCGATCCCTAGACTATAAAGCATTCTTGGAAGTGTCGTTGTTCTTGCAACTTCTACACTATTCTGAAGCTTTTGATAAGATTTTTCACCAAATCCTTCTAACTCTTTGATTTCTTCCTCATATCGGTCCAAATGGAAAATATCCGTGTAATCTTTAATAAATCCCTGTAAGATAAATTTTTCCAAAGTTGCTTCTGAAAGTCCTTCGATATTCATACCATCACGACTTACGAAAAGTGCAAATGATTTCACACGTTTCGCCTGACATTCTGGATTTGTACAATATAATGTCTTTGTATCATTTTCCATGGAAATACGTGTCGCACCACCACAGACCGGGCAACAGACAGGAGGTTTACAACTTCCACTTCTTGTCAGATTCTCTGCAATCTGTGGAATGATCATATTTGCTTTATATACTTGCACAGTATCGCCGATCCCAAGCTGTAATTCTTCCATAATACTTACGTTATGAACACTTGCACGACTTACCGTTGTTCCTTCCAACTCTACCGGTTCAAAGATCGCAACCGGATTGATCAGTCCTGTTCTTGATGGACTCCATTCGATTTCTGTCAAAGTTGTTTCACGGATCTCATCTGCCCATTTAAATGCAAATGAATCTCTTGGAAATTTTGCTGTGCTTCCAAGTGACTGTCCATATGCAATATCATCATAAACCAGCACAAGACCATCCGATGGGAAATCATTTTCTACGATATTCTTAGAAAACCATTCAACACTCTCTTCAATCTGTCCTGCATCTGTCATATGATGTTCTACTACTTCAAATCCTTGTTCTTTTAACCAATCAAGCTGTTTATATCTGGAATTTTGAAAATCTACATCTTCTGCTTTCACAAGACTGAACGCATAAAAATTTACGTGTCTTTTTGCTGTGATCTCATTATTTAACTGTCTTACAGAACCACTACAAAGATTTCTTGGGTTCTTATACTTCGCATCTACATCTTCAATCTCTGCATTGATCTTTTCGAAATCCTTGTATCCGATCACTGCTTCTCCACGCAATATAAGTTCGCCTTTATACGGAATATGGAGCGGAACATTTTCAAATACCTTCGCATTATTTGTGATAACTTCCCCTACTTCTCCATTTCCTCGTGTAACAGCCTTTTCCAATGTTCCATTTTTGTAAGTAAGAACGATCGTAAGCCCATCCATTTTCCAAGAAATAACTGCCTTCTGATTTCCGATAAATTCTTTTAAACGTGATACTTCTTTTGTTTTGTCTAAAGACAACATTGGTTTTTCATGTCGTTCTTTCGGAAGTTCACTCAATACTTCATAACCGACATTGATCGTTGGACTGGAAGCAAGTGTTGTTCCTAACTCCTTTTCCAGTTCTAACAGTTCATCATATAATTTGTCATATTCATAGTTGCTCATGATCTCTGATTCGCCCTGTTCATACACAAGTCGTGCACGATTCAAGAGTTCCACCAGTTCCAACATTCTCTGTTTCTTTTCTTTCATGCTTCCCCCAAAAAACTTTATACCGGCCAAACCGGAGTATTTGATGAATCCTTGATCTGATCGTACAGTTGATTCAACTCATCATCTGTCAATTTGCGATATTGTCCTTCTTTTAGACTGCCAAGCTTGATATTCATGATCCGAAGTCTTTGCAGATCTCTCACCTGATATCCCAATGCCTCACACATTCTTCGGATCTGCCTGTTCAATCCCTGTGTTAAAATGATAGAAAATGTATATTTTCCAATCTTTTCAACCTTGCAAGGTCTTGTTACTGTATTTAAGATTTCCACCCCTTCTGACATTTTCTTCAAAAATGCAGGTGTGATTTCTTTATCTACTGTAACTTTATATTCTTTTTCATGCAGATTTCCTGCACGCATCATTTTATTAATAATATCTCCATTATTCGTCATCAAAAGAAGACCTCTGGAATCTTTATCGAGACGTCCAATATAAGTCACACGCGTCGGATAATTTAAAAATTTAATGATATTATTCTTCTCACGCTTTTCTTCCGTACAAACGATCCCTACTGGTTTATTCACTGCAAGAACGACCATCTCTTCTTGTTTGCTAACGATCTTTTTTCCTACTTTTACTATTTGCCCAGGCTGGACTCTCATTCCCATCTCGGCACGTTTTCCATCAATCGTAACCTGTCCACTTTCGATCAGCTTGTCTGCTTCTCTTCGAGAACACACACCTGCTTCACTTAAAAATTTATTCAAACGAACAGGTTCTTGTTTTTCCTGAAATTCCTGTTTGATCTTATTGCTCACTGTTAAACACTCCACTGATATTATTATCCTGGAAAAATGAATTTCCACCATACAAAAACATTACATCTGTAATACGATATGCATCCATGATCTCATCGATCGTACCACTGTAATATCTTGGATCTACCATCACGATTTCTCTAAAATAAGGTTCCAAAAATGGAACAAAACTATTCGCAAATGAATCTTTCACAAGCAGAAGTCTTCTTTCGCTTGTAGATACTGTTTTAATATCGATCAAGGAAGTATCGCCGCCTAAAAAGAGTTCGTATTGATTTCTTGTATCAAGCTTTGATGAATCGTATAACGAAGTTGTTTTTCTCTGCTCATCTACATAATTTATCACTACTTCTCCGGCATTTTCTTTCTGTACATAAATATAAATATTATCTTTTTCTTTTACTTCTACTCCACTCTTTGCCGAAAGGATCCCTTCAAACGTTGTTGATACTGGATATGCTACAAATGTACTTTGTGCTGACGCATCAATCCCTAATGTTTCACAACATGATGCAAAAACATAAAATGCACCTAAACTTGTCCAATTGCGATCTGTTCGATAATAGATATATTCCTCATCATGTTGTTCCAATACAGAGACCGCATCAATCCAGCGGACTGAACTATCCAGCTGTTTTTCGACCTGTGAAAATAATACGTTCTGATCTTCGACTGTCGCAAGCTGCGGTAATTTATCACTCAAAATATTAGCCGCATTTGGAACCAAGATCATATACAGATTCAGATCCTTATTCGCATTTGCAAATTGTTGGATCGCCTCTATATTTTCAGCCATCGTTTCTTGATCAGGAATGAGGATCTCTTCCATTAATTGATTCTCTTTTCCAATATAAATTCCATTCTCAAGTTTACTTCCGCCAATACGTTTTAAACTTACCTGAAGCTTCTTTAACACTTCACTTCCCGCAAACTGATCTTTGAGATAATGCTCGTATCTCTCCATATAAGTCCCAGAAACAACTCCTTCTAGACTCAATCTCGGTCTCTGTGCAAGCATTTTATTCTGCTGTTCTGACATCTCCTTGTCCTGCACGATCACATTCAGGAGCATAAACAAGAAAATACAGATTACAAACGACATTCCCAGAATATTCTCTTTTTTTATTTTTTTACTTTGTCTTTTTTTCTCCTGCATTCTATCCCCTAAAATTTAAAATATAAAAATGGTTTTGCATCTGTTGTCACCAAAAAAGCTATACTAATCACAAAAATCCCAATATATACAACACAAGCTGCAACTGTCCGCATTGTTTTATTTTTATATGTATTGATGATGATATTCATAAGATTCAGTCCCATGGAAGTCGATGCTACCCCACATATTGCCAAAAGCAGCCAATTTGTTCCGATCAAAAACAATGCCTGTGCATCTGCAAGTGCAGTCGCACCAAATAAGAACATCGCACTAATATAACGAAATGCGTATCCTATATTCGGACTAAAGAAAAATACCCAACCGATCATAATCAGCCCAAGTGTCACGATATGCTGCACTGTTTCTTTTGTATCAGACAGCCATTCTCCAAACACATATTTTTCTAAAATCTGTACCACTCCGTAATACAATCCCCAAAAGATAAAGTTCCATTGAGCACCATGCCAACAACCCGTCAACAGCCATACGATAAAAAGATTTCGTATATGACGCAATGGTTCACAATAACTTCCACCTAATGGAATATACACATATTCTTTGAACCAGCTGCTCAATGAAATGTGCCAACGTTTCCAGAATTCTGAAATACTCTTTGAAATATATGGATAATGGAAATTGCGATCCAGATCGAATCCTACCATCTTTCCTAAACCTATCGCCATATCCGAATAACCACTAAAATCAAAATAAATCTGGAATGCAAATGCGATACATCCAACCCATGCTGTCAAAGCAGAAAATGTACCGATCTCCATTGCTGCGACCTGATCATATACTTTTCCGATATTGTCTGCAAGGATCACCTTTTTTCCTAATCCACAGACAAAATACATAACTCCAATTCCCAGTTTCCGTATACTTATTGTACGTTGTGTAAGCTGCTCTTCTATTTTTTCATAACGTACGATCGGTCCAATGATCAACTTTGGAAACATTGCCATATATACACCGAATTTAATAATGTTTTTTTGTGCTCTTGTTTTTCCATGAAAAATATCTGCCAGATAGGAAATTGCTTGAAATGTATAAAAGGAAATTCCTATTGGAAGGGATAATACCCTATATGGGATCTCTGTCTGAAACAATGCATTGATATTTTCCATCAAGAATCCATAATATTTGAAAAAACTCAATAACAAAACATTGATCGCAACTGCAAAGATCAAACTTCTCTTCGCAAGCTGTGGTGTCTCCGCTTTTTCTTCTATATCGCGTCCACAAAAATAATTAAATAAGATTGATAAGATCAGCAAGATCACATATACTGGTTCTCCCCACGCATAAAAAAGCAAACTGCTGATCAAAAGTACAATATTTTTATATTTTTCAGGAACTAGATAATATACCAATAATGCAAATGGCAAAAATATAAATAAAAATGTTATGCTGTTAAATGGCATGTCTCTTCCCCTCTATAAACTTTTTTCGAATACTTGTCTATAAGTTTCTGCATCCGGTGTCACTGCCACAAAAATATACTTGCCTCGCACAACATATGCTGCCTCTTCCAGCAACTGTACTTGCTCCGGTGCATATCCTTCAAAACTTTCTTTTCTAGTTTCTATTCTGTTTTCAATCGCACTTTTTACTTCTTCAACTTGTACATCATGTTTCACTTCTATCAAAAGTACTTCTTTCGCCGACATCGTGAAATCCGATGTATAAAATAATACGCCTTCATACTCTGCACTGTTCAGACCATAATATTTCTTTAATGCTTGACTATCTTTCTTCACAAGATCCTCATCTTCAATACTTTCCTGAACCTCATAAGCAACTTCTTCAAATGGTTTCGTACTTCCACTTTTAAAGATCGTAAGCCAAACAACGAATACTAGGATCAATAAAAAACTGATATATCTTCCTATCTTTACACCTGAGATCCTTCTTGTATACACAGATGTTTCTCTCTCGGAATATGTCATCATAATTCTGCCACCTCAATAATCTTTTCTGCCCATTCTTCATAAAATCCTGGCACAAAATGAATTCCATCTTCTTCATAATCCTGACCGCTTACTAATTCTGTATTATCTAAAAAAGCGATCTGCATATCGTCACATAATTCTCCAAGTTTCTTATTATATGTATCGATTTCCTTATAATTTTCTTCTTCTTCGATCGCAATATTCTGCACTGGAAAGATTGAATTTACAAAAATCTTTGTATTCGGCAATTCCTTCTGAATATAAACAATGATCTTTTTATAGTTGTTTACAAACTTCTTATCCGTCATACTGTCATTTTTGATATCATTGATCCCATAGCATAAAAAGAGCATTTGTGGATTCATCTCTTTGACCTTTTTAATCTGCGCCTTCACCACATCTTCATTCTGAATGCTAGCACCGATCTCAGCAACAACACTCGACGAATTCAGGACACCATACTCTGAAAATCCCATTGCGATCGAATCTCCCATGATCACTGAACTGTCAAACTTTTCTTTTATACTTCTTATATCTGATGAATCTTCCTTCTCATCATCCGTGATCCCCGTGTTCATCTCTAAACTCGCAATCTTGTTTTCAATCATTGTTATATCTGTAGTTTCCGCTTTTTGAATAAACTCCAGCCCTTCCGCTGTATCTATCTTTTGCTTTCCTAAATTACTGATCCCCTCTGCTGCAAGAATGATCACAAGCAATATTCCCACACCGAGCAGAAGCCATCGAATCAGCACTGTTTTCTGTCTATCGTTCAATTTTACACCTCTTATCTATAAAAGCACACACTTATCCACGTTACCTTTTATAATACTTTTTTTGCTTATAAAAGTCAATCTTACAGTTCGTGCATTTCATATAGAATGCAAATGGATCATACACCATTTGCATTCTATATCTTTTCCATTTATTCCCAAAAATTTTCAGCAACAAATGCAAAATTCTTTTCGCATTACATTTTTTGTGATATGATACAAACATCATTATTTTAACGGAGAATCTTATATGATTTCATTAAATCTTACAAGTCAAAAAACTTTTATCTCACATTTACTTTTAAAAGAAACATTTGACAATTTTCAATTTATAGAAGGGGAGATTGTAACATTTAACAAGTTTACGATCGATGGTTTTACTCAAAAAGGGTTTTATGAAGATCCTGATGATCTTCCAGAATACTCTTCATGGAAAAATGTAAAAGAATATTGTTTATCAATCATCAAAGGAAAGCAGACTCCACTCAGTTTTCGTTTTATCTTCCGTCTTTCACCGAAAAATACAGAGAGGTTACTAGAGCAAAAACAATTAGATTTCCAACCACAGGATGTACAAGGTCTTTATCTAAACATCACCTTTGACAACAATGGTCTGAAATGTATCACTGGTACTTCATTAAAACTCTTTTCTTTAGACAAATCTCTTGAAAAATCATGGGATGAAATGGTCCAGAAATTCTTTGAACAAAAAGAGATTCCTTTTGACCTAGATCTTTAAAATGTTATCATAGAAAAAGGAACTTCCATATCAATTGAAAGTTCCTTCTATTTTCATATTCAATTTTTCTGCTTTCTTATTTAATTTAATTCCGCAATCCTTGAAACACCAACATAAATTTCTGATATTTTATACCATGTTGAGTAATCTACCACACCTGTTTGTGGCAATCCAAAAACAGATTGAAATACCCTTACACTTTCTTCAGTTGCTGTTCCATAGATCCCATCTGCTACGATCGTTGGTATCTTTGGATATGCACCTGCGATCACATTCAACTGTTCTTGTATCTGCCGTACTTTCTCTCCACTCGCTCCGATTCCAAGATCATACCCTGGCCAAGAAGATGGGATCCCTGAAATTTCCTGTGCAGTATTGATATACATATCATCTCCATAATAGTAGCGTAAGATCTCAATTGGAGAATATCCTTGTTCCCCAAGTGCCATCGATCCCCACTGTGTCATCCATCGTGGACAGCTCACTCTTCTTCCATCACAATACTGCGTCAGGATTGGCTGTCTTACATTTGGCCTTGAAAGATAATTGGCAAATATTTCGTCTACGATCACTGAGATCGAATCATAAATATTCCGTTCTGGGATCCATTTATGATCAAATGCAGTTGATGATGTGATCGTAAAATCAAATCCTCTATTTCTATACCATTCTGTGTATACGCGGTTCAGTGTAAATGACATAATCGCCAGTACATTTGCCCGGATCGTATTTGCCGGCCATGTTGCGTAAATCTCACTCGATGCAACATTTTTGATATAATCGCGATATTTCACATAATAATTAGATGCTGTCGGATCATTTGGCGATCCATCATGCACGATTACGTATTCTGGAATGACCACACGACTCAGTACAATCTCACCGGTTTCATTCGTTGGTTTGATCTCTGTTTCCGGAATCTTCGGCGGATAATTTCCATAAAGTGTGTGTGCAGGGATTACAAATACTTCTGTCCCTTCTTGCTGCTGAATGAGTGGACGAAGTCGGATATTCTGAATTGCTGTCACCGCTGGAAGAAGCTCTGCTCCAGATATATTCACCGATTCAAATCCAGGTGCTGTGATCGCAAGTGTATATTCAGAATAAGGCTGAGACTCAACCGATGGATTCATACTATATTCCAACGGAGGTGTTCCAAGTTCGATCGTCTCTGTTTGTCCGGAAGTATCTGTTTTAAGCTGTTCCAACGTATTTTCAGGAACACCTGTGTAAGAAATCGAAACCGTTGCGCCCTCAATCGGACGTTCATTTACTTGCGAAGTGATATTTATCTGAAGTTTTCCCTTGTCTACTGTATTATCACGCACTCTCTGTGTATCATTTTCATTTGGCATAATGCACCTATATAAAAAAGAAGCTCTCTGCTAATATATGCAAAGAACTTCTTTTTGATCTCAATTTCTTATTCCTCATCGTTAAATCTGTCCAAATAGCTTAACTATTTATATTTTTAAATTGTCCCGACGTATATATCTTGGTTTTTCCCCTACACTATCTGTAATTATTTCATTTTTGAACAAAATTCAACAGATAGTTGGTTTGTTGGTGTCTTTTCTATCCGCATAAACAAATAAAATACCGTTGATTTACACTCCTATCCGTTATAAGCAACAGATAATTTTAGATTTTTTTACTCTTCTATCTGTCCTGCCGGCAGATAAATTTTTACTTTTTGGCTCTTCTATCCATCCTGCCGGCAG
>CAZAEC010000004.1:0-138147 GCA_964484055.1 uncultured Clostridium sp.
TCCTAGTATTATATCTTATTAGGTCGAGGTGTTACAACTATGTTATATCACAACACTTTTTCTAATTTTTATTATTTTTACCAAATTTTAACCAACTTTTTGACTTTCAAAGGAATCTACCAATTGACTTTTTGGCCACCCGTCGTATAATGTAAATTATTGTCAAAAATAAAAGACATATATAATAGGTAACTATTGACATATAATTCAAGAAAAGATTGAGGATTTTTATGAATTTAAATGAAAATTATACTTTAGGGATCGACATCGGTTCCACAACGGTCAAAATTGCCGTATTAAACCAAGCAAATGAAGTGTTATTTTCTGACTACGAGCGACATTTCGCCAATATTCAGGAAACTCTTTCTGATCTTCTCGGCAGAGCGATCCATGCATTAGGACCAATTTATGCATCTCCTGTTATCACAGGTTCCGGCGGTCTGTCACTTGCTAAGCATCTCGGCGTTCCTTTCGTACAGGAAGTAATCGCTGTTTCTACTGCTCTGCAAGACTATGCACCACAGACTGATGTTGCCATCGAACTTGGTGGAGAAGATGCAAAGATCATTTATTTCGAAGGCGGTAATGTTGAACAGCGAATGAACGGTGTATGTGCCGGCGGTACTGGTTCATTTATCGATCAGATGGCTTCCCTTTTACAGACAGATGCCACAGGTCTGAACGAGTATGCAAAGAACTATAATGCACTGTATTCTATCGCAGCCCGCTGTGGTGTATTTGCTAAGACAGACATCCAGCCTTTGATCAACGATGGTGCTGCAAAAGAAGACCTTGCTGCTTCTATTTTCCAAGCTGTTGTAAATCAGACGATCAGTGGACTTGCATGTGGAAAACCAATCCGTGGACATGTAGCCTTTTTAGGTGGTCCTCTGCATTTCCTTTCCGAACTTCGTACTGCATTTATCCGTACATTGAACTTAGATGATGAGCACATTATCGCACCTGTGCATTCCCATCTTTTTGCAGCAATCGGTTCTGCTTTAAACTCAAATCGTGATCTGCATATTTCTCTTCGTGAAATGCAGGAACGTCTTGCAGGAAAGATCAAGATGGAATTCGAGGTAGAACGACTGGATCCTTTATTTGCTACAACTGCTGATTATGATGCATTTATCCAGAGACATAACAAGCACCAGGTACCGATCAAAGACCTTTCCAGTTATCACGGAAAAGCCTTCCTCGGAATTGATGCAGGTTCTACAACAACAAAAGCCGCACTTGTTGGTGAAGATGGAACACTTCTTTATTCTTTCTATCATAATAATGATGGTGATCCACTCGGAACAACAATCGGTGCGATCAAAGACATTTATAGCAAATTGCCAGAAGACGTTGAGATTGTGCACTCCTGTTCTACTGGTTATGGAGAAGCTTTAATCCAAGCTGCACTTCTTTTAGACGAAGGAGAAGTTGAAACGGTTGCACATTATTATGCAGCTGCATTCTTCGAACCTGAAGTAGACTGTATCCTTGATATTGGTGGTCAGGATATGAAATGTATCAAAATCAAGAACCAGACAGTTGACAGCGTACAGCTTAATGAAGCATGTTCTTCTGGATGTGGTTCCTTTATTGAAACATTTGCAAAATCTCTGAACTACTCAGTAGAAGATTTTGCTCACGAAGCATTGTATGCGAAGAATCCGATCGACCTCGGTACTCGTTGTACAGTATTTATGAACTCAAAAGTAAAACAGGCTCAGAAAGAAGGCGCAGAAGTTGCCGATATCTCAGCTGGTCTTGCTTATTCTGTTATTAAGAATGCATTATTTAAAGTAATCAAAGTATCTGATGCTTCTGAACTTGGTAAACATATCGTTGTACAAGGCGGTACTTTCTACAATAATGCCGTTCTTCGAAACTTAGAAAAGATTGCCAACTGTGAAGTTGTACGTCCTGATATCGCTGGTATCATGGGTGCTTTCGGTGCAGCATTGATTGCCCGCGAACGTTATAGTGAATGTAATGGAACAACAATGCTTTCCATCGATGAGATCGAGTCTATGCAGTACTCCACTACAATGGCAAAATGTAAAGGCTGTACAAACAACTGTCGTCTTACGATCAATCATTTCAGTGGCGGTAGAAAATTCATCACTGGTAACCGTTGTGAGCGTGGACTTGGAAAAGAGAAATCAAAAAATAATCTTCCAAACTTATTTGCATACAAGATGGAACGTTATTTTGGATACACTTCCTTGGAAGAAGCAGAAGCAAAACGTGGCGTGATCGGTATTCCTCGTGTACTGAATATGTATGAAAATTATCCATTCTGGCATACATTTTTCACAAAACTTGGATTCCGTGTCGTACTCTCTCCTGCTTCTACAAGAAAGATTTATGAACTTGGTATCGAATCTATTCCAAGTGAATCTGAATGTTATCCAGCAAAACTTGCTCACGGACACGTACAATGGCTGATCGATAAAGGTGTAAAATGCATCTTCTATCCTTCTATTCCATATGAACGAAAAGAATTTGCAGATGCAGAAAACCACTACAACTGTCCAATTGTTACTTCTTATCCAGAAAACATTAAGAATAACATGGACCCGATCGTAAATGGCGAAGTTGAATTTCTTCATCCATTTATCAATTTTGAAAGCGAAGCAACGATCAGTTACAGACTTTGTAATGAACTCTGTGATCGATTCCACATTTCAAAAGACGAGATCAATTCTGCAGTACATGAAGCTTGGGTAGAATTAGATGCTTGCCGTAATGATATGCGTAAAAAAGGAGAAGAGACAATCCAATTCTTGAACGAAACAGGCAACCGCGGAATCGTTCTTGCCGGTCGTCCATATCATATTGACCCTGAAGTCAATCATGGACTTCCAGAATTGATCAACTCCTATAATATTGCAGTTTTGACAGAGGATTCCGTTTCTCACTTATATCCAGTAGAACGACCTCTGAATGTATTAGACCAATGGATGTACCATTCCCGTCTGTATGCAGCTGCAAACTATGTTAAGACAGTTGATAACCTTGATCTGATCCAGCTCAACTCTTTCGGATGCGGTCTGGATGCTGTTACAACAGATCAGGTTGCAGATATTTTGAACCGCTCTGACAAGATTTACACTTCACTCAAGATTGACGAAGTAAACAACCTTGGAGCTGCAAGAATCCGTGTTCGTTCACTGCTCGCTGCTATCCGTGTCCGCGAACAGCAGAAAACAGAACGTGAGATCAAACCTTCTAACATCGAAAAGGTTTCTTTCACAAAAGAAATGAAAAAGAATTATACGATCTTATGTCCACAGATGTCTCCAATTCACTTTGAGCTCATCGAACCTGCGGTATATGCTTCCGGATATAAATTGGAAATTCTTCCAAATGATAATAAACAGGCAATCGATACTGGTTTGAAATATGTAAACAATGATGCTTGTTATCCTTCTCTGATCGTTGTTGGTCAGATCATGGATGCAATCCTTTCTGGAAAATATGATACCGATCATCTTGCGATCATCATGACACAGACAGGTGGTGGATGCCGTGCTTCTAACTACATCGGATTTATCCGTCGTGCATTGAGAAAAGCCGGTTATGAACATATTCCAGTTATCTCTTTGAACTTAAGTGGCTTGGAAAGTAATCCAGGATTTAAGATCACAGCACCTTTATTACTTCGCGCACTTTATGCCGTTGTATTCGGTGACATCTTTATGAAATGTGTTTATAGAATGCGTCCTTACGAAGCTGTAAAAGGAACAACAGATGCATTACATAAAAAATGGGCAGATATTTGTAAGAAATTTGTTTCCGAAGGATATCCTTCTCGTACAAAATTCAAAAAACTTTGCAAAGAGATCATTAATGATTTTGATAATATCGAAACACTTGATATTAAAAAACCTCGTGTTGGTATTGTTGGAGAGATCCTCGTTAAATTCATGCCAGCAGCAAACAACCATCTGGCTGAACTTTTGGAAAGCGAAGGTGCTGAACCTGTTGTTCCAGACTTGCTTGATTTCTTAAATTACTGCTTCTATAATCAGAACTTCAAAGTTTCTGATCTTGGAATGCCAAAATCAAAAGCAACTTTGGGTAACCTTGGAATCAAAGTATTAGAATGGTTCCGCGCTCCTGCTTCAAAAGCATTTAAAGAAAGTAAACATTTCGATCCTCCTGCTAAGATTCAAGATCTTGCAGAAATGGCTTCCGAAATTGTTTCTATCGGAAACCAGACTGGTGAAGGCTGGTTCTTAACAGGTGAAATGCTTGAATTGATCCACTCTGGTGCAGGCAATATCGTTTGTACACAGCCATTCGCCTGCCTTCCAAACCACGTTGTTGGAAAGGGTGTTATCAAAGAACTTCGCAGAAGACATCCGGAATCTAATATTGTCGCTATCGACTATGATCCAGGTGCAAGTGAAGTAAACCAGTTGAACCGTATCAAGCTGATGCTTTCAACAGCTAATAAAAATGTCAAATAATGTTGAATAAAAAGCAAATCAGAAGATCTAACCATCTTCTGATTTGCTGTTCTTTATCTATTTATTGCATACCATAATTATATAGAGGAGGGAACTATGGTCTCACTAATCATTAAATTTCTGAATCTGGAAGCTCTCCCAGATGATAAAAAAAGAAGTGCTTACGGAAAACTGTGTGGAATCGTCGGAATCATTCTAAATATCTTTTTATTCGCAGGGAAATTTTTCGCAGGTACACTCAGCGGTTCTATCGCGATCACAGCAGATGCCTTCAACAACTTATCTGATGCAGGTTCTTCTGTTGTCACACTTGCAGGTTTTAAACTTGCAGAACAAAAACCAGACCCTGATCATCCATTTGGTCACGGCCGAATCGAATATTTATCGGGTTTGATCGTTTCAGCAGTCATTCTTTTAATGGCATTTGAATTATTTACAGACTCTATCGATAAGATCCTGCATCCTGCAGACGTTGATTTTTCACTTATTATTGTTGGAATCTTACTCGCATCAATCGCAGTAAAATGCTATATGGCATATTATAATTTCAGCATCGGTAAACGCATTGATTCTGCAACATTGAAAGCAACTGGTACAGACAGTTTGAGTGACTGTATCTCGACTGCTGTTGTTTTAGTCGCAACGATCGTAGAAGCATTCACAAACTTTAAAATTGACGGAATCTGTGGTATCGCTGTTGCCTGTCTGATCTTCTTAGCAGGTATTAACGCAGCAAAAGACACATTAAATCCTCTTTTGGGCCAGCCACCTGAAAAAGAATATGTGGAAAAAATTGAAAATATCGTACTGAATTTCAGCGATAAAGTCATTGGTATCCATGATCTTATTGTTCATGACTATGGTCCTGGACGACAGATCATTTCTCTTCATGCAGAAGTTCCTGCAGAAGAAGATTTTCTGAAAATTCATGATGTCATTGATAACCTCGAAGCCAAACTCTGTCGTGAACTTGGCTGCATGGCAACAATCCATATGGACCCTGTCGTGACAACAGACGAACGTGTTGATACACTCAAAGCTCAATGTATAAAAATCGTATCAGAGATAAGTGATGAATTAACACTCCACGATTTCCGTGTAGCATTCGGTGAAACACACACAAATCTAATTTTTGATATTGTAATCCCACATCGTTTTGAAATGTCTGACGGTGACACGAATCGTTTAATCCAGAAAAATATCAAAACGAAGATTGGCGAAAATTACTTTGCAGTAATTCATATTGATCATCCAACAGTTTAATTTTTAATTTCATAAAACTTCAGAAGCTGCCGCTGACAGATTCTTCAAATGAATAGAAAAAGGAAAATGTAACTCTTTTGTCGTAAAGAAACATTTTCCTTTTTTATTTCACTTTTGTAATACCTTACACAAGCAATTTGGCAATATCAACTGGTGTCTCTGCGATCAACTCTGCACCTGCTGTCTCGAGTTCCTCTCTGCTTCCATAACCAAAAAGTACACCCATAGAATGTGTTCCCGCCTTCTTTGCACCGATAATATCATAATTTCGGTCTCCGATCATAAGAACACTTTCACGATCTGTCACACCACATTGCTCTAATGCATATTCAATTACTTCATCTTTATTGACTCTTCCGCCATCCATCAGACTTCCTGCGATCACATCAAAATATTTTGCAAAATCATAATGTTCTGCAATGATCTTTGCATATTTTTCAGGTTTTGAAGTTGCCATACAAATCTGATATCCTTTGTTTTTCAACTGTTCAAGTACTTCTGGTATTCCATCATAAACACGATTTTCGAATATCCCTTTTACTTGATAATATTCTCTGTAAACTTCAACTGCACGATGTCCTTCTTCCTCTGAAAATCCACAGAATTTTGAAAATTGTTCTGCCAGCGGAGGTCCTACAAATGCCTGTAATTGTGAGCGATCCTCTACTTTAATTCCATATTTCTGAAGTGCATATTCTACACTGTTCATAATTCCTTCTCCTGAATCAGTTAATGTTCCATCCAAATCAAACAAAATTGTATGTATCTTCATTTCTCTTCCTCTTTCCAAATATTTTCTTAATTAGTAACTACGGATCTTATCATCCTCTTCATTTTGTGTATTCTCAATCTTTCTGATCACCGCATAGTATCCATAATTGTCATTCACTTTTATATAAACTCTATCTCCGACTTTATGTCCTCGGATCGCTTTTCCAAGCGGAGATTCAATACTGATCAACCCCTGCATAGAATTGCCTCTGATCGAAGTAACAAGACGATATGTCTCTACTTCATCGTCATCCTCTATATATAATTCTACTGTATTATTGATTCCGACTTCATCTTCTTCTGAAGCATCATCTACGATGATCGCAGTTTTTAACATTCGTTCCAGATATCGAATACGGCTTTCATTCTGATTTTTGTCCTTTTTTGCAGCATGATATTCAAAGTTCTCGCTGAGATCCCCATGAGCTCTTGCTTCTTTTACTGCCTCGATTGCCTCTTTTCTTACGACTAATTTACGATGTTCAATCTCTTCTTCAATCTTCTTTACATCGCTTTTTGTCAATTTTTCTCGCATAATTTTCACCTTATCTTTCTCTCTATTCTAAAATTATTTTCCTTCCCAAAATCGCTTCATTTTCTCAGTCACATTCTCTCTTCTACACGTTTCGTATCCTCTCCACTCCCTTGGAAATGCCTCTTGATACCGATGCGACATGAATCGATCATCTAATAGCAAGATTACACCTCTATCCATCTCCGTACGAATGACTCGTCCTGCTGACTGTAACACTTTATTCATCCCTGGATACAAATATGCAAAATCAAATCCAGGCATCTGCTTTTCATCAAACCATCGTTTTAAGATTTCTCGCTCATTGCACACTTGTGGAAGTCCCGTTCCAATGATCGCCGCCCCTATTAATCTGTCTTCTGTCAAGTCGATTCCTTCTGAGAAAATACCTCCCATTACACAAAATCCAACCAACGATTGTTCACGAACTTTTTCAAAATTATTTAAAAAGACTTCTCTTTCTTCTTCACTCATATACTGTGACTGCACAACAACTTCTGTCTTTGTGTCATCTATTTCCATAAAAGAATCATATATCTCTTCCATCATTTTATAAGATGGAAAGAACACTATATAATTTCCTTTCTTACTATTCGCCAATTCTTTTATATATTCCGCATAACGCAGATACATTTCTTTTCCACGCTGCGTATATTTTGTACTCACATCCGTTCCTAATAAAAGCAAACTATTTTCTCGTGAAAATACCGATTGTGCATAAATTGCATAATCATCTTTCTCTACACTCAATAGTTCCTTATAATAATGAATCGGAAGTAATGTTGCTGAAAAATAAATCGTACTATTTCCTTGTTCCAAATATTTTTGCAGATTTGCAGAGGGATTGACACAAAATAGTTTAATCTTGAATCTTCCATCCGCTTCCAGTTCTGAATAGATTACATAGTTGTCATCTAACATCTCATAAATATTCAAAAAATCTCTCATTTGAAAGTAGAACTCAAGAATCTCTTCTCTCTTATCAAACTCTCTGCTTTCTTCCAAATACCGTTCTAACTCTCCTATTATATTAAGACATTTTAATGCAATATGCGATATACTGTCTAATATCTGATAATCTTCGCATTCTCTCTTCAATTCCAGCATTTGTTTATTGCATTCATCCAACAATCTTGAAAGTTTGGGATCTTTTATTTTCATAATCCGTCGCATCTCTAAGATGTCTTCTTTGTAAAGCTGAGCACTATACATCTCCCTGCCACGCTCTACCAGATTATGCGCTTCATCGATCAAAAACAGATATTCGCCTTTATTTCCTTCTGAAAAAAATCTCTTCAAATGAGCATTTGGATCAAATACATAATTATAATCACAGATTACCGCATCCACCCACAAAGCCGCATCCAAAGCCATCTCAAAAGGGCACACTCTATACTTTCTAGCCTGCTGTTCTATCGCTTGGCGACTCAATTCACTCTCCGTTGTGATCAATTCAAATACTGCATCGTTCACTCTGTCAAAATGTCCTTTCGCAAATGGACATGCATCTGGATTACATTCTTTCTCTTCACAAAAACAGATCTTTTCTTTTGCTGTAAGAGTGATCGTCTTATATTGTAGCCCTTGCTGTGAACGAAGAATCTGAAATGCTTGTTCTGCCACAGTCCTTGTAATGGTCTTTGCTGTCATATAGAAAATCTTTTCGCCTAACCCTTCACCAACAGCACGGACTGCTGGAAAAACGGTTGCCATCGTCTTCCCAACACCTGTCGGTGCCTGAATAAACAATTTCTTTTTTCTCAAGATCGTTCGATATACGGATGAAACAAGTTCCTTCTGACCTTCTCGATAAGAAAAGGGAAATTCCGTCTTTCGAATAGACTGATTTCTCTTTTCTCGCCATTCAATCTGGAACTTTACCCATTTTTCATAACCGTGAACAAGTTCCAAAAACCACTCTTGCAATTTTGAAAATGTATACTCTTCTTGAAATTGCTTTATTTCTTCCGAATCCAAATTACAATATGTCATCTGTATTCCTATTTTTTGCAAGGAATTTTGCATTGCATACATGTATGCGTAACACTTTGCCTGTGCCAAATGCACCTGTACCGGATGCTCAATCTCTTTCACATCTCTTACAACACCTTTGATCTCCTCTATATATGCATCGCCTCCTGCATAGAATATCCCGTCTGCCCGACCTTCTACTTGAAGCGAAAACTCATCACATGGAATCAAGATCTTTAACGCAACCTCTGCCTTATAATCAGAACCTCTATTTTTCTGGATCTTTCGATGGATCCTGCTTCCCTGCTGCATCGCATCTAGGTCCATTCCACCAGCAATACGATCATCTATATCCCCTTCTCGTAAAATAAATTCCACAAGATCACGTACTGAAATCCGAATTATCTGCTGTTCCATCTTTCCCTTTCATTTACCGAAAGAAACGGTGCCGCCAAGCAGTTTCATAACTTTGCCAAATCTGCTGTAACGTCCACCGTTTCTGTTATATTGTTATTTCTCCATGTTATCTACGCTCGCAACTTCTGCGATCGTCTTCGTGAGTCCAGCTATCCCTTGAAGATCTGATGGGATAATGATCTTTGTTGCCTTTCCATCCGCAGCCTTTGCAAATGCTTCCAGACTCTTTAACGTAAGGACTGTCTGATCTGCTCCTGCCGCTTTGATAAACTCAATCCCTTCTGCCGTCGCTCTCTGTACCGTTCTGATTGCTTCTGCCTGACCTTCTGCCTCTTTGATCCTCTTCTGCTTTTCCGCCTCAGCTTTCAAGATTGCTGCCTGTTTTGACGCTTCCGCTTCAAGGATCACAGATTCTTTCTCTCCTTCTGCTACAAGGATTGCCGATTTCTTTTCCCCTTCTGCACGAAGGATCGCTTCTCTTCGTTCACGTTCCGCTTTCATCTGTTTTTCCATCGCTTCCTGAATTGCTCTTGGAGGCATAATATTTTTCAATTCTACACGATTAACTTTGATTCCCCATTCATCTGTCGCAATGTCGAGTATTGTACGCATCTTTGTATTGATCGTTTCTCGAGATGTAAGTGTCTCATCTAATTCGAGATCACCAATGATATTACGAAGCGTTGTAGCTGTCAGATTCTCAATCGCAGAGATTGGACTTTCTACACCATATGCATATTTCTTCGGATCTGTGATCTGAAAAAATACGACTGTATCAATCTGCATTGTAACATTATCTTTTGTGATAACAGCCTGCGGCTCGAAATCAACAACTTGTTCTTTCAATGAAACCTTCTTTGCAACCTTATCAAGGATTGGAACTTTAAAATGAATTCCAACACTCCAGGTTTCCTTATATCCTCCCAAACGTTCCAATACATATGCATATGCCTGTGGAACGATCTTAATACTGGATACGATCAATAAAAGGATCATGATCAAAACAATTGTTATCATAATAAATCCTAACATTCTTTATTCCTCCTCACATTTTTTTACGATCAGCTTTACACCAGAAATATCCACAACCTTCGCTAAATCTCCTGGATTCAAGACTTGCCCATCCGATTCCGTTCTAACAGTCCACTCAATCCCATTCAGTACCGTAGTCCCTGTCATCTCATAATTGTTTACCGTTTCTGTAATTCTAACCACTTTTCCAATAATTCCTTCATAATTCGTCTTTTCATGATTGGAATTTATGTACTTAACTGCAAACGGTCTGGTGAAAATTAAAAGCAGAAAAGAAACTGCGATAAAAATTCCTATCTGCCACCAGATATTCAATCCTGCAAGTTCTGCAAACATTGCTGCCAGTGATCCTCCGGCCATCCAGATTGCTGTAAGCCCAACTGTTGCAACTTCAATCGCCATAAATACGATCAAAAGTAACAACCAAATAAAAATCATTTTATCCATCTTTCCCCCTTCTTTCTTTCATTTTGATGTTGAACTTATCATATACGTTATTCCTAAATTATACAACACTTTTTGTACGAATGCTGTGATTTTATGAAATTTCATACTATGATTTTTTTAGAAAACAACTTCTGGACTCATTGACTTTGGTTATAATCTATGCTACTCTACTACGGTAGTGTGTTTTATAACAATGCTATATTCTATTTATTGGAGGGAAACATAATGACAGGTACAGTAAAATGGTTTAACAACCAAAAAGGATACGGATTTATCTGTGACGCTGAAGGCAAAGATATCTTCGTACACTACTCTGGTCTGGTTATGGACGGATTCAAAACTCTTGAAGAAGGTCAGGAAGTTGAATTTGACGTAACAGAAGGTGCTAAAGGACCTCAGGCTGTTAACGTAGTAAAACGCTAATCATCCTTTTGACATGTACCTTTTAATTATAAATTTGGACTAGAAGCAACACCGTTAGAACTGGATTTTTTATTGAAAGTAATGCCAAAAAGGAAAAAAGACCGACATCGTCGGTCTTTTTTTATTTACTAAGAAATAGCTTATCCTCTTAATCATTCTTAGCAAAGTGGATATTTTGCAGTTAATTCTGCAACCATATTTCTTGCTTTTTCTACATTCTCTTCACTTTCAATCACCATTGCAATGATCTCAGCGATCTTATCCATATCGTCTTCTTTCATACCACGTGTTGTAACTGCTGGTGTCCCAAGTCTGATGCCACTTGTTACAAATGGAGAACGTGGATCATTTGGAATTGTATTTTTATTTGCAGTTACATGTGCTTCATCCAAACGTTTCTCCAGTTCTTTTCCACTGATATTCTTTTCTGTCAGATCTACGAGCATCAGATGATTGTCTGTATCTCCAGAAACAATCTTCACGCCTCTTGCCTGCAAGCCCTTACAAAGTGCTTTTGCATTCTTCACAACTTGTTCCATATATGTCTTATATTCTGGCTGAAGTGCTTCTTTAAAGCATACCGCTTTTGCTGCGATCACATGCATCAGAGGTCCACCCTGAATTCCAGGGAATACAGCTTTATTGAAATTAAACTTCTTATTCATCTCTTCACTGCACATGATCATACCGCCACGTGGTCCTCTCAGTGTCTTATGTGTTGTTGTAGTTGTAACATGTGCATATGGAATTGGACTTGGATGAAGTCCTGTAGCAACAAGACCTGCAATATGTGCAATGTCTACCATCAGATAAGCACCTACTTCATCTGCGATCTCGCGGAACTTCTTGAAATCAATTGTTCTTGCATAAGCACTTGCACCTGCAACGATCAATTTGGGCTGTTCTCTTTTCGCAATTGCACGAACTTCTTCGTAATCGATCACACCGTCATCATTTACACCATATGCAACAACTTCGAAATATTTTCCAGAGAAGTTAACAGGTGAACCATGTGTTAAATGTCCGCCATGATCCAGATTCATACCCATGATCTTATCACCTGGTTCGAGCATTGCAAACATAACTGCCATATTTGCCTGTGCACCAGAATGAGGCTGTACATTAACGTATTCACATCCAAACAGCTTTCTTGCTCTTTCTTTGGCAAGTTCTTCTGCCATATCAACACACCAACATCCGCCATAATAACGTTTTCCCGGATATCCTTCTGCATACTTATTTGTCAGTGGGCTTCCCATTGCTGCCATTACCGCTTCGCTTACCCAGTTCTCAGATGCGATCAATTCAATATGAGAATCCTGTCTGTTCATCTCTTTTTTAATTACTTCTGCAATCTCTGGGTCTGTTTTCACAATTTCCTCAAAATCGTACATGTTGTATACCTCACTTTTCTGATACATTTTCTCCCTCAATATCTTGTATCTTTTATAGAAAATGCGTAATTTTCGTATAGTATACCCCATTCATCCAAATATAGCAACCCCTATATTTTAAAACATTACTGCTGTACATTAAAAAAGTGGAAGTATTTTCAATAGAAAAAATACTCCCACTTCTATTTTATAAATCAAATAAAGATAACTGGTTGCTCTTTGGAAGATCTCCAAAAATCCCCATCTCTGCCATTTTATCAATCACTGTCTGCGGTACTTTTGTTCTCTGTCTAAAATCATCTAATGATAAATATGGTCCATCTTTTGCTGCTGCCTCAACCTCTTGCGCAGCTTTTTCACCCATACCATCAATACTTGCTAATGACGGCATTAATTTTCCATCTATGATCTGAAACTTTGTAGCTTTTGCACGGAACAGATCGATTTGATGAAATTCAAATCCACGCGCATACATTTCCTGAACTAATCTCATATCTTTTAGCGTATCTTGTTCCTTATTCGTAAGCGTATCAGAACGTTTTTTATAATCTTTAATATGTGCATTCAAAGCATCTTTTCCAAGACACATCAATTCATAAGAAAATGCATCCGCACGAATACTAAAGTAGGCACCGTAATAAGCCAATGGGTAATTGATCTTACAATAAGCAATTCGATATGCCATCATAACATACGCTGCCGCATGTGCTTTCGGGAACATGTATTTGATCTTCTTACAGGACCAAATATACCAATCCGGAACATTCTGTGCTTTCATCGCTTCTTCCCACTCTGGTTTTAATCCCTTTCCTTTTCGAACACTTTCCATAATCGTGAAAGACAAAGAACTTTCCACACCTTGATTGATCAAAAACGTCATAATATCATCTCGCGTACAGATTGCTGTAGAAATCGTAGCTTTTCCTGACTGAATCAATTCCTGAGCATTTCCAAGCCATACGTCTGTACCATGAGAAAGTCCTGCGATTCGGATCAAGTCTGATAAGGACTGTGGTTTTGCCTCAATCACCATCTGGATCGCAAATCCAGTACCAAACTCTGGAATCCCTAGACTTCCTAACTGACAACCATCAATGTCCTCTGGCTTGATCTTCAATGCACTTGTATCATGAAAGAGACTCAATACCCCTTTATCATCCAACGGTATCTTTGTTGCTATAAAGGGATTGTCTTTATTATATTCATTTGACAATGCATCCGATGTAATATATTCCTCTAACATTCGGATCATTGTCGGATCATCATGTCCAAGAATATCCAACTTCAAAAGGTTGTGATCGATTGAATGATAGTCAAAATGTGTTGTAATGATATCTGTTGTCATATCATTTGCAGGATGTTGTACCGGTGTAAATTCATTGATATTATGCCCATGAGGAAGAACAACGATTCCGCCTGGATGTTGTCCTGTTGTACGCTGAACCCCTGTACAACCACTACTGATACGTTCAATCTCACATTTTCTTTTATGAATATCTCGTTCTTCAAAATAATGCTTTACATATCCATATGCTGTTTTTTCAGCAAGTGTACCGATCGTACCTGCTTTAAAAGTATGACCTTCCCCGAAGATAACCTCCGTATATTTATGTGCTTTCGCTTGATAGTCTCCAGAAAAGTTCAAGTCGATATCTGGCTCTTTATCACCTTTAAATCCAAGGAATGTTTCGAACGGAATATCAAATCCCTCTTTTGAAAGAGGCGCCCCACACACCGGACAGATTTTATCCGGCATATCGAATCCACATCCTCCTGCATATGCCCTTACTTCTTCCGAATCGAAATCAGTATAATAACATTTATTGCATAAATAATGCGGACTTAATGGATTTACCTCCGTAATTCCAGCCATTGTCGCAACAAAGGAAGAACCAACCGAACCTCGTGATCCAACCAGATAGCCATCCGCATTCGATTTCCATACCAGTTTCTGCGCAATGATATACATTACGGCATATCCATTTGAAATAATAGAATTCAATTCTCGTTCCAAACGTGCTGAAACGATTTCTGGAAGATTCGGTCCATACACTTCGTGTGCTTTTTTATAACAAATATCTCGAAGCTCTTGATCTGAATTTTCAATGACAGGTGGACACTTATTCGGGTTTACCGGTGCGATCTTTTCGATCATATTCGCAATCTTATTTGTATTTTCAACAACCACTTCATAAGCTTTTTGCGAACCAAGATATTCAAACTCCGCTAACATTTCCTCGGTTGTACGAAGATACAACGGAGCTTGATTATCCGCATCACTAAATCCTTTTCCCGCCATGATGATTCGTCGGTAAACTTCATCTTCTGGATCCAAAAAATGTACGTCACAAGTTGCAACAACTGGTTTTTTGAATCGATCACCAAGTCGAATGATCTCACGATTCAGATTTTTCAAATCTTCCTCTGTCGTAATATCTGGAAATTTATCACTCTCCAACATAAATCGGTTGTTTCCAAGTGGCTGGATTTCATAATAATCGTAAAAATCCGCCAATTTTGCAATCATCTGCGGTGATTTTCCTTTTAAGATCGCCTGGAATAATTCTCCTGCTTCACAAGCACTGCCGATGATCAACCCTTCTCGATGTTCCATGATCAGACTCTTCGGAATCCTCGGACGTCCTGCATAATACACCAGATGGGATTCTGAAATCAACTGATATAAGTTATAACGACCAATATCATTTTTCGCAAGAATGATAATGTGATACATCGGAAGTTTTCGGATTGCATTTGGGTTCATGTCACCAAACTGATTGATCCCTTTTAATGTATAAATATGACGCTCTTTGAGCATTTCAATAAATTTCACAAATATCTCTGCAGTTGCACCTGCGTCATCTACCGCACGATGATGATTTTCTAGCGAAATATGTAATGCTTTTGCCACAACATTCAATTTGTATTTTGATAATGTTGGCATTAATACACGAGCTAATGCAACGGTATCTACATACGTAAAATGTGGTTCAATATCTTGATATCTACAATTTTGTTCGATAAATCCTACGTCAAATCCTGCGTTATGTGCAACAAGCACAGCATCTCCTATAAACTCGAGAAACTGTGGAAGGATCGTTTCAATATCCGCATACTCCATGACCATCTCATCTGTGATGCTAGTCAATTTTGTGATCTCATATGGAATCGGACGTTTTGGATTAACAAACGTACTAAATGAATCCACAATTTCTCCATTAACTACTTTTACCGCTCCAATCTCGATGATCTTATCTTTGATCGCACTAAATCCCGTCGTTTCTAAATCGAATACTACATACGTATCATCTAATGTCTGATCTTCTGCACCAATGGCAATGTCAGTCAGATCATCTACCACATAACCTTCTACTCCATAGATTACTTTGAAAGGATCATCCTTATCTACTTTTTCAATGTAATGATTCGCATCTGGAAATGCCTGTGCAGTTCCATGATCTGTGATCGCGATTGCTGGATGTCCCCATTTATGTGCTCTCCCAACGATTGACTTTACATCAGAGACTCCATCCATATCACTCATTTTTGTATGACAATGTAACTCCACTCGTTTAACCGGGCTTAAGTCTTCTCGGCTCTTTGTAAAATCACCGATCTTCTTGATACCAGTAATATTTCCGATGGACAGTTCTCCATCAAATTTATCGATATTGGTAACACCCTTGATCTTCAAAAACGCTCCCTTTTTAATATCTCCGAGAATTTCTGGAAGCTGATCATTACGTGCGAACATTTTTACCATGATCGTATCTGTAAAGTCTGTCACAGCAAACATAAGAATTGTCTTTTCATTTCGAATCTCACGCGTATCAAAACTAATGACTTGTCCATGAAATGTGATCTCACCCATCTCACTGATCACTTGATCTAGACGTATCGGTTCATCTTCAAAATTCTTTCCGTAGATGAGGTTTGGATCATCTCCTATCTTTAACGGACGCACATAATTATTTTTATTAAATTCTTTCTTGAACTCTTTTTTCGCACCCTTATCATTGGAAAATGTTACTTTTTTCTCGTCTTTTCCTAAAGTTTTTGCAACATTCTCCACTTTCTTTTCTTTTCTATTTTCTGAAGATGCGTGATTGTGATTATGTCTTGCAAAAATCGCATTAATCTCTTGTTGTATCTTCTGCTCGTCATATTCACGACTGCTTCTCTTATCCGATTCTTTATATTGAAGTCGGATATCTGCATTCATCTGAAAACGATTTTGAAAAATATCCTCTAGATATTCGCGAATCGTTTCTTTTCGTCCTTCCGACACGATCGTATCCAAAAGGTCTACCATCACAATATTTCCGTCATCATATGAAAACTCTGCCTGCGCAAGCATATTCGATGCAAGTACACTCTCAAGCTTCAGTTCCTCGATCATGCTGTCTTTATAATCATAGATCAGTGCTGCAGGTGTATACTGCTCAGATAACTGATATCTTTCAATTATTTTTACGATTACATCCACTGTTCCAAAAAGTTGATCTTTGATTCTCTTCTCTGTTTTCCATATGATATTTTTCGGTATGATATGACGGCTAAAAATAAAAACATTTAAATGATCACGTCTTGAGTTTGTAGAAATTTTTTCTATCTCAACATCTCCGATCAGACGTTTCACCTCATCTTCTACTTTTAACGTAGGAAATACTTCAAAAAATGATTTTTTGTCTCTTACGCTTTCCAATTAACCAACTCCTGCCTAAGAGTTTCTAAAAGATCCTCTTCTTTTACTTTTTTAATGATCTCACCTTTTTTGATCAAAAGCCCTTCTCCAATACCACCGGCTATTCCGATATCAGCTTCTTTTGCTTCACCAGGTCCATTTACAACACAGCCCATAACAGCCACTTTGATATCCAATGGGAACTCTTGTACCATAGCCTCTACCTTATTTGCAAGTCCAATCAGATCAATCTTTGTACGTCCACATGTAGGACAAGATACAACCTCAATTCCACCTGTACGAAGTCCAAGTGTTTTTAGGATCAACTTCGCAGTTTTGATTTCTTCCACCGGATCTCCTGTTAATGAAACACGGATTGTATTTCCAATTCCCTGATTCAAAATGATTCCAAGCCCGATAGAAGATTTTACATTTCCTGAATATAAAGTTCCTGCTTCCGTAATTCCTACATGAAGTGGATATTTACATTTTGGTGCAAGAAGTTCATGTGCCTTTACACACATCATTACATCTGAAGATTTGATGCTGACTACCAAATTATCATAATCAAGTTCTTCGATCAATTTAATCTTATCCAATGCACTTTCTACGATTCCTTCGGCTGTTACACCACCATATTTTTCTACCAAATGTTTTTCCAAAGAACCACTGTTTACGCCAATACGGATTGGGATATTATATTCTTTTGCCTTATCTACGACTGCTTTTACACGTTCTTTAGACCCAATATTTCCTGGATTGATACGGATCTTATCTGCTCCATTTTCAATCGCAGCGATCGCCATCTTATAATCAAAATGAATATCAGCCACCAATGGGATATGTATCTGCTTTTTAATTTCTTTCAAAGCCAATGCTGCTTCCATTGTTGGAACTGTACAACGAATAATCTCGCATCCTGCCGCTTCTAATCGTAAGATCTGTGCAACGGTAGCTTCTACATCCTCTGTTCTCGTATTTGTCATTGACTGAATTGTAATTGGGTGTTCTCCTCCGATCACAACATTTCCAATCCGAATTTCTTTTGTGTCATTTCTCAGCATCAGAATCCCTCCTATTTTATGGTTTATCTTTATAGTCGAAAAACAGGGATATTTCACCCTGTTTTCTTATTCTTTTTCAAATACCATCTGCTCCCCGTATTCACGGTCAGAGAGTGTCAGATATTCACCTTCGATATTATATTCGTAACTGCCTTCCAGATTCTCAACTGCAGAACGGATCGTACTTTCTTCTACGACTCCATTTGTTCTTTTTGCCGCCGCAGAAATTGCAGCCTCATCTTTACGCAGTACCAATGTCTTTGTATTTGTATCTACAGTGTATGGCATTACTACTTTTACATCCTCTGCCATAACTGTTTCATCAGACAACTCTACAACAGCCTCGCCATTGCTCTTGATCTGAATTTCCATGTCGCTGTATTCACTGCTCCATTCTCCCTCTAAAGGATTGGATGTGAAAATCTGTACAATAAAGAATGCTACGATCAGTATGATAATAACTGTGGACAAAGTCACACCAAGCTGCCATATCTTACTTCTCTTCTTTTCATCAGTACCAAAGATCATTCTTTTTTGCTCCTTTGCTTGTCATTTATTAGGTTCCTCAAAAATGAAAGCAATGCTTCCATTTCTTCTCTTGTTCCTACTGTAATACGCAGATACTGATTGATCCTCTCGCTATTCCAGTAGCGAACATATATATTCTCTTTTTTTAATGCTTCAAACAATTCTTTTGCATCATATTCCGGATGTGTTGCAAAAATAAAGTTTGCTTTCGAATCTGTGAACTGAAATCCAAGCTTTCTCAGTTCTTCTTTTGCCCATTCTCTTGTCTGTACGATCTTCTTGACCGTATCTTCAAAATAAGCTTTATCCTTTACAGCTTCTACACCACATGCAAGTGCAGTCTGATTCATTGTATAAGAATTAAAAGAGTATTTTACATCATTTAAATATTTGATCAATGTTGGATTACTGATCGCATATCCAATCCTCATTCCAGCCATAGATCGTGATTTTGAAAATGTCTGTACAACGATCAAGTTCTCATACTTATCAATCAATTCCAATGCTGATTTTCCTGCAAAATCAATGTACGCCTCATCTACGATCACGATCACATCTTGATTATGCATAAGGATATCCTCAACAAACTCAAGTGATTCATACACTGCTGTTGGTGCATTAGGATTTGGGAAGATAACTCCACCATTCTCTTTATAATAATCTTCTTTTTTGATCTTAAAATCTGCATCTAACTTCTGACATTCGTAAGGAATCCGATACAATTCCGCCCATACTTTATAAAAAGAGTACGTAATATCTGGAAATAATATTGGTTTCTCTGAATTAAAAAATGTCAAAAAACACATCGACAAAACATCATCTGAACCAACACCTACAAACACCTGATCTTGTCCAACTCCATAGTAACTTGCAAGTTCTTTTGTCAAAATCTCTGCAGCTGGATCTGGATACAGACGAAAACGGTCTGTGTCCAACTCTCTTAAAACATTCTCTACTCCAGGTGCTGGTGGATATGGATTTTCATTTGTATTCAATTTAATGACCTTATTCTGTGGCTGTTCACCTGGTACATAAGGCTCTACGATTCTTATTTTATCCAAAATTGCTGTATTCATACTCATATTCTCCTTCCAAATCTTTTTCTATTTCCTACATCTTTTTAATGATGATGTGGAAGCGAAAATTCTTTTGCAAGTTCTGCGAATACAGGCAATGAATTTACGATTGTTTCATAAGCGACACAATATGCCATTCTCACATATCCAGGACATCCGAATGATGTTCCTGGTACGATCAAAATATGACGTTTTTTTGCTGCTTCTACAAATTCTTTTTCATTTTCAACCGGAGATTTTACAAATAAGTAAAATGCACCCTCAGGTTTAATGCATTCAAATCCAAGTTCTTTCAATCCATTATATAATGCTTCTCTATTGCGATCATAATATGAGATATCTGTCTTTTCATTCAGGCATGCTTTTACCAACTTCTGCTGCAATGTCGGTGCATTTACAAATCCAAGGATCCTTGTTGCAACATTTGCTGCTGAAATCAGCTTTTCACTATCTGCCACTTCATCCGGAATCACCAGATAACCGATACGTTCTCCTGGAAGTGACAAAGATTTACTGAAAGAATAACCAATGATCGTATTCGCATAATATTTTGTCAGATATGGTACTTCTACTCCATCATATGCCAGTTCACGATAAGGTTCATCGGAGATCAGATAAATATCTGTTCCAAATTCTTTCTGTTTTTTCTCCATGATCGCTGCTAATTTTTTGATCGTTTCTTCTGAGTAAACAACTCCTGTTGGATTGTTTGGTGTGTTCACGATCACTATTTTTGTTTTTGGAGTAATTTTCTGTTCAAACTCATCCAGCTTTGGCTGAAAATCAACTGTATTTGGTGAAACCTCAACAAGGACACCATCATAGTTATGAGTATAACTTCTATATTCTCCAAAATAAGGAGCAAATACAACAACTTCATCTCCTGGATTCAATAAAGACTTCATAATGACATTCAAGCCACCTGCTGCCCCAACTGTCATCGTGATATTTTTCGATGCAAATGCAGTTCCAAATCGCTCATTGATGGAATCTGCAACTGCTTGACGCACATCTTCATATCCGGCATTGCTATTTGTGTATCCATGAAGTACGACTGGATCTTCCTCATTCAAAATCTCCAAGATCGCTTCTTTTACAGCTTTTGGTGCCGGTACATTCGGATTGCCAAGGCTGAAATCATACACATTCTCAGCTCCATAGATCGATGCAAGTCTTGTTCCTTCTTCAAACATTGCACGGATCGCAGAACTGTTTGCCACCATATTCTCCATTTTTTTTGAAATCATTGTGATCACTCCTGTCTTTTAGAATTTCTCCTGTTTTATGATCCGCTTTATATACAGCATGGATCACTCTTTACAGGTTACATCTCCTTTTTCTACAAGAAATGCTGGCTTATAGGACATTTTTGCTCTTCTTAGTCCTTCTGCACCAGTATCTTCTTCTCTGTTGATATATTGGTAAGCAGCACAGGTGTGTCTTACAAACTGCTGATTGATCATCTGATATGCACCTTCATATGCATTCAAAGCTTTTTCAATATGCACTACAAATGTATCTTTACAAAGTTCTTCTCCTATTGTAAACGCTGCCACTTCACCATCTACTCGTAAAACTCCACCTGTAAGCCGTAGTTCCTTCCACAATCTGAGTGAATTCATTGTCACACAGATTTCCTGACGTTTTCCCAAATGATCTTCACAACCATTCTCATTCCGCCAGCGTAGTGCCATCTGAAAACATTCTTCTACATTTTCATCTGACAGAACTTCATACGACCAATTTTCATAAAGTTTCTTGAATTTATTGATGTGATTTCGCTTTGCTGCAAGCTTAGAGCCTGCCAGAGTATCCAATTTTTCTTGCTCATACACATAATCTGCAAGATCCCTGTCGTATTCGATCTGGAACTTATCTGGATACCATGCGTTGAGCTGCGCAAACTGTTCCTCCGTTACATTATAAAAAGAAATCTCCTGTTCATTCTCTTCAAAATATTGAATCAGACAATCTAGTGCTTTCTTTACCGCTTCCGGTTCTCCCACCGGATACGCAAATGATAATTTATCTTGTGTAGAACGAAATACCAATGCATCTTCCACAATGGCATAAGTTACCGGATAATGCCTGCTCCAAAGGTATATATTCGCAAAAGTACGTTCACAACTTCTGCTCGGTGCTTTTGCGAAATATGCCTTCATAAGATCCTGATCACTTAACTCCGGTCGCTTAAATTCTATCTCTATCATAAATCAACCTTCCTTACGGATTACATCTGCTCATTCATTTTAGCCAGTTTTGCAGTCTGATCTGCTGCGATCAGGCTATCGATGATCTCTTCGATATCACCATTCATGATCGTATCAAGTTTATGAAGTGTAAGTTTGATACGGTGATCTGTTACACGTCCCTGTGGGAAGTTGTAAGTACGGATCTTTTCAGAACGGTCTCCTGTTCCTACCTGGCTCTTTCTTGCTTCTGCCTCTGCGTCATGCTGCTTTGCAAGTTCCATCTCGTACAAACGTGCACGAAGTACTTTTAACGCTTTATCTTTATTCTTAAGCTGTGACTTTTCATCCTGACAGGAGATAACGATACCTGTTGGGATATGTGTCAGTCGTACTGCAGAGTCTGTTGTATTAACGCACTGTCCACCATTACCTGATGCACGGAATACGTCAAATTTACAATCATTCATATCAAGTTCAACGTCTACTTCTTCTGCTTCTGGCATGATCGCAACAGTAATTGTTGATGTATGGATTCTGCCACCGCTTTCTGTTTCTGGTACACGCTGTACACGATGAACACCACTTTCGTATTTCAGACGGGAATATGCTCCCTGTCCACTGATCATGCATACACATTCTTTGAATCCGCCGATTCCATTCTCATTCAATGAGATCATTTCTACTTTCCAACGACGTGATTCTGCATAATGTACATACATTCTATAAATTTCAGCAGCAAATAACGCTGCTTCATCTCCACCTGCTCCAGCACGGATTTCCAAAATAACGTTCTTATCATCATTAGGGTCTTTTGGAAGCAAAAGAATACGAAGTTCCTGTTCCAGTTCTTCAATACGAGCTTTTGCATCATTCAACTCTTCTTTCGCAAGTTCGCGCATCTCTTCATCCGCTTCTTCTTCCAACATAAGCAGACTGTCTTCTACATTCTGTTTACACTGTCTGTACTCTTTGTATGCTTCAACAATCGGTGCAAGATCGCTTTGTTCTTTCATTAATTTACGAAAACGAGCCGGATCATTTGCAACATCTGGCTCCTGAAGTTCTCCCATTACTTCTTCATAACGAATCAGTAAATCTTCCAATCTGTCAAACATTTCTTTATCCTCTCTCTTTTTATTTCACTGTACCATCATACATGCCAACAACGATGCGGTCAAGTCCTGACAGATCTTTTCGCACTTCAACATTAGAATATCCGTTCTCTCTCATAAGAGTATGAACTTCTCTTCCTTGGTCATGCCCCACCTCAAACAGCATCCATCCGCCTGGCACCATGTACTTTGTACTTTCTTTAATAATCCTTCTATAAAAATGTAATCCGTCTTCCTCTCCATTCAGGGCAAGATACGGATCGTGATCTTTTACTTCTGAATCCAATGTCTCAATATCCGCTGTAGGGATATATGGTGGATTTGAAACAATCACTTCAAACTTACCTTCTACTGGTTCAAAAAGATCTCCTTGCAAAAATACTGGTGATGTTTCCAATCTTTCTGCATTTTCTCTAGCAACTTCCAATGCTTTTTCTGAAATATCTACAGCGATTCCTTCTATATCTACTGCATTTTTCTTCATCCATTTTAAGATACTGATAATGATACATCCCGAACCTGTACACATATCAAGTACACGTATCGTCTTTCCTTCTTCTTTATAAGACGCTGCATATACTCTTCGCAAGATATCGATCGCATCCTCTACGAGGAACTCTGTTTCCATACGTGGAACCAGTACATTTTCATTTACCTTAAACTCATATCCCATAAATTCTTGAACACCTGTCAGATGTTGAAGCGGGATATGCTGTGCACGTTTTTCGATCAGTGTCTTGTATTCCTCAACTTGTTTTGAAGTCAATTCCTCATCTTGATGTGAAAAATAATAAGCTCTGTTATATCCCGTAAGATGTTCGAGCAAATACCATGCATCGATCTCTGCATCATTAATCTTTGCATTTATAAGATATTCTTTCCCAGATTTGTAAGCCTGCTCTAAAGTCATTATAATACCTCCTGCGCTTTCTTTCATATAGTTATTCGTTATCAATCTTTTCGAAGCTCGTAATTATTTTCTTTGCACGCACCTTCTGTCACATCTTCATAAGATGTTCCAAAATTATCATTCAAATACGCTTTCCAGTCAAATACTGCCTCTACTGCTTCGATTGCAACTTCAATCATACCATCATCTGGTTCTTTTGTCGTCATGTTTTGTACCATAAGACCAGGCTTGCTTAACAAATTGACAAACGCATTCTCACTTCTTCCAGCCAAACGTATAATTTCAAAAGAAATTCCAGCAATGACCGGCATAAGTAAGATACGGATCGCTACTCTTAAAATCTGTGATTCTGCTGTGATCAAAAAGCATATAAAAATACTTACGATCACTACAAAAAACAGGAAACTTGTTCCACATCTTTTGTGTTGTCTTGAACTTTTCCGTACATTTTCTACATTTAATTCTAGACCATGCTCAATACAATTTATGCACTTATGCTCAGCTCCGTGATACATAAATGTTCTCTGAATATCTTCCATTCTAGAGATCAGCATAATGTATGCAAAAAAGATCAATAATCTGATCACACCCTCCAAGACAGTCAAGAGCATTCTTGAAGTAATCACCTTCTTCAAAAGATTACTTAAGAAATATGGCAGCACCATAAAAATAGCAACTGCAAGGATCACTGAAACTACCATTGTCAGATTCATGATCATCTGCTCTTTTTTCTTTTCTTTCGCTGCTTCTTGTTCCGTCAGCTCTTTTACTTCGCCTTCTTCATCTTCAAAAAATTCTGCTGAAAATGTAAGTGTCTTCATTCCAAGCACCAGCGAATCTATAAAATTAAATACACCTCTTACAAAAGGAATTTTTCTGACCGACATCGGTACAACACTTTTATATTCCTGTATATCAAGTTCGATCGTTTTATCCGGTTTTCGAACAGCAACTGCATAACGATCACCATTTTTCATCATGATCCCTTCTAATACAGCCTGTCCTCCAATATTGGACGATCTCATTTATCCTTCACCTCCTAATACTTCACAAAACATTTTTGTTCCATAAAGAATTGAGGCCAATCCTTTTTTACAAAATGTCCATATATACAAAGAGGCTGAGATTCTCACCTCAGCCTGCCTCATATCTTTTTTCTTATTTAAGACCATATTTTTTGTTGAATTTATCAACACGTCCACGAGCCTGTGTAGCTTTCTGCTGGCCTGTGTAGAATGGATGGCACTTAGAGCAGATTTCTACGTGGATGCTTTCGTTTGTAGATCCTGTTACAAATGTATTGCCACAGTTGCATGTTACTGTTGCCTGATTGTATACTGGATGGATTCCTTCTCTCATGATTTTCACCTCTCTATTTCAAAGTATAGTCTTCTAATCTCTAAACAGCTCTGTAATTGTATCATAACCCACATCCTAATGCAAGTCTTTTTTATGATTTTTATTTTAATTTTCTCAAGAAATTTTTTCACTTCTTTAGATGTATTTCTGTCGGATTACCTTTTTTGTCAATTCTTCATTCGTCTCTGTCTTAGCAAACATCGTAAGAAGATTGTCTACTGCTTCATCTGACTTCATACCATTCAATGCTTTTCTGATAATAAATACCGCTTCTTGTTCTTCCTTTGTCAGCAGAAGATCTTCTCTTCTTGTTCCTGACTTAGGAATATCAATCGCTGGGAATACTCTCTTCTCCTGTAATTTACGATCAAGCACAAGTTCCATATTACCAGTTCCTTTGAACTCTTCGTAAACGACATCATCCATCTTACTTCCTGTTTCTACGAGTGCTGTTGCAAGGATTGTAAGACTTCCGCCTTCACGCATATTTCTTGCTGCACCAAAGAATCTCTTTGGCATATGCAATGCAGCTGGATCCAGACCACCTGATAATGTTCTTCCTGAAGGTGGAACGATCAAGTTGTATGCTCTTGCAAGTCTTGTGATACTGTCAAGAAGAATCATTACATCCTTTCCGTGCTCTACAAGTCGTTTCGCACGTTCGATCACCATCTCTGATACTCTCTTATGATGTTCTGGAAGTTCATCGAAAGTTGAGTAGATCACTTCTACATTATCTCCTGCGATCGCTTCTTTAATATCTGTTACTTCTTCTGGACGCTCATCGATCAACAAGATTAAAAGATGCATATTCGGTTCAGCCTTTTGTACAGACAATGCTACTTCTTTTAATAATGTAGTCTTACCAGCCTTTGGTGGAGACACGATCATACCACGCTGTCCTTTACCGATTGGAGATAATAAATCTACGATCCTCATAGCTGTTGAACTACCTGCAGATTCCAATTTCAAACGCTTGTCCGGAAAGATTGGAGTAAGATCTCCAAAATCTCGTCTCTTCGCTGCTTCTGCTGGACGATATCCGTTAATCGTTGTTACATATAATAATGCACTGAATTTTTCCTGTTGTGTCTTAATCCTTGTGTTACCAGTAATGATATCTCCTGTCTTTAATCCAAATCTACGGATCTGAGATGGAGATACATACACATCATTCTCACCTGGAAGATAATTATCAGATCGAATGAAACCAAATCCATCAGAAAGCACTTCTAAGATTCCTGTTACACTGTTTCCACTGTCTAACTGCTCTATATCTGTTAATTCTTTCTTTTCTTTTGAATCATCTTTTGCTTCTTCCTGTAAAGCCGCTTTTGCTTTGATCTCTTCTTTCAGATTTTCTTTTGCCTCAGTCTGTGCCGCTTTTTTTTCGTCTTCTTCATCTTTTGCGATCATCGCATCGATCAATTCGCCTTTTTTAAATAAAGAAACGCCTTTCATTCCTCGTGCTTTTGCAAGCTCTAACAACGTTGCACGTGAAAAGGATTCATATTTTTCTCTTGTCATATAATTTGATTCTTCCTTTCCTAAATATGAAACAATCATTAAACGTCTATCAATCTATATTTCTTTTGTAAGTTTTTCGGGATCTTGAGTCTGACACGACTCAAATGAACTTGAACTGCTTTTAAGTATACACGATGTCACAAAAAAAGAAAAGACTTTTTTCTCTTTTTGTGGATGGATTCCCACTTGCACACAACATTTTGTAGTGTTATGATTAGGTTTATATTATGATTGATACAGATAACTTATTTGAGGTGATGATTATGACAAACAACGAAAAAGCTCTGATGCTGCATGAACAGTGGCATGGTAAGATTGAAACTGTTGCAAAAGCACATGTAAATACACGTGAAGATCTTGCCCTTGCTTATACACCTGGCGTTGCAGAACCTTGTAAAGTAATTGCTAAGGACCCAGAAGCAGCTTACACATATACTATGAAATCCAATACGATCGCTGTTGTTTCAGACGGAAGTGCCGTTCTCGGACTTGGGAATATCGGTGCAAAAGCCGCAATGCCTGTTATGGAAGGAAAAGCCGTTCTTTTTAAAGAATTTGGCAATGTCAACGCCGTTCCAATCTGTCTTGACACACAAGATACAGAAGAGATCATTCAGACGATCGTAAACATTGCACCTGCATTCGGTGGAATCAATTTGGAAGACATCTCTGCTCCACGTTGTTTTGAGATTGAAGAACGTTTGAAAGAACTTCTCGATATTCCAGTCTTTCATGATGACCAGCATGGTACAGCGATCGTAGTTCTTGCTGGTATCATCAATGCATTAAAAGTTACAGGAAAAGAAAAGGAAAACTGTCGTGTTGTTGTCAACGGTGCCGGCTCCGCAGGTATCGCGATCACAAAGCTTTTGCTCAGATACGGCTTCCCTCATGTTACAATGTGCGACATCAAAGGAATCATCCACAAAGAGTATCCAAACCTCAACTGGATGCAGCAGGAAATGACAAAAGTTACAAATCTTGAAAATAAAACAGGAACACTTGCAGATGCACTTGTTGGCGCTGATATCTTTGTCGGTGTATCCGCTCCTGGAATCGTTTCGAAAGAGATGGTTGCTTCTATGAATAAAGATGCGATCCTGTTTGCTATGGCCAATCCTGTACCTGAGATCATGCCTGATCTTGCAAAAGAAGCTGGTGCAAAAGTAATCGGTACTGGCCGTAGCGATTTTCCTAATCAGGTAAACAACGTGATTGCTTTCCCAGGTATCTTCAAAGGTGCTTTAGAAGGTCGTGCCGTCCAGATCACAGAAGAAATGAAACTTGCTACAGCAAAAGCGATCGCAGGACTTGTTGCTGATGAAGATTTGAATCAAAATAATATTTTGCCTGAAGCATTCGACCCACGCGTAGCAGACGTCGTAAGCAAGGCTGTAAAGGAACTTATTTAAATGACGAATACTTTCTTTTCAGAGAATATAACATCTCCCCAGCCACAACGTTGGGGAGAAAAACGTTATCATTCTATGGATTATGATTTAAAGAAAACATATGGTGAAAAAGTTTATAAGATTACATTGAATGGAAATATGACTTGCCCAAACCGTGATGGAAAAGTTGGATACGGCGGCTGTATCTTCTGTAGTACTCAAGGATCCGGCGATTTTGCTGGCTGTGCTACCCAAAGTATCACTGAACAGATTTCACAAGGGAAGAAAGATCTTCTTTCCAAACGACCTGTTCACTCTTATATTGCATATTTTCAAGCATTCACCAACACTTATGCCCCTGTTGAATATCTCAGAAAGATTTATTTAGAGGCAATTCAAGACCCAGAAGTCAAAATTCTTTCTATCGCAACAAGACCTGACTGTCTTCCTGATGATGTGTTGGATCTCTTAGATGAGATGAACAAGATCAAACCCGTCTGGATCGAACTTGGATTACAGACAATTCATCCAGAAACAGCTGCATTTATTCGAAGAGGGTATGACCTTTCCGTCTTTGATCGTGCAGTAAAAGAACTTCGTAAGCGAAACATCCAGGTCATTGTACATACGATCCTTTGTCTGCCAGGAGAGTCCAATGCAGATATGTTCGCTACGCTGGATTATCTAAACCATATGGATATTCAAGGTATAAAACTTCAACTTCTGCATATATTAAAAGGTACAGATTTAGCAGATGTTTATGAAAAAGAACCTTTTTTCAGTCCGACTATAGATGAATACATAGAACTTTTAGGTGAATGTATTGCCCGGATCCATCCAGACATTACGATTCACCGACTCACCGGAGACGGACCAAAAGATCTTCTGATCGCACCTCTCTGGACCGGACAAAAACGCACTGTACTAAATACACTGCACAGCTATCTCAAAGAACAGGATATCTGGCAGGGAAAGGAGTACTATGAGTAACGAAACATTTACACTCTACAAATTGATCATACTTTATATGCTAAATAAAGTAGATTTCCCATTGACTACTTCACAGATTTCTGAATTCATTTTGGAACAGGGATATACAACGTACTTCCGACTGCAGGAGACTCTTGCAGAACTCGTAGATTCTGATCTTGTAACGGTTGAAAATACACACAACAGAACTCTCTATCGTCTGACAGAGAATGGAGAAAGTACGATTGCATTTTTCCGCAACAAAATCTCTGCTGAGATCCAAACAGATATCGATCGTTTTCTGAGCGAGAAAGAATATGCATTAAAAGAAGAGGTTTCTGTAAAAACAGATTATTATCTGACTACAAACCATGAATATGAAGTACGATGTCAGATTATTGAAAATGGTTCCAACCTGATCGATCTGAAACTTGTTGTTCCGACCGAAACCGAGGCTGAAACCATTGCTAATAACTGGACACAAAAGAATCAAGAGATTTACACATCACTCATTACGGAGCTTCTGTAACCACTCTTTGATCTCTTTTTCACGACCAAGATCGCCGGGTTCATAGAACCTGGCATTTTTTATTTCATCCGGCAGATACTGCTGTTTTGAAAAATGATTTGGGAAATTGTGTGCATACTCGTATCCTACCCCATGTCCCAATTTCGCCGAACCTTTGTAATGTGCATCCTGTAAATGTACTGGAACGGTTGTTTTTACACTTCTAACACTGTCATTTGCCGCAAAGATCGCATTACATGCAGAATTACTCTTTGGCGCAGATGCAATATATGTTACTGCCTGCGAAAGAATGATCTGTGCCTCCGGCATGCCAACACGTTCAACCGCCTGTGCTGCTGATACTGCTACCACAAGTGCCATCGGATCTGCATTCCCCACATCTTCCGATGCACAGATCATCATTCTACGTGCAATAAATTTAATATCTTCGCCTGCATAAAGCATCTTCGCAAGATAATACACTGCTGCATCTGGATCTGATCCACGCATACTTTTGATAAATGCTGAGATTGTATCATAATGATTATCACCTGTTTTATCATAGCGTACCACTCTTTTTTGAATACACTCTTCTGCTACAGCGAGTGTGATATGAATCACTCCATCCGCAGCACGTTCTGTTGTAAGGATTCCAAGTTCAATCGCATTCAGTGCATTTCTCGCATCTCCGCCTGCAATATCTGCAAGAAATTCTAATGCATCTTCATCAATTTCTGCGTTAAAACTGCCCATTCCTTTTTCTTTATCATACACAGCGCGTTTTAAAAGTGTCTTAATATCTTCTTTTTCAAGAGCTTTTAATTCAAATACGCTAGAACGTGACAAAAGCGCACCATTCACTTCAAAATATGGATTTTCCGTTGTCGCACCGATCAATATGATCGTTCCATCCTCTACATATGGCAACAGATAATCTTGCTGCCCTTTATTAAAACGATGAATCTCGTCGATAAACAGAATTGTCTTCTTCCCATACATTCCAAGAAGATCTTTTGCTTCCTTTACAACTTCTTCCATATCTTTTTTGCCAGCGATCGTTGCATTAAGCTGTTTAAACTGTGCACTTGTTGTATTCGCGATCACCTTTGCAAGCGTTGTTTTTCCTGTTCCAGGAGGACCATAAAAAATAACAGATCCCAACTTATCTGCCTTGATCGCACGATAGAGCAATTTGTCTTTTCCAATAATGTGCTGCTGCCCAACCACTTCATCCAATGTCGTCGGACGCATTCTCGATGCCAGCGGTGACTCTTTTTCCTTTTTTGTTTCTCTCATATAATCAAATAAATCCATTCTGTACCCCTCCAGAATTTTTCTTTTTTATCAAATCTCTCTCAAGCATTCCTCTCTTCTCTATGCCCACAAAAGAAAATGTATTTTATTCCAAGATCAACTGATCCACAGTCACAAACTCATACCCTTCTTCCGTAAGTAGATCAATGATCCGAAGTGCTGCTTTTACCGAACTTTCATAACAATCATGTAAAAGAATAATATCATTTTCTTCCGTTTCCGTCACTACTTTATTTACAATTTCATCTGCATTTGCAGTCGTCCAATCCAATGGATCTACAGACCACATAACTGGGATCAGATTAACTTCCTTCTCAAGATTTTTCTGCCAAGCCCCAAATGGCGGACGCATATACTCTACCCTCTCCCCTGTGACTTGTTCAATTGCTTCATTCGTTTTTTTCAGTTCTTCCAACGCAGTTGCACTATCTACCCTTGTGATCTCCACGTGGTGATATGTATGATTCCCGATCAAATGACCTTCATCATACATACGCTTAACAATCTGTGCATTCTCTCCTGCTTCTACATTTTCCCCGATCAAAAAGAAGGTTGCCTTTATCCCACGTGCCTTCAGACCATCTAACAGGATTGGAGTATAAGATGCATTCGGCCCATCATCAAATGTTAATGCGATCTTTGGATTTTCTTGCAAGATTCCTTCTGAAATAATAGAACTTGGGACCACATCTGCTTGTTCCTGTCCTTTGCTTAGATGAGGCAATATTCCCACTACAAAAAACAATCCCAAAAAAATCGATATACATGATATATATTTTTTCTTGTTCATTTTTACGCTCCACGCAAAGAATACTACCTTAATATATGCGTTGCCTTAATAATTTTAGAATGGTATAATACCTTGGTATACTAATAAGGAGGAAAATTATGACACAAACAACCATGAAAGAAAACAAAATGGGAACACTGCCTATCCCAAGGCTCTTGATCAGCATGTCTTTGCCAATGATGCTTTCCATGCTGGTACAAGCTTTATATAATATTGTAGACAGTATCTTTGTTGCCAAAATCAGCGAATCTGCCTTAACGGCCGTTTCTCTTGCGTATCCAGTACAGAATCTTATGATCTCAATCGTATCCGGAACTTGTGTGGGTATGAACGCACTACTTTCTAGAAATCTTGGTGAAAAAAATTATGATTCTGCAAATGCAGCTGCTAGAAACGGGATTTTTCTTGGCTTCTTGAGCTTTATCGCCATCGCAATTCTCGGTGGTTTTGGTGCAAATTTTTTCATGTCTACTCAGACAACTGATGCACAGATCCAGCTTTACGGTACACAATACCTCAGAATTGTTACAACACTCTCAATCGGTTTATTCTTCGCAGTTACCTTTTCACGAATCCTTCAGTCCACCGGAAAAATGGTACATGCAATGATCGCACAGACAGCCGGAGCAGTTACAAACATCATTCTTGACCCAATCTTCATCTTTGGATTATTCGGTGTTCCAAGAATGGAAGTTGTCGGTGCTGCGATCGCAACTGTTATTGGACAATGCGTAGAGATGGCTCTCACAATCATCTTTAATTTAAAATACAATCGTGAACTGAATCTGAATATGAGAAATTTCCGACCAAGCCTTCATATTATTGGAAATATTTACAAAGTCGGAATTCCATCTTCGATCATGATGTCAATTAGTTCTGTCATGGTATTTTTCATGAATAAGATCTTGATGGCATTTTCTTCTACTGCTGTTGCCGTATTCGGTGTTTATTTCAAACTGCAGAGTTTTATTTTCATGCCAATCTTTGGTTTGAACAACGGTATGATCCCAATCGTTGCATTCAACTACGGTGCAAGAAACAAAAAACGTATTCTCGATACTATGAAACTTAGTGTATGTATCGCTACTGGTTCGATGCTGATCGGATTTGCTCTTTTCCAACTTATTCCCGAACAGCTTTTTGGATTCTTCGATGCATCAGATGAAATGTTACAGATTGGTGTCCCTGCCTTAAAGCTTATCAGTCTTAGCTTTATTTTTGCCGGATTTAACATTATCACAAGTTCCATTTTCCAAGCACTTGGAAATGGTGTCTACAGCCTTACAATCTCTGTAGTCCGCCAGTTACTTGTCATACTGCCTGTTGCATTTATTTTTGCAAAATTATTCGGTCTGGCGAATGTATGGTGGGCATTCATCATCGCAGAAGTTGTTGCTGTATGCATGAATATCTTTTTATTCCAAAGAATCAAAAAAGATAAGATTGATCCACTTTCAAGATAAAGGAGGAAATGATTGATGAAGATCGTAATTGTCGGCGGTGTCGCAGCCGGTACTAAAGCAGCGGCCAAATTAAAACGAGAAAATCCAGACGCAGAAATCGTTCTCTACACAAAGAGCAAGCACATTTCCTACGCTGGTTGTGGACTGCCCTATTACATTGGCGGTTCCATTGAATCAAAAGAAAAACTAATCGTAAATACGCCTGAAAAATTCATGGCACTCACTCATACTACTGTTCACACAGAATGTGAAGTGACCACTGTTGATCCTTCCACAAAATCAATCACAGTAAATCATCACGAGACCGTTAATTACGATAAACTAGTCCTTGCAGTCGGTGCAGAACCAATCATTCCTTCTACTGAAGGAGTAACTCTGCCTGGTATCTTCACAGTCCGTACACCAGAAGATGCAATTCAGGCAAGAGCATATGCAGACACAAATAATTGCAAACGTGCCGTTGTGATCGGTGCTGGATTTATCGGACTTGAAGTTGCCGAAAATCTGTCTGCAAAAGGAATTTCAGTTACAGTGATCGATATGGCACAGCAGATTCTGCCACATATATTTGATCCTGAAATGGCAGATTATATCCGCCGCCAACTTCAGAAAAAAGGAATCCGCATCTTAACTGGAACTGCTTTAAAGACATTTTCCGGAATCGACAGATTAACAAGTGTACAGACAGATGCCGGTACTTTCTCTGCTGATCTAGCTGTCCTCGCAATCGGAATCCGCCCTGCAACAGATTTTCTTAAAAATACAGAACTTGAACTGGAACATGGATGCATTATAACAGATGAACATCAGCAGACAAATCTGCCTGATATTTATGCAGTCGGTGACTGTGCCCTTGTTAAAAATCGCATTACAAAGAAAAAACAGTGGTCTGCAATGGGATCAACTGCAAATCTTACAGGACGAGCATTAGCATTAAACATAAGCGGAACTCCATTTTCTTACAATGGATGTCTTGGAACTGGCATCATAAAACTTGCAGATGATCTGAATGCAGCGAGAACAGGTCTCACAGAACTGCAAGCAAAAGAGGCTGGATTCGATACCATTTCCATCACTTGTGTTACTGATGATAAAGCGCATTATTATCCGGATTCTTCTGCATTTATCACAAAATTGATCGCAGATCGTACAACGCATCAATTACTCGGTATGCAGGTAATTGGTGCCGGTGCTGTAGATAAAATGACAGATATTGCAGTTGTTGGAATCTCAATGAATGCAAAAGTAGAAGATTTTATGACAATGGATTTCGCCTATGCACCACCATTTTCAACTGCTATTCATCCATTTGCTGCTGCGTGCAACATTCTTGTCAACAAACTGACTGGACGACTGGTTTCTTTCACTCCAGCAGAATATGCTGCAGGAGTTGCAAAAGATTATACTGTCATCGATACACAGCCTGTTGCCACTATCTCTGGTGCAGAATGGATCGATCTTGTAAGAGCGGAAGAAATGATTCAAAAATTTGACAAAAACGAAAAACTGCTTCTTATCTGTACAAGAGGGAAACGTGCTTATCTCCTTCAGAACAGATTGCGTGCACTTGGTTATGAAAACACGCGTGTACTGGAAGGCGGTGTTACATTCAATGTAATCAGAAGTCATTCTGATGGACAGAAACTTAGCGCTGATGAGATCAAACGTGTCAAAGGACTTGGATGTCTGCAAGACAAACGATTCCCTGACGTCTTTAATGTACGCGTGATCACACGCAACGGGAAGATTTCTGTAGACGAACACCGTGCAGTTGCAGAAGCCGCAGAACTTTTTGGAAGCGGTGAAGTTACAATGACTTCTCGTTTGACACTCGAAATCCAAGGTGTTCGCTATACAAATATTGAACCATTGATCGATTTCTTACACGCTTATGGCCTTGAAACAGGTGGTACTGGCTCTCTTGTCCGTCCAATCGTTTCCTGTAAAGGCACTACTTGCCAGTATGGACTGATCGATACCTTTGGTCTGAGCGAAAAATTGCATGAACGTTTTTATAAAGGATATCACTCCGTAACACTGCCTCACAAATTCAAAATCGCTGTTGGCGGCTGTCCAAACAACTGTGTAAAACCAAACTTGAATGACCTTGGCATCATCGGACAACGTGTTCCTCTGTTTGATTATTCAAAATGTCGTGGCTGCAAAAAATGTCTCGTAGAAACTTCCTGTCCAATCCATGTTGCGAATGTAACAGACGGAAAACTTTCTGTAGATATGGAAGCATGTAATCATTGTGGACACTGCAAAGGAAAGTGTCCTTTCGGTGTAACAGAAGAATATACAAACGGATATAAAGTCTTTATTGGCGGACGCTGGGGCAAAAAAATTGCAAACGGCAGACCACTTTCTAAGATCTTTACTTCCGAAGAAGAAGTTCTTGATGTTGTAGAACGTGCAATTTTATTCTTTAGAAATGAGGGAATCACAGGTGAACGTTTTGCTGACACTGTAACTCGTCTTGGATTTGATTATGTACAAGATCGCCTTCTTTATGGAGAAATTAAAAAAGACGAGATCCTTGAAAAGAAAGTAAAAGGCGGTACTGCTTGCTAATCTCATTACAAGCAGATCACTTTACAATTATTGGAGATTTATAATGAAACGTATTTTCACACTATTATTAACTACTTTTCTAATTGCTTCATTATTCTGCTCCTGTGCAAATGATACCGACTCAAAACAAATATCTGTGAAAAACACAACTTCAGATTCGTCAACTGCCTCAAAAACAGTTGACGAATCTTATACTTTCACAGATGACCTTAATCGAGAGATCACAGTTCAATCTTGCACACGTACAGCAGCACTCCTCGGAAGTTATGCTGATATCTGGATTCTGTCTGGTGGTACTGTCTGTGCCACAGCCGATGATGCATGGGATGATTTTCATCTATCTTTATCCGAAGATACTGTAAATCTTGGTGGAACAAAAAATCTAAGTTTAGAAGCAATTTTTTCCAGCGAGCCAGATTTCATTTTAGCCAGTACAAATACACCACAGCATTTAGAATGGCAGACAGCTTTTGAATCTGCAGGGATCACCGTTGCTTATTTTGATGTTTCAACATTTGATGATTACCTTCGAATGTTAAAAATCTGCACAGATCTCAACGATACGCCGGAACTTTATACAGAATATGGAACTGCACTCCAAAGCCAGATCGAGCAAATCATCGACAAAAGTACAACAAATATGAAAAAAAATGGTGCACAGACAGTTCTTGTTCTGCGGGCTTCTGCTGCCAGTATCCGTGCCAAAAACAGTCATGACAATGTTCTTGGAGAAGCACTAAAAAGTATGGGCTGTATCAATATCGCGGATAACGATGAAACTTTATTAGAAAATTTAAGTCTGGAAAGTATTTTGATCGCAAATCCAGACAAAATCTTTATTGTTCAATTAGGAGATGACGAAGAAGGCATGAAACGAAATATCGAAACTTCTTTTTCTGAAAATCCACTTTGGCAGAAACTTGACGCTGTAAAAAATAATGAAATCTACTATATGGACAAACATCTTTTTAATTTGAAACCAAACGCACGATGGGGAGAAACTTATGAACAACTGGAAGAAATCTTATTCCACGAATGACTCTAAAAAATTTCATATTTTACTGATAATTGGTATTTTTATAGGTATTCTATCCATTTTACTCAGTTTATGTTTCGGAAATATAACCATCCCTCCTGCTGATCTTATAAACTTGCTTTCTGGCAAGAACATGACAGATATGACCCAAAATATTTTTTGGTATGTAAGACTTCCTCGTACACTCGGATGTATTTTTGCAGGTGCTGCACTCTCTGTTGCTGGTGCTATCCTGCAAAATGTACTTGCTAATAAATTAGCTTCTCCTAGTATCATCGGAGTCAATGCGGGAGCTGGGCTTGGTGTCACGATCTGCTGTGCTTTCGGCATTCTTTCTGGATGGACGATTTCTGCAGCAGCATTTACAGGAAGCCTGATCGTTGTTCTTCTGATTGCCATCTTTTCTCGCCACAGCAATGTTTCAAGAACAACAGTGATCCTCGGTGGTGTCGCACTTAATAGTATCTTAAACGCATTTTCCGAATCCATCACTGTTCTTGTTCCAAATGTCGCAGCACTTACTACAGAATTTCGTGTCGGAGGATTTTCCGCAATTTCTTATCTGCGACTTATTCCTGCGATGCTCTTAATCTGTGCTGCATTATTGATTCTTTGCACGCTATGTAATGAACTAGATGTGATCATTCTCGGAGATGATACTGCACAAAGTCTCGGACTTCCTGTCAAAAAATATCGAATTTTATTCCTTACCTTAAGCGCTCTTTTAGCTGGTGCTGCCGTAAGCTTTGCAGGACTCCTTGGATTTATTGGTCTAATCGTTCCACATTTCATACGCAGCCTTATAGGAAATGAAAGTCGTCACTTTCTTCCACTCTGTATCCTTTATGGCGGAACATTCGTCACTATTTGTGACCTTATATCCAGACTTTTATTCAATCCTTATGAACTTCCAGTCGGAATCCTGATGTCTGTCATCGGAGGACCACTTTTTGTTTTTCTATTACTTCGTTACAGAGGAGGACATTTAAATGCTTAAACTCCATAATGTATCTGCTGGATATGATAAAAACAGAATCCTTCAAAATATCAATCTTGAAATTCCTGAGGGAAAGATTACAACAATCCTTGGAAATAACGGCTGTGGAAAAAGCACGCTTTTAAAAAGTATCGTTGGTTTTCTCCCCCTCTTAAGTGGAGAAATCTCAATCCATGACCACAAGCTCACAGAACTTTCTTCTAGTGAGATTGCCAAACAGATTGCTTACTTGCCACAGTGCAAAAATGTACCTGATATTACAGTCGGCCGACTTGTCCTTCACGGACGTTTCCCATATCTAAGCTATCCACGACGATACCAGGAACAGGATTATCAGATTGTATTATCCGCTATGGAACAAATGGAAATCTCCCAGCTTGCCGATAAACCAGTCGCTGAACTTTCCGGTGGCATACGCCAAAAAGCATATATTGCTATGGCTCTTGCCCAGCAAGCTCCGATCATCATTATGGATGAGCCAACCACCTATCTCGATATCGAACAACAATTAAAATTTGCCGAAACGATCAAACAACTTTCTACCGAAGGTAAAACTCTCGTCCTTGTGCTTCACGATATCCTTATGACTCTCAAGCTTTCTGACCAAATTGCAGTTATGAAAAATGGGCAGATTCTCCAACACGGAACACCGGATGAAATCCTAAACTCCAATGTTTTGAATGATCTGTATCACGTGCAGATCCAAACGATACAAACAGCAAATGGAATTCAATATTTTCTAGATCTGCCAAGGTTGTAAGATAGCATGCTATTTTATTAGCTGCTATTTTTCAACCGTCACGATTACTCCATCCTTTCCATTTTCCACTTTTAGTTCCAATTCATGCATACCAAATATTCTTTTCGAAAGATATAATCCCAGTCCCGTATGTTTTATTTTCGAATTCCGACTTTTATCTCCTGTATAAAACATTTCACAGACATGCGGCAGATCTTTTTCTGAAATATGCTCTCCAGAATTTTCAATACTCCATTTTTTTGCATCAATCCTTATTTTTATAAATCCATCTTGCCAATTATACGCAATCGCATTCGACAGTAAATTCCATACCGCTTTTTCAATATAATAGGGGTCTCCATCAAATTCAAATTTCCCATTTTCCTCATATGAAATCTTTAGATTTTTTTCTTTTACTAATGTTTCCAAACGAAATAACTGTTGCTCTATCATCGTTTTTATAGAAATTTCTTCGTTTTTTAAGACCAACTTATTAGAATCTAATTTGGATACATATATCATCTCTTGGACAAGCTCATCCATCACTTCCGTCTGTCCAATAATCTGTTCGATATAATAACCGTTCTTTTCAGCATTTGTATTTTCTTTCAGATTTTCCGAAAATCCTCGAATAATTCCTAATGGCGTTTTTAATTCATGAGCGATTGCATTTGTAAAATCTTTTCTCGTTTCTTCAAGATTTTCGCTTTGCATCTTTGTTCGATCCAGCATTTTGCATATTTTCCACAAACCATATGAAAGTACAAGAAATCCGACTATATATATCCAGATTATGTTTAATAAAATATCTTTCCACACATGCGGAATATATCGCCCGACCATAATATAATCATTCTCTTTTCCTGTTTCTTTATCCAGGATCCGTTTAACACCAGTCCCTACATTTCCTTTCACACTGCTGGCTATAATACTAAAATAATCTACATCTCCTAACGGCTCTACCGTTTCATATCCTGAAAGAGCATCTATCTGCTCCGGATATATTTGCAAAAATTCATTTTCTTTCCATTCATCATACATTTTAAGTGTCGTTGGAACCGCCAATTCAAATGCTACATTACTTCTCGGTGTGATCAATACATTCTCCACATCTGCTGTTTCCGAACTGCTCCAATCCCATACTTCTTCCTTTGCATATTGCTCATCCGTTAAAGAATAAATTTTCAATTGCAGCAATTTTCCTGTTTCTTCCGAAATATATCCCTGTATTGAATATCGATTTTTTCTTTCATAATGCTCCTCATAATAGTTTATGACTTCTTTTATTTCTTCTTCTGTTAAATAATCCGCTAAATCAAAATAAAATGTATCTCTTCCCTCATATGTTTCTAACTCACCCACAGCATATTGAGGAATGTAATTCAATTTCAAAACAACTGATGATTGTGCGATATTTTTTCCATAATTTGTATAAACCACCACGGAAGAAAGATCATAATTCACATTTTTAGAAATGCACCACGCCAGATAGTCCGCAAAATAATTTTGTTCTGCTTCGTTTTCTCCGTAACTTTTCCATGGCTCGTTATCCACTTCTGATATCCATTCCGAAAACTCCATATATATCCGATTCTGCATTTGTCGTTCCGATTTTACTTTCAAAAAATAAGTTGCAATCGCCATGATTAAAAGATACATTATTATAAATCCTGCTATAATAATTATCTTTTGATTTTTCATTTCTTTTCTCCAGCGTTTCCTCATACATTACACCTCCATTCGATACCCTGCCTTTCTTACTGTTTTAATCTTGCATGAACTGTTTTCTATTATTTTTCGAAGTTTCTTTATATGATTATCTACCACTCGCTCCGTACCTTCAAAATCATATCCCCAGAATCGAATCAATATCTGTTCTCTGCTAAACACCCGATTTGGATTTTCCAAAAAGAATACCAACATCTTGTATTCTAACGGAGCTATTTCATGAACTTCATTCTTGATCTTCACTTCATGTGTACAAATATTTATTTCAATATCCCCCTTTTTAATCAATTGGAACGATTCATTCCTCCGAATGCGATTCATAACTGCAATAGCTTTTGCATAAAGAACTGGTAATGAAAATGGTTTCGTAATATAATCATCTGCCCCTAAAGCATATCCATTTAATTCATCCTCTTCCATCACACGTGCTGTAATAAAAAATATTGGTACATCACTGATTTCTCGAACTTTCCGACAAACTGAAAATCCATTTTTCTTAGGAAGCATAACATCAAGAAGCACAAGCTGGTATTGACTTTCCATAAAACGTTCCAGTGCCTGTTCCCCATCTTCTGCAACCTCAATATCCCAACCTTTGCTCGAAAAATAATCAGAAATCACTTCCGCCATTAAAGCATCATCTTCCACGATCAGCAACTTCATCATCCCTATCCCTCCTTTTCTTATCTATAATATACCTTACTTTTATATCCTTCTGATATCCATTTTCCATTTTTATATAATAAAAATACATCTCAACCCCAGAACGTCTCCGTCTGTTTTTGAGATGTATAATATCTGTCATTTTATTCTTATTTTCGCTTCTTTTGTTCATATTATAACTTTTTATAATTCATCTCTTCCAAGATTCTACTTGAATACGAGACACAATTGCTTCATCACCCAGTTTTATCTTTCGAATTTTAATATCCATGTTTCTGCGTCCTTCCTTGTATTCCTTCATTAACACTATCTGTATTTAAATAAAAAACAGATATACAAGATCCTTTTATCTATCCTATCGGTCAAAAAAATATTGCTTATGTATAGAATAATAAATATTGCCCTTTTCATCTATCAAAAAATAGCATCAACACAGATAGATATCTTAAAATCCACTTTCCTATCCACAAATTCAAACATTTCCAACAGATAAAAACAGTAAACTCTAACTTTCTATCCGATATATAAGAGATTTTGGACAGATAGAATAAGCAAGTTAAATCTTTCTATATAAAAAAGCCACACTACCACTCAAACAAACTTTTTTCCAACCAAAAACTACTGCATCAATTCCTGGTTCCAGTAATCCTGTGTCTATAATCGCTTGATAATATCTGCTGCGTTTTGAAAGAGATATCTTTCCCTAATAATATGGATAATGTCTCTCTATGAGTTTCCGGATCCTCCATTGTTTCATCAAACAGAAATCTATCTGTAAGGTTTAGTTCTTTTAATGGTACTATATTTTGTTTTCTTGCCATATATTTCTCCTTTAGTGTAACATATTTTTATATGTGTCGATAGATAAAAAGATAGATTCTCCTACATACTTTCACCTTCATTCTATATAAAATATTAAAATGATTCTTCGAGCGAAACGCCCTGTTGATAAATGAAATTAGATTTAAGACTCTACCGAGTCTCAAAAAGAGAGGTTGCCCTCTTATGACATATGTTACATAGTGTACCATATAGATTCTTTTTCAGCAAATATTTTTCTCAATTATTCCATAAGAAAAAGACAGGTCTTTCTCCTGCCTTTCCAATCATCCATTTTATTCTTCTCTCTTCTGAATCTTCGCTTTATTTTTCCACGTACCGGAATAATATCTCACCGCTCCGACCAGCGTTGCACAACACCATGTGATCGGTGATACCCACCAAAGTCCATAGTAACCAAACATTGCATTAAACAAGAAACTAAATCCTATTCTTGTAATAACTTCACTGACCCCCATCAAGATCGTCACTTTTACATCTCCTGCCGAACGAAGTACATTGTGGAAAATCCCCAGAAATCCTCCTATAAAGAAGAATCCACTAAAAATATGCATATATTCCATTCCATATTGAATAGATTCCGGTACTGTTGTAAATGCTTTCATGATCGTTTCTGATAAAATAAACACAATCGGGCAGAACAAACCATAACATACTATATTCATCAAATAGGCGCATTTCACACCCTTTTTCACACGATCCAGTTTTCCTGCTCCAATATTCTGTGCAGCAAATGTACCCACAGAGGTTCCTATTGCTTCTGAAAGTTGCCATCCAAGACCTTCTACTTTCAGACAGACACCATACGCAACTACAAGTGCTGTACCATATGTATTGATCACCGCCTGTAATGTCATATCTGATATTGAAATGATACTCATCTGCAGTCCCGTCGGCACGCCATATATTAAGATCAATTTTGCAATCTCTGGATTAAATCTCATCGTTCCACGTTTCAATCGTAAGATTGGTAATATTTTCCATGCATATACAAGACACATCGCTCCAGAAATCACCTGTGCCAAGACAGTAGCAAGTGCAGCACCTGCAACACCCATTGGAATCCATGCAACGAATGCAATATCCAATACAATGTTTAACACACTAGAAATAATCAAAAAAATAAGTGGAACAACCGAATTACCCAATGAACGGAATACAGAAGAGATCCAGTTGTACAGCATCGTTCCAAAACTACCTGCAAAAATGATAATCAAATATGTTTTTGCATCTGTCATCAATTCATCCGAAGTCTGCAACACTTTTAGTAACGGCTCAGTCCCAAGCATACCTGCAATACTTATGATCGCCACAGAAATCACTGCAACATATATTGATGTTGCAAATGTTTCTGACACTTTTTCATCCTGCCCTGCTCCATAATACTGAGAAATCACAACACTCACACCCGTTGTAAGTCCCATCATAAGTGACATCAACAGATACATTGCTGTTCCTGCGATACTAACAGATGCTAATGCCGAATCTCCTAAATATCGTCCTACAATATATACATCGGCAAAATTATAAATCCTTTGACACAACATTCCGAGCAATACCGGCAATGCAAACCTTATCATCTTCGGCATGATCGACCCTTGTGTCATATCTACAACTTTTTCGTTCATACTCTTATCTCCCCGTAATTTCCTGATTCCATACCTCACACAATCGTTCCAACTTCCATGCTGCGTTTGCTGGGCTTGTTGATGGAAGTTTTATTGCTTTTATCCCTGTCTGCTTTTCTGCATATTTATGATAGAGATTATACGCCTTTGTCCCATTCACATAAATTTTTTTAATCTGTGATCCTGCAAGTATCTCAGAAAAATCATTTACTACAACATCTTTTATTGATGTATCACTAGATCCAACGATACTGCAGCTTTCAATCACATCCCACAGTGCAATATGATTTTCCAAAAGTATTTTCTTTTTGTCCTCTATTGTCTGCGGAACCTCTATTTCTAAAATATATGCAAGTACTTTCCAAAAACGATTCTGTGGATGACCATAATAAAACTGGGCTTCTCGAGATTTGACGGAAGGAAAACTTCCCAAGATCAAAATCTCTGATCTTTTATCAAAAACTGGTCCAAACTCGTGTGATATATGTTGATATTCCTGCATGAAAACTTCTCACTTTCACTATTTTTTATTTATCACATTCTTCTTTAACAAATGTTTTCCCATTTTTGTCTTAAATACCGTTTCTTCGTATTCTTTTACTTCCTCTTTTGGATAATCCTTTTCTGTAGCATTTACAATATAGTCTGCTTCGATAAGAATCTGATAATCCATTCCATCAATGCCTGAAATTGTATGATGATGTCCTACCAAATAAGCTACTCGCTCAACAAACCACTGTGGGAATCCACTGTCTTTCAAAAATTCGCTTGCAAGAATCTCTCCTTCTAATTCCTGATGAACTGCACTTGTATCCCCATATTTTTCTCTACTGATCGGACAACCAATATCATGAAGTAATGCTGCAACCTCTACAAGCATTTGCATCGTATAATTTAATCCTTCACTCTCTCCAATCGTCTTCGCATACATATGCACTTTCAAAAGATGACTGATATCCTCAAAATTCCCATTATAAAAATCAATCATCTTATTTGTAATTTCTGTTATTGTCCACATCTTATTTTATCCTTTATATATCATTTATTTTTCTAACTCGACCATTCCCAGCATCCAATTTCCTTTTTTATAAAGCCACGTATAGATCAAACTACTTATGATCCATGTCAGAGGATATGCTGTAAATACGATCCGAATATCAAAAATATATTTCACCATGATCGTAATGTAAACGATTCGGATTACGCACCACACGATCAGCATAACCATCATCGGAGCCGTTGTCTTGCCTGCACCTCTCAAGATACCTGCCACCGCATGTGAATACGCACAAAATCCATAAAAAAGTCCTTCCACCGTAACTTGTGCAACACCAATTGCGATCACTTCTGGATTATCACTAAACATCTGAAGTAGATTTGGTGCAAATATTCTGAAAAACACACCAAATAATGTCGCCATTCCAAATGCCATTCCCATACCTATAACAGCACCTTTTTTTACACGGTCTGTCTTTCCTGCACCAAGATTTTGTCCGACAAATGTTGTCAATGCAAGTGAGATACACATGGTTGGAATAAACATGAATCCTTCAATCTTCGAATAACTTCCACATCCAGCCATCGCATTTGCACCAAATGCATTGATATTCGTCTGAACTACTACATTTGCTAAAGCAATGACACTATTCTGAATTCCTGTTGGGATTCCAAGACCAAATATTTTTCTAAGCACCGCTTTCTTTGGACGGATCTTATGCAACGAGATCGTAATGATAAAACGTCCACTCATCAAATGCAACATTGCAAGCACTGCACTGACAGCCTGTCCGATGATCGTAGCAAGAGCAGTTCCTGCAACACCCATATCAAAAACTACAACAAATAATAAGTCTAATACGACATTTACAAATGAAGCGATCATCAGATAATACAATGGATGTTTACTATCTCCCAACGCCTGAAAGATTCCTGTTGCTGTATTATAAAGCACCAATCCCAAAAGGCCCATACAGTAAATACGAAAATATAAGACTGAGTTTGGCATTACATTCTCTGGCGTTCCCATCCAGCGTAAGATCTGTGGCGTAAATAGAACACCCAAAACACTCAACACGATTCCCATGATCACTGCAAAAAATACCGTATTGTGGATCGCAACATCCACACCTTCTTCATCTTTTGCACCAAATCTTTGCGAGATGATCACACTTGCCCCTGTAAACACCCCTTGAAAAAATCCGATCATTAAAAAGCACAGATTCCCTGATGAACTTACTGCTGCAAGTGCATCATTTCCACAAAAATTCCCAACAACAAGAGAGTCCACCAGATTATAAAGTTGCTGGAATAAATTACCTAAAAATAGAGGAAATGCAAACCTAAGCAAACCCTTCCAGATACTCCCTTCTGTCAGTTGATGATTTTTCTCGTTCATTTGCATTTCCTCCTCATTCTGTTTGTAAATCATGTCAAAAACTATATGTTTTTTTATCACATACTAAATACAAACTGCATTTATTTACTTTTCTTTCTTTTTTTATTCTTTTTCTTTTGAATGCTATATCCAAATGTTCCATGGGATTTTCCAAGTCCTAAATATTCACCATGGGAATATGCTAAAAGACCTGTTTTGTTTAATTCAAATTTCCCATTCTCATTCATATAGTCTTCATCAATATGCACTGCTTTTACTTCTGCCATAAACATATGGTGACTTCCAAGTTCTTTCACTTCTGTCACCTTGCATTCGATGTTTACCGGACATTCTGCGATCAAAGGTGCATAACAAAGCTCCTGTGCCTTCTCTTGATGCAGATTACATTCTTGCCATTTATCTACATCTCTTCCTGATTTTACTCCACAATAATCCGTCACTTTTGCAAGCTGTTCTGTCGTCAGATTAATGACGAATTCTTCACTTTCACGGATCATAGAATAAGAATGTCTCTCTGGTCTTACTGAAATATATGCCATTGCTGGATTTGTACAGATCGTACCCGTCCATGCGATCGTAATAATATTTGTATTTCCGCTTTTATCCCCTACACTGACCATTACAGCTGGAAGAGGATAGATCATATTGCCTGCCTTCCAGGTTTGTTTACTCATAATGCCTCCTTATTTTTGCAATTCCTGTACCATTGTAGGAACCATCTGTTTCTTTCTAGATACAACGCCTGGAAGATGCAGTTCTTTTACTCCTTCTTCCAAACCAAATGCACGGATCGCACGTTCTCTCGCTTCTGGTCCTGTACATAAAAGTTCTGAAGATTCTTCCATAATATTTGTTAACATAAAGAAGATCATATTCAATCCATGATCAATACGCACCTTTTCAAGATGTGGTTCAATGATTTCTTTGATCTCTACCAATTCTTCTGCACTCATAGAATTCACCTGTCCGATTCCGAATACAACTCCATTGGCTGTAAACTGTTTAAAATCAAGGAAACAGATTTCTTCTGCTGTCTTTCCTTTCAGATTACTTCCTGCACGAAACATTGCCTGTGCCATCATTTCAATATCGATCTCTGCGATCATAGCAAGTTCCTTTGCTGTCTTTTCATCCACTGGCGTACATGTCGGTGAACGGAACATCAATGTATCAGAAATAATCGCACAGCAAAGAAGTCCTGCAATCTTTGCAGACATCTTTACATTGTTCTCTTTATACATTTGCGCCACGATCGTTGCAGTACATCCAACCGGCTGATTTCGGAAATAAACCGGTCCTAACGTCTCAATGCAGCTCAATCTGTGATGATCGATGATCTCCACTACATCTGCCTGTTCAATTCCATCTACCGCTTGATTCTTCTCATTATGATCCACTAAGATCACCTGTTTTTTGCGACTATTAAGCAAACGTCTTCTAGAAATAAATCCCAAAAATCTATGATTGCCATCTACAACAGGGAAATCTCGATATTTATGTTTTGCCATAATCTCTTTTACATCGTCTACGAAATCATCCATCTGGAATGTGATCAGATTGTTTTTTGTCATAAATGTATGTACTGGTAATGCCTGATTGATCAATCTCGCAACAGTAAATGTATCATGCGGAGATACAATGATCACAATCTGCTGATTTTCCGCCTGTTCTAAAATATCTTCTGGTACTGGTGTATTCTCACAAAAAATCATACATCCTACATTCTTTTTCACAGCACTCTCCATCGCGATTCGACGATTTCCTATGATTGCAAGATCACCCTCGTGGATGAATTCATCCATCATTTCTTTACTAAATGCTGTTACAAGAACTCTTCCCTGTGTCAGATAACTATGTGCATTTCCACAAACGATCTCACCATCGATCGTTGCTGCAACATTCTGATACTGTGTACGAGAAGTTGCCAAAATATCATTCGAATAAACATTCATATAAGAAGTTGCGATATCACCAATTGTGATCAGACCTTCCAGTCTTTCTCCTCGTGTGATTGGCAATGTATTGATTCCCATGTCTTTCATCATTTCCCAAGCGGATTTAATTGAAACAGAACCTTTCACACCATCTAACTTTTTCACCGCTACATCTTTTACCTGCACACGAAGATCTTCCAAAAGAGCTGGTGTCTCTGTATCAAAATAATCCAATACAAATTCTGTTTCTGAATTGACATTGCCCGCACGTCTTGGACTATGTTCCTCTCCTGTTAACTGTGAACGAAGTTCTGCATAAGCGATTGCAGAACAGATGGAATCTGTATCTGGATTTTTATGTCCTACAACATAAATCTTGTTATTGCTTACACTCATAATCTGCCTCTCTTTCTAACCACTTTTTTCACATCCAATGTGAATTCAAAATACCGTTTTTTACTCTGATAATAGCTTGCCACCTTTTTGAAATTTCGTCAACCCAATTTCGCAGATTGGTTGTTTTTTCAGTCGATTTTATGATATACTTAACCTATTATTTTACTGACATTTCTTTTCTGATCCCAGACCAAAAAGATTGTCTTAAAAAAACGGAATATTGAGGTGTAACAATGAGTGAAGAATTAACAAAAGACATTACTTTGAATGAAGAACCTGTTGAAACAATGGCAGATTATGAAGACCATTTTGATGATGCCAATCCATGGAACATCGTTAAAAAATACTGGAATGAAGGAACAACTCTTACAGTTAAGATTGAAGGAATCGTAAACGGCGGTGCAATTGCTATGATTGAAGGAATCCGTGGGTTTATTCCAGCTTCCAGACTCTCCCTTTCTTATGTTGAAGATTTGGAAACTTATCTCCTGCAGGAAATTAATGTACGCGTGATCGATGTAGATCAGAAAGAAAATCGTCTTGTTCTTTCCGCACGTGAGATTCTCAAAGAAAAAGCACGCGAAGAAAAAGAAAAATTGGTAAGCAATATGGAAGTTGGTGCAGTTTTAGACGGTACTGTAGAAAGTCTTCAGAGTTATGGTGCCTTCTTAAAACTGGAAAATGGACTCTCCGGTCTTGTTCACATTTCCCAGATTTCTAATAAACGTGTAAAATCTCCTTCTGATGTACTCAATGTTGGCGATACAGTTCAGGTTAAGATCATCGGCATCAAAGACGGAAAACTTAGTCTAAGCATGAAAGCACTTGAAGAAGAAGAAGTAATCGAAGAAGTTGAGATTCCTGTTGCGGAAGAAATCGGCACAAATCTTGGCGATCTTTTCAAAAATATCAAACTTTAGAAATTATATACTATCATTTTTCATGCCCGGTCTCCATACAGATTCCGGGCATGATCTATTTTACTCGTATTCTTTGTCCTGCATAGATCAAATCTGCATTCGCAATATTATTCCACCTCTGCAATTGACCTACATTCGTTCCATACTTCACTGCAATCTCTGATAATGTATCTCCAGCCCGTACCATATAATATTGTTCATTACTTCTTTTATTGATCTCATTCTGAACTGCAGAGTATCTGCTGCCAAGAACAGTTTTCCTTATCTCGCCGTTCCCATACATTCCATTTAATGTTTCGTTCACAAGAATTTCTGTACTTGCACTAGCAATATGATCAATAAAATTTTGTACCTCATCATATCTCGTACCAAGTGCAATTTTTCGTTCCTCTCCATTTCCATATTCTCCTTGCATTGTTGCTACTGCAAGTTCAAGTGTAGTTCCCGATGGTGCACTAGATTCATTCTCTTTCCCGGCGATCTCCGTTGGAAAATCTCTGTAACAAATATTTAGATCTACATTTCCAAAGATTCCTCTTACTCTTCCCGTATTAGAATACTGCCAGATATCACAATTTACACTTGGTCTTATTAATGAATACTTCGCACACCACTTTGTGTATTGATCCAGCGCACTTCCAATTACAGTCGTAAACCAATATTGATTCGCATAAACACCAGCGAAATATCCTGCATTTTCTATCAGATCACCAAATATTCTTGCTCCAGCTACTGCATGGTTTTCTGTTCCTACTTGTTCCAGATCAAGATAGACCGGATAGGATAATCGATAATCACGTATCAAACGGAGCACATGTGCTGCTTCACTTCTGCTTTGTGCATCCGTTGTCGCATAAGAATACAAATACGCACCAAACGGAATTCCAAGTCTTGTACATTCATCAGCATTATATTTCCATTTTGCATCATCCTGCGATACAACATCATTTCCATATCCACATCGAATGATCACACCTTCGATATTTGTCTCTTTTACTGTCTCCCAATCAATCGTACCATTGAATTCCGACACATCAATCATTCTTCTTTCCATACCCTTTTCCCTCCTTTTCTGCTCTAACATCACCAGTTCTCTAATATGTATGCTCCTAAGTTTAAACCTGTTCCTTACCAAACACTATTTCCCTTTTGAAATTATAATCACCATATTTTTCTATCAATTTCCATTATTCGTATTGACAAAATATTACTGCCATCTATAATAAAATATATATTCTAGAATAGATATTCTTAAACAACTATTATTAAACTATTGAATACTTTTCAGACTACGATATCTTGACAATTGCAGATTTTCTGTTTCCAGATAGGAGGCTGCGTACAAATGAAAAAAAAGAGACATAAAATAAGAAAACGAAAAATAGAATTATTAATAAAATACTTTTTATTTTTTATCTGTATAGGTGTAATAATTATGTTTATAAAAAAGAATTCAGATCCAACCGATCATATGTCCGCTGCATCTAAATGCACCTCCTTTATTGATGAATATAAAGATATATTATCCAAAAATGGGACTTCTAAAATGAAACCCTCTGAATTTCTAATTCCTTTTACCGGTCTTTCACAAGCTACACTTCCAACCGGCTGTGAAGCCGTAAGTACAACAGCCGTATTGCAATATTACAATATCAAGATTTCAACAGAAATGTTTATTGACAAATATCTTCCTTGTGACACATTTTACTGGAAAAATAATAAACGATATGGTCCAGATCCTCATATATTTTTTGCTGGAAGTCCATATGCTTCTGACAGTCTCGGATGCTATCCCGAAGTAATCTTAAAAGCTCTTCGCAAAATGAAGACCAAAGGACATCTTGGAATAGAGGAACTCACATTTAAAACTACGACAGGAACAGAACTCGATGATCTTGTTCAAAACTATCTTTTGAACGAGATTCCTGTTCTGATCTGGGTTACCATTAATATGTTAGAACCTTATGATGGATATCAGTACTATCTAGAAGACGGAACACTTTATACTTGGGCCGCCCAAGAACATTGTGCTGTTCTCTGTGGATACGATGAAGAAAATTATTATCTGATGGATCCAATGAAAAACGGAGAAATCATTCCTTATTCAAAAGAAATCGTAGAAAAAAGATATGAAGAAATCGGAAAAAATAGTCTGGTTATTTACAGACAATGACTGAGGGAAGGCGCTTAACACCTTCCCTCCTTTGCTTGCAGCATTGAAAGATAAGAACTACAAATTGTATCTTCCATTCGATATCCTAACTTTTCTAAAACCTCATTCAATTGTTTCAATGCCTTCTCTCGTCCGTTTTCATTGTCCGTCAAAATCTCTAATTCTAAAAAATCTCCCAATCTTTCTACTCGATCTACACAAGCAGCAATCTTCTCTTTCTGATAATACTGACGTAATTTATAAACTGGATAAATCTGTGTATATCCAATCCCTTTCAAAATTTCTTGACACACATTCGCATCTGCTACTTCTGTTTCAAGTTCCTGTCTCGTCATGGAAATGTGATCCAACTTTGGTCCTTTATAAGTTAAGACCGCCTGTGTTTCACCTGTAGAAAGATTCTCACAATTTCGTATCCGAAGCGCCATATCTTTCTCTCGCAGATTAAAATCCATACTATTCAAATAAATATCCGACTCTCGCATCAGAGTTTCTTTTTGAAATCCTAACTTTTGTAATTTCATTTCTACAGTTTCTGTATCTGCGATCGGCAATTTTATTTCAACTTCTATCATAATCGAAACCCCCACTGTTTTTTATAATATACATAGGAATATAAAACCGATATTGCTAATGGAATTACTGTCATAATCAAGATTGCATATATAAGCATATCTTCTGAAATCCATGCCCCAGCCATTATCACTAATCCGCAGACCACAAAAAGCTTTCCAGTAAATCGATGTGTTGCATTCCAATTTCCTTCATCTAATAAAGTCCATGGAATACGGATCCCAATAAAATAATTTTGTTTACATTTTGGCAGATAATTACCAAGGATGAGATAAATCAGTCCTAAAAAAAGCATCACCGCCATCGTCATGTCAAATGACCTTCCTAATGCATTTGCATAAATACAACTATTCATAAATAATGACATCAGTGGACAGATCCAATACACCATTCCGATCACTTTTTTACTCTGGTTTTTATTCCTTCTGTCACTCATTGTAACACCAATGCAAAATAAATGCACAAGCAGCAAAAATATTGGAATCCATACAACAACAGTCAGACGACTGCTCCAACCATTCACTTCTCCCTCCATTCCCCAATGTGTTGCTATTTTTTCTGGAAGTTCATTCCACAGCACAAATCCTGCAATCATCGGAAGTAGGATAACAAGTGATGTGAGGATTATTCTCCATTTATTTTTCTTCATTTTCATTTCCCCCTTTTAAGTCTGTGATCCACAACATAATTTCTTCCAGAACAGATGCATTCAGTTCATAAAAAATGTATTTTCCCTCTCGTGTATCTCGGATTAGATCCGCTTCTTTTAACACTGATAAATGTCTGGAAATAGATGCTGCTGTTACCGGAAAATGTTCCGTGATTTCTCCTGCTGACAAACGACCTTTTTTTAATAAATTCAAGATTTCTCTCCGAATTGGGTCTGCCAACGCTTTCAATGTCTGATTGATACCCACATATTCACCCTCTTTACATTTAACATTTAACCTAATTGTTAATTGTAATATACTCCTATCTTCTATTACTGTCAATTGGTTTTACATAGATTTTATCATCTGAATTTCTCATCCTTAGCAACTAGCATATATGTCTCTTTGTAATACGAATAAAATGAAAAAGGGCTACAAAAAATGAAAGTTTTATGCTATACTTAATTAAATTCGTTTCGAAAATATTTAACGTAAAGGAGGATGACTTTCATGCATATTAATGAATCCGCAGAGAATTACCTGGAAACAATTTTGAGATTAAGCGAATGCCATCCTGTAGTTCGTTCTGTAGACATTGCAACAGAATTAGACTTCAAAAAATCAAGCGTCAGTGTTGCTATGAAAAAGCTTCGTGAAAGCAACCACATTTCCGTTACACCAGAAGGTTTTATCTATCTTACTGAGAGCGGAAAGGCAATTGCTGAGACAATCTATGAACGACACAAACTGATTTCTTCTTGGTTAATACGTCTTGGTGTACCAGAAGAGATTGCTGCAGAAGATGCCTGCAAGATTGAACATGTCATCAGCACAGAAAGTTTTGAAGCAATCAAAAAACATATCAAATAATCTCAGATATTTCATATGTTATATTAAAAGCAGATAATTTTGGATCCTTCCTTCCAAAATTATCTGCTTTTCTTTTTGCTATCTTTTCTTTTTCTGTTCAGATTCTATTTTAAAATCTTCAATGCACCCGTTGGGCAAACATCCGCACATTTATGGCAGTCTTTACATCCCGCTACATCTTCTGAATTTGCAAATTCTGGTCTGATCACAGAGCCAAATCCTCTTCCGATCAGTCCTAAAAGACTCTTCTTCACATCTTCTTTACATGTGCGTACACAAAGATTGCAAAGAATACATTTTCCTTGATCTCTTTCAATCGTAACAAGTTTTGTTTCTTTAAAGCTTTCGTGTACCTGACCTTTTAATCTTTCTGGGTTGATCGGATCAAGATTTGCATACTTGATCAGTTTACAATCCGCATAATCATGACAGCCACATTCCAGACATCTTGCTGCTTCTGCTCTTGCCTGCTCATCTGAGAATCCCTCGATCACTGCATCAAAGTTTCCTTTTCTTACAGATGGTGCTTTCACTGGCATTACTGCACGTGCTGCTTTTTCACGATCTGCGAGCATTTCTGCAGTCACATTTTTCTTTGAATAATATGGTTCTGGAAAATCCATTGGCATGCCAAGCAAATATGCATCGATTGCTTTTGCTGCTCGATTCGCTTCTGCGATCGCATCAATCGCGATAGATGCTCCGTTATTTGTTGCATCCCCAGCCGCAAAAATTCCTTCTGTTGTTGTCATATAAGTTGTTGTATCTGCAAGGATTGTGCCCCATGCTGTAAGTTCTACTGCCTCAAGTCCTGCTGGCTGACATTTCTGTCCGATCGCAGAAATAACTGTATCGACAGCAAGTGTCTTAAATTCCCCTTCTACCGGTACTGGTTTACGACGGCCAGATGCATCTGGTTCACCAAGTTCCATAACCTGTAATCTAATCTCTTTTACTTTTCCATTTTCTCCAAGAATCTCGTCTGGATTTGTGAGGAATAAGAACTGTACACCTTCTTCGATTGCTTCTTCAATTTCAAGATCTTCTGCAGGTGCTTCGGCTCTTGTACGACGATAAATGACATATACATTTTCTGCGCCACAACGAACTGCCGTACGACAGCAATCCATTGCTGTATTTCCACCACCAACAACTGCAACATTTTTGCCAAGATCAGGACGTGCTCCCATATTCACTTCACGCAGGAAATCAATTCCGCTGAGAACGCCCTCTAATTCCTCACCTTTACATCTGATACTGCTGCCCTTCCATGCACCAATTGTTACAAGAACTGCATCGGAAGTACTTTTGATTTCATCAAATGTAATGTCTTCTCCTACTTTTACGTTATTTTTCATTTCAACGCCAAGTTTTTCAATCAATGCAACTTCTTTTGCAAGGACTGCTTTTGGAAGTCTGTATTCTGGAATTCCATAACGAAGCATTCCACCCATCTCAGGCATTGCTTCATAAATCGTCACATCATGACCTGCCAGTCGCAGATAATATGCTGCGGAAAGACCTGCTGGTCCACCACCGATCACTGCCACCTTTTTACCTGTAGGTGCTTCTGGCTCTGCCATATACGGATTCTCTGATTCTAAATCCTTATCTGCTGCAAATGCTTTCAGATATGCAATTGAAAGTGGTTCTTCTACAAGTCGTCTTCTACAATCCAATTCGCATGGATGTGGACAGATTCTTCCGATGGAAGCTGGAACTGGAATCTTTTCTTTTATGATCTTAACTGCTTCACGATCATTTCCAAGAGCAATCTGTTTTACATACCCCTGTACATCTGTATGTGCTGGACATTTTAAAACACATGGACCTTTACAATCTCCTACATGATCACTCATCAAAAGCTCTAATGCTATCTTTCTTGCACGTTTTACACGTGGTGTATTCGTGTGTACAACCATACCATCTGCCACTTTATATGCACAACAGCGGATCAGTTTTCCAACACCTTCGATCTCTACAAGGCAGAGTCCACATGCACCATAATATTTTAATTTCCCATTATAACAAAGGTTTGGGATTTCTATTCCATTTCGTGTAGCAACATTAAGAACTGTCTCTTCTGGTGAACAGACGAATTCCTTGCCATCGATTATAATTTTCATCTCTTCCATATCTGCAGCCTCCCTATTCTACGATGATCGCACCAAAGCGACAAGAATTCATACACTGTCCACAGCGTATACATGTTTTACTGTCGATCACATGCGCTTTCTTCACTTCACCTGAAATCGCATTGACAGGACATTTTCTTGCACATAATGTACATCCACGACACTGATCTGCAACAACAGAATATGTAAGAAGATCCACACATTCTTTTGCTGGACATTTCTTTTCCTTGATATGTGCTTCATATTCATCACGGAAATAACGGATCGTTGTAAGAACTGGATTTGGTGCTGTCTGACCAAGGCCACAAAGTGCGCCGTCTTTTACTGTCTCACAAAGTTCTTCCAGAAGTTCGATATCGTCTTCTTTTCCTTCACCTTTGACAATACGAGTAAGAATTTCCTGCATACGTTTTGTACCGATTCGGCAATGAACACATTTTCCACAAGACTCTAAAGCTGTAAAATCAAGGAAGAATTTTGCCATACCGACCATACATGTATTTTCATCCATAACTACCATACCGCCAGATCCCATGATCGCACCAGTTTCTCCAAGTGCTTTATAATCAATGATCGTGTCAAGCAAATGTGCTGGAATACATCCACCAGATGGTCCACCCATCTGAACTGCCTTAAATGCTTTATCATCACGGATTCCACCACCGATATCATAGATTACTTCACGGAGTGTCATACCCATAGGAATTTCTACAAGACCACCTTTTTTAATCTTTCCAGTCAAAGCAAATACTTTTGTACCTTTGCTGTTTTCTGTTCCCATTGCTGCAAATGCTTTTCCGCCATTATTCATGATCCATGCAACATTGGCAAATGTTTCTACGTTATTGATATTAGATGGTTCGTCCATATATCCACTCTGTGCTGGAAATGGTGGTTTCAGACGAGGCATTCCTCGTTTTCCTTCAAGTGATTCGATCAACGCTGTCTCTTCTCCACATACAAATGCGCCAGCACCAGCTTTGATGATCATATCACAAGAAAATCCTGTTCCAAGAATATTTTCTCCAAGCAGATTTGCTTTCTTTGCATCCGCGATCGCCTGTTCCAAATGTACGATCGCAAGCGGATATTCTGCACGTACATAAACGATCATCTGACTTGCGCCGATCGCATATGCACCGATCAACATACCTTCAATCAGTGTATGTGGGTCTGATTCGATGACTGCACGATCCATAAATGCACCTGGATCTCCTTCATCTGCATTACAGATAAGATATTTTGTATCGCTCTGGCTCTGACGTGCTGCATTCCATTTAAACCATGTTGGGAATCCTGCACCACCTCGTCCTGCCAGACCAGAAATCTTGATTTCTTCAATTACTTCTTCTGGTGTCATTGTTTTCAGCACTTTTTCCAATGCCTGATATCCATCTATATTTCTATAATCTTCCAAAGAAACAGGGTCGATCAGGCCACAATGGCGAAGTGCGATCCTTGTCTGTCTGTTTAAGAATTCTTCATCCTCTGCTGAAATCGTAATGCTATCAACAGCTGACAGATCACCACTTCTTGCACTTTCTACGATCGCTTTCGCATCTTCTGGCTGTACATGAACCAAACGGCGGAGCAGCTTTTCTCCATCATAAAGATCAACGATTGGTTCCAAGAAGCACATCCCAATACATCCTGTACTGCCTAATGTGAAATTTTCATCTTCATTCATAAGGGCTGTGATTGCTTCACGGACTTTTCCTGCACCTGCAGCGATTCCACAGGAGCCTTCTCCAATTACTACTCTCATAATACGCCCTCCTTTTTCTGGATCTCTTTCAGTACTGTAACAACAGATTCTGGTGTGAGGTTTCCATGTGCCTCTCCATTGATCATAATAACTGGTGCTAATGAACAGCATCCAAGACATGCCACATTTTCAAGTGTGAACAGCCCATCTTCTGTTGTTTCTCCATTTCCAATACCGAGATATTCGGACATTGCATCAAAAATTCGTTCGCTTCCGTTTACATGACAGGCAGTACCCTGACATGACATGATCAAATATTTTCCAATTGGAGTCAAACGAAACTGTGAATAAAATGTTGCTACTGCAACTACATCGGCTGGAGTAAGTCCAAGCTTTTCTGCTACATAATACATAACATCTTTTGGCAGATATCCATAAATATCCTGCGCTTTCTGAAGCACTGCAATAAGGTTATTCGGTACGTTCTCGTATCTTTCAAAAACTTCGTCCAGCAAACTTAAGTCGCTTTTTGGGCCTTGACAATTACACTGATGCATAATAATTCCCCCTGTTTTTTATTTTCGTATAAACTACTTATTTTTTGTGTTTGAATCATCTGAGCCAAACAACTTTGTTAATTATATCACAATAAAAACAGATTTAACAGATATTTTCAAATAATTTGTAAAAATATCCATTAAACCTGTTTTTGTGTCATCATTTATTCTTTTTTTATCTAATCTTATTCAATAGAAATAACTGTGAAATCTTCTGCTTCTACTGCTTTTTTCAATACTTCGTCTGCAACCTCTGCATTTAAAGTTACGATTGCTTCTCCTGCATCTTTATTAGGTTCTGCAGATGCAACCTCTGGGATTGCCTCTAATGCATTCTTTACTGCCTTTTCACAGTGTCCACACATCATTCCCTGAATTTTCATTGTTTTTGTCATTGATTTTTCCTCCTTCTTTTTTCTGGATTTTATTTTTTTATCTTTTGATGCATCATGAATCTGAAATAAATTCAAACGTAATGCATTGGATACAACACAAAAACTGGACAAGCTCATTGCCGCTGCACCGAACATCGGATTCATTTCCCAGCCAAAGATAGGATACCACAATCCGGCTGCCAATGGAATCCCAATTATGTTATAGAAAAATGCCCAGAAAAGATTTTCATGGATATTCTTCAATGTCTTTCTGCTTAATCGAATCGCAGCCGGTACATCACTCAAACGGCTCTTCATAAGAACAACGTCTGCAGCATCAATCGCAATATCTGTTCCTGCACCAATCGCAATTCCAAGATCGGCTCTTGTAAGTGCTGGTGCATCGTTGATTCCATCACCGACCATTGCAACTTTTCCTTTTTTCTTCAGATTACGGATTACATTTTCTTTTCCTTCTGGTAATACCCCTGCGATTACTTCATCTACGCCAGCTTGTTTTCCAATTGCCTGTGCAGTCTTTTCATTATCACCTGTCAACATAACAACATGGATTCCCATATTCTGCAATTCTTTTACAGCCTGTGGACTGTCTTCCTTAATTACATCTGCAACAGCGATCACACCGATCAGTTCATTCTCACAACTGAAATACATTGGTGTCTTTCCTTCTTCTGCCAACTGTTCTGCCTGTGCTTTTATTGTACTTGTAATAGGAGCATACTTGCTGATGAAGTTCTGATTTCCACCATGTAATACTTTTCCATTCCATTCTGCTGTAAGGCCATTTCCCGGAACCGCTTGGAATCCAGAGACTTCTCCAGCCTGCAGACCGCGCTCTTCTGCTTCTTTTAAGATTGCAAGTGCCAATGGATGTTCACTCTTTTTCTCAAGTGCATATGCATATGCCAACAGATCATTTTCGGAAATATCTCCCACTGGGATGATATCTGTCACTTTCGGCTCACCACTTGTGATCGTTCCTGTCTTATCAAGTGCTACGATCTGTGTCTTACCAGCCTGCTCTAAAGATACGGCTGTCTTGAACATGATACCACTTTTTGCACCCATACCATTTCCAACCATGATCGCTACAGGTGTTGCAAGACCAAGCGCACATGGACAACTGATTACCAATACAGAGATTCCTCTTGCTAAAGCAAATCCGATTGTCTGCCCAGCCAAAAGCCAGATTACGATTGTCACAAGTGCGATTGAAATTACAACTGGAACAAACACACCAGATACTTTATCTGCAATCTTTGCGATTGGTGCTTTTGTTGCTGCGGCATCACTTACCATCTGAATGATCTGTGATAAGGTTGTATCTTCTCCAACTCTTGTTGCTTCGCATTTTAAATATCCAGACTGATTTACCGTCGCAGCAGATACAAGATCCCCTTCTTCTTTATCAACCGGAATACTTTCCCCGGTCAGTGCAGATTCATTGATTGCACTATGTCCTTCGATCACAACTCCATCCACCGGTATATTTTCTCCCGGACGAACAACAAATACATCACCTTTTTGAACTTGTTCGATTGAAACTTCTGTTTCTTTGCCATTTTTAATGATAATGGCTGTTTTTGGTGCTAAGCGCATCAAACTCTTTAATGCATCTGTTGTTTTTCCTTTTGATCTTGCTTCCAGCATCTTTCCTACCGTGATCAATGTTAAGATCATTGCAGCAGATTCAAAATAAAACTCGTGCATATAAGACATTGCCTTATCCATATCCATCTGCATCATCGCATCTGCCATCATAAATAAAACACAAGTACTGTATCCAAATGATGCAGCAGATCCTAAAGCCACAAGCGTATCCATATTCGGAGCTTTATTTAGAAGTCCTTTAAATCCATTGATAAAGAACTTCTGATTGATCACCATTACAATTGCTGAAAAAAGCATCTGGAACAATCCGATCGTCATTGGATTCTTATCCAAAAATGTTGGTGCAGGCCATCCCCACATACAATGCCCCATGGAAATATACATCAATGGGACCAAAAAACATAACGATGCGATCAATCGTTTCTTCATCTTTGGTGTCTCTGTATCCTTTAAGAAATCATCATTTTGCGTAGCATTTGACTTTGCTCCTGGTGATTCCTTTCCCTTTTCTGACGCACCATATCCAGCATCTACAACTGCCTTTATAATTGCTTCAGCACTTGCACTACCTTCCACTCCCATAGAATTCGTAAGTAAGCTGACAGAACAGCTTTCCACTCCTTCTACTGCATTGACTGCTCGTTCCACTCTGGCACTGCAAGCTGCACAACTCATTCCTGTCACGTGAAACTGTTTCAAATATACCCTCTCCTTTACTTCATCATCTTTTGTAGTGTAACCAATAAATCATCAATCACTTCATCTTTTCCAGCACGAATATCCTCTACAACACAAGTTTTCATATGATTCGCTAATAGTTCTCTATTAAAACTGTTCAAAGCTGCATTGATCGCAGAAACCTGCACTAAAATATCGGTACAATACTTCTCTTCTTCAAGCATTCGCTTTACACCACGAACCTGACCTTCGATTCGATTGAGACGATTCATTAAGCTTTTTAATTCTTCCTCTGATCGCGCCTTATGCTTTTCGTTGCAACAACACTTTTTTTCCTCTTTCATGGTTAGTCACACCTCACTTCTTTTTCATTATATACCCCCTTAGGGTATATTGCAATATATTAATTACATGTTCACAAATATTTTTATATGTATTTCTAAACGTACATTCAAAAAAATTCTTGATTTCGTTCATACTTTGTAGTATCATTCATTACCATAGCAACGTGTTCACGTGCTAAAGCACTAAATTTACTTTGTGAGGTATTTATTATGAAAAAATTGATTCAAAAATGGAACAACCTATCTTTAATCCTACGTATTGCAATTGGCCTTGTAGTTGGTGCAACTCTTGGTATCTTTGTTCCTCAAGCATCCTTCCTCAGTATTTTCGGAAGTGTATTTGTTGGCGCTTTGAAAGCGATTGCTCCAATCCTTGTATTTGTTCTGATCATCAGTGCATTAGCAAATGCCGGTCGTGGTCTTGGGAAACAATTCCGTACCGTTATTTGTCTGTATATAGTAAGTACACTCCTTGCAGCAATCCTTGCCGTGGTCGCAAGCTTTGTCTTCCCGATCACACTCAAATTAACGGATGCTGTTACAAACGAAGCACCTGGTGGAATCTGGGAAGTATTGAGTAATCTGATCACTAACATGGTTCAGAATCCTATTTCCGCTATGACAAATGCAAATTACATCGGTATTCTTACATGGGCTGTTATTTTTGGTATTGCCCTGAAAAATATCGCATCTGATAATACAAAAAACTTACTGACAGATATTTCTGATGCTGTTTCACAGGCAGTACGCTGGATCATCAGCCTTGCTCCTATCGGTATCATGGGTCTTGTATTTGATTCTGTATCTTCTAACGGATTAGCTATTTTCAGCGATTATGGAAAATTATTAGCTTTATTAGTTGGATGTATGTTAGCAGTTGCATTGATCATCAATCCTCTGATCATTTTCATCTGCCTGAGACAAAATCCATACCCACTCGTATTTAAATGCTTAAAAGAAAGTGGTGTTACGGCATTCTTCACAAGAAGTTCTGCTGCAAATATTCCGATCAACATGCAGCTTTGTGAAAAGCTTGGACTTGATAAAGATGTTTATTCTATTTCCATCCCTCTGGGTGCTACGATCAACATGGATGGGGCTGCGATCACAATTACGATCATGACATTAGCTGCTGCGCATACACTTGGAATCGCAGTTGATATTCCAACAGCGATCATCCTCTCTGTACTTGCTACTTTAGCAGCATGTGGTGCATCAGGTGTTGCTGGCGGTTCACTGCTTCTGATTCCTATGGCTTGTTCATTATTTGGTATTAGTAATGATATCGCCATGCAGGTTGTTGCCGTTGGTTTCATCATTGGCGTAATTCAAGATTCTGTTGAAACTGCTCTGAACTCTGCAGGAGACGTTGAATTTGCAGCAACTGCAGAATATATGGAATGGAAAAAACAGGGACGTAAAGTTGAATTTAAATGGGATAAATAAGATTTCCTACGACATAAAAAAGCACTGACTTGTATTACAAGCCGGTGCTTTCTTTTTCTTATAATTTGATATTGTGCAGATATGGATTGATGATGTCGTAGAAACGTTCTTTTTCAACTGCTGCAGCAATTGCTGGATCAATTGGCATCTTACCAAGAACTGGAACTCCAAGTTCTTCTGCGATTTCATCGATATGGCTTTCACCAAATACTTTAATCTCTTTTCCACAATCTGGACATTTTAAATAGCTATAGTTTTCAACAATACCCAATACTGGCACTTTCATTTCTTTTGCCATATTGTATGCTTTCTTAACAATCATCTGAACCAGATCCTGTGGAGATGTTACGATTACAACACCACTTACTGGAAGTGACTGGAATACTGTCAATGGAACATCACCTGTTCCTGGAGGCATATCAACAAGCAGATAATCCAATTCATCCCAGATTACATCTGTCCAGAACTGTTTTACAACACCCGCGATAACCGGTCCTCTCCAAATTACTGGATCATCTTCATTATCAAGAAGAAGGTTTACTGACATGATACGTGTACCATCCTGTGCGATACATGGCAGCAGACATTCTCCATTTCCTCTAACTTTATCATGTACACCATACATCTTTGGAATGGATGGTCCTGTAATATCAGCATCAAGAATACCTACTTTATATCCCTGATCGATCAATGTACGTGCAAGAGAAGCTGTAACAAGTGATTTTCCAACTCCACCTTTTCCACTTACAACGCCGATTACTTTTTTGATCTTAGAATACTGGTTTGCAGGCTCCTGAAAATCAGTTTTCTTGCTTGAACATGTACCTGCGCTCGCACAAGAGGAACATGCTTCTGGAGAACAGCCATTTTTGTTTTCTTCTGCCATAAGACTTTACCTACTCTTTCTGTGTTTTTAATCTTCAAAAACTTCCTTTACTTTTTCACGAAAGCTTTTTTTCTTTTCTTTCTCTTTTTCTTCCAGATTCAGATGCAAAGTATTACCGGTCAGTTCATCGAACTTACGTAATGCTTCTTTTGCTTCAGAACTTAATTTTTCTGGTGTCTGGATCACTAATGTCACATAATGATCACCGCGAACCTGTGGATTTCTAAGAGATGGAACACCTTTTCCTTTCAGACGTACTTTTGTACCTGTCTTTGTTCCTGGTTTTACATTGTAAATAACTTCGCCATCTACCGTTTTGATCTTAATATCAGCACCAAGTGCTGCCTGTGCAAATGAAACAGGAACTGTTGAGAAGATATGCATTTCCTGACGCTGGAAAAGAGGATGTCTAGATACTGTTACTTCAACTAACAGATCGCCTCTTGGACCACCATTTGTTCCTGGTTCCCCTTTTTCACGAATTCGTACACACTGACCATTGTCAATACCTGCTGGAATGCTGACTTTAATCTTCTTTTTGCTTGATGTGTAACCTGTTCCCTGACAAGATGTACATTTTTCTTTGATCACTTTACCTGAACCGTTACATTCTGGGCAAGTCTGTACATTCTGTACCATTCCGAAAAATGACTGCTGAGAATATACAATCTGACCACGACCGCCACATTTTGGACATGTTTCAGGAGATGTACCTGGTTTTGCACCAGTTCCGTTACATGATGTACATTCATCTTTCAGAATAAGCTCCAGTTCTTTTTCGCATCCAAAAATTGCTTCCTCGAATGTAATACGGATATTTTTACGGATATTTGCACCTTTCATTGGACCATTGTTGGCACGGCCACGTCTAGAACCGCCACCGAACAAATCACCAAAAATATCGCCAAAGATATCACCGAAATCTCCACCATTAAAATCAAAACCGCCGAATCCACCAGCACCACCGCCAGCACCACCGTCAAATGCAGCATGTCCAAACTGGTCATACTGGCGACGTTTTTCTGGATCACTTAAAATTGCATATGCTTCTGATGCTTCTTTGAATTTCTTTTCTGCTTCCTGATCCCCCGGATTTACGTCTGGGTGATACTTTTTCGCCAAAGCACGATATGCTTTTTTCAATGCAGCATCATCTGCGCTCTTGTCAACTCCGAGCACCTCGTAATAGTCTCTTTTTGACTCTGCCATAACTAAATCTGCCTTTCTCTATCGCAATAAATCTACGAAACCACTTACGTGGTTCCGTAGACTTTTTTATTCTTATTCTTTTTATTTAAGGATTATACTTCTTTGTAATCACCATCTACAACATCATCATAACCTTCTGGTGCAGGACCAGCTTCTGGTGTAGGACCAGCCTGTGCTCCAGCTGCAGCTCCAGCCTGTTCATACATCTTTGTAAATACTTTCTGAGCGCTTTCTGTAAGTTTTTCTTTTGCAGCTTTTACTTCAGAAATCATTGCATCAGATGTATCGTCTGGTGTGTATTTAGCAAGAACATCTTTCAATGCCTGAATATCAGCTTCAACAGCAGCTTTATCAGCAGCATCAAGTTTATCGCCAACTTCATTTACAGCTTTTTCTGTCTGGAAGAGCATAGCGTCTGCTTCGTTTCTTGTATCAACAGCTTCTTTACGTTTCTTATCTTCTGCTTCGAATGCAGCTGCTTCTTTTACAGCTTTTTCGATATCAGCATCTGACATGTTAGATCCAGCTGTGATTGTGATGTGCTGTTCTTTTCCTGTTCCAAGGTCTTTTGCAGATACATTTACAATACCGTTTGCATCGATATCAAATGTTACTTCAATCTGAGGGATTCCACGTGGAGCTGGTGCAATACCATCCAGTCTGAACTGTCCGAGAGATTTGTTATCTCTTGCGAACTGTCTTTCACCCTGTACAACGTTGATATCTACTGCTGTCTGGTTATCTGCAGCTGTAGAGAAGATCTGGCTCTTCTTTGTTGGGATTGTTGTATTTCTTTCAATCAGTCTTGTAGCAACTCCACCCATTGTTTCGATAGAAAGTGAAAGTGGTGTTACGTCAAGAAGAAGGATATCACCAGCACCTGCATCACCAGCAAGTTTACCACCCTGTACGGATGCACCGAGTGCTACACATTCATCTGGGTTCAGAGTCTTACTTGGTTCTTTACCTGTCAAACGTTTTACTGCTTCCTGTACAGCTGGGATACGTGTTGAACCACCAACAAGGAGTACCTGGCCGAGTTCTGATGGAGAGATTCCAGCGTCAGAAAGTGCACGTTTTACAGGTTCAGATGTTTTTTCTACAAGATCATGTGTAAGTTCATCAAATTTAGCTCTTGTGAGGTTCATATCAAAATGTTTTGGACCTTCTGCTGTAGCAGTGATGAATGGAAGGTTGATATTTGTTGTTGTTGCAGAAGAAAGTTCTTTTTTCGCTTTCTCAGCAGCTTCTCTTAATCTCTGAAGTGCCATCTTGTCACCAGAGAGGTCAACGCCTTCTTTTGCTTTAAAGTCAGCAAGCATATAATCTGTGATCTTCTGGTCGAAGTCATCACCACCAAGTCTGTTGTTACCCGCTGTAGAAAGTACTTCGATTACACCATCACCGATTTCGATAACAGATACGTCAAATGTACCACCACCAAGGTCATATACCATGATCTTCTGTTCTTTTTCGTTGTCAAGACCATAAGCAAGTGCTGCTGCTGTTGGTTCATTGATAATACGTTTTACATCAAGACCAGCGATCTTACCAGCATCTTTTGTAGCCTGACGCTGAGCATCGTTGAAGTAAGCTGGAACAGTGATAACTGCTTCTGTTACTTTTTCTCCAAGATATCCTTCTGCATCAGCTTTCAGTTTCTGAAGAATCATTGCTGAAATTTCCTGTGGAGAATATTTCTTCTCATCAATTGTTACTTTGTAGTCAGATCCCATTTCTCTTTTAATAGAAGAAATTGTTTTGTCTGCGTTTGTTACTGCCTGACGTTTTGCAGGTTCACCTACAAGACGTTCTCCTGTTTTTGTAAATGCAACAACAGATGGTGTAGTTCTTGCGCCTTCTGTATTTGCGATAACTGTTGGCTGTCCACCTTCCATTACAGCTACACAGCTGTTTGTTGTTCCTAAGTCAATACCAATAATTTTTCCCATGATTTTTTCCTCCTGAAATAATCTTCAAATTTACATTTTCTATAATTGTGGTCACTTACCGATTAGTTTGCAACCTTCACCATGCTATGTCTTACAACTGTGTCACGATACATATATCCCTTCTGGAATTCTTCAACGATGATGTTCTCACCAACTGTTTCATCTTCCACATGAAGGACTGCATTGTGATAATCAGGACTAAACTCCTGACCGAGTGCTTCGATTGGTTTTACACCGATCGCATCTAATGTTGTCATCAGTTGTTTGTAGATCTTATCCATACCTTCCAGATAAGGATTTGATTTTTCCTCTTCTGGAATTGCTGCAAGTCCGCGTTCAAAATTGTCTACTACTGGAAGTAATTTCTCAATCACATCTCTTGCACCGATCTCGTACATCTGAGATTTTTCTTTCTCTGTACGTTTACGGAAATTATCAAACTCTGCCATCTGTCGTGTTACACGATCTGTGAGTTCTTCAATCTTTTCATCTTTTTTATCCTTTTTATTCTTCTTTCCAAAGAACTTTTTGGATTCTTTTTTATCATCTTCTGCTTCCTGTGAATCTTCTTCACATTCTTCAGTTTCTATATCTTCTACAGTTTCTTCAGAAGTTTCAGCTTCTTCTGCTTCTTCAGCCTGATTCTCTTCTGCTTCCTGCGCAGCTTTTGCTTTCGCTTCTTCAACTGCTTCTTTGATCATATCTTCTTTACTCATTGTCTCTCCCACCGGCTATTCAACCTCCTGTCTTTTAGTTTTGTATTATTCAGCTAAAATAGACTAGCTATTCTAGTTATCGTCTAAACCATTATAAACGTTATCCAGTTCATCCTGCAGTGTCTTTAGCGTCTTCATTACATGTTCGTAATCCATACGCTTTGGTCCGATGATACCAATCGTACCCTTCATTCCATCACCAAGTTCATATGTCGCTGTCACTACACTACAGTCTTTCATTGTCTTTACCGGTGCCTCTTCACCGATGTAGACCTGAATTCCATGTTTGTCTTCACTTGCAAGCGTATCTGTCACAAAATCTGCAAGCTGTTGTTTTTCTTCGAATGTACGGATGATCTCCTGTGCACTCTGGTTATCGTTCAATTCTGGATACTTAAACATGTTTGTTGCACCACTTGTATAAATCTCCATATCTTCTTCGATATGAATGATATCTGCAACTGCATCCAAAACATCACTGATCACCTGACTGTGAATTCCGGCTTGTTCCTTCAACCTTGCTATCAGTCCTAAATTGATATCTTCAATTGGCATACCATTCAAAGTTGTATTCAAAAGCATATTCAGCTTCAAGATATTCTCATTGCTAAGTGGTTCATCCACTTCAATGATCTTATTCTTGATCACATTCCCATTCATCACGATCACGGCTACAATCTGTTCATCATCTACTTGTGAAAGCTGAATGAACTTCAACGTATTCTTACGAAGCATTGGTGTTGACACCATCGTTGCGTAATTCGTATTCGCTGCAAGAACTTTCGCTGCACGCTTCAAAACTTTATCAACCTGGTCTGTCTTCTCCAGCATCAGATTCTTCAGCTCTGCCAGCTCCTCTTCCTTATCTGCCATCAGCATATCAACATATAAGCGATATCCCTTATCTGTAGGAATTCGTCCTGCCGATGTGTGTGGCTGGAAAATATATCCTAAATCTTCGAGGTCTGCCATCTCATTCCGAATCGTAGCGGAGCTCAGTTTCAAGTCCGTAGATTTCGAAAGAGTTCTGGAACCAACCGGCTCCCCGGTCTCCAGATAATTCTGGATGATCGCCCGCAATATGGTATGTTTTCTTTCAGTTAATTCCAAATCAATACTCATTGCGTCCTTCCTTTCGAAACTTTTTGCTTTATTAGCACTCCCTTAATTTGAGTGCTAACATTTACAAATATTAAGATAGCACCTGTTTTTCTTTTTGTCAACACACTTTATATATTTTTTATGATTTTGTTTTTATAACCTTATCTCAATTCTGAAAATACGAATCTTCATAGTTACAATTGATTTCATTTCCCACAAAGTAAAAAACAGACATATAAATGATCTTTCTTCTCTCACAATCATTTAATATGTCTGTTTTTTTATCTTCTATTAGTATTTCAAAACAAAAACTGTTCAAACACAAAATTACTAATATCTATTCCATATTTTGTCAGTTTGATTACATCTCCAGAAATTTCAAGAAGCTGTTTTTTTTCTAATTCTGTAAGAACCGCTCCATAAACTTCTTCTATATTTTTTCCAAAACATGCTTTAAATGCTGTTTTCCGAACACCACTCATCATACGGAGTCCAAGAAACATAAATTCTTCCTGCTCTTCCTGCTCAGAAAGAATTTCTTCATTTTCATATTCTAAAGAATCACATTCTAAATACTTGTTCAATTCAGAAACTGTATTAAATCTTCGATTTCCAATCAATGAAGCTGCACCAATTCCTAATCCAAGATACTCTTTGCGTTCCCAATAACCACAATTGTGTTTGCATTCATACCCTTTTTTCGCATAATTAGAAATTTCATATCTTTCATATCCATATTCTAAAAGTATCTTCTCTGTCTCTTCATAGATCTTTCGTTCTGTTTCTTCATCTGGAAGTAAACCTGTTTCTTCTATATAATTCTCTTCTCCGTATTTCTCATAAAATGGAGTTCCTTCTTCTATAATAAGACTATATGCAGAAATATGTTCTGGTGAAAGTTCTGCCACTGTACGCAAAGTCTCACACCAGCTTTTTAATGTCTGTCCAGGAATCGCCGAAATCAAATCTACATTAATATTTTCAAATCCATACATTCTTGCTTTCTGAAATGTATCTAAAAACTGTTCATAACTATGAATCCTGCCAAGCATCTGCAACTCTTCATTCTTTACAGATTGAAGTCCGATACTCAAACGATTGATCCCTGCTGCTTTCCATGCCTGAAACTTTTCATCTGTCACTGTTCCCGGATTTACTTCAATTGTAATCTCTGCATCTTTTTTTATATCGAAACTAACTTTTAACGCATCAAAAATAACTGTCATTTGTTCAGGCATTAAAATGGACGGCGTACCGCCGCCCATAAAAATTGTTGTTACACAATAATCTTTGTATTTTTCGCCTGAACTTTTAATTTCTCGGATCAAAGCCTCTACATACTGACCTTTCACCTCGTCCGTTGCAGGACCAGATAAGAAATCACAATACGCACATTTTCGAATACAAAAAGGAATATGAAGATACAGTTCCAATTCTTTTTTCGAATCTCGCATATCTATTCTAGTCCTCATCCAGTTTCAATACGCTCATGAATGCTTTCTGTGGAATTTCTACATTTCCGATCTGGCGCATTCGTTTCTTTCCTTCCTTCTGTTTTTCCAGAAGTTTTCTCTTACGTGAAATATCTCCACCGTAACATTTTGCAAGAACGTCTTTACGCATCGCTTTTACTGTCTCTCGAGCAATGATCTTACCGCCAACTGCTGCCTGTACTGGGATTTCAAACAAATGTCTTGGAATCTCCTGTTTCAGTTTTTCACACATCTTACGGCCACGCTCATAAGCACTTCCGCTGAATACGATAAATGATAACGCATCCACTTCTTCTCTATTAATAAGAATATCAAGTTTTACCATATCAGAACGTTCGTATCCGATCATCTCATAATCAAACGATGCATATCCTCTGGAACGAGATTTCAAAGCATCAAAGAAATCATAAATAATCTCATTCAATGGCAAGTGATATGTCAAAACTGCTCTTGTTGCTTCGATATAATCCATACCCATATAAATACCACGACGTTCCTGACAAAGATCCATGATTGAACCAATATATTCAGAAGTTACCATGATCTCTGCTTTTACCATAGGTTCTTCCATATACTCGATCTCTGCTGGATCTGGAAGGTTTGTTGGGTTTGTCAAGTCGATCACTTCACCATTTGTCTTATGAACCTTGTAAATAACACTCGGTGCTGTTGTAACAAGATCAAGATTATATTCTCTTTCCAAACGTTCCTGAATAATTTCAAGATGAAGCAGTCCAAGGAATCCACAACGGAAACCAAAACCAAGCGCGATTGATGTCTCTGGTTCAAATTGAAGCGCTGCATCATTCAACTGAAGTTTTTCTAACGCATCTCTCAAATCTGGATATTTTGCTCCGTCTGCTGGATACAAACCACAATAAACCATTGGATTAACTTTCTTATAACCTGGAAGTGGTTCTGCACATGGTGCTTCTGCATTTGTGATCGTATCACCAACACGTGTTTCTTTTACATTTTTTAAACTAGCTGTGATATACCCTACCATACCAGCACTCAGTTCTTCACATGGAATAAACTGTCCTGCTCCAAAATATCCAACTTCTACAACATCTGCCGTTGCACCAGTTGCCATCATCTTGATCGGTGTACCTTTTTTTACAGTTCCATGCTTGATTCGGCAAAATACGATAACACCTCGGTAAGAATCGTATTTTGAATCAAAGATCAATGCCTGAAGCGGTTTATTCGGGTCACCTTCCGGTGCTGGAATATGAGTTACAATCTGCTCTAACACATCTTCTACATTCAGGCCTGTCTTTGCTGAAATCAACGGTGCATCTGTTGCTTCAATACCAATCACATCTTCAATTTCTTCAATCACTCGCTCTGGTTCTGCACTCGGAAGATCAATTTTATTGATGACTGGCATCACATCCAGATCATGGTCAAGTGCAAGATATACATTCGCTAAAGTCTGTGCTTCTACACCCTGTGCTGCATCAACAACAAGGATCGCACCATCACACGCTGCAAGACTTCGTGATACCTCATAGTTAAAGTCTACATGCCCTGGAGTATCGATCAAGTTAAAAATGTACTCTTCTCCATCTTTTGCTTTATAAACTGTACGTACTGCCTGTGCCTTGATCGTGATTCCTCGTTCACGTTCCAGATCCATATTATCCAAAACCTGAGACTGCATCTCACGGCTTGTCAAAAGACCTGTATGTTCAATGATTCTATCTGCCAGTGTTGATTTTCCATGGTCAATATGTGCAATAATACAAAAATTTCTTATTTTACTCTGATCAAAATCTGCCACTCTAGTTCCTCCATTTATCTATTTTCTACTTTGATGAATATTTCACCAAAAATATCTCTACTGCAAGATGATCTGTCAAAAGACCTGTTTTTACACGTTGCTCGATATCCGCACTATCTTCTAATATCCTGCGGATCTCATCGGAATGAAAACGCTTCGCCTGATCCATATATTTGCCTGCTGCAAATGGATGCAGACCGGCTTTCGATGCAATCTCTTTTCTGCCGTATCCTTTTTTCATCAATCCTCGCACCTGATATAAGATACGATATTGTCTTGTCAGCAAGAATAAAATACGCATCGGCGGCTCTTTCAACGCAAGAAGATCGTAATAATAATCCAACGCCACCTTCTGATTCTTTTCAGCTACAGCATTGATCATATCAAAAATCTTATTGGAAATCTGTGTCACGCAGATAGCATCGATATCCTCTTTTGTGATCCGTTCTCTATCAAGCACATAACAAAAAAGCTTTTCTAACTCTTTCGTAATATTCCCCATATCCGTACCAACTTTATTCAGAAAATATACGATATCCTGTTCTGCAATCTGTTTTCCTTCTTTTTTTACATTTCCTGCGATCCAACGTTTCAGTATTGCTTCATCTTGGAAATTCAGCTCCACGATTCTGCCTTTTGCCTTTACCGCTTTGTACAACTTTCCTCTTTTATCAACTTCATTCTCGATAAATATAAAATAAGTTGTTTCTGGAAGATCTTTTATATAATCTCCAAGATCTGATGCATTCTTGAATAAATTTGTATTCTCAAACACAATCAGTCTGCGTTCTGCAAAAAACGGCATCGTCTCAGCCAGATCAATGACTTCCTTTAGATCTACACCTTTTCCTTCATAATAAGCATAGTTCAACGTGTCACCCTCTGGAAGCATCGCTTTTGTCAAACGATCTTTATACTGCTTCTTCAGATAATCTTCTGTTCCATACAAAAGATATATCTGACTAAATTGTCCTGTTTTTAAATCTTCATTAAGGCTCTTCATAACTATTTTATTATATAGGATAACTCTCTAATTTGCAAAACATTTCATATGCAATTAAAAACCAATTAAAAAACAAAACCATCTATCTCTATCTTTTCCCCATCTGTTCGGATTGTAATCGCCCCACATTGCTGAGTAGAATACACCTTGCATCCCACATTTTCCAACCTTTCTATTGTTTCTAAAGCTGGATGTCCATAAGAATTATCCTTTCCCGCTGATATAAGTGCAATTTCCGGTTTGACTTGCTCTAAAAACGCTTCTGATGTAGCATATTTCGAACCATGATGTCCAACTTTCAAAACATCATAATCTCTTAGTTCTCCACTTTCTATAACAGCTGCTTCTCCCTCTTTTTCCAAATCTCCTGTAAATAACATATCAAATTCACCATATTGAAGATCCAATACCATAGAAGACGCATTTCCTACTTCACCATCGAACGTATCTGTAGGAGCAATACAGGTTAATTTCATTTGTTTATCACTCGATATTTCTTCTATAATAATATCCCCAGCTTCCATTACAACAACTTTTGTTTTATTCTCAGACGCAAGTTCTGCTAATGCATATAGTTCTTCATCTATCACATCTTCATTCGGCAACACAATCGTATTGATCCGAATACCGAACTCTTGATTTATAAGCATTTCCTCAATTCCACTTATATGATCACTGTCTCCATGCGAAACAAATACATAATCTAATTCTGCAACACCTTGCGATTCTAAATACGGTTCAATCCGATATGTCCCAACATTTGAGATATCAGAACTGCCTCCATCTATAAAAAAATGTCTTCCCTGAGGAGTTTTCATATATATACCATCCCCTTGTCCAACATCCAACATTGTAATCTGAAGTCCCCCTTTTTTACCATGACTCTTTATATCAGCCAAGCAAAATAATGCCATAAACAATAAAATTGCGAAAAATACAACTATTCTTCTTATGACTTTTCTTCCCAAAATGCGCTCTCCCTTTCTTTCTGTTCCTTTTTTCTCCACAAAATCAAAAGAATCACAAATAAGATACCATAATATATAAAGATCAAATTCATCTTCGGCTGTCCTGTTATGATCCTTGCTCCGGGCAATCTCATGGAAATTTCACACAATTTGTCATAAATCCATAAAATAAAACTACATATTTTCAAAACCACATCGCCAGCTTTTGTCCACACAAAACATAACAACGAACCAATAATCCCTGCACCTAGAACTACTGACATCAACGGGATGATAAATATGTTTAATATTTGAGAATACAATGGCATTTCGAAATAGAAATATAAAACAATTGGAAATGTAACCAACTGTATTGCAATCCCTCCACTTAAGCTTTTCGGCACAACTTTATAAAACCGAAAAATAGGTTCTACTACTACAATTGCTAGAATCGCACCAAAAGATAGTAGGAATCCCGCATCGTAAAGATACAACGGCTGCCAAAATATAATCCCCGCTGCTGCAACAGAAAGACTTGTCGGAAGGTCATAGACTCGTCCACTTATTTCTGCGCCAATTCGAATAATAAACATAATAAGCGCCCGCAAACTAGATACACCACATCCAATCATATAAGTGTATAAAACAAGAAAGATTGCTCCCAAAAATCCAGAGATTTTAAAGCTCGCTCCCATTTTTCTTAATAATTTATAAAAACTGATCCCTATGAAAGACATGTGCAGACCTGAAATTGCCAGAATATGTCCAATCCCACTTTTTTGATATAAAATTTTGGTTTCAGCATCTAATTGCGTCTTATCTCCTAATAAGATCGCACTCATACTGCCACCGTACTTTTCACCCATATGCGTAATCAACGTCTCTTTCCATTTTTTTCGCAACTGAAAAAGCCTCTCTTTTACAACATTTGAGTTAAAATCCAAAATATTGATCTGTTGTCCAAATACATACGCATGGAATCCCTGTTTTTGATAATAAAATTTTTGATCAAAATTTCCAGGATTCGTCGCAGTATCCCAAAAAGAAATCTTTCCTTTTACTTCTATTATGTTTCCTATTGATAATTTTTCTGCTTCTTGATCTGTTTTTTCGATATAAATAAGAATTTTTGATTCGTTAATGATTTGATCGTCATTTTTATGACTGACAGAATCTGTCGCTGACATCTCCTGTAGATTATAATTAATTTGAATGTTCTTTATATAAACTGTCTGGTACGTTGTACCTTCTTCTTTTCGGAACACAGTTCCTTTCAGAGACACCGTCGTTCCTTCCCTTATTATTTGTTCTATCACAGAGGGTTCCGGTGAATACCAAAACCCTTCTAACAATAAAAATTTCCCAATAAGAAGAAGTATCATCGTCAGACACAACGGCCGTTTGATCATACTCCCTCCTTTTATTTCATATAACTTGAATCCGCCACAAATGGCTTTGACAGATCAACCGTATCTGCAAATGTAACCGCTTTTTCACCATTTACTGTAATCTGTACTTTCTTTACTTGAGAACCACCAATTATTGAATTCACAACAGAATAAACAATCACGTCTGGCTTTACATCATAATTTCTATTTAAAAAATCCGAATCCAGATTCACATAACAAACATCCTCTTTCGTCGTAACACTCAAAAGTGTAGTTTGCGGATTAACAGTCGGATAAAGTCCTGTCTTTTTTGGTCCCTCAATCAAACCTTCCATGATCAACTTTTCAATTGTTTCATTGCTTGTATAATTCACTTCGCGATTCTCTGCAATAAGTCCATCCCCTGTTTCATTCGCAAAATACAGGATGAGCTGCACTGTTTGATATTCATTCAATGCCGTATTAGAATTCTGAACAAAATCATCTTGATTCATAATTCCAACAACCACACCATCTGTATCTTCTAATTTTTCACCGTCTATCGTAAACTGTACCCCGATCACACCATCTACTTCTAACAATGACTGTACGACAGCCGCTCTCAAAAGTTTTTCATCTACACTTGAAAGTTCGTAATATTCTGTATCAAAATCAACTGTTACAAGCATTCCTTCCAGCTTTGACGATTGTACTTTTATCTCATCTGGTATAGGCTGCACATATTCTAGATCTTCTGCCGGTGTAGAAAGTTCTTCCAATACTGCTTCTACTACTTTTGCTGTATCTACCTCTGGAAACTCATACACTACTTTTATCAAGCCTGTCCTATCTCCATTCAAGCAATAAATAAATTCATCATTATTACTGACATCTGTACGTTTTGCGCATGCTGTAATACCCAAAATGAAACAGAAGCATAATAACAACTGCATCATACTTTGTATTTTCTTCATACTCACTCTCCTACTACAGAAACACATAATAAAGGAACTCGTACAGTAAATGTTGTACCTTCGCCCGGAACACTATGAACCTTAACAGATCCTCTATGCATAATGATCGCATTTCGTGTGATCGCAAGTCCGAGACCTGTTCCTCCAATTTCTCTGGAATGGGATTTATCCACACGATAAAAACGCTCAAAAATGTGCATCTGATCTTCTTCCGGAATTCCGATTCCTGAATCTGCTACTTTTATATAGAAGAATTTATGGTCCGCATTTAATGAAACATGGACCCAACCACCTTTTTTATTATACTTGATCGCATTTTCGACCAGATTTGATATTGCCAAAGTCAACTTTACCTCATCAATCTCCGCTGTAATCGGACGAAAAGTTTCCAATACAACTTCTACCTGATTCTTTTCTGCGATCGGTTTTAATCGTTTTAATATTAATTCCATCAATTCATTGATATTAACAGATTTGATATTCAATGTTTGTGCCGTCTTATCCATCTTTACGAGTGTCAGAAGATCATTGATAATATCATTCTCTCGATCAATTTCTTTCGCAATATCTCCCATAAATTCCTGATAAAATTCAATCGGAACATTTTCCTGGATCAAAAGGGAATCTGCAAGAACCTTCATAGAAGCTAATGGTGTCTTCAATTCATGTGATACATTCGATACAAACTCTTCTCTCGACTGATCCAACTGTTGCATACGACCAAGCATTTTATTGATCGCATCGGAAATTTCTTTTGTTTCTTTATAAGAATTGATCTGAAACGGCTCATGATTGTACCCTTCTGATATTCCCTCAATCTCTCCTGCAATTCTTTTCAATGGACGAACTAATTTCTCAGCGATCAAAAAAGAAAGTGCTAATACGATAATAAACGAAACACCTAAGATTGCCTGTCCTTTTGTATTAAAAATATCCATACTATCTTTTATTGTATACGTGGAAATACTTGCTAGCATCACACCAATAGTTTTATCTGTTTTTCGATCTTTTATTGGAGATGTCACTTCGATATAACAATTTTCACTATCATAAAAATTAGTCGCTTCGCCTTCCATACATCGAACTACATTTTCAGCAACAATAATCTTACCTTCGTCTAATTTATACGTATCTTTTACAACTTTTAAATTTTGATCTACGATCATCACTCGTCCACTGTAACTATCCGTAAGCTGTGTCAGACTAGCATTAATGATCTCTGAAGAACGATCCTCCAAATATTGCGCCGTACTCATCTGATCACATAAGATCGTACACTGATTCTGTATTTCTGCAGTACGCAATGCAACTGCTCTTGTCTCATAAGATTTTATCAATGCCTGGTATGAAACCAATGCCGGAATCCCTGCTGCACATAACATGATAAGGATTATGTATACTCTAAGACTTTTTACAGATTCTTTTTTGATATAGGAACGTAATTTCTTACTAGTTTTTGAAATAATAACCTACCCCCCATTTTGTATGTACATATTTTGGTTCGCTTGGATTTGCCTCAATCTTTTCACGAAGTCTTCGAATATGCACATCTACAGTTCTTACATCACCTGGATAATCTGGTCCCCATACTAAATTCAACAGATTTTCACGACTATAAACTTTATTATGATTTACTGCAAGAAGTTCAAGAACATCAAATTCTTTTGCAGTAAGATTGATCTCACGTTCTCCAATAAATATACGACGTCCTTCACAATCCATCTTCAGATCTCCTTTTACCAAGATTGATCTTGCCGGTGTTTCTTCTCTTTTTGCAGTTCTTCTCATGATCGCTTTTATACGAGCTTTCACTTCAAGAATATTAAACGGTTTTGTAATATAATCGTCAGCACCATATTCTAAACCAAGGATCTTATCCATATCATCACTCTTAGCTGTCAGCATAACAATCGGCATATCTGAAAATTCTCTGATCTGCTGGCAAACCTGAAAACCATCCAATTTTGGCAACATAACATCCAAAAGCACAAGATCATACTCACATTGCTTTGCAAATCCCAGTGCTTCTTCACCATCATATGCACAATCCACTTCCATATCATCCTGTTCCAGACTGAAACGAATTCCTTTCACGATCAATTTTTCATCATCTACAACTAAGATCTTCTTTTTACTCATATACTTTTCTAGCTCCCCGTATTTACCGTTATACTATCTTTGATCTTTTGAAAAATCCCTTCTTTGATTCCCTCTACGTTCATTAGATCCTCAATACATTGAAATCCTCCTTGTTCTTGTCTATAACGAAGGATATTCTCTGCTCTAGACTCCCCAATCCCATTCAACGTCATCAATTCTTCTTTCGTCGCAATATTAATATCAATCTTTCCTTCTGTATCGCCAGAAGACTTCGCTATCTGCTCAGAGATTCCTCCCTGTGCAACCTCTTCCTGTGTTGGTATATAGATCTGCTCCCCATCCGAAAGAAGCTTTGCTTGATTGATATAATCTGGATCCGCATCTTCTTTCAGACCTCCCGCACATGCGATCGCATTATAAACACGTGCATCTGCCTTCAACTCATATACCCCAGGCGTCTCTACCGCACCACATACATATACATAGATCGTTTCAGAAATCGTAATCTCTTCTTCCACCTCTGCATTTTCTATGCTTTCTTCTGTCGAAAGATCCTCTTGACTTTCCAAAGAAAAACTTTTCAAATCATCTTTTTGTTCTTCTGCACATCCAACCATACAGAAGACCACGATGCTTATAAGTAAAAACATTATTATCACTTTACTAACTTTTGATTTATTTTGCATATTTTCTCTCAAGCACCGTAACTTTTATTTGTCAGATAGTATCATTGTATCGAATATATGTTTAAATTACAATACTTTTTTACAGTTATGTTACAGTTTTATTACGGCATACTATCCCCTTTTTTATATTCATTTTTCCCATTGAAAAATGGCAATTCCGATAAGCGCCAACAAAAGTCCACCAGCTTTATACCAAAGGAACTGTGCTTTTTCCGTTCCAAACAATCCAAAAAGCTCAATCATATACGCAACGATCAGCTGCGCGACCACAATCAGTAATGCCGCTTTTGCTGGACCTAGCGCTGACATACTTTTTATAACAGTCCATGTGATACCAGCTCCGATCACTCCACCGAGTAACATATATCTCGGTTCTACTTTTGCAATCAAAGTGATATCATCTCTTCCCATAACCGTCCACATCAATGCACATACAATAAAAGCACTCAATTGCACCCAGCCATTTGATACCCACATTCCCGTCGTCTTTGTTACCTGTGTATTAAATACTCCCTGTACACTCATCAACGCTCCTGATAAAAGAGCAATCAAAAAACCAGCCATATATCACACCTCACTTTTTGCTTAGTATTTCATATAACTGGTTTTTTTATTCTTATTTTCACACAAAAATATTATTTATTCAAAGCTTTTGTCAATTTCTCAATCATCTCATCAATATGTTCTTTTTTTGCGATCAATGGTGGCAAAAGACGAACAACATTTCCTTCTGCTACTACGATCAAAAGGCCCTCATCAATTGCGTTTTTTACAACTTCGCCAGCCGGCTTTGTAAGAGCAAGTCCCTGCATAAAGCCCGTTCCTTTTCTCAATGTCACATACTCACAATTTTCAACAAGCTCATCCAAACATTTTTCCAAATATGGTGCCACTTCATTTACATGCGCAAGGATCTTTTCATTTTCAAAAATATCAAGCACTGTTTTTACAGCCATACATGCAAATGGATTACCACCATAGGTAGAACCATGATCGCCAGCTTTCATAGAATACTCTGCAACTTTTTCTGTCATTGCAAATGCACCAACTGGGACACCATTTCCAATTCCTTTTGCCATTGTCATAATATCTGGCTTTACGCCAAACTTCTGCCACGCAAACATAGAACCTGTTCTTCCCATTCCACACTGCACTTCATCACAGATCATCAAGATATCATTTTCATCACAGATTTTACGGATTCCATCCATAAATTCCTGTGTTGCAAGATTGATTCCGCCTTCTCCTTGCAATGGTTCGAGAATGATCGCACAAGTTTTATCGTTTACAAGAGCCTTTACACTTTCAAGATTGTTAAATTCTGCAAATTTTGCACCTGGGAGCATCGGTTCAAATGGTTCTCTGTATTCTTTATGTCCTGTAACAGATACTGCTCCAATCGTTCTTCCGTGGAAAGAATGTTCCATTGCAATGAATTCATACCTTCCATTTCCTTTTGTATAAGCATATTTTCTTGCAGATTTTAATGCGCCTTCAATCGCTTCCGCACCACTGTTTGTAAAAAATACGCGGTCCATACCAGACACTTTATTCAAAACCTCAGCCGCTTCTCCACAATTCTTCGTAAAGAAAAGATTGGATGTATGACACAATTTATCAATCTGCTCTTTCAATGCCTCTGTATACACTGGATGATGATAACCAAGACACATAACCCCAATCCCAGCAAGAAAATCAAGATATTCCTTTCCATCTTCGTCATAAAGATACATTCCTTCTCCATGATCTAAAACAACCGGAAAACGATTATATACATGTAAGAGATTCTTTTCTGCTTCCTGAATACTATTCTTCACCATGATAATACCTGCTTTCTTTATTTCCTAAGATTGCTGTTCCAATTCCTCTGTTTGTAAAGATTTCCAATAACAGACAATGTGGAATACGGCCATCCAAAATATGCACTCTGGAAACACCATTTTCAATCGCATCGATACAATTCTGTAATTTTGGAAGCATTCCACCGCCAATATGACCTCTCGCGATCAAGCGTCTTGCTCTGTCAACTTCCAATTCAGAGATCAATGTGGAAGGATCATTTGGATCTTTATAAACACCTTCAATATCTGTCAAAAATGCCAATTTTTCTGCACCTACTGCACGTGCGATCGCATATGCAGCATCATCAGCATTAATATTATATGTCTGAAAATCTTCATCCAATCCAATCGGACTTACGATAGGAATGAAATCTTTCTCGATCAAATCTAACAATACCTGTGGATTTACTTTTTTGACTTCACCTACAAATCCGATATCTTCACCGTCTGCAAGTTTTTTCTCAACTTCAAGAAGTTTTCCATCTTTTCCGCTGATACCAATTGCACGTACTCCAAGCTGCTCTACAAGCTGTACAAGACTTTTGTTTACTTTTCCAAGAACCATTTCAACAAGTTCCATCGTATCTTCATCTGTTACTCGAAGCCCATTGATGAATTTTGGTTCCATTCCTACTTTTCCTACCCAGCGGCTGATCTCTTTTCCTCCGCCGTGTACGATGATCGGTTTAAATCCACAAAGTTTGAGAAGCGTTACATCCTGAATTACATCACGTTTTAATTCTTCATCGATCATTGCGCTTCCGCCGTATTTTACAACAATAATTTTTCTGTTAAATTTCTGAATATATGGGAGTGCCTCGATCAGCACTTCTGCTTTATCCAGATATTTCTGGATATTTTTGTCCATTTTCATTCCTTCTTTCTTTTCCACCGATTTGTTTAACTATTTCCAGTTTCTAATCTTAATCCTTTATCTCAAACAGATTAACTTCTGTAATCTGCATTGATATCAATATAACCATGTGTCAGATCACAACCCCAAGCTGCTGCTTTTTCAGCACCTTCTTTGATATTGGCTGTCACTGTAACTTCTGACTGTGAAAGAATCTCCGTTGCTTTTTCTTCGCTATAATCTAAAGCCACTCCATTCTCAATGATCTGTAATTTTCCAGCAGCACTTTCAAAATAAAGATCCACTTTTTCTGGATCAAACTGTGCACCTGAGTATCCCATTGCACATAAAATCCTTCCCCAGTTTGCATCATGTCCTGCGATCGCAGCTTTTGTAAGGTTAGAGCATACGACAGATTTTGCAAGTACTTTTGCCTGTTCCTTTGTAGATGCCCCTGTTACGATTACTTCAAGAAGTGCTGTTGCACCTTCTCCGTCACCTGCAATTTTTTTCGCAAGTGTTTCATTTACATAGTGAAGTGCATCTTTAAAAATCTCATATTCCGGTGTATCTTCTTTGATCTTTTTATTACCTGCCATTCCATTTGCAAGGAGAAGAACTGTATCATTTGTAGAAGTGTCACCATCTACAGACACCATATTATAAGTGTCTTCTACATCTTCTCTTAATGCTTTCTGAAGTGCTTTCCAAGAAATCTTTGCGTCTGTTGTAATATATCCAAGCATTGTACACATATTTGGATGGATCATTCCAGAACCTTTGCACATACCACCGATCGTAACTGTTTTTCCACCAATTTCGATTGTAACTGCAACTTCTTTTTCAACTGTATCTGTTGTCATGATTGCTTTTGCAGCAGCATTGCCGGCTTCAATTCCTTCTTTTTTAACTTCTGCTAACAATTTAACACCATTTTTCAGCTTCTCGATTGGAATCTGCATACCAATTACACCTGTAGAACCAACCAAAACACCATCTGCATTTACACCAAGGATCTTCGCTGCTGCTTCTGCTGTTTCTTTACAATAGCGCATTCCTTCTTCCCCTGTACATGCATTTGCAATTCCAGAGTTTACGATCACTGCCTGTGATTTAATTTTATTATTTACGATCTCACGATCCCATACAACTGGTGCTGCCTTTACGACATTTTTTGTAAATGTCCCTGCAGTTTTACATGGCACCTGACTATAGATCAATGCCATATCTGTTCTGCCTTCATATTTAATCCCTGCAGCTGCTGAGGCTGCTTCAAATCCTTTTGCTGCCGTTACGCCACCGTTAATAATCTTCATGGCTCTTCCTCCTCATTTTACTGCTCGTTGAAGGCAGTAATATTTTCTTTATTTAATACAAAATCATAATAATTAAGGTCTTCTCTTTTATTCCACCCGATCGTATTCCAGAATGCATTTCCAATATCATTCTTTGTAAATGCGATCAGTGAAACGTTATTGACGCCCTCTTCCTGTAAAGCTTTCATCGCATATACTACCATAGCTTTCCCAAGTCCTTTGCGTCTATGGTCTTTATGTACACACACATGGTAAAGACAGCCTCGTCGCCCATCGTGTCCGCACAAAATACTCCCAACAATCTTTCCATCTTCTTCTGCCACAACACTTGTTGTCGGATTTCTTTTCAAAAATCTTTCAATGCCTTCTTTGGAATCATCTATGCTTCGGATCCCAAATCCTTGGATCGTCATCCAGAGTGCATACACCTGGTCATAATCGTCTACCTTCATCGCACGTATCATATACAATACACCTTTCCGTCTATTTTCCTGTGTTTTATGGGAACATCGGAACTAATTCCAGTCCTTCTGATTCCTTCACTCCAAACATCAGGTTCATATTCTGTACAGCCTGTCCTGCAGCACCTTTTACAAGATTATCGATCGCACCGACCATAATAATTCTGCCAGTTCTCTCATCAATCTTGAAGTTAATATCTACATAATTGCTTCCCTCTACCCATTTTGTTTCTGGGAACACATCTTTTTCTAATACACGGACAAATTTTTCGTCTGCATAATATTTATCATACACAGCTTTTATTTCTTCATAAGTAACCTTTTTTGTCAGTTTCGCATATTCTGTCGCTAAGATTCCTCTGTTCATTGGAACAAGATGTGGAGTAAAGTTCAATACAACTTCTTCCCCTGCTGCATATCCAAGCTGTTCTTCAATCTCTGGTGTATGTCTGTGACTTGCAATTCCATATGCTTTCATATTTTCATTTACTTCACAGAAAAGATTTGGAAGTTTTGCTCCTCTTCCTGCTCCTGAAGTACCGGATTTTGCATCTATGATCAATGTACTCAGATCGATCAAGCCTTCTTTCGCAAGCGGATACGCTGTTAAAATAGAACATGTTGTATAACAGCCTGGATTTGCGACCAAGCGTGCTTTCTTTACATCTTCTCGATTCACTTCACAAAGTCCATATACTGCTTCTTCAATAAACTCTGGACTTTTGTGTTCAATTCCATACCATTTTTCATATGTTTCCACATCTTTAATACGAAAATCTGCACTCAGATCAATGATCTTTACCTTAGAAAGAATCTCCTCATTTACAAGCGATGCACACAACCCTTGTGGCGTTGCTGTAAAAATGACATCTACCTGCTCTGCCAATTCTTCCATATTATCATCCAAACAAACTGCATCTACGATCTGAAACATGTTCTGATATACAGATGCATATTTTTTGTCGATATAACTTCTTGAACCGTACCATACGATCTCCGCTTCTTTGTGTGCTGTAAGAATCCTCACAAGTTCGGCACCTGCATAACCTGTAGAACCAATTATTCCTACTTTAATCATCTTAATCATCCTTCTTTCTATCATCCGATAACCTTAGAGTCTTTGCTGTCAATCTTTCACAATTTGTATCGCATTCTAATAATTATACATATTTCTTTCATATTTAATAATTCTTTGATAATTATGCATAATATTTAATACGCTTGCATAATTATACAACCATCATGTATAATATGCAAGCATATTTTTAACTATTTTTATTTCCTCTATGAACGAATCTGTCCATTTCCAAAAATAATATATTTTGTTGTAGTCAATGCTTCCAGTCCCATCGGTCCTCTTGCATGGAGTTTCTGCGTACTAATACCAATTTCAGCTCCAAATCCAAATTCAAATCCATCCGTAAATCTTGTAGATGCATTCACATAAACTGCTGCTGCATCAATCTCATCTTGAAACTTTAACGCATTCTCATAATCTTCTGTAATGATTGATTCCGAATGTCCTGTATTATATTTGTTGATATGAGAGATTGCATCATCGATTGAATCTACTACTTTCATCGAAATAACAGCATCCAAATATTCTGTTCCCCAGTCTTCTTCTGTTGCTGGAAGAACCCCATCTGAGATTGCCTGAGCATTCTCATCTCCACGAATCTCAACATCATGATACTTCAGATTCTGTACGATCATAGGAATCACATCCTCTGCAATTTCTTTATGAATGACCAGAGATTCACATGCATTACATACACCTATTCTCTGTGTCTTTGCATTTTCAATGATCTCTACTGCCATTGTAAGATCTGCTGTCTTATCAACAAATACATGACAATTTCCAGTACCAGTTTCTATAACTGGTACTGTACTGTTCTGTACCACATTAGCGATCAGACCTGCTCCTCCTCTTGGGATCAATACATCGATCAATCCATGCAGTTTCATCATATCATTCACAACTTCTCTGCTTGTATCTTCCACAAGCAAGATCAAATCCTGTGGCAATCTCTCTTTACGAAGACCTTCTTTGATCACATGAACAATTGCCATATTAGAATTGATCGCATCACTTCCACCTCGTAAGACCACTGCATTTCCTGTTTTAAAACAAAGTCCAAATGCATCCGCTGTCACATTCGGTCTAGATTCATAAATAATCCCTACAACACCTAATGGAACTCTCTTTTTCCCAATACGGAGTCCATTCGGACGGTTCTTCAGCCCTAACACTTCACCGATCGGATCATCCAATGTTGCAATCTGACGAAGTCCTTCTGCCATTGCTTCAATTCTTTCTTCTGTCAACTGAAGTCGATCGACTAAAGACTGCTTTACCCCTTTTTCTACTGCAGCCTTTACATCCTTTTCATTCTCTTTCAGCAAAAATTCTTTCTGACGACAAAGTTCTTCCGCAACAGAAAGAAGTCCTCTATTTTTTTCATCTGTACTAAGTTTTGCACCTTCTCTAGATGCTGCTTTTGCACGTGTTCCCAACACTTCCATATAACTGCTCATAACAATTTAATTTCTCCTTTATGGTTTTCCAATGCTTCTACAAACTATTCGTTCTCTGGCGCAAGTTCATTCTGCATATTCTCTCCATGCCCTTTTGCCAAGAACAAAGTCCCAACACATTTTCCTTCCATAATATCATTGATACTATAGATATTATCTCCGTTGGCAATCACCATATCTGTTCCTGCTTTTGTCACGATCTTTGCCGCTCTGACTTTTGTTGACATACCACCAGTCCCAAAATCGCTGGAGGAACCTTTAGCCATATTTTCTAACTCTCCATCGATATTCGCAACTGTATAAATAAAACGAGCCTTTGGATTTTTCTTAGGATCATCTGTATACAACCCGTCAATATCTGACATCAATATCAACAGATCTGCCTCTACCAGTTCTGCCACATTTGCAGCAAGCGTATCATTATCCCCAAAGTTTCCATATGCAAGCTCATCAACAGAGATCGCATCATTTTCATTTACAATTGGAACTACTCCCAAATGAAGTAATTCTTCAAATGTGCGCTTTGCATTCTCACGACATTCTTTATTCGTTACAGATTCTTTTGTAAGAAGGATCTGTGCTGTCAACTGACAATACTCATTAAACAATTTTTCATAGATCATCATAAGTCTTGCCTGTCCAACTGCTGCACACGCCTGCTTTTCTGCTTCTGACTCCGGTCTATGATTCAATCCAAGCGCAATTCTTCCAGCACCAACCGCACCAGAAGAAACTACGATCACATCTTTTCCTTGATTTCTCAGATTGATCAAAATACGAACAAATTTTTCAAGTTTATCTAAATTTAAATTTCCTGTTTCTTCATAAGTGATCGTTGTTGTTCCCACCTTGATCACGATTCTCTGTTTTTTCTCTAGTAATTCTTTTCTGTCCATCCCTTAGAATCCTCATTCACTTTATTGTGGTATAACATTAAAATCTTACTGTATAGAATAACGCATTCTATTCGAACCGTCAAGTACATATCTATTTCACAGTTTTATGCAACCACCTTTTCTCTTTCTACATGTTTTCAATCTTAATCTGACACACCTGCATTGCCTCTAATGCACGCTGATGACTTTCTGGAGTAACTCCTGCACAGCATGCGGCATCTACTATAATCTCTACTTCTGGAAGAAATGCTTTTAAGACCATTGCATTAGAGATCACACATATATCTGTGCAAAGTCCTACCAGGGTAATGCTTTCGATCTTTTCATCTCGATCATTGTAAGATTTCAACACTTTTGCAAGACCTCTGCTGCCAAATGTTGATTTTTCAAATGCTTCATCCTCGATCAACGAAGCAATCTCTGAATGTAACTCCCATCCATTTGTTCCTCTAATACAATGTTCCACTGGAAGATTTCGTCCTTCCTGTGTCTGAAGATAATTCGCTTCATGTGTATCCTTTGTTGCAAGCACTTTTCCATCAAAATTCTTAATCTTATCAATTACTTTTGGAACGATCGCCACCGCTTCTTTTGTTCCAAGTGCCCCGTCTATAAAATCATTCTGCATATCAACCACAATCAAAAGTCTCATGTTTATTCCCCCTGTTTTCCTAAACGTACTTTTTCCATTCTTTCAGCTGTCTCTTCATCCAGATAATCAAACAGATAATTTCTCTCTGTTTTTGATTTTGAGAGAAATCCTTCTCTCAATTCCTGATTTGCAAGTTCGATCTCTGTTTTTAATTCTTTCGCAGACAAAAGATAACATCCTTGTCCACGAATGATCACCTGCTCTGTTCCATCAGACGTTGCGACTGTCACATCGTATTTTCTGCCAATCTCATGTGCTGTCTTCTCAATATATTGATCTGCAGTCTCTGCTTCTTTTGTATAAACAACATAAATATTATGATATTTTTGTATTTCTCCCTGAAATCCTTGTACTTTATATGCATCAAACACAAGGATCACTTCACATTTTTTAATTCCTTGATAATTACTTAGAATATCCATCAGCCTTCCACGGGCTCCATCAATATTATCCTCTGCAAGTTCCTTCAATTCATCCCATGCAAAAATGATATTATACCCATCTACCAAAAGATATTGCTTCGTATTCTCTTTTTTTCTATGAAGAGAACTTCCTGTATAAACAACAGACTCCGCAAACTCATCTTTCTTCTTACTATATGAATACTTCTTTCTTGTCTGTGCCTGCTCCAGTCTTCTTCTGGATGCAGCCACCATCTCTTCTAGCTCGCGTTCATCTTCGGCCGTCATTTCCATATATGTGCTGGCTCTTCGCACTGCTGCAGAAGTATAAGTTTGTTCTTCTTCTACCTCCGCTTTTATCCCACTATCAAGATGCATATATTCTTCCACCTGATACCATGGAACCACAAAACCAGCTCCATGTGCACAAAAGACAGAACCCGTCGGATTATCCAGATCATGTTCCGAATCATACCCAATCTGTCCGATCACTTCTTCCGCGTTATGACACGGACGATAACCAGCAAGTATGCAATTCACTCTTCCTCTTCCTTTGGTATAAGAAATAACTTCACTCTGATAATCCTGAATCTCAATAACTGGAACTTCTCCTTCTAAAACAGACATTTCACCATCCATCTCTGGCTGTCCAAAACTGCCTTTCATCCTTTGCAGATCAGACATTGCCCGCCCAACGAATTCAGACGGTACTTCTAATTTATAAGCATAATACGGTTCCAACAAAATGCTTTTCGCTTTTTTCAGTCCCTGCCGCACAGCTCGATACGTTGCCTGTCTAAAATCACCGCCTTCTGTATGCTTTAAATGCGCCCTTCCAGAAGTCAATGTGATCTTAACATCTGTGATCGGAGATCCCGTTAACACACCAATATGTTCTTTTTCTTCCAAATGCGTAAGAATCAATCTCTGCCAGTTACGATCCAAAGCATCTTCACTGACCGTTGTATCCAGCACTATCCCACTGCCTTCTTCGCCCGGTTCTATCAATAAATGTACTTCCGCATAATGTCTAAGCGGTTCGAAATGGCCAACACCTTCCACAGGTTCTTCAATCGTTTCTTTATATACAATATTCCCTGTTCCAAATTCTACACGTACATTGTAGCGTTCCCAAATCAAGCGTTTTAATATCTCAATTTGCACTTCTCCCATTAATTGTGCATGAATCTCACCGAGTTTCTCATTCCATATAATATGAAGCAGTGGTTCTTCTTCCTCCAATTGCTTCAATTTTAATAACATCTCATGCACATTACAATCATCTGGCAATTGAATCTGATAATTCAAAACCGGCTCTAAGATCGGCATTTCCGAATCCTTTTCAACCCCAAGTCCTTTTCCAGGACTTGTCTGAGTCAATCCTGTAACTGCACAAACAGTTCCGGCCATCACTTCATTTACCGTTTCATACTTTGCACCAGAATAAATACGTATCTGGTTGATCTTTTCTTCCCAGACTTCTCCTTCTGTATCTTTTTCTTTCGAAAGATTCTGCCCAGTCAAAGTATCTTTTACTCTCAGCCTTCCACCAGTCACCTTTAAATAAGTCAATCGATTGCCTTGTTCATCTCTTGCAATCTTAAAAACTTTTGCTCCAAATTCCTTGTGATATTCCTTATCCGGTGCATATTCAAGAAATGTATCTATAAACTCTTCTACACCCTGCAGCTTCAATGCAGAACCAAAATAACAAGGGAAAATCTTTCGTTCTCCAATAGATTTTGCAATGTCTTCCTTCTTCACAATACCACTTTCTAAATATTGTTCTAATAGTTCCTCATCACACGTTGCAATATTTTCGAAGAAGTCTTCCTCTTTTGTATAGATTTCTCCACAATTTCCAAACACAACACAATTGCTGTCTAAGCGTTTTTTTAGATTCTCAAGAATCTTATCTACATCCGTTCCTTCCTGATCCATCTTATTTATAAAAAGAACGGTTGGTACTTGATATCTCGCAAGAAGTTTCCACAATGTTTCCGTATGTCCCTGCACTCCATCCGCACCACTGATCACCAATATTGCCAGATCTAATACTTGAAGTGTACGCTCCATCTCTGCCGAAAAATCAATATGTCCTGGTGTATCAAGCAACGTGATCTGATGATCCTTGATTGGAAATACCGCTTGCTTAGAAAAGATTGTAATTCCTCTCTCTCGTTCCAGTTCAAATGTATCTAAAAATGCATCTCTATTATCCACTCGGCCCAATTTGCGAATACTTCCACTTAGATATAGCATTGCCTCAGATAATGTAGTCTTGCCCGCATCTACGTGGGCAAGCAGCCCGATACAAAGATTTTTTTTCACTTTTTCAGGCTCCTGCACGCCCATGAAAACGCCTCCTCTTAAAGTTACTTATTGTAATAAATATAAGGATTATACCACAATAAAAGAATTTAGAAAACAAAATCATATCATTCGTTAATATTCTATATATATATCATAACATATTTTCCAAACTCTTAGTAAAAAAACAAAGGGAACCAGCATCAGCCGATTCCCTCTAATAAAATTCTTTATAAGTATTTATTTCTGATTTTTTAATTCCTGCATCTTCATTGCACGAACTTTCAGTGGAAGTCCGAACAGTGTAATGAATCCGTCAGCATCGTGGTGGTCATAAAGGTCACCAGTTGTGAAACTTGCAAGTGATTCATCGTACAGTGAATATGGAGATGTTGTTCCACCTTTGATGATGTTACCTTTGTAAAGTTTGAATTTTACTTCACCAGTTACACATTCCTGTGTTACATCTACAAATGCCTGGATTGCTTCACGAAGTGGTGTGAACCATTTTCCTTCATATACGATCTGAGCAAATTTATTGCCCATATCTTTTTTCACTTCCATTGTTGCACGGTCAAGTACAAGTTCTTCAAGCTGCTGGTGAGCTGCCATCAAGATTGTTCCGCCAGGTGTTTCATATACACCACGAGATTTCATACCTACAACACGGTTTTCAACGATATCAACGATACCAATACCATGTTTTCCACCGAGTCTGTTCAGTTCTTTGATGATATCAGAAACTTTCATTGCTTTTCCGTTGATTGATGTAGGAACACCTTTTTCAAATGTCATTGTAACATTTTCGCCTTCATCTGGAGCGTTTTCAGGAGAAACACTAAGTACAAGAAGATCGTCGTAGTTTGGAGCCTGAGATGGATCTTCAAGTTCAAGACCTTCGTGGCTAATGTGCCATAAGTTACGGTCACGGCTATAGCTGTGATTTGCATCAAATGGAAGGTCAATACCATGTTTGTGGCAGTATTCTAATTCGTCTTCACGAGACTGCATTGTCCATACATCTGTCATTCTCCAAGGAGCGATCACTTTGATATCTGGAGCGAGTGCTTTGATACCAAGTTCAAAACGGATCTGGTCATTTCCTTTACCAGTAGCACCGTGGCAGATTGCAACAGCACCTTCTTTACGTGCGATCTCTACAAGACGTTTTGCAATATTTGGACGAGCCATAGATGTTCCGAGAAGATATGCATTCTCATATACCGCACCAGCTTTTACGCATGGCATGATGAAATCTTCACTGAATTCATCAACGATATCTTCAATATATAATTTAGAAGCGCCGGAAAGCATTGCTCTTTCGTCAAGACCATCCAATTCGTTTCCCTGTCCGCAGTCGATACAGCAACAAATTACTTCATAATCGAAGTTCTCTTTCAGCCATGGAATGATTGCTGTAGTATCAAGACCACCTGAATATGCAAGTACAACTTTTTCTTTACTCATTTTCTTTTGCCTCCTGATCATATTTAAATCAATGTTCTTTTGTCTAGAACAGTATGTTTTTATCAACTAAAGTCCACTATACACCAGTTTTTTCGATATTGCAAGTATAAAATGCATAAAATTTAGAGAATTTTGCATAATTATACAAAATAAACGAATATATGTGCATAAATAGAACTGTATACTTTTTATATCCCCATTTCTTCCATTGAAGGATAGGACGCCATCGCTCCTTTTTTCTGCACACTGATTCCACTGAATTTGTTTGCAAAATGTAAATATTCTTCCATCTGTTCTTTTGTCACTTCACATAAAGAATCTTTTGTGATTCCATTTTCATATAATTTGTAAAGAAATGCACCGATGAATCCATCTCCAGCTCCAGTTGTATCGATCGCTTTTACTTTTTGACTTTCTGCTGTTGCAAATGCTTTCTTTGTATAACACTCTGCTCCATCAGCACCTTTTGTATAAATGACCATCTCTACATTTCCTACAAAAAGCTGCTCTTTCGCTTCTTCAATACTCTTCTTTCCCGTAATAAACTCTAATTCTTCATCTGAAATCTTTAGAATATGTGCTTTTGGCATAAAATCATGTACCGCTTTGTATAACGCTTCATCATCGTTCCACAATGGCTTTCGTAAATTTGGATCAAAGCTGATCAACATTCCAGCTTCTTCTGCATACTGGATTGCTGCTCCATGTGCTTCACGCATTGGAAAATCACCGATTGATACAGAACAAAAATGGAATGCATACCCATCGTCAAACCACTCTTTCTGTATATCTTTTGCGCTAAGCAGCATATCTGCGCTTGGTTTTCTATAAAATGAAAATTCACGATTTCCATTTTCTTCAAGAGCCACAAAAGCAAGTGCTGTATTCGCCTCTTGTGTACGTTTCACATAAGTTCTTCCCACACCATATTTATCAAATTCTGCAATGATCTTATCACCAAACGGATCTTCTCCTAGCTGTGTTAGCATTTCAGCCTCTCCGCCTAATCGTACAAATGCAGCACATACATTTGCAGGAGCACCGCCAACTGCCGGCTGAAATCCCTCTACATCTGCAATTTTTCTTCCTGCCTGTGCTGGAATAAAATCAATCAAAGCTTCTCCAATTGCAAATAATTTCTTCATCCTACTTTTGCCTCCCTGTATTTTTCTAGAATGTATTGTTAAAAATCGAACTATCCAATCACATCTTTCATCACACGCCATGCATTTCCAAACTGAATCTTATCAATCTGACGTTCTGTGATACCAGCTTTTTTGAATGCATCCCATACCTTATCCATTTCACCGATATGTCGTACATAATCTACGCTTGTATCGCCATCAAATCCATCAAAATCGGTTCCGATCGCAACAACATCTTCACCTGCTATGTTCATCATATGTACCGCATGTTTTGCAATATCCGCATTCGTTGCAAGACCATTTTCCAAAAGAAATGCTGGATACAAATTAAGACCTGTCACACCACCATTTTCTGCCAATGCTTTCAACATTTCATCTGTCAGATTGCGAGGATGTGAACACAATGCTCTTGCATTCGAATGAGATGCTACGATCGGTGCTTTGCTGTATTTGATACAATCCCAAAATCCACCGTCTGAAAGATGAGATACATCCACCAACATACCAAGTTCATTCATCTTTTCAACCACTTCGATACCAAATGGTTTTAAGCCTCTATTCATAATGTCAGCCTTTCGATTGTTCGGAAAGCCCAGACAATTTTCAAAATTCCATGTCAATGTGATCAATCTTACGCCTTGTCTGTATAATTCTTCTACGCGATCGATCTTTCCATTCAGAACGCCGCCTTCTTCTACTGTTGCAAGACCAGTGATCTTTCCGCTTCTCATACAGTCTTCTACTTCTGAACAATTCGTGATCATTTTCAGATCTTCACATGATTCTTTCTGTAATCGTGCGATCATTGCCTGTGCTTCCTCCCATGCAAGATCCCATGCTTTCTCAGAAACTTTGATTTCTCCATAATTTGTTGTTCCAAGTCCAGTAAACCAATCCTGACCTTTCTCTTCTGGAATATTCTGCACTTTCATTTCGTGATGCAATGCAAAAATAAAACTTGCAAAATATTGAACAGCCGAATCCGCCCGTTTCATCTTCTGAATGTCCACACAGAGATCATTTTTCATAAGACTTAACGGTAATGAACTATGCAAGATCTTACTGGCTGTATCACAATGTAAATCAATCAAACTCATATCTATTCTCCTGTCTACTAAATAATCTTTTCTTATAATTAATAACGCATTCTTCTTTTATATTTTACTATCGCTCATTATATCACAAATCTTCTGTCTGATACACCCTAGTCCATTCTTTTGTCTCATCATTTCGTCGTACCTGTGATTGATTTTGATATAAAAATTTTGTAAGTTCATAACAACTGATCCAGATTTCTCCGTTTCCATCTCTTTGCGATTCATCGAAAATCAATTGCATTCCAAAATGCAAATGATATTTCTCAATATTGTTTACATTTTCTGTTGCACTATATCCTGTTCTCCCCATATATCCGATCACATCCCCCGCCTGCACAAGATCTCCTTCTTTTAATCCTTCTGCATACGGTCGATCTTGTCTTAAATGTGCATAATAGTAGTATCGGATTCCATCAAAACTTTCGATCCCTATCCTCCAGCCACCATATTGATTCCACCCCAATGCTGTTACCGTTCCACTCTCCACCGCAATGATCGGCGTTCCAACCTGCCCCAGCATATCATGGCCAAGATGCACCCTCTCATATCCATAACTTCTTGATGCACCAAAATCATCATAATGTAAATAAGGAAATCCTTTCGCAATCGGATGAAATGCTTTCAAGCCATAACAATTTTCCCATTCCAACTCATCATTTTCCCCACACTGCAGCTTGTATTCTCCAACCATCCCTTCTAAAACAGCTCCATAAGCTTCTCGATAATACGAAAAATATTTCATCTTATTTGTATAACGCTCTGCCGCCTCTTCATTTTCCAAAAACTTTTCTGCTACTTTACTCAAATCACTGCTTTTATACTGTTTGAAATCTCCACCATATTTTGCACCTAAAACTGCAAGCAGATCGATCCAATTTAAATGTATTTTTTGATTCCATGTATTCACATCATATGTATATGCTTCTTGCATTGCTTCTGCTGTCACATTAAAATCCACCCATTTTATAAAATCTTTTTCGTCTGTTTTTTTCTGTTCAGCTTCTTCTATTTTTTTCATTACCACACTATCCGTCATGCTGCTCAGTATCGATTGTTTCCAATACCCCAATATTCCCCACGCAAAAAAGGCCATGATCCAGCCCAATCGCACAAAAATCTTTCGAATATATTTTTTCATAAAAACACCTATCGGCCCATTTATTACACCTTATGAATCAGACAGGTTTTCTATGTATAAATCGTATTCTCAATTCATACAATGGTTTAACTTTTTTAATATTGGAAATTCTTTATAAGAGAAGTTTTTTAGAAAGGATTCTTATGAAACCGAAAATTGGCATTGTAATCTGTGGATTTATCGAGCAAAAACAGTTCGTATCGAATGCATACATCCAATCTATCCGTTATTCTGGAGGGATTCCTATCATTCTACCCCTTGTCCGTTCTGACGAAATGTTAAAAGAATATGTGCATCTATGTGATGGTTTCCTTTTCTGCGGTGGAAATGATATTACACCCCTTCTATTCGGCCAAGAACCGCTACAAGGAAATGGTCGCACGAATATTACATTGGATTTATTCCAAATCCGCCTTATGCGACAAATATTAAAAACAAAGAAACCTATATTTTCCATCTGCCGTGGCATGCAGATATTAAATGTTGCCTGCAATGGGACGATCATCCAAGATATTTCTCACCATACCGTTTCTTCTTTGAATCATATGCAAATATCTGATTCTCGCCAAGATGTGTCCCACAAAATCAAAACAAAGTCAGGAACTATGCTCAGAAAATATATAGGACGCTATCTATATGTAAATAGCTTTCATCATCAGGCAGTCAATAAACTTGGTGAAAATCTAATGATCAGTGCCTCTTCTTCAGATGGCATCGTTGAAGCAATTGAACTAACTGATCATCCATTTGCCATCGGTGTTCAATGGCACCCAGAAAGTATGTATCGCACCTCTTCTGAAATGCGAATACTCTTTCAAAACTTTATTTCTTCCTCTGAAAAATCTGCTTAGAAATAAGAATTCGCCTGTAGACGCTCCTATAAGAATCTCATACAGTCAACAAAAACTGTACGAAATTCTCACACGAGAGTCCGCAGGCGAACCTCATTTATTATTGTACTTATTCAGTGAGTGATTATTTTTCTGCTTTTTTTGGTGCTTCAGTTGTTTCAGCTTTTGCCTTTACAACAGTTTTACTTTTTTCTTCCAACAATTTATCAATTGATACAAGTTTTACGCTGAGTACGAAAACTTCTGTTGCTGTCTTGAGTTCTTCCAATGATGGATAAGATGGTGCGATACGGATATTTGTATCTCTTGGGTCCTTTCCATATGGATATGTTGCACCTGCTGGTGTCATCTTTACGCCAGCTTCTTTTGCTTTTGCTACAATTGCTTTTGCACAGCCTTCCATTGAATCAAATGACATGAAATATCCACCGCTTGGTTCTGTCCAAGTTGCGATATCTAATCCATCCAATTCTCTATGAAGTGTATCTTCGATCATCTCAAACTTCGGTCTCAAAATATCTGCATGTTTTCTCATATGTTCTGTCATTCCATACAGATCTTTGAAATAACGTACATGACGAAGCTGATTTACTTTATCATGACCGATTGTCTGAATCTTCATCTGTTCACGGATTTCTTTTAAGTTCTCTGTAGATGCACCCAATGCTGCAATACCAGAACCTGGGAAACTGATCTTCGATGTAGATGCAAATTTGTAAACAAGGTTTGGATTACCCGCACGTTTACATTCAAGTAAGATTTCCAACAGATAATCCTGTCTGTCATCATACAGATGATGGATTCCATAAGCATTATCCCAATAAATACGGAAATCTGCTGCTGCCGGTTTCAATCTTGCAAATCTCTGGATCGTTCTATAGGAATATGTGATACCTGTTGGGTTTGCATATTTTGGTACGCACCAGATACCCTTGATCGCATCATCTTCTGCAACAAGTTTTTCTACCATATCCATATCCGGTCCATCAGAATGCATAGGAATTGGGATCATCTCAATACCAAAATGTTCTGTAATTGCAAAATGTCTGTCATATCCTGGTACTGGACAGAGGAATTTTACTTTATCCAGTTTTGCCCAAGGTGTACTTCCCATAACACCATGTGTCATAGAACGTGAGATCATATCGTACATCAGATTCAAACTAGAGTTACCGAAAATGATAATATTATCTTTTGATATCTCCATCATATCAGATAAGAGCATCTTTGCTTCAAGAATACCGTCTAATACACCATAGTTACGACAGTCATCCCCTTCTTCACAGATCAGATCAGAATTTCCATCTAATACATCAAGCATTCCCATAGAAAGATCCAACTGTGCGATGGATGGTTTACCACGAGACATATCTAATTTCAATTTTTTCTTTTTTATTTCTTCAAACTGTTTTTCAAGCTCCGCTTTTATCTTCTTTAATTCTTCAACACTTAAATCTCTGTATGCAGACATTCTGTTTACCTCCACTCACATATAATCATCATCTTTTGATATCATATACAAGTTTTGACCTTTAGTCAACACTTTCTTGCATTTTTCTTCAATATCTTTCTATTTTTTCCACATTTTAACTTATTTTTGAATTTTTTATGTTTTTAAATTCATTTTCTTTATTGTTTTAGCATAAAAAAGTGTGTTTTTCAGAAGTTCTAGGTTACACTCTCATATATTTTCACTTACATTTTATTTTGCAAACGCAAAGAGCGCTGTAAAATGCATTCTCTGCTTTTTACAACGCTCAATATAATTCTTATTTTGCTACGATATTTACGATCTTTCTTGGTACATAAATTTCTTTAATGATATTTCCTGATAATTTATCGCCAAGTGCTTCTTTACCTGCTGCGATTGCTGTATCTTTATCAGCATCTGCTGGGATCATAACAACTGCTTTTGTCTTACCATTGATCTGAACTGCGATCTCGATCTCATCATCTTTCATTGCAGCTTCATCATATTTTGGCCATCCTGCACGGTATACAGATTCTGTATGTCCAAGCAGTTCCCACATTTCCTCTGCAAAATGAGGTGCAAATGGGGAGATCAAAACAGCGATTGTTTCTAATGTTTCTTTATCGATTCCACCTGTTTTCTTAGCAAGTTCGATAAACTTGTTGTTGTATTCCATGAAACCAGAAATAACTGTGTTTAAGCTGAAGCTTTCAAGACGATTTGTAATATCATATGTCAGTTTATGACGAAGTTTGATCATCTCTTTTGTTGGAGCTACATTTGCTTCACAACTTTCTACTGCAAGGTTCCAGAGACGTTTCAAGAAACGGTTTACACCATCGATACCTCTGTCATCCCATTCAGCATCTAATTCTGGTGGTCCTACAAAGAGTTCATACATTCTCAGTGAATCGCATCCATAGTCACGAACAAGATCGTCAGGAGATACTACATTTCCTTTTGATTTACTCATCTTGATACCATTCTTACCTGTGATCATACCCTGGTTGAACAATTTGTGGAATGGTTCATCAAAATCTACTACACCGATATCATACAAGAATTTTGTATAGAAACGTGAGTAAAGAAGATGAAGTACAGCATGTTCCACGCCACCGATATACATATCTACTGGAAGCATTTCATGTGCTTTTTCTTTTGATACAAGTTCTTCATTATTATGGCTATCTACATAACGAAGGAAATACCATGAAGAACCAGCCCACTGTGGCATTGTATTTGTCTCACGTTTTGCTGGTTTTCCACATACTGGACAAGTACAGTTTACCCATTCTTCGATACCTGCAAGTGGTGACTCTCCTGTTCCTGTTGGTTCATAAGAATCTACCTCTGGAAGACGTAATGGAAGTTCTTCTTCTGGTACTGGAACATTACCACAATCTGGACAGTGAACGATCGGAATTGGTTCTCCCCAATAACGCTGACGTGAGAATACCCAGTCACGAAGTTTGAAGTTTACAGTTGCTTTACCGATACCACGTTCTTCGATGATATGTGGAGCTTCTTTCTTAAGTACAGCAGATTCCATACCATTCCACTCACCTGAGTTGATCATTGTTCCGCTTGCATCTGTATATGCTTCTGTCATATTTTCGATCTCAACACCATCTTTTGCGATAACCTGGATGATCGGAATATTGAATTTTGTAGCAAATTCAAAGTCACGGTCGTCATGTGCAGGTACACACATGATCGCACCTGTACCATAATCTGCAAGTACATAATCAGAAAGCCAGATTGGTGTTTTTGCACCATTGATCGGGTTGATCGCATAGCTTCCTGTAAATACACCAGTCTTTTCTTTATCCTGAAGACGGTCTACGTTAGATTTCATAGAAGAATCGTAGATATATTTTTCTACTGCTTCTCTTGTTTCATCTGTTGCAAGTGATGCTGCCATTGCATGTTCTGGTGCGAGTACCATAAATGTTGCACCATGAAGTGTATCAGGTCTTGTTGTATAAACAGTGATCTTTTCATCTCTGCCTTCTACAGGGAACTCAACTTCAGCACCATATGATTTACCGATCCATTCGCTCTGCATTTTCTTAACTTTTTCAGGCCAATCAAGTTTATCAAGGTCATTCAAAAGACGATCTGCATAAGCTGTGATCTTAAGCATCCACTGACGAAGATTTTTCTTTGTAACTTCTGCACCGCAACGTTCACATTTACCATTTACAACTTCTTCGTTTGCAAGACCTGTCTTACAAGAAGGACACCAGTTGATTGGGAATTCCTTCTCATATGCAAGACCAGCTTTGAACATTTTTACAAAGATCCACTGTGTCCATTTGTAGAAATCTGGATCTGTTGTATTTACTTCCATATCCCAATCGTAAAGAGCTGCAATCTCATTGATCTGTTTCTTAATATTGGAAATGTTCTGTGCTGTAGAGATAGATGGATGAACACCCATCTTGATCGCATAGTTTTCTGCTGGAAGACCAAATGCATCCCATCCCATTGGGTGAACGATATAATATCCCTGCTGTAATTTATAACGGCTCCAAACATCAGAGATTACATATCCTCTCCAGTGTCCAACATGAAGTCCATTACCTGATGGATATGGGAACATGTCCAGACAATAATATTTCTGCTTTTTGTTGCCATTCTCGTCGAACTGTGGGTTTACTGGTTTCTTTTCCCAGTTTTCACGCCACTTCTTTTCAACTGCTTTGTGATTGTAAACAATCTTCTGTGCCATTTTATTTTCCTTCCTTTCTTTATTTCAAAGAGTCGTTTCTTTCCCTCATTCGGTACTTAGGAATCTTTATTTTAGAAGTACTTTGATCTAACCAAAGTCCCTTGTAAATAAAAAAGCCTTCCCGACTCACAAGAGACGAAAAGGCTGTAAATTCCGTGGTACCACTCTTTTTCATTCATTTTTTTCTAAAAATAAATGCACTCATGCTTCTATAACGGGAAGTCCCGCTGCCGGCTACTTTCATGTTCACCAACAGAACTCCGAGGCGAGTTGGGAGATTACGCTGCTGTCTCGCACCTTCCGACAGCTCTCTGAAAACGATAGGCTCTTAATACTCCTCATCAATGTCTTTTCCATATACTCCATTATTATAGAAAGAACCCAAAAATAAGTCAAGTATTTCTCTTTAAAAATCACAGATCTATTTTCAATCGTTCCTTCTCATTACACATTTATATCCAACAAACAACTGCCTCATATGGTCTTACATTTTTTTCTGATACTGTATCATAATTTCCCACAAGGATCCCTTTATTATTTTTTACCAATCCAGCGATTGTTTGTGGTAATTCTACTGTATTTTCAGTAAAGTTACAAATGATGAGTAGTTCTTTTTCATCCAGTTTTCTCTTATACACATACAATTCTTCATGTTCTGGCTCTAATAATTCGTATGTACCATATACGATGATCTCATTCTCATGTCTTAAACGGATTAATTTCTTATAATAATTATATACAGAATCCGGATCCTCTACCTGCGCTGCTGCGTTGATCTCTTTGTAATTAGGATTCACTGCAAACCATGGTGTTCCCGTAGTAAATCCACCATTCGCACTATCATCCCACTGCATTGGAGTTCTTGCGTTATCACGTCCTTTTGTACTAATAATCTTCATCATTTCTTCATGTGTATATACTGGTCTATCGATCACAAGATCTTTGTAAATATTTTTTTCTTCAATATCATCCACTTCTGTGATTTCATTGAACTTCATATTGGTCATACCAAGCTCTTCCCCTTGGTATACATATGGAGTTCCTTCCATCATATGCAAGCATGTCGCAAGCATTTTGGCAGAAATCTCTCGATATTCTTCGGAATCATTTCCCCATCTTGATACGATTCTTGGCTGATCATGATTATCCCAATATAAACTATTCCATGCAACACCTTCCAATTCTGTCTGCCACTTACTCATAATCTCTTTCAATTCTGGAAGATACATCTTCTTCATCGTCCATTTTCCATGAATATCCGAATCAAGCAATTCCATATGTTCAAAATGAAAAACCATATTTAATTCATTCGTATCTATACCGGCATATTTCTTAGCCTCATCAATCGTAACACAAACTGCTTCACCTACAGTGATCAGATCATACTTACTTAATACTTCTCGATTCATTTCCTGCAAATATTCATGTACGCGCGGTCCATTCGCAGTAATACTTCCACAAAAAGAGTATTTTTCCCCTGGTTTTACCGGTCCATCTTCGTATACATCTGGTTTTGAGATCAAACTGATCACATCCATACGGAATCCGTCAATCCCTTTCTCACACCACCAGTTCATCATATCAAAGACTTCTTGTCTAACCTTCGGATTCTCCCAGTTAAGATCTGGTTGTTCCGGTACAAACTGATGCAGATAATACTGCCCTGTTTCTTCACTGTACTGCCATGCCGAACCACTAAAATATCCACCCCAGTTCGTTGGTTCATGTCCATCTACAGGATCCTTCCATATATAATAATCTCTATATAGGTTATCCTTTGATTTCTTTGCTTCTAAGAACCATTTATGTTGATCAGAAGAATGATTTACAACAAGGTCCACAACGATCTTCAAACCGAGTTCATGTGCCTTCGCAAGCATTTTATCAAAATCATCCATCGTTCCAAACTCATCCATGATATCTTGATAATCGGAAATATCATATCCATTATCTTTGTTTGGTGATTTATAAAATGGAGAGATCCAGATCACATCAGCACCTAGTTCTTTTATATATTCTAAGCTCTGTGCGATTCCATTCAGGTCACCAATCCCATCTCCATTACTATCCATAAAACTTCTTGGATAGATCTGGTATACGACCGCCTCTTTCCACCATCTTTTCTCCATACTGCAAATCCTCCGTAACATCTTATTTTCGCTTTTTCTTTCCCTTTTATTATATACGAGAGCCCTTACAAATCAACATCTGAAATCTTCTGAAAACATATTTTTTTACTAAAAACACCTTTTTCCCATTATTTTCTACACCTTTTATTTTTTTAACTACTTTTGGACATATTTTTGTGCAATTTTATCCTTTTTTTAGTTGTACCTTCCTATCTTTTAGTGTATAATGGATATACATACATATTTGAGCATGTAGATTACTCAAAAATACTACATAAAGGAGCAACTGATTATGGTAAATTTAATTACAGGACAAAAAGGAAGCGGAAAGACACAGCAGATCATTGCAATTGCTAACGAGAAAGTGAAAACAGCGAACGGTAACGTAGTATTGATCAAAAAAAGTCATCATGATACATATAGTGTAGATTTCAACGTACGTGCAATTTGCATGGCTGATTTCCAGGACATCACAACACAGGAAGAACTCGTAGGATTCTTATATGGTATGGTAGCTGGAAACCACGATATTGAAACAATCCTCATTGATGGTGTTTTAAAACAAGCTGACATCACAAAAGACAGTGCAAGTGATTTCTTACAGAAACTGAATAAAATTTCCAAACAGTACAACATCGAATTCTATACAAGCATCAGCGTTCAGCCTGAAGAGCTTACAGGAATCGATAATGACGACTTTAAGGTGATTGCCTAATATGTTGTAATTCATCACAAAAGAAAAGGTGCTGATAGGATCGAATGAAACTCATTTAATCCTATCAGCACCTTTTTAATATCTTCTGTTTATTCTAATGAAAGAACCGTATTAGTATCTTCGCCTTCTTTGTATTCCACTGTGATCTCATCTCCAACATTATATTTTATAATATCGATATAATCTACAACTGAAACATCAAAAATATCCTCAGATCCTTTGATCATCACAAAATAATGAGAATTTCCATCAATTACACCTTGTGCGATCTTTATGATCTCACCTGTGATCTTCTGTACTTCCCTTGTATCTTCTTCCACTTGCTTGATACCATTTTCATACATCAGCTTTGTATAATTCGATTCACATTCACTGACAGTATCACCAATCGCAACAATCTGATATTTCTGTACGTTTACCATCGCATACATTTTCACAAGACCGGCTTCATCTTTCAATGCGATAAAATATGTTGGTTCATCAGAAATATTTAAAAGCAATGGAAATGTTGCAACATATCCCAAATGCTGTACCTGTCCTTCCGCGGACAACATTGCCGATTCTTCTGTTGCGCCTTCACAAGTATAGAATTTTGTTTCCATTGTCCTTGAATTCATCAAAACAAATCCCACATTCGATTGGTCTCCACTTACAGATGTCACACCAGAATACACCCATACATCATCCTCAATTGCAAGATAATTATACCCATCCGTTGTGATCAAACAATCTTTTTGACCGAGAATACTATTCAAGTAACCATGTTTTAATGTTCCGTTATAATCAAACAAATCCACTAGCAATTCCGCCGAATATGCTCGGTCGATCCATTGTGGAACATCTTTGATCTCATAATCCACTGTCTCACCTGTGATCGCGTTACATAAAACAACGCGTCCAATTGTTTCACCGCCAAACAGCCCAATATTAAACTTCTTTACCGGGCATACCCAGTATGGAACACCTTCTTCATCCACCTCAAAACTCAATGAATCAAAAATATAAGTTGGATAACTAAATCGCAAATGTCTATATATATTACGATTCAAATGATCACTTGTCGTATACTTCATCCCTTCGCTCAGCTTCACGAGATTTGTTGTCTGTGTTGTCATATCGATCGTGATATATGCTGGGATTCCCTCTCCCATGTTTGTAAACCACTTGATCAAACTTGCATACTTAAGCGGAGAAACCCGAACTGGTCGATCCTGATAATTGATCTGGGTATACAACTCATCAACCTCAAACTGAGAGACCATATCCACCATACTTCCCATCTTTCGGTTTCCCAACAGTTCTGCTGAATCCTTATCAAGCAATGGTATCTGATCAAATGACAATTCTTCAATATCTGTTGTGAAATCCCCCTCTTCTACTGCCAACAGCTTCTGGTACTTCTTTGCATTTACAATTGGAGAAGATAAGATTGCTCCAACTAGATATACAGCTACAGCAAGGACTAGTACACTTGTAAGGATCCTTACTCCTTTTAACTGTTTTAGTTCATACTTTGTTGGCTTCTTTTTTGTGATATATAACAAAAGTGCTACCACTAAAAGACTGATCATGAACACCCACAACTCAGAGGAATGAATATTGATCGCTGGCAAAGTGACATAATAATATATCCCTGCAGCCAATATAGTCCCTATGATCGCTACGAGTTTTAATTTTCCTTTTTTCATAAACTCCATCCTTTCTGAGTAGATCATCTTAGATATTGATCATTTTACTCGATAATATGGAAATTATAACATTCTCTTTTTTCAAACACAACAACAGGAAGGGATCAGTTTCTTAATTTTATCTGATCAATACATGCTATGATCTCATCAATCGCCTCAAACTTCAATGATTTCTCTTTAAACTTCTCTTCTTCATGATCTGTCACGATCAAGAAACGTCCTTCTGGATTCGAAATTGGAGATTCCGAGATTCCTTTTCGTACCACTTCAATCTTTGGGTAACTGCTGGTTTTTAATCCTTCTATAAATATGATCTCTGCTTCTGGAAATAGTTTGATCAACTCATCTGCTCTTTCTGTCTCGCGATCTTTATGAATAAAGATCCTATTTTTTGAATATACAGCAGTTCCATATGCACCAGCTTTTTTTAATTTATAACTATCCGTTTCTGGAATATCACACTCAAAATCATGCCCATCATGCTTAATGACTGCTGCCTTTCGATTCGTTTCAGCAAGCTTTTCTATAATTTTCACAAGTAATGACGTCTTTCCTGAATTTTTTCTTCCACAAACTGCAATTATTTTCTGTTCTTTTTTCATCTTTGCATGCCTCTGTCTATTCTTTCGATCATTTCCTTATACTCTTCTGTCGTATTAATATTCGTAAGCATTCGCCGATATTCCTTCTCATTTGTCACATCCACATATTTAAGATTCAACTGCCTGCATACTCTTTGCATTTTATAATTTTTTTGTTTTAATGCATCTTCTAATCTACATGCTATCTTTGTTCTATAAATAGCTGCTAACGGATGCATCTTTCCCTCAACGATCGGAACCACACCATCATACTGTACTTCTAAAAATTGTATAAGATATTGGTATAACTCAGCCTTCAAAAACGGCATATCACAAGCTGCAACCAGAACAATCTCACTATCACACATTTTCATACCTGCATGAAGACCACTGAGCGGACCGCAGCCTGGATATTCATCTTGAACGATCCCACACGCATCATATAAGTCATGAATATCCTGACCATAGGATATCCAAATTTGATCAGTCATCGTCCTTAATTCACCTATAATTTTTTCTACAAAAGTTTCATTATCATAGATAAGATTCCCTTTATAATTCCCATTCATTCTGCTACTTTTTCCGCCAGCCAAGATCAACCCATCCATTTGAACCATTCCACTTCTCCTTGCGAGAAAACATTTGAAGAAAATACATTTTCTAGTTCTTCTTTATCACTTTACTAGGAACTGATTTATGTGTCAAGAATCCGCACAATGGATCTGTATATTTCATACTACAAAGTTTATTTACATTATGCGAATTCCATTCACCTTCCATATAAAAACTTCCAGCACCGCCTGCAATATGGATACTTCCTTTCGCCATCGGACAAATTCTCACATCGAATTCGCCTTTTCCAAATGCTGTTTCTACAATAACCGTTTCTCCATCTTCCACGCCATAGTTTTTTGCATCTTCTGCATTCATATCTACTGTTGGCAATGGTTCACGATCAGCAATTTCTTTCAAATTCGGACCAAACGAACAGAATCGAAGGGCACTTCTTGCAGCAGTCGTCATGATCAACGGGTATTCTTCCTTACTTCCCATCTCTTTGATCGTACGAATATCTTCATATCTTGGATATGGTGTATAACCACATTCTTCAATATATGTAGAACTGATCTCAAACTTTCCAGATGGTGTTGGAAAACCTGTCTGTCCATCCGCACGAAGGTCGCCTGTCTTATATTTTTCATAAATAATCTGTGGTTTATTCACAACACCATACTCATTTTCCTTGAGTTTTTCTAACAACTGTGCATCTCCATTACACATCCAAAGCATCAATTCTTCATCATTTTTTGGATAAGCATCGCCAAATCCCATTTTTTCTGCAAGTGCCTGGAAAATGAATACGTCACACTTCGCTTCGCCTACTGGTTCGATAAAACGATTTCTAAGGCGCATTCCACCAGGAACAAAAACAACAGACTGGTTTTCGTAATATGTTGTTGCTGGAAAGATCACGTCTGCATATTTGCAATCATTTGACATAAAACGTTCAAATACAACCAAGCAATCTAATTTTTTATAAATTTCTTCCCACAGATCTTGATCTGGATACGTGATAGAAGGAGATGCCGCACAAATAAGCATTCCTCTTACTGGATATGGTTCATCATTCAACACCGCATCTGAAAGTTTTACAAACTGTCCACTGCCTGATAATCTGCTGAACAGCGGATATTCTTTTGCACCAACGGCCTGTTCTACAGCTTCCATCGGACGAAGTGGTACTGTTAGATTCTTTTCCGTTGCAATACAAATTCCCCCCGGAACATCCACCTTTCCAGTAATCGCCCACATTGTCTGGATCGCTCTATTATTTTGAATTCCACTCAACTGATATTCCAGCCCTGTATAAGAAACAAGTGAAATCTTTGTTGTACTACAGAAAAGATCCACCAGCTTATGGATCATTTCTATAGACACACCACAATATCTGGACATTTCTTCTACTGTAATTGTTTTCAGATACTCCGCAAATTCATCAAATCCTTTTGTATAATCTTTTACAAATACTTTGTCATATCGTTCCTCTTCCACGATCAACTTCAGCATTGCCATAACAAGAGCTCCATCTGCTCCTGGAATGATCGGAATCCAAAGATCTGCAAGTTCTGCCATTCCTTCTCCTCTTGGATCAATGACGATGATCTGTGCACCTCTTTCTTTCGCTGCTTTTACTAATTGAAGTGTTGTCAACGGACCAGAATCTGTTTTTGAATTTTTTCCCCAGATAAATACAATCTCGCTATTTGGAATATCCTGATAAAGTTTTGCTGTCGGCACACCATAAGTCAATACTGGCGTCAACATATTTGATGAAAAATTACAAGTACATCCACAAGTCATATCATTATGTGAACCCAAATGTTTAAAAAATGCATTAGTCCCCATAAAACATTTCATTGTAGCAGCTTCACGTCCACTGCTCCCAACATAGCTTACGAGTGCATCTGGACCATACATTTCTTTAATCTTCAAAAATCCTTCTGCTGCCACATTGAGTGCTTCTTCCCATGACGCTTCTCTAAATTTTCCACTTCCTTTTTCTCCGTCACGAATCAGTGGTTTTTTTATTCTTTTTTCTGAATAAACAATCTGTAGGGTAAGTGCTCCTCTCGGACATATACGTCCACCTGGGTGATCTTTATCACCTTCAACTTTTACGATCTTACCATCTTCGATCGTCGCAATGATCGGACATTTATCCGGACATATCCCGCATAATCCTTTCTTCTTCATGTTGTTCCCTTTCTTCAAAATTTATATTTCATTTTGAACTTTTTCTTTTATAAAGAAATCCCCCGGGAAAATATTTCCCAGGGGATACTATCATTTTTATTCTATTGATTATTCTTCTGCTCTTGCAGCGATTTCTTTCTGCTGAACATCGTTTGGAGCCTGTTCGTATCTTGAGAATTCATATTCATATGTTCCTCTTCCACCTGTCATAGAACGAAGTACTGTACAGTATCCAAATAATCCTGTCATAGGGATATCTGCTTCGATAATCTGTTTTCCACCCTGAACTGGTGTCATACCAAGAACACGACCACGTCTCTTATTAAGATCACCCATAACATCTCCTGTATAAGCATCTGGAACAGTTACTTTCAAAGAAGCGATTGGTTCAAGAAGAACTGGTGTTGCTTCCATGAAGCCTTTCTTGAATGCCTGGATTGTAGCTGTCTTGAATGCCATTTCAGAAGAATCTACTGGATGGTAAGATCCATCATAAAGCACTGCTTTTACACCAACTACTGGATATCCAGCAAGAGGTCCTTTCAGAACAGATTCCTGAAGTCCTTTTTCTACTGCTGGGAAGTAGTTCTTTGGAACTGCTCCACCAACAACTTCTTCTTCGAATACATAAGGAGTTTCAAGATCACCAGAAGCTGAGAAGCGCATCTTAACATGTCCATACTGTCCATGTCCACCAGACTGTTTTTTGTATTTTGTATCTACATCAGAAGTCTTGCGGATTGTTTCTCTGAAAGCTACTTTTGGTGTTTCAAGAGTAATCTCTGCTTTATATCTGGATGCAAGTTTGCTTGCAACAACTTCAAGATGCTGATCACCCATACCATAGATCAATGACTGATGGTTTTCGCTGTCAACAGTTGCTTTCAATGTTACATCTTCTGCCTGCATTCTTGCAAGAGCCTGAGCAACTTTATCTTCTTCACCTTTTGTCTTAACAACATATTTCATATATGTATATGGTTTGGAGTATTCTGTTTTTGCATATACAACCTGTGTATTCTTTGTAGCAAGAGTATCACCTGTTTTTGTTGTATTCAGTTTTGCGATTGCTCCGATATCACCAGCAAACAATTCTGTTACTTCTGATGGTTTATTACCACACATTGTGTAAAGTTTACCTGGTTTTTCTTCTGTATCAGATGTTGTATTGAAAAGTACGTCATCACCTTTCAGAACACCTGAGCAAACTTTTACGAATGAGTATTTTCCGATGAATGGGTCTACCATTGTCTTGAATACATATGCTGATTTTGCTTTTGCGAAATCATAGTTTGCTTCAAAGATATCACTCTTTGTACGGTTCATACCTACACACTGTCTCTTATCTGGACTTGGGAAGTAACGAACGATATCAGAAAGAAGGTTTTCAACACCATGTGCCATAACATTAGATCCCATTGCTACAGGTACGATTGTATTTTCCATAACCTGTGTTCTAAGAGCTGCACGAATCTCTTCTAATGAGAATTCTTCTCCTGCAAAGTAACGATCCATGAAATCTTCACTTGTTTCTGCAACAGCTTCCATCAAAGATTCTCTAAGCTGTTCATAGTTAGGCATACAGTAATCTGGAATATCATAATCTTCGATTGTTGCAAGTCCTGTATATCTTCTTCCTAATGCTTTTACGATATTAACGTAACCGATCAGTTTTTCATTTTCACGGATTGGCTGATAGATAGGAGCGATCTTTTTGCCATATCTTGCCTGAAGATCTTCAACTACCTGACGGAAACTTGCATCATCAACGTCCATTTCTGTTACGAAGATCATACGTGGAAGGTTGTATTTTTCACAAAGTTCCCATGCTTTTTCTGTACCAACCTGTACACCAGCTTTACCAGATACAACGATAACTGCTGCATCTGCTGCACTTACTGCTTCTTCTACTTCACCAACGAAATCAAAGTATCCAGGAGTATCGAGGATATTAACTTTAGCTTTTTCCCATTCTACAGGAATCAGACTTGTGCTGATTGAAAACTGACGTTTCTGTTCTTCCTTATCAAAATCACTTGCTGTGTTAGCTTCAGATATTTTTCCCATACGATTTGTAGCACCTGTTACATATAACATAGCTTCAGCAAGACTTGTCTTACCACAGCCACCGTGTCCAAGTAATACTACGTTTCTAATCTCATCTGTTCTGTAAACTTTCATGTTGTTGCCTCCTCGTGTCTAAATTCCATGCAAGCAATATAACCTGCACAACACTCTTCTAATATTCTACTAAAAATTCTCAACTTTTACAACTCTTTTATGATATTTTCACAAAAAACTTCTATTTTTCCTCATATTTTTGTTCCAATTTCAATCTAAAAGCCTTCTGTGTACAGATTTTCTTTACTTTCACAAGGTGAAATGCTAAAATGTGTATAACTATTTTATGATCTCGTATCAGAAAGGTTTTATAATATGAAAACAATGAAAATAGGATTTATCGGGCTCGGACTGATCGGCGGTTCTATCGCAAAAGCAATCCGACAATATTACCCTGATCATGAATTGATCGCATTTGATATAGAAAAAGAAACTCTTGCACTTGCCGTCCAAGAAGGTACGATCCACACAGCTTGTACCTCTATAGATGATAACTTTTACGGATGTAGCTATATTTTTCTGTGTACCCCCGTTTCCTACAATACATCATATTTAAATCTGATCAGACCTTTTATTGGTCCTGATTGTATTTTAACAGATGTCGGAAGTGTCAAGACATCGATCCATGAAGAAGTCATTCGACTGGGAATGGAAGAAAATTTTATCGGCGGACATCCTATGGCTGGCTCTGAAAAAAGTGGATTTCCAAATGCAAAAGCTCTTTTGATTGAGAATGCATACTATATCCTTACACCATCTGCCAAAGTTTCACGCGAAAAAGTAGAAGCCTATAGAGCATTTGTTGAATCATTAAAAGCACTCCCTCTTGTGCTTGATTATAAGGAACATGATTATGCAACTGGTGCGATCAGTCATCTGCCTCACATCATTGCTTCAAGCCTTGTAAACTTTGTCAGAACTGCAGATACGAAAGAAGAATTGATGAAGCATCTTGCAGCCGGAGGTTTTAAAGACATTACCCGAATTGCTTCTTCTTCACCTGTTATGTGGCAGCAGATCTGTCTTGCAAACAAACAGAATCTATCAAATATTTTAAATGATTATATTGATTTATTGAAAGAAGCCAAAAAAAGAATTGATGAAAGCGATGAATCTGCTTTATACACGATGTTTGAAAATTCTCGTGATTATCGCAACTCCATGCCAAACAGTTCTGCTGGTCCGATCAAAAAGCAGTTTTCTGTTTACTGTGATATTATTGATGAAGCCGGTGGAATTGCCGTAATTTCAACAATTCTTGCAAGCAAGGCAATTAATATCAAAAATATCGGCATCATTCACAACCGCGAATTTGAAGAAGGTGTTCTGCAGATTGAATTTTACGATGAAGAATCTTCTACTCATGCTGCAGAATTATTAAAAAAATATCGTTATGTTGTCTATGAACGATAATAATATAATTAGTATATATGGAAGGAAGTGTTATTTATGGAATTGACTAATATTTCTGGCCTACGTGGCGAAATCTCTGTTCCTGGAGATAAATCAATTTCCCACAGATGTGTAATGTTTGGCTCCCTTGCAAAAGGAATCACAGAAGTTCACAATTTTTTACAAGGAGCAGACTGTAAAGCAACTATTAATTGCTTTCAGAAAATGGGAATTCCAATTGAAACAGATAAAAATACTGTGATCATTCATGGAAAAGGACTTCATGGACTTTCCGCCCCATCTGAAATGCTTAATGTAGGCAATAGTGGAACTACTACTAGATTGATCTCAGGAATTTTGGTCGGACAGCCATTTGATTCTAAATTATCCGGTGATGCTTCATTAAATTCACGCCCTATGAAAAGAATCATGGAACCGCTCACAAAAATGGGCGGAAATATTTCCAGCATCCTTAGAAATGGCTGCGCTCCACTCTACATTACTCCTGGAAATCTAAAAGGAATCCACTATGATTCCCCTGTTGCATCTGCACAGGTAAAATCTTGCCTTTTACTTGCTGGATTATATGCAGAAGGAGAAACTTCCGTAACAGAACCAGCGCTTTCCAGAAACCATACGGAGCTGATGCTTAAGGAATTTGGTGCAGATATTCGCTCTAAATACGAAATCAACAGTACAAAGGCAACTGCGATCATCACCCCTTGCGATGAATTATATGGACAAAAGATTACCGTTCCTGGAGATATTTCCTCCGCCGCTTATTTTATTGCAGCAGGACTTCTCGTACCAGATTCAGAAATTCTGATCAAAAACGTTGGAGTAAATTCCACTCGTGCCGGAATCTTAAAAGTCTGTGAAGACATGGGTGGTGATATTCAACTCTTAAATAAGCGCACAGAAGGTGGCGAACCAATCGCTGATATTCTTGTTCGCACAAGCAAGCTTCACGGAGTCACGATTGAAGGAGACATCATCCCTACATTGATCGATGAAATTCCTATGATCGCTGTTATGGCAGCGATGGCAGAAGGTACCACGATCATAAAAGATGCGGCAGAATTGAAGGTAAAAGAAACAGATCGAATCGAAACTACAACAGATAATCTAAAAGCAATGGGCTGTCGCGTAACACCAACTTCTGATGGTATGATCATTCATGGTGGAAATCCACTGCATGGAGCAAAGATCCACACATTGCTCGACCATCGCATCGCAATGGCGTTCAGCATCGCAGCACTGGTTGCAGATGGAACAACCAATATTCTGGATAGTCACTGTGTAGATGTTTCTTATCCTACATTTTATGATACGTTTGAAGAGTTGTTGTAGAAGCTTATACCACCAAATCTATGGTAAAATAATCTTTACAAAAGTTCTTAAATACGAACTTTCTGATTTTCTTAATTAACATAAAAATACCCTCCTTACTGGATTGTCCAGTAAAGAGGGTACATATCATTTTGGGCAGGTTATTTTTATGGGTATAAATAAAATAGATATATCAGCTAATCCTGCTTCTTCTTACAAGTAGGAATCTTTAATTTCGGTCTATATAATCACCCCTCCTTACAAAGAAACAAATCGCACTTATTTTTCTTCACCTTAAGCTTCTTTTTTGTCAATTCGGCATGTCTTTTTCACTATGTACAAATTTCCTGCCCTCAGACACTCAAATCATACACATTCCTGTTTCTTTTTTGTTGGATTCTTAGTATAGAAACAAAACCTTTATTCTTAACTTCTTTCAACCTTATTTCCAACGAAAATCCTAGAATTCCTCGGTCTTATTCACCACGAATTTCCTATAGAAACATTGTTCCCATAAACTACAAATTTTCTATAGAAACATTGTTTCCTATATAGAAACATTGTTTCCTATAAAGTACAAATTTCCTATAGAAACATTGTTTCCTATAAAGTATGGATTGCCTATCATTTTAGTTCTCTCAACATCTCACTCACGGTTTTCCCATACACTGGATGTCTCTTATATGGAGCAATCTCCGCCAGTGGTTTCAACACAAATTCGCGATTCTGCATATCAACATGCGGAATACAAAGATCTGTCTCTTGCAGTACAATATCATCGTAGAAAATGATATCTAGATCCAATGTTCTTGGTCCCCAATGAATGATTCTTTCTCTTCCTGCTTCTGCTTCGATTCGATGCAGTTCCTCTAATAATTCTTCTGGTGTCAGCAGCGTACGCATTTCCAAACAACCATTTAAAAAGTCATCCTGTTCTACCCCACCATATGGTTTTGTAACAAGCCATTCTGATACTTTTGTTACTTTACATCCAGTAATTGCACGCAACTTTTCCACTGCGATATCCAGATAATTTTCCTTTTCTCCAAGATTCGATCCCAAAGCAATATATGCAGTATGCCAGCCACGTTCAATCTCTACAGAAACCGTTTCTAACGGCAGTCCAATTGGTGCCCATGGTTTTTTCACTTCTAATACAACCTTTTCAAGACCAACTGTATTCATAAGTAATTCTTCTGCAAGACTTTCTGCAACACGTTCGATCAACTGGTATGTGTGTTCTTTCATATATCGGTCAATAAATTGACTCACTTCACCATAATGAATCGATGCTGTCAAGTCATCTGTTTTTCCTGCTCTGCGTGTGTCTGTAAATAATGTCGCAGAAACAAGAAACTTCTGTCCCAGTACATTTTCCTCTGGAAACACTCCATGCTTTGCAAATACTTCCAGATTCTCTATTTTAATTTTATCCATAATCCTACCTCTACCTATTAATACTAGATTTCATGTACTCTCATGATTGCTTCTGCCATTTTAATCGCACGCGCATTCGCTTTTACATCATGCACTCGCACAAAACTGCATCCCTTCATCATTCCCATGACTGTCGTTACAAGTGTTCCTTCTTCTCTTTCTGTAACAGGAAGATCCAATGTCAGTCCGATCACAGATTTTCTGGAAGTTCCTAAAAGTACTGGATATCCTAACTGTTTTAACATATCCAAATGCTTTAACATCTCAAGATTCATTTCATATGTCTTTGCAAATCCAATGCCTGGATCTAGCATGATCTTATCATCCACAATTCCATGCTTTCTTGCAATCCGAACCGTTTCTCGCAAGTCATTCATCGTATCTTCTAAAAAATTCTTATAGTCTGTATTGTCTCGATTGTGCATCAAGCAACACGCAACACCTGTAGAAGCGATCACATCCGCCATCTTATCGTCATATTTCAAGCCCCAGATATCATTGATCAAGTCTGCACCTGCTGCGATTGATGCTTCTGCAACTTTACTTTTATAAGTATCTACCGAAAGTGGAATATCAAATCTTTTTTTCAGTGCTTCAATGACCGGTACGACTCTTTCAATCTCTTCTTCATCAGAAATCTTTGTGTAGCCTGGTCTCGTTGATTCTCCACCAATATCTAAAATATCTGCGCCTTCAGATATCATTTTTTCTGCATGAAAACATGCTCCATCTACAGAATTATGTGTACCTCCATCCGAAAATGAATCTGGTGTTACATTTAAAATTCCCATGATATATGTTTTGCTGTCTGTATCAAACTGTCTGTTCCCTATAATCATATCTCAATCTCCATATTCTTTTTTTCTATACTCCAATCGCACTCTGGCTCTGCTGGACACATATAGCATGCTCTTGATTTTTTGTCGCTGATATAAAGAAGTCTGCCCAAATCTGACATATCCTCCTTCATCTTACGATGTTCTAAAACCGCTCGCACGATCTGCTTTTTCTCGTCCTTAGTAAAATATGCTTCCGGAAGATCATTTAAAATTACTTCTGCAATTTCTGCAGAAGCGATCTCATGTGGTATCTTCTTTTTGTATTGTTTATATTTTCCAATATCATGCAAAATCGCTACTGCGTAAATCACTTCTTTTCGAAATCCTAGATTCTGCTCCAAGTTATAGATATATGCAATTCTTGCAACATTCAGATAATGAGACATCTGATGTCTGCAAAAACTTCGGTTTATCTCTGCTTTATTCAGCTTTTTGTAAAACTTCACATAAAGTGGGTGGTTGCGGATTGCTTCACACTCTTTCATCTTATTTCACCATCATCATAAATGTATTTGCCAGTTCTGTATTTGCCATAAATTCACCGCGTTTTACAATCGTCACTGTCTTGCTTCCAGGCTTTTTGATCCCGCGCATTGTCATACACATATGCTCTGCTTCAATCATGATCATCACGCCTTTTGGCTGGAGATATTCCATCAACGCATCTGCAATCTGTCCTGTCAGCTTTTCCTGAATCTGTGGGCGTCTTGCATAAACTTCCACTGTTCTCGCAAGTTTACTAAGACCAACGACTTTTCCATCTGGAATATATGCAATGTGAACTTTTCCATAAAACGGGAGTAAATGATGTTCACAAGTTGAATAAAATGAAATATCTTTTTCCAAAACCATTTCATTATTCTCTGCCACAAATGTCTTTGTAAGATGTGGCTCTGCAGATTGTTCAAGTCCACCGTAGATTTCTTCATACATGCGCGCCACTCGATCTGGGGTTTCCTGTAACCCTTCTCGTTCTACATCTTCCCCTATTCCTTCCAATAAAAGTCTTACTGCAAGTTTTACTTTTTCTTTATCTATCATAACGATTCCCTCATATACTTTACAATTCTACCCAGATAAGACAGCGAACCAAATGCAAGGATCACTGTATTTTCATCTGCTTCTTCCAATGCTTTCTCAACTGCAGTCTCAATCTGAGATTCAACACCATTTTCCATTCCAACCGCTTCAACAATACATTCTTCTGTGCAGTAAGATTTCATCACTTCTTTTAAACATTCCGCATCTAATGTTCTCTCTTGATTTGGAAGATTTATTGTATAAATCTTATCTGCAAGCGGAGCCATGAGCTTCGCGATCTTATCATATTCCTTGTCCTTGAATACACCACAAATGAATATTTTCTTCTTCTCTGGAAAATATAATTCCACCGTTTCTCTCAATCTTTTTGCTGCATCTTCGTTATGTGCACCATCTATGATAAACAACGGTTCTTCCGAAATACAGGTAAATCTTCCAACCCACTCCGTCTTTTTCAAACCTTCTCGTATCGCTTCTACAGAAATCCCCGGCACAACTCCAGACTGTGCAAACTCAATCGCAGTCACAGCATTTATAATCTGATAACTGCCCGCAAGATTGATTTCCCATTCCATTTGATCCTTGTAAGAAAATCTGCTGCCACAATAATCAGATTTTTTAATCACTGCTTTTTCTGGTTGTGCAAATGTGATCAAACATCCGAATCTTTCTGCATATTTTTGTAATACACACTGAACTTCTGGTTCCTGACTCGCAGAAATGACTTTACACCCAGACTTTATAATCCCTGCTTTCTTTTCAGCGATCTCTTTTATATCATTTCCCAAAATCCCCATATGATCACAACTGATCGTTGCAAATACCGCCGCAACAGTATTCTTCACAACATTCGTTGCATCTTCTATTCCGCCGAGTCCTGTCTCTAACACAACATAATCGCAATCTTTTTCGTAAAAATACAAAAAAGCTATTGCAGTCTCGACCTCAAAAATCGTAGGACTGTTCAGTCCTTTTGTCTCCATACGTGCAATAGCATTCTTCACTTTCTCAACTAATCTGGCAAAATCCACTTCTGAAATCATCTCGCCATCCACCTGGATCATTTCCAAATATGTCAGCACTGCCGGAGAAGTATAACGTCCAGTTCGATATCCAGCTTCTCGCAATATCGACGAAATAAAACTGAGCGTTGAACCCTTTCCATTTGTTCCAGCAATGTGGATAAAATTCAACTGATCCTGTGGATTTCCAAGTTCATTCAATAAATTCTGAATCGTATCCAAGCCAAGTACACTTCCGTATTTCGACACCTTGTCCAAATATACCCTTGCTTCTTTATAGGTCACGTTTCTTGTTTCCTTTCGTTCTCAAACCTGTTGGCAAATGCCAATAAGTTCTTGATTTTCAAACCTTTTTTCGGTCTTTTTACAATATCTCATATCATATCACTTCGTATTCAATCCGACAAGTCTATTCTTTTTATTGCTTATTTTTTGCCTATTTATTCTTATCCATTTTATCCAATGTTTCTAAAAAATAATGCAGTGCAACATTCGGATCATGCTTTCTCCAAACGCGAAGTATCCTTGCAGATTCATCCTCTCCAACAAGTGGGATAAATGTAAGATTGTCCGCTCTATGCAACTTCTTCGTCACATAATCCGGAAGAATTGAAATCCCCTCTTCTGCTGCCACCATCATCAAAACACTTTCCGCATCACTTGACCTAAGTAAAATCTGCGGAAGATATCCTGCTTTCTTATAAAGTTCCATATATTGTTCATCACCATAAGACTCCCCTGTACTTGACGGTGTCATATAAATAATCGATTCGTTCTTCAATTCTTTTCTACTAAGCACTTTCTTATGTGCCAATATATGATTGTCATAAACAGCAACCACCAGCGGAGACATTTCTTGAATCTTCCACTCTACTTCCGTCTCTTGCGTGATATTGGTACTGTCCCATGTGAATATAATGTCATAATCTCCATTAAACAGTCCTGCTGCCAATGTATCTGTGTCTCCACGATAACAGTTCAACAAAATATTCGGATATTCCTTATGAAAAATACGAAGGATATCTGACAGATTACTTCGTTCGTATCCTCTTGTATAACCTATTCGAATCGATCCTACCAATCCCGTCGATGCTTCCTGTACTTTTTCCAACGCTCTATCAATCCTACCAACGATTGCCTTCGCTTCGATCAAAAATACTTTTCCCGCTGGTGTCAATCCTACTGGACGCTTCCTGCGATCAAACAATTCCACATCCATCTGCGCTTCTAATGACTGAATCTGCTGTGTGATCGCTGTCTGCGAAATATAAAATTGATTAGCAGCTTTCGTAAAACTGTTATATTCTGCCGCCGCAATAAAATAGCGTAATTGATTTACATTCATTTTTTCCTCTTTCTTGTTTTCATTTTCTGATCCATTTTTGATATATCATATAAAGTAATGCAATAACTTCGGTCAAATCCGCTTTTCTGCCCGTATCATAAGTTAAACTTATTTTAATATGGATATCTCATATTTGCAATCCTTCTTTTCTTCAATTATAATAACCTAGTGTGATTCTGCTGTATGTCTATAGCACTTTAACGTGATTACATCAGATCATAAGTAGGAAAGTTATTTAGGAGGAAATTATGAAAAGAGAATCTTTTGGCTCACGTCTCGGCTTTATCCTTGTTTCTGCCGGATGCGCCATTGGCCTTGGTAATGTGTGGAAATTCCCATACATCTGCGGACAATACGGAGGGGCAGCATTTATTCTGATCTATCTCTTATTCCTTGTACTTCTCGGAATTCCAATTCTCGTATGTGAGTTTTCCGTTGGACGAGGAAGTCGCCAAAGTGTTGCTACATGTTTTGAAAAATTAGAACCTGCCGGAACTTCCTGGCATCGTCTGAAATACATTGGTATTTTCGGCTGCTATCTGCTGATGATGTTCTATACAATGGTCGGTGGATGGATGCTGAATTACTGTTTTAAAAGTATAAAAGGTGAATTCGCCGGTGCTACTCCTGAGCAAGTTGGCGCAACATTTACAAATATGCTTGCAAATGTTCCAGAAATGATCATCTGGACAGTTGTTATCTGCATCATTGGATTTGTTGTTTGTGCACTGGGACTTCAGAACGGTATCGAAAAAATTACAAAAGTAATGATGATCGCCCTTTTCGCGATTATGGTTGTTCTTGCAATCAACTCTGTCCTTATGGACGGTGCTGTTGAAGGTGTTCGTTTCTATCTCGTACCTAATTTTGCAAAAATCACAGAAACTGGTATTGGAAATGTCATTTATGCTGCACTCAGCCAGTCATTCTTTACATTATCAATCGGTATTGGTGCTATGTTGATCTTCGGAAGCTACCTTGATCGCTCACGAAGCCTTACAGGCGAAGCGATCAGTATCACAATTCTTGATACTTCTGTAGCTTTGATCGCCGGATTCATCGTTATTCCTGCATGTTTCGCATACGGAATCGAACCTGGTGCCGGTCCAAGCCTTGTATTTATTACATTGCCAAATATTTTTGCACAGATGAGCAGTGGTTCTATTTGGAGTTCTCTGTTCTTCCTGTTCTTAACATTTGCGGCATTATCAACAGTCATCGCTGTTTTCGAAAATCTGATTGCATTCAACCTTGACCTGTTCGGATGGAGCCGTAAAAAAAGTACTCTTGTATGTGCAGTATTGATCATCATCCTGAGTATGCCAGCCGTTCTCGGATTCAACGTACTTTCTGGAATCCAGCCACTTGGTACCGGAACAACAATTATGGACTTGGAAGACTTTATCGTTTCCAATAACCTGCTTCCACTCGGAAGTCTCTGCTATGTATTATTCTGTACAAGCAAAAATGGATGGGGATGGGACAACTTCATTAAAGAAGCAAATGCCGGTACTGGTATCGCATTTCCTAAAATGCTTAAACCATATCTGACTTACGGCATTCCAGCAATCATCATTGTAATCTATCTGAAAGGATACTATGACTTCTTTACAGATCCAGCAAAAGAACTCAGTTCTTTTGCTATCGGCGGATGGATGACATTCGGTGTACTGTTCCTTGCATTTGTAATGTACTGTACAATTATAAAATCTAAAAAGAAATAAAATAGAAGTTTATCTTCAATATAAATAAGAAGGGTTCAACCACAACTGTTTATCAGATGTGGTTGAACCCTTCTTTTAGCTATTTTAATAATACTTCACCTTCACATTTTTTCCCATATGTGTCATGATCTCTTCAAACTTCCTTACAAGGTGTTTTCTTCTTGTCAGTTCAAATGAGTAATCATCTTCTTGATGTGCAGCATTGAGTGCTGTGCCTACAAATAAATTCAGATCCGTACATTCTTCGATGAGTAATTTTGCAAGTTTGGATGCTCCATTTTCTTTATCTAGTTCATCAAAGAATTCTACGTCAAATTCTTCATTGTCATACTGTTTCAATAATTTCAGCGCCCTTCCCATTGTCAGAACACCTTCGATTACAAGATCAAGACCTTCAATATCTGCCATTGGTGGGATTTTCGAATCTGCACTGTCAGGATGTGTTATGATTGGTTTATTAAGGTATCTTGCCGCAATTTTGGAACTCGTACCACCGGCAACAACTTTCACACCAGAAGAACTCATAAGATCCTTCATGATCTGCTCATCATACTCTTTCTTTTTCGGAGGTCCTGTAAATATATTCACAACCTTCTTCTGAATCACTCTTGCAACTGCAATTGTTGTATCGTCTTTCGGGTTATTTCCGTAAAGTGTGTCACACATATCAGTCAACATCGCTGTAAGTCGTGCTGCTGATAATGTTGTCTCTGTACAGCTCAGAGTATAGTCTGCCATATGATCCCAAGTCCAGCCTTTCATATCAAAAAATTCATCCGGACTTGCATAAAGAGCACCGTCACTCATCAATACAAAACAATCATTTTTTTCCACCTTGAAACTGTATTCATGAATCTTTTTCCCTTCAATCTCGCATGTTTCATATGGATAATTCATAATTTTATTATTTCTTATAAATACACAGCTTGGATTATCAAATTCTACAAGATACGCATCACCATTACTAAAAATCTGCAAAATACTGAATGTAGCATAAGCAACCTTTCGTTCCTGGCAGATTGGAAGTGTCTTTGCGATCGTATCTACACAGTCTACCAGCTTTGCACCTTCCTTAAACATTGTTGCAAGGATCTTAGATGTTAAAGTAGCAAGAATGTTGGCTTTTACACCACTTCCCATCCCGTCAGCAAGGATTACGATATCTGAATCTGCTGTTTTTAAGGTTTCAACTTTATCTCCACAAAGTTCTTCTCCATGCTTATTCAAGCTTTTCCATGCCATATCAATACTAAACATGCCATTCCTCCTCGTCGCTCAACGCCGATTCGCGAAGTTTCAACAATGTTACCTTTGTCTCTGCTGCCGTTTCTCCAAGAAGTCCAGCGATTTCCTGTGCGACCATCATCTGTTTTTCGATAACTTTCTCTGCCATTTCCAATGTATCCAATTTAAATTTGTAATGCAGCTCTTTTCGTCTCTCTCTTCTAGAAATATCATGGAACATTAAGAACATCCAGCCTGTTCCCTCATCATAAACGACCGTTTCCTCTGCAATGATCCTTCCATTTTCAAGCTCAACTTTTTTATTAATGATACTTTCTTTTGTTCGGAATACTTCTTCAATATCAGATTCTTCAAAGAACTCGAATATGTAACGATGCAATGCTTCTTCACGTCCTACTCCAAGAAGTTCCAAGCCAGCTTTGTTTGCCTCTTTGATCTTCATATTTTTATCTACAATGTAGAGCATATCTGGAACGAGGTCCATTACAAGGTTTGACTTAGACTCTGCACGCATCAACGCATATGGCATGCAAGTTTCAACACTTGCCTTGCCTTGATAAACTGCAATCGCTTTTTCACGACAAGAATCATATCCACACGCACCACAGTTCAATTCATCTTTCTTTGAATACTTATCCATTGCACGCATGATCTTAACAATATCTTCTTCTGTTGGATATTTGATTCCCATTTCACGACCGCCAAAATCTCTTTTCACATCCGGCAATTCTTTATTTATAATTTCATCCGCATTTTTCTTTTCAATTCCTTTTTGGATTCTTGTAATCGCTTTTGCATAAGATGTATCCCATCTTGCAGAAGCTGGTCCAGTTACACAACCGCCTTCACAAATATTTACCTCGATAAAGCAATGATGCAATTCTCCTTTTTGCACAGACTCTAATACCCCTTTGCAGTTTTCGATTCCGTCTACGAATACTGTATTATAATAATCTTTTTCTTTCCACAGCATAACTGAACGGATTACACCACTACTGATTGGATAAAGTCGATTGATCTCAGGACATGGATTACCAAATGGTTTCTCTTCACAATCACGTATTCTGATATTTTCTTCTGAAAGCCAATCCAGTAATTCTTCGAATGTCATAACCGCATCAATCGCACCAAATATGCGTTCATCACCGACTGCTTCTTTTTTCTTTGCAATACAAGGTCCTAAAAATACTACTTTGCAATCTTTTCCATATAATTCTTTAATATATCTTCCGTGTGCGATCATTGGAGATACAACTGGAGCCATATATTTTGCACAATCCGGATAATATTTTTCAATCATATCATTTACACTTGGACAACAAGTTGTGATGATATTTTCCATTTTTTCTTCTTTAACTAGACGTTTATACTCTTTTGTAACGATTGCTGCACCTTCTGCAGTCTCTCGAACTTCAGAAAATCCTAACTTCATAAGAGCATCTACAACTTGTCCTTTTGTTTCGTATTCCAAAATTCCGGCATAAGATGGAGCCAATGAAATGACAATCTTATCTCCCTGACGCATATATCCTTTGATACGCTCTATATCCGATGCATATACCTTTGCATGCTGCGGACAGACCTTCAAACAATGTCCACAATTAATACAATGTTCTTGAATGATCCTTGCCTGTCCATTCACAACTCGAATAGCTTTTACTCCACAATAACGAACACATTTATAACAGTGCCTACACGCAGTGTCCTTAAAATCTATAACAATCATTCTATCTTCCTCCACACCAGATTTTTCTACAATTTTACATAGTTCTATCATACCATATATCAAAAGAAGGGCAAAGAAACTTTTTTAATTTCTTTGCCCTTCTGTCTGATTCAGAATCTATCTATTTTCCAGATATTATCCGTTAATTTTTCTCTTTACATATGTTGTATGAAGGATATGATGTGCTTTTTCGCTTCCTGGAGCGCCAAGATATTCTTCATAGAGTTTCTTAACAGATTCATTTTCATGAGATTTTCTCTTAGGTCTTGCAGCATCATTTGCATACAATGCTTTTGCACGAAGTGCACGGATATCTTCAAAGTTTCTTACATCTGCATGTACCTGTGGCTGTCCACCACCATTTACACAACCGCCTGGACAAGCCATGATCTCGATAAAGTGATAGTCAGCTTCACCTGAACGAACTTTGTCCATAATTTCTTTTGCATTTGCAAGACCAGATGCTACTGCAACTTTCACATCCATACCAGCTACGTTATATGTAGCTTCTTTGATTCCTTCTGTACCACGAACTTCTGCAAATTCTACATCTGCAAGTTCTTCGCCAGTAAGTGTTTCAACTGCTGTACGAAGTGCTGCTTCCATAACACCACCAGTAGCACCAAAGATAACTGCTGCTCCTGTTCCTTCTCCGAGTGGATCATCAAATCCTTCGTCTGGAAGTGCTCTGAAGTCGATACCAAGTTTACGGATCAGTCTAGCCAGTTCTCTTGTTGTGATAGAAATGTCAACGTCAGGAACTCCTGCTGCATCCTGATCATCTCTTCCAATTTCAAACTTCTTAGCTGTACATGGCATTACGCTTACACATACGATATCTTTTGGATCAAGTCCCATCTTTTCAGCATAATATGTCTTAGTTACAGCACCAAACATCTGCTGTGGAGACTTACAGCTTGACAGATGATCGATAAGATCTGGATAGTAGTGTTCACAATACTTGATCCATCCTGGTGAACAAGAAGTCATCAGTGGAAGTACACCACCATTCTGTACTCTGTCAAGGAATTCATGTGCTTCTTCCATAATTGTTAAGTCAGCACTGAAGTTTGTATCAAATACTTTATCAAATCCGATTCTGCGGAGTGCTGCTGCGAGTTTTCCTTCTACATCAGTTCCCATTGGATATCCAAATTCTTCACCCAATGCTGCACGAACAGCTGGAGCTGGTTCTACAACAACATGTTTTGTAGGATCAGCGATTGCTTCCATAACTGCTGCTGTAGAATCTTTTTCATACAGAGCACCTGTTGGACAGACTGCGATACACTGTCCACAGTTTACACAACTTGTTTCACCAAGTCCCATGTCAAATGCAGAACCGATAAATGTTGCAAATCCACGTTCATTAGGTCCGATCACGCCGGCTGTCTGAACTTTTGAACATACTGCAGAACATCTTCTACAGAGGATACATTTGTTATTATCACGAATCATATGTACTGCACTTGTATCCAGTTCATAATGATTTACGATTCCTTCAAAATGATCTTCTTCAACGCCATATTCCTGACATAACTGCTGAAGTTCACAGTTACCACTTCTTACGCATGAAAGACATTTCTTTTCATGATTTGAAAGTGTCAGTTCCAATGTACGTTTTCTTGATTCGATCAACTGTGGTGTGTTTGTTAATACTTCCATGCCTTCGCTGATTGGCTGAACACATGCTGCACAAAGGTTTCTTGCACCTTTTACTTCAACAACACACATACGACATGCACCGATTTCATTAATATCTTTCAAGTAACACAGTGTTGGGATTCTAATTCCTGCAATATGTGCTGCTTCCAGGATAGTTGAACCAGCCGGTGCTGTTACATCAATACCATTAATTTTTAAATTAACGTTTCCCATATTCACTACCCTCCAATTACTCTTTATAGATTGCGCCGAAACGACATTTTTCCATACAAGCTCCACACTTCAGACATTTATCTGAGTTGATCATATGTGGTTCTTTTACTTTACCAATGATTGCACCTGCTGGACATACACGAGAACAAAGTGTACAGCCTTTACATTTATCAGCATCAATCTTGAACTGAAGAAGGTCTTTACATACACCTGCTGGACATTTCTTGTCAACAATATGTGCAATATATTCATCTCTGAAGAATTTCAGAGTAGAGATAACTGGGTTTGGAGCTGACTGTCCAAGTGCACAAAGTGAATTATGTTTCAGATGTTCAGCAAGTTCTTCCAATTTATCCAAGTCATCCATTGTAGCCTGGCCTTTTGTAATCTTATCAAGAATCTCAAGCATACGTCTTGTACCGATACGACATGGTGTACATTTACCACAAGATTCATCTACTGTAAATTCAAGGAAGAATTTTGCGATATCTACCATACATGTATCTTCATCCATTACGATCATACCACCAGATCCCATCATAGATCCGATTGCTGTTAAGTTATCATAATCGATTGGTATATCAAAATGTTCTGCTGGGATACATCCGCCGGATGGTCCACCTGTCTGAGCAGCTTTGAACTTCTTGCCATTTGGAACACCGCCACCGATCTCTTCTACTACTTCACGAAGTGTTGTTCCCATTGGGATCTCAACAAGACCTGTATTCTTGATTTTTCCACCAAGAGCGAATACTTTTGTTCCTTTTGATTTTTCTGTACCCATGGATGCAAACCATTCTGCTCCATTCACGATGATCTGTGGAATGTTTGCATATGTTTCAACGTTGTTAAGGATCGTTGGTTTATCAAACAGACCTTTCAGTGCTGGGAATGGTGGACGTGGTCTTGGCTCTCCACGGTTACCTTCGATAGATGTCATAAGTGCTGTCTCTTCACCACATACGAAAGCTCCTGCACCAAGACGAAGATCGATATCAAAGTTGAATCCTGTTCCAAAAATATTTTCACCAAGCAAGCCATATTCTCTTGCCTGTCCGATTGCGATTTCAAGACGTTTTACAGCGATTGGGTATTCAGCACGTACATAAATATAACCCTGTGTAGCGCCAATTGCATAACCTGCGATTGCCATTGCTTCAAGTACTACGTGTGGATCACCTTCCAAAATAGAACGGTCCATGAATGCACCTGGGTCACCTTCGTCAGCGTTACAGCATACATATTTCTGATCTGCTGCATTGCCTGCTGCAAATTTCCACTTCAGACCTGTAGGGAATCCGGCACCGCCTCGTCCTCTCAGTCCGCTGTCAAGAAGTGTCTGGATAACCTGTTCAGGTGTCATCTCTGTGAGAACTCTACCTAAAGCTTCATATCCGCCTGTTCCGATATATTCATCAATGATTTCTGGGTTGATCACACCACAGTTACGAAGTGCAACTCTGTGCTGTTTCTTATAGAAATCTGTTTCATTCAGAGAAAGGATTTCTTCTCCTTTTGTTGTCTCATCATAAAGAAGACGTGTTACAACTCGTCCTTTTAATAAATGTTCAGATACGATCTCCGGAATATCATCTTCTTTTACCATTGAATAGAATGATCCTTCTGGATATACAATCATGACTGGTCCTAATGCACAAAGACCAAAACATCCTGTCTGTACTACGCCAACTTCCTTTTCAAGACCATTGGCTTTAATCTCTTCATTCAGTCTTTCGATAATTTTCTGGCTTCCGGAAGAAGTACAACCTGTTCCACCACAAACCAAAACATGTGAACGATACATTAATCATCCGCCTCCTTTTCTTATTTCTGAATAGCGCTAAGTGTATATTTTGTTACTACCTTACCACCAATGAGGTGAAGATCTAATACTTCCATCGCCTTTTCAGGTGTCATTTTAATATATGTAACTTTCTCTTTTCCAGGTTCCATAACTTCTACGATTGGTTCATACATACACAAACCAATGCATCCTGTCTGTGTTACGTTGATATTTGTAAGATTTCTTTCCTGAACTGCATCTGAAAGAGCTGTAAGAACTGGTCTTGCGCCACTTGCGATTCCACATGTTGCCATACCTACGACAACTCTTGTCTGGTTCTCGTTCTCGTCACGCATTCCAACCTTTCCCTGCATTCTTTCTCTAATTGCACGTAATTCTTCAAGAGATTTCATACATATCCTCCTTTTCCATAACCGATTATATCTCTCTTCCCCGGTCTGTCTCTTCTTTGTTCGATTCTAAATAATCTTTGATAAATCTTGAAACTTCTGGTTCTGTAAATGATACATCACCCAAAATCTCACGAAATTCTCGTGTATCCATCACAAATTCATCTTCATCATAGCGATATCTGAAAACAAAGTCGATCTTGTCATTAAAAACAACCAGAGTGTGTATTGTTGAACTAATATCACCGAGCGGCATCCTGTCAATGTGTGACAGACCAAATACCGCCTCAACCTCGGTGCCTTTTCCAATTTCTGATATAATAGAAAAACTGCCTCCCGCACTCTCTGCAGCCATCTTGAAAAACGGAACTCCCAGTCCTACTTTCCTCGTAGTTCTTGTTGTAAAGAACGGATCTTGTACTTTTTCTACCTGTTCTTTTGTCATTCCGCATCCATTGTCACGAATAATGACTGTGAGTGTGTCCTGTACTGTCTGTGCCGAAATATCAATCTCAACAAGAGTTGCTTCTGCACGTACAGAATTCTCAGCAACATCTAATATATTCAGAGAAATCTCCGGCATCATAGGCTTATTCGTATTTTGCTAACATATCGTCAACATCGTCAACTGTCAGTCGGCCGTATACTTCATCATTGATCATTACTACTGGAGCAAGACCACAAGCACCTACACAACGACATGCATCCAGAGAGAATTTTCCATCAGGAGTACATTCTCCACCTACAATACCAAGTTTTTCCATTAACTTATTGTAAATATCTCCGGAGCCCTTAACATAGCAGGCTGTTCCAAGACAGACGGAAATCTGATATTTTCCTTTTGGACTCAATGTAAACTGTGAGTAGAATGTTGCAACGCCATAAATTTTTTCAAGAGGCACTCCTGTCTCATTAGAAATAATTGTCTGTACTTCGATTGGAAGGTAGCCGTAAATATCCTGAGCCTTCTGAAGGATTGGCATCAATGAACCTCTCTGGTCCTTCAGTTCAGCAATTACTTTTAATAAGGATTCCTCCTGTTCTTTCGTTCCGGAAAAAGGAACTGTCTGTTTCTTTCCTTGCATCACTTAACCTCCATTTCATTAATTAGGTCTACATATTTATTTTATTCTATCATGATTTTCACCAATAATCTACCCTTATTTTGGCTTTTTACTGTTTATTATTACATACAATCAATAAATTGATTTTATTGTTTTTTACAAATACTAATGCTATACTTAAAGTATATTTTTACACATTATACAAATTTAGGAGGTCCTATGAAAGTAATAGATATTCAAAAACTACTTGATGCTGACATTTTATGTGGCAATACCTTAACGGATTTAAATACAGATTATGTATTTGGAACAGATATGATGAGTGACGTCCTTGCATTTGCAGAAGACTGTGCTACGCTTGTCACAGGACTTTGTAACCCTCAGGTCGTTCGCACGGCTGAAATGCTTGATATCAACTGTATCGTTTTTGTATGCGGAAAGATTCCTGGTGACACCATTCTTTCTCTTGCTGAGATGAAAGATATGGCAATCCTCACAACAAAGCATTCTATGTTCACTAGCTGCGGTATTCTCTATTCAAATGGATTCCGTACTTCTGGGAGGTGCTTTTAATGGATAATAAATTAGTATTTAATTACAAAGTTTCCGGCGATGACTTCACACGTGCCGGTGAAGCCAGCAGCTCGATTAAAAACAAGTTGAAGATGCTCGGTGTTGACTCTACCGCAATCCGTAAAGTAGCAATCGCAATGTATGAAGGTGAAATCAATATGGTCATCCATGCAAATGGTGGCGAAATCACTGTTACGATCACAGACGAAGATATCACAATGGTCCTTGCCGATGTAGGCCCTGGGATCGCAGACATTTCCAAAGCATTAAAAGAAGGGTACTCCACTGCTCCAGAAGAAGTTCGTGCACTTGGATTTGGAGCTGGTATGGGACTTCCAAACATGAAAAAATCTGCTGATGAATTTCAGATTGAAACCGAACTTGGGGTCGGAACTACTGTAACAATGAAAGTATATATCTGATCGCAAGTATTAATATGAAAGGAGCTGTTTATGGATAAATTTATCAGTTCTGTCCATCTTAATGCTGAAGCCTGCAAAGGCTGTATCAACTGTATCAAATATTGCCCTACACAGGCAATCCGAGTACATAATGGAAAAGCGCATATCATCGATAAATTCTGTATTGACTGTGGACGTTGTATCCGTTATTGCCCACACCACGCCAAAGTAGCCACTTATGATTCACTGAACGTATTAAATAATTATAAGTATACGGTCGCATTACCTGCGCCATCACTTTATGCACAATTTAATAACCTAACAAATGTTGACATCGTATTGAACGCACTTTTAAAACTTGGATTTGACGATGTATTTGAAGTAAGTGCTGCCGCTGAACTTGTTTCCGAAGCTTCCAGACAATATATTAAAGAACATGAGTCCGAAGCACCATTTATCAGTTCAGCCTGTCCAACAGTTGTCCGTTTGATCCGTGTCAAATTCCCATCTCTGCTCGGCAAACTTCTTCCTTTCAAAGCACCAGTTGAAGTTGCTGCAGAGATTGCCAGACAACGTGCAATGGAAAAAACAGGACTCCCTTCTGAAGACATTGGAATTATCTTTATTTCGCCATGCCCTTCTAAGGTATCCTATGCCAAAGCACCTCTTGGAATTGAAAAAAGTAACATTGATAATGTCGTTGCGATCAAAGATGTTTACCCACTTCTTCTTCCCCTTATGAGCCGTGATGAGAGTCAGTTAAAACCGCTCTCTCAGTCTGGCCGCATTGGAATCGGCTGGAGCAAATCCGGTGGAGAAGTCGGTGCACTCCTCGTCAACAATTACCTTGCCGTTGACGGTATCACAAACGTAATCCGTGTTCTTGAAAAAATTGAAACAGATGAGATGCATGGTCTCACATTTATTGAAATGAACTGCTGTAATGGCGGATGTGTTGGCGGCATGCTGACCGTTGAAAATGCATTTGTTGCCAAACCAAAAACTGCAAGACTCCTGCGCTATCAGCCTATTTCCAAGAGTCATCTAGAAGATTACCAAGATGCACCAAATATGCGTTGGAGTGGCACCGTTGACTATGAACCGGTTTTCCGTCTTGGTAATACATTCAAAGAAAGCCTGCGAATGATGTCAGAAGTAGAAGAGCTCACCAAAAATCTTCCTGGCCTCGACTGTGGTTCATGTGGTTGCCCAACTTGCCAGACTCTCGCTGAAGATATTGTACGAGGAGATGCAACACCAAATGACTGTATTTATGTTTTGCGTGAACACATTGCCCGTATGTCTGATCAGATCAATCTTTTGACTGATGTAGCCTATGGAGCAGAAGATCCAGAAGATGATTATATCAGACAAATTAACTCTTATATTCGTACACTAACCGCTGAACTTGATGCTTTTGGTGTACCAAATCACCACAGGAAGGAGGACTAATTCGATGAAAGTCCAAGATCTTTTAACGATTCCCGACTGTAACGTCCTAGTAAAAGGAATGACAGAGCGAGAACTTTCTAAAATATTTTGCTGCGATATGTTAAGCGTCGCTATGGGGAAAGCACCTGCTGACAGTGTATGGGTAACTGTAATGGGGAATAAAAATACGCTTGCTGTTGCATCACTCACTGATGTTGCATGTATTATTTTTGCAGAAGGCGTTACACCTGACAAAGATACGGTCGCTCAGGCAGAAAAAGAAGGAATCACAATGTTATCCTCTGAACTGCCAATTTTTGACATCGCGATCAAAATTCACGAAGCAGGGCTGTAATGATTCCTTTATATTATGATTTTCATCTTCACTCCTGCCTTTCCCCGTGTGGAGATGATGATATGACTCCTGCAAATATCGTCGGAATGGCATTTTTAAACGGATTAAATGTAATCGCATTAACAGATCATAACACTTGTAAAAATTGCAAAGCAGCGATGTTTCATGGTGAAAATTATGGAGTAACAGTCATTCCTGGAATGGAACTTACAACTGCTGAAGAAGTGCATGTTGTCTGTCTCTTTCCAACACTGGAAGATGCAATGGCATTTGACGAATATGTTTATGCACATCTGATGCCAGTAAAGAATCGAGAAGATATTTTCGGAAAACAACAGATCATGGATGAAAATGATCAAGTGATCGGAACCATTGAAAACCTATTGATCAATGCTACAGATATTTATTTTGATGATGTATTCAGTCTGGTTGAATCTTACAATGGAATTGCATTTCCAGCTCATGTGGACAAAACTTCTACCAGTCTTTTGTCAAACCTCGGTTTTGTTCCACCAGAAAGTACTTTTACCTGCGCAGAGATCCATGATTTCAAAAATCTACATAAAATTCAAAATGAACATCCTTATTTCCTACATTGCAATATGCTCAGTAGTTCAGATGCACATTATTTACAAGATATCCGACAGGCTCAATATCAAATTTATGCCGAATCAAAATCGATTCCAGATATTCTGAAATCCATACAAAAATTTAATTAAATAAGGAGTGACACCAAATAACTGATTTTATCAATTATTGGGTATCACTCCTTTTTCAATTTATTAAACCTATAAATGATTTAATCGCGATTAAGGTATGTTTTTACACATTTATTTGCCTGCTCTATAACCTTATCTTCATCAACACCTACTAGACGGCCTTCACTGACAACAATTTTTCCATTCACAACTGTATAGTCAACATTTCCTTTAAATCCAACTGTTCCCAACATAGATGCTACATCAAACTGTGCACCCGTTAATGCAAGACGATTCATATCGATCATAAAGAAATCTGCTGCCTTTCCTTCTGCAATTTGTCCTATATCATCTCGACCAAGAATCGATGCACTTCCACAAGTGGCTATTTTTAACATATCATACCCTGTAGGTGCAGCACTGCTAGAATTCAATCGATGAAGTAAGAATCCCGTTCTCATTTCTTCTAGCAAATTAGATCCGTCATTGCTGGCTGAACCATCTACCGCCAATCCAACACGAACACCCATTTTTAAGATTTCTGGGATTCTTGCAATTCCAGAAGAAAGCTTCATATTTGAAATTGGACAATGAGCAACTCCTGTTCCTGTTTCTGCCAATCTTTTCAGTTCTTCATCATTAAAATGAATGCCATGAGCATACCATACATCTGGCCCGATCCAACCTAGACTTTCCATATATTCCAATGGTCGCATTCCAAAATGTTCTAATGTGTAATTTTCTTCATCTCTTGTTTCTGCCAAATGGGTATGCAAACGTACATGAAGCTTACGTGCAAGCTTTGCAGATTCTTTCAACAGTTCAGAAGAAACACTAAATGGCGAACATGGAGCGAGCGCCACCTGTCGCATACTATATCTAGAAGGATCATGATATTTTTTTACCGCATCTTCTGAATCTTTCATAATCTCATCTACAGTTTGAACAACTGAATCTGGTGGAAGTCCACCATCTTTTACACTTAAATCCATACTTCCCCTAGTAGCATGAAAGCGAATACCAAGCGCATCTGCTGCCGCAAACTGAGAATCCAAAAAATCCATACCTGTTCCTGCTGGAAAAACATAATGATGATCCAAGCAACATGTACATCCCGTTTTTAAAAGCTCACCCATTCCAGTTAACGAACTATAATAAACTGTATCTGGATTTAAATTCTTCCATATTTCATATAAAGTTTTTAGCCATGGAAATAATTCCATATTTTGAACTTCTGGTAAATTTCGACTGAATGTCTGATATAAATGATGATGAGTATTGATCAATCCTGGATACATCACCTTATTAGATCCATCAATCACATTATCTGCTGTTTGAATATCAGCTCCGATAGATTTAATCACTCCATCTTCTACAAAAACATTCACTCCTTTTAGTATGCGGTTCTCATCATCACAAGTAACCAGATACTTTACATCCTTAATCAGTAGTGTCATAATTATACCTCCTAACATGACATCCCCAGCTTATCGAATATGCCGGGGAGAACCCCTTGCATATGGCATAAGACTGGTATACTGCCTGAAAAGGCTATGTTTTAAACAGCTTATAATATGATATCAAGGTACATTGTTTATTACGCCTACAATTATATCATCGAAATTCTTTAAAAACAAGAGCTATTGCTCCATAGATAATTACACTTATCTTTGGAGCAATAGCCCATTTTCACTTTTTATAAATTTCTATCAAAATCGGAAATCTCTATCCAAACTTCCGATTTTTCTAAAGGGAAGTTAATCTTTAGAATTCTATTCAAATATAATTATTTCTTTTTTTTTTTATTATAATATGTATCAGCAATTGGCATTACTGTTCTTTCTTTTCCGTCCAATTTGTAGTAAGCATGTGCACAAGCTGCTCCTGTAGGGATCATACAAAGTTCACCACATCCTTTTGCACCGAATGCCAATGGAATCTGGCCTTTTGCCTGTACAAGGATTACTTCTAACTCAGGTACATCTGTAGATCTCATCAGACCAAGTGTACCAAGTTTTGTCTTGCAGTATCCATCTTCACATCTAAAGTTTTCTGTTAATGCGTATCCAAGACCCATTACCATACCACCTTCGATCTGTCCTTCTACTGCCTGAAGGTTAACTGGTATTCCTACGTCATAAGCTGCTACAACTTTTTCTACTCTTCCTTCTTCATTCGGAATTACTACCTGTACACCATAACTGTAACTTACGTGACGGATTGGGAATTCTTTTGTTGATGTCAATCCATCTGTCATTGGATGATATTCGCCAAAGTATTCTTTTCCTTCCAGATCAGCAAGTGTTTTGCCTGCATCAAGATCTGCTTTCAGAAGTTCTGCAGCTCTCTTTGTAGCTTCACCAGTAACTACTGTCTGACGAGATGCTGTACTTGTTCCAGCATTAGGTGTTGTTCTTGTATCTGCTGCTTCATGTACGATAAGTTTTGGAGAAATTCCTGTAGCTTCACAAAGTACAGTTTCACACATGATTGCGATTCCCTGTCCCATACATGCTGCTGATGTAAGTACATGTACTTTACCTTCTTTAATAACAAGTTTACAACGTCCAGTATCAATGATACCAACACCTTTACCACTATTCTTCCATCCAAGAGCAAGACCTGCACGTGGATTAGCTTCGTAAATCTCTTTTACTGCTTCAAGACATTCTGCTGCACCTGTACTTTCGTCAGCAATCTGTCCGTTAGGAAGGATCTGTCCTGGGCGGATTACGTTTCTATAACGGATTTCCCAAGGTGAAATACCAACTTTTTCTGCAAGGAGATTCAAGTTCTGCTCCATTGCAAAGTTACTCTGTGCAGCACCGAATCCACGGAATGCACCAGATACCATGTTATTTGTATATACTGACATACCAAGAATGTCTACATTCTGATAATTGTATGGTCCAGCAGCATGTGTACATGCTCTGTCAAGAACTGGTCCACCAAGAGATGCATAAGCACCTGTATCAGCAATAATCGTAGCTTTCATACCCTGAAGGATACCATTTTCATCACATCCTGTTGTGATCTCGATTTCCATTGGGTGACGTTTTGTATGATAAGCCAAACTTTCCTGTCTTGTAAATTTAACTTTAACAGGTTTCTTTGTATACCATGCCATAAGTGCTGCGTGATGCTGTACACTCATATCTTCTTTTCCACCGAAGCCACCACCTACAAGCATTGAATGGCTGTGTACTTTTTCTTCTGGAAGATTCAGCATTTCAGCAACTTCTCTCTGTTCGTCATAAACTGACTGTGCACCTGTGTATAATAACAGTCCATCTTCACCTTCTGGAACAGCGATTGCACATTCTGGTTCCATGAAACCATGTTCCTGATGAGGTGTTTTATATTTTCTTGTAACAACGTATTTTGAATTTGCAAGAGCAGTCTTAACATCACCACGTACAAGAGTAGATTTGCTCATGATATTTCCATCTTCGTGAAGTAATGGAGCATCTCCTTTCAATGCATCCTGTGGTGTTGTGATTGGTGTAAGTTCTGTGTAATCAACTTCAACAAGTGCTACTACTTCTTCCAAAGTTTCTTTCTTACTTGTTGCTACTAATGCAAGAGCATCTCCTACATAGCGTGTTGTATCGCCTTCAGCGATCATAACATCCCAGTCTTTTTTCATATGACCAGTTTTGTTATTTGGAACATCTTTTGCAAGAAGAATCTTCACGCAATCAGGATGTGCAAGTGCTTTGCTAATATCGATCTTATTAACGATCGCACGTGGATATTTGGAACGAACTGCTTTTGCATAAAGCATTCCTGGAAATTCCAAGTCATCAACGTATTTACCAGTTCCATTTACTTTTTCTGCAGCATCTGGTCTGTTATAATGCTGGTTCATATGTAATTCATCGCCAAGTTCAGGGATTTCAAGATTTTCTCTGAAGAATTTAGCAGCCATAAGGATTGCTTCTTCAATCTTCTTGTATCCTGTACAACGACAGATATTTCCTCTGATTGCTTTTTTAACATCTGCAATTGTTGGATCTGGATTTACATCGATCAATGCTTTTGCACAGATTACCATACCTGGAATACAGAAACCACACTGTACAGCACCAGCAGCTCCGAAGCAATATTCATATACAGCTTTTTCATGTGGATCAAATCCTTCTACTGTCAATACTTTCTTTCCAACAAATTTAGATACTTTCTGTACACATGCCTTTACTGCCTTTCCGTCTACTAAGACAGTACATGTACCACATGCACCTTCGCTACATCCGTCTTTTGCTGATGTAATTTTTAAATCATCACGCAAAAAAGACAACAGAGTTTTATCTGTTTCTGAGTATACAACGTTCCCATTGATATTTAATTCAAACATACTCTTCCTCCATTTGTTCATTTTCTATCAATCCGTTCTAGAACTATCTGTATTTATTATAAATTTATAATAAAAAAGCTTCAAATTCTTTGTTATAAGAACTTGAAGCCTCTTATTTTTCATCCGTTTTTATCTTTGGTAAAACTCTTTCAAAAAGAATTTTTTTACGATTTCTCCTATCTTTTTCCTTTATCTATCATTTCACTTATTAAACTATACGCAATTCCGTATAGTTATTGTGTGTTTCTATACGTAATTCCGTATAGTTTATTTCATTCTAGAACATCTTAATGTATATCGATCACTTCCACTATAGGTACACGTAAAAAGCGTTAAATCCCATTTCTCCTCATTCTTCAACATCGTTGCAGGATCTGTCCCATCTACTGTTTCTAACCATCCTACTTCATATCGAAATACATGACCATCTGCATCTATAAAATGTACTTCATCTCCAGTTTTCAAATTTTTTATCAATCCAAAATGACTACTATAGTTATGTGCGGCAATAATCAGATCATCCGTATATATTGAACCTGCATAACGGCATGGAGCTATCTTTAATTTTTTATAAGACCATTCTCCAGCCATCACAGGAAGCTGTAGATCCAACATAGGGATTTCTATAACTCCTATATAATGTTCTCCATCAATCTCTAGCGTTGGCATTTCCATCTCTGGATACACTTTATAAAGTTCAGTATTTCCTAAAAAATCTTCTTTCTCCATATCTATTTGTTCTAATAATTGTCTTACCTCTTCCGCAGACACTTTTTCTGCTCTTTTCGCATCCATCAGATTATAGAATGTTAAAAAAAGAGCTGCTGCAAGCAGCAACAGCCCTATGAACATCCAGATTGTCCCTTTTTTCTTCTCAGTTCCTCTCATACCAATTTCCAAATCTTCTTTCTTATTTTCTGTACTCTCGACTTCTTACCCAGCCAATCATAAATGCTGACAATCCAAGAATTGCTAATATCGGAACTGGCCACCACAGCTGTCCTGTCTGAGGTAACGAAGAACCTCCTGAACTTGTACCAAAAGTCTTAGCTTTATAAGTATTTGTAATTACATAAGTCTGCCCATCCAACATATTAGACATTGTGTAGGAAACCGGAATATCCTTTTCTACAATTTTCCATTCATGTCCACTTTCAAGAACATCCCATTCATACTGCCAATTATTGTCTTCATTTAAAATCATTGTATCTATAGATTTTCCATCTTTCAATAATTCAACTGTAATCTGTTTTGGACGTTGTTTTTCGTATCCTTTATCATTCCATATTTTTAATACTTTATACTTCTCAAAAATTTCCTGACTAAATTTTGACAGATCAACAATAACTTGTGGATTCCATTGTCCTTTTTCATCTCTATTCGGTACAGTGATTAAATATGGAAGCATCGTATATTGTGTCTCTTCTTCTATTGGTCTTCCAATGATTAAATACAATGCTTTTTCCATTCCCTCAGTTTCTGTCCATGTCACTGTTTTATTTTCTGTTTTTAAAACTACTGTTTCTGAAATATGATCCTGTTCCACACAGCCAGCTAAAGTCTCAGCCAAACGATTCCATTCTTCACTATTCAATTCTGTTTGTGCATCTAATTTTTCCATTCCAGTCACAGTATCGACATATGAAAAAAATGTATCTGTAATCTGAAACTCTCCTGTTTCTGAAAAATCAGCTACTTTATAAATATAAAAAATCCCTTCTCCAGCTCCATTATTCAATGTCAGACTATATTCTTCGGTAGGCAATGCCGCAGAGGTCTGTATTGGAAGAAGCAATATCATTATGCAAAGACCAAGCATAAAACAAAGAGTCTTTGATTTCCATATTTTCCGTATTTTCAAAACCTTCTCCTCCAGCTCATTTATATTTTTCATCGCTCACTTTTTATTTATTATATCAAACAAAACTTAACTGGACTATATTTTTCATCTTATTTTTACTAATTTTTCAATCTTATAAATACAACTCTTATTAAATAAAAAAAGACCGAATCTTATGATTCCGTCTCATTTCTACATTTTCTATTTAGGTATGTACCTTCAAAACTGCACACAAAGAATCTTTTCATCATCCATTGTTCTCCTATCACCACTTTGGTTATGCCCTCGACCTATTAG